>CALCHQ010000033.1 GCA_937901085.1 uncultured Verrucomicrobiales bacterium | reverse complement strand
CATCTGTATGGCGTGGCTCTTGATGGTGATGCCTCGCTCCTGCTCCTGCACCATGAAGTCCATAATGCTGCGATAGTTGGCATTAGCGTTGTCGATAATGTCACGGGTCTGCATATTGATCGCCTGACCTACGTCGCAGAAGCCCTTTGCCATGTTGAAGTTAACACCATCAATGGCTCGCTGGGTCTGGCAGCAGCAATCTTTCATTGCATAGCCGAGGTCGCACACGGCGCGGTCTACGCCGGCAAAGCCATTGAGAAGCCCGGCGTTAACGGCATAGAAGCCATCACACAAGCCCTGCTGGATGCCGCGAATGCCGCTGTCAATGCCCTGCCATGCAAAGCCGGCAGAAACACCATCACCGCCACCGCCGCCGCCAAAGCCGGCATTGGGATCCACGCCTGCGTGACCAAATTTATCATATTTACTCTTTTTGTCCGGGTCGGAAAGAATGGAATACGCTTCATTCACTTCCTTGAACTTCTCTTCCGCTTCCTTGTTGTCGGGGTTGCGGTCGGGGTGGTATTTCATGGCCAGCTTGCGGTAGGCCTTTTTGATGGTGGCATCGTCGGCATTGCGGTCGATGCCCAGCACCTCATAGTAATCCTGTGACATGGCGGTGTTGGCAATGAAAGGTTCAGGCTTCAGGGGTGGCCGCTTCTTCCTCTCTGGGGGCGGCGGTAACGACGTTGACCGGGCGCAGCAGACGGCCACGCAGGTTGTAGCCGCGGCGCAGGATGCGGATAATCGTGCCTTCCGGCTGGTCGCTCGGTTCGCTCATGATGGCTTCGTGGAGGTTGTGGTCGAACTCCTGGCCGGGGGCGGCTTCAATGGTTTCCACGCCCTGGGCTGCCAGGAAATCGGCCAGCTGCTTCTGCACCATGCTCATGCCGATGTACATCATGGAATCGGTGCCCTGCTGGGCAGCCATCTGCATGCCCATTTCGAAATTGTCGATGACCGGGAGCAGTTCTTCCAGCAGGCTGCGGTTGGCGTATTTTGTGAATTCCTCGCGGTCTTTCACGCAGCGCTTGCGGTAATTGTCGTATTCGGCGGCGGTGCGCATGGCCATTTCGCGCCACTTGGTCAGTTCGTCCACTTCGTGCTGTTCTTCAACAGGCTGGGTTTCCGGGGTGTCGGGTGTTTCTTCTTCGGGTGTTGTCTTGGTTTCTTCTTCGCTCATGCCCACGTATCATACGCCATTTGGGGGCGGTGGTCAATCCCCCGCGCGTGACAGTATTCGCGCGCGGGAGAAAGAAGGTGGATTTCCGGCTGCGGCGGGAATGAAAAAAACACCCCCGGAAGCGGCTTCCGGGGGTGGATGGAGAAAAGGTTCGGGGATGAGGCTCAGGCAGCGATGCCGAAGTGGCGCTGAATGTCCTCAAAGATGCGGTCGCGAAGACGGCGTGCGCGCTCAATGTTGCGGGTCTTGAGCGAGAAACGCAGGCGTTCAGCTGTTGCGTCGGGCTTGTGTACGGTCACATGGCACCACCACACGCCGCGGTTGTTCCACAGGTGGTGGTTGAGGTTGTCGTCGTTGATACGAAGCGCGATCTTGGTCTGTTGCGGTGTCATTTTGGGTGATTTTATCTCTAAAGGTAAAGGCAGGGCCGTTGAAAACCCTGCAAATGGTGTCCGCGTTCGTTTCTGAACCGCCGTGCGGCACCTCCGGGTCCGGCTTTTGTTTGTAGACGCCGGGGGTGGCCGCTCCGTTCAAAAAAAGCAGCAGGATTTAGTAGAGAATCCCGGCCTTCTTGAGCGTGTTGTAGGCGCCGTTCTTGGAGATGGTGCGAAGGGCCTTGCAGGAAATCTTCATGCGGAGGTAGCCACCCTTACCACCGTTGAGTTCGGGCACCCAGATGCGCTTTTCCTGGAGGTTGGGGTAAACAGTGCGGTTCACCACCTTGGTGACGTGACGGCCGATACCACCCTTCTTCTTGGCAAGACCGGAACGATGAATGCGGCGGCCTTTGTGCGGCATGGCAAATGTGATGTTGCAAATACGGGACATAAGATGTTCTAGGTGATGTTAAAAAATAAAGCGGTGCGCTATTTTACACAATTTGGGCGTGCCGTCAAGTAAAACTACAACGAAAGGGGTAAAAAGTTCGAAGTTTCTTGCCGGGTAATCTGTTGGAAGTGAAAAAAACACCGGATCATGCGGACTTTTCAAATAAAAAGGCAGGTCGGCTGCGCTTCACGGACAGACAAGTCCGATTTTGTTATGAATATGATGAAGAAAGGCAGATATGTGGCGGTGCTGCTGGGTGCGGCGTTGAGCCTGAGTTCCTGCGTGGTGTATGATTACCCCATGTACACGAGTGCGTCTGTGGGTGTGGGGGGCGCCGGCTGGAGTACATCCGTAGCATGGACGGATGCCCGCTATGATGTGAATGGTTTTCCGATTTTTGGTTATTCCTACGGCCAGCCCGTGTATGGTTACACGGCCAGCGGGGCGGCGGTCTTTACCTTTGCTGCTCTCACGGCCAGTTGCTGGGTTCCCAGCTGGGGACCGGCGCATTGGTACTGCGGGCATTGGCATTATCCGCGCCATATTCACCGCGTAAGCTGCCCGCCTAAATATCCGTCCTGGCACCGGCCGGGTCATGCTCCTGCTCATCGGCCTGCGGTTCATCACAAACCTGCGCCCGGACACCGCCCGGAGGTGAATCATAAGCCTGGTGCGGCGCACCGCCCGGCGGTGAACCATAAGCCTGGTGCGACGCATCGCCCGGCGGTGAATCATAAGCCTGGTGCAGCGCATCGCCCGGAGGTGAATCACAAACCCGGAGCAGCCCTGCGACCGGCCATGAAGCATCAGTCTGCCGCGGCACAGCGCCCGGCCATGAACCACAGGCCCGTTTCCGTGCAACGCCCGACGGGTGGTATGAGCCGCCCGCAGATGAGTCATGCCCCGCGTTCTGCAGCTCCACGTCCATCGGGCGGGGGAGGGCGTCCGGGTGGTGCGCACGGGCATCGCCGCTGAGGCGGCAGGCGCAACGCCCTTTCAGCAGCTCTGTTGAATGAAAATCCCCCGGCTCCGTGCATCGGAACCGGGGAATTTTTATGCTTCTCTGTTGTGGAATCAGAGCTTGCGGCCGAATGCCAGACGGTCGTATTGCTCGTTGGCATAGCGGTGCTGGGGGTGGCTGGTACGCATGTAGGCCTCGTGCAGCGGGTGCGCGGGGTCATGGGCAATGCGGTGAGCCTCGCTCTTGTGGTCGGGTTCCTTGCCGGTGTGGAGCGGGGCTTCTTCCATGAGGCTGGCGGCTTCCAGCATCAGGCGGGCAAAGTCCGGGTTGGCGCGCAGCGCAGGGCTTTCCATAAGGGCTTCCACATTGACGCCGGCTCGTTCTCCCATGGTGTGCAGGAAGGCCGCAATAGTGTTCATATTGCTCTCATAGGCCGTGCCCCAGTTCTGCTGCAATGTGGAATCGGCCTGCTGGATAGCGGCGGCATTTTCCTGCTGGCAGCGTTCCACGAAGCGGCGTCCTTCGGCGGTGTAGCGTTCCACCAGGGCGCTGAGGGCCTTGGGGGGTACACCGTATTCATAGGCTACGCCGCTGAGCTGCCTGACCAGTTCCTCATTCCAGATTTCGTCCGGGGTATCGGCCGGGCGTTCCATGACGAAATCCTCGGCTTTTTCCGGCAATCCTACCGCGGTGCGGAAGGCGGCCATGCGGGCAGAATCGGCGGCATCGGGGTAGCCGCGCAGTTTTTCCAAGTTGGCGTAACTCTTGGCCAGCGCTTCGGGACGTTGGAATTTGGAGAGTGTGGCCGCGTGTGGCTGCAGCTCTTCAAAGCGCGTGAACCAGCCGGGGTTGAAAGCGCCGTCCTCCGTCATGACCGGGGCGGGCAGGGGTTGAGCCTGGGGCTGCACGTCCGGGGTGTTCTTTTCTTCAGTATTATCCATCGTTTTCTTGTTGGGTTTGTGTTGCTTCCTGCCGGGCCAGTTCCAACTGGCGGCGAATAATGAGGAAGATTTCGCGGTGCGCGTCGCGGCGCATGGCATCGAGCGGGTCGTAGCTGCCAGCCTTGCCCTGAAAGACCGGCAGGTCGGTTTCAAAGCGGCGCTCCAGGTCTGCCAGCACCTGCCCGGCCTCCGGGTGGGAGAAGACGGCCAGAAGCCGGCGGCGTTCCTGCCGTGCCTGTTCAAGCTGGGGGTTACGCCGGTAAATCATGGGGGGCGATGGCAGGTTGGGAAGCTGCTGCTGCCGGGGCTGCGGCTGCTTCGCGGTTGCGGCGCAGGCGCTTGACACCTGCCTCCGGGCGGAGGATTTCTTCCGGCACGCCGTCCAGGCGGGCTGCCAGGCGGAACGTGCGGTCCAGATCGATGTGGTCAACGAGGTCGGCATTCATGCCGGCCATGCCTTGCAGTCGTTGCAGGGTGCGCGTGATGCCTTCCGATTGCAGCCGTCGCATGACCTGTGCGACACGCCCCTGGTAAACAATCTGCGGCAACTCGATGCCGGGGTCGCCGCGGCGGTCGGGGCGCAGCACCGAGGCCGGGGGCTGCGGGAAGCAACCCATGCGGAAGAGCAGGGCAAAGACGCGTTCCATGAGGGGGCGGAAATCGCTGGCAAAGAGCGTGAACGAGGGCGAGAAGAGCATGACGCGTTCGTTCTCGCGGGCGTAGATTTCGCTGGCGGTCATCTGCTGCTTCTGTTCGCTCCACAGCTCCAGCATGGGAACGAAGAAAGCCCGGCGTATGGATTCCTGCTTCTGCCGCAGGCGGTCCATGCCCACATCGTAGCGCCCCTGGGTGGCCCATTCCCGCGGAAAGCCCAGGCTGGCGCTTTCCGGGTTGATGAGAGTGCGCCCACCTGCACGCAAATCCACTTCACCAGCCTGGTTGGCCAGCTCCAGAATGCGGGGGAAGGCTGCCACCTCACCCAGCATGTCGAGGATGCGGTTGAGGAACTGCGCCTGGCGGATGTCGGGGTAGACCAGGCGAGCCGGCGCCAGGCCATACGGGCCTTGCCCCCAGCGCAGGAAGCGCGTGACCATGTAAGGCATTTCCCGGTAGCCGCTTTCCTGCACAATCTGCTGGTCATCAAGGCTGTAATAGATGCTTTCGAAGGGCATGTTGCGAGCGTTGTCGCGTCCGCGTACCCTCTTGCTCCGGGGGCGCACGACATGCAGGAAACGCAGGCTGCCTTCGTGGGAATTCCGGCTGTTTTCCAGCAGGGCTCGTCCGCGCGCACCCAGTGCTTTGGCACCGAAGCGTGCCGTTGCCTGGTGCGGGGTGAAGGTGAACTCGCGCATGTAGGTATCCATGCAGCCTTCGTCATTTTCGGCGCAGACGAATTCGCCGCAGGGGATATGGCGGAACAGGAGCTTGCCGCTGCGGGTGCTGCCGCAGTAGAGACAGCCCGTGCCCAGCCCGACGCGGTCGAGGAAACACTCGTGCAGTTCGGTGTAGAAATTGCTCTGCGCCAGTTCCCGGTTGGCGATTTCCGAGCAGCGGTTGTACCAGGATTCGGCTTCGTCCCCGGCATCGGGTACAGGGCTGCTCCATTTGAACCACAGCTCATTGCTGGGCGTCATGTAGCTCATGTGGCCGCTGGCCAGTTTCTGGCAGGCTTCCACGGCGGTGGTGTCGCTCAGGTGGTGGGCCGAGGGGGCTTCGGCGGTCTCGTAACCGCTTTCAGAGTGCTGGCGTTCGGGCAGCACATAGTGCCGCAGGGTGTCCCACCAGCTCTCCCACGGCGCGCGCGCTGCCTTGAGGCTCTGGTAACTTTGTAGTAGTGTCTGCATCAGCCCAGGGTGGTGTTGGCCGAATCGACCGCGGTGGTGGTCTGCTTGCGGCGGTGGTTACTCAGGATGGTGGAAAGCAGACCCTTTTTCTGAGCATTGGTCTGCTGGGCTGCTTCCCGGGTCATGTCGGTGCTGGTCTGAGTCGCCACCGGAAGCGGGGCGGTGGCGGCGGTATAATTCTTGCTGCTGCTGAATCCCATGATATTAGAGTGAGTTAGTGTTTTCTTGCAGAACGCGGTCCAGGGGAGCAGGTGCGGCCGTTCGTTGCGAAGCCCACGCTGGAAACACAGCCAGCGCTGCGGTGGCAGGGCCGAGGCCAGCCGCCTGGCCAGCGCCAGGTCGCCCACCAGCAGATGCACATACCAGGCATCTGCCCCGGCGGGTGTGTGCCTCAGCTCCGTCCACAGCCGGGGTTCGGTGCTGAGCGCGGGTTTCATGAGGACCACTAGTTGCGGCATGAGCAGCACCACACCTTGCGGGTGGGCTGCCAGCGCAGCCAGATCGGCCTCCATGTCGCGGTTGGCGGCGCGGTAATATTGCTGTGCCTGCACTCTGGCATCCGGGTTCATGCCAATAACATTAGAGGGCATGTGGTCAGGAATCCAGCAATTTAGCACGGTGGGTTCATCGTTCCGCGCGGGCATCGGTACCGGGTGTCCGAATGGAGTTGCCATGCAGCGGCTGCTGTGACAGAGTACCCGGTGTATATTGCCCTATCATGACAACGAACGAGAACACACGACCTCATGTGCTGGATATCTGCAATCTGGCGCTCAGCCGGCTGGGCGAATCGCCCATTACCGCATTAGATCCCAATGGCAGTCTGCCTGCACGGCTCTGCTACCTGCACTACCATCCGGTGCGCCGCGAGGTGCTTTGCGCGCACCGCTGGAGCTTTGCCATGCGGATAGTTACCATCACCAGCTCGGAGGAGCTGGTGGGCGATGATACGCACCAGCTGCGCCACAGCCTGCCGCCGGATTGTCTGCGGGTACTGGGTGTCAACAGCCGCTGCTGGACGCTGCGCGGCCGGGCGGTCTATGCTTCCGCACCGTCCATCCGCCTGCAATACATCGCCGATGAGGAAGATACGGAACTCTTCGAGCCATTGTTTGTCGAGGCTCTGGTGCTGCGCCTGGCGTGGAAGCTCTGCATCCCCCTTATCAACAGCACGACGGCGCGCCAGGCGCTGGGCGAAGAGTACCACCGCATCGCGCTTCCCCAGGCCGCGCATTTCAATGCGGTGCAGAATATGTCCAATGATTCGCACCCTCTTTACCGGCTTTGGCGCAGCAGCCTGGCCGGGCAGGTTGATTGAGTCCCATCCCCCACTTCCTTCATCATCCTATGAAAGCCATAGATTTTGCCTGCCGTTTTCTGACACGGGTGCAGAAAGATAACCTCTCTCCCGCCGCCCGACTGGTGTTGATTGCCGTGGCGGCCGGGCTGGAAGAAAAAGTGGATATTTCACGCGAGACAGCGCTTTCGCAGAGCGTCTGCACCACCCAGCTGCGCCATCTGGAGGAGCTGGGTGAGCTGCGTTGCCTCAGTCCGCTGACGGAGCGTTATGTGCTGGCTCCCGCCGGCAAAGAACGCATGCGCCGCCTGTTCAACTTCCACCTCGCACCCCATGCCTAAGAAACGCTTTCTGACAATTGAGGAAAAACGCCGCTGGCTGGCCGATATTTTCCGTGACACCGCCGGGGAATACAGTCAGGCTGATAAGTTCAAGGCAATGATTGAAGACACGCGGCTGGCCATGCTGGCCGATGAGGCCGCCCGGCCGGAGCCGCAGCAGAATACCTTGCCCGGTATTCCGCGCGAGTTGCTGGAGCATCTGCCGCCGCCGCTCAATCAGGGCTGATACCCCGCCGCCGGCCTGGCCGCGTGCAGGGGGAAGGCCCCTGCGAGATGATGCACCTGGGGCTTGCTGCCACCCGGCAGCAGGACTTCGATGATATCCATGCGGGTGGGGACGCGCTGTTCCAGCCGCCGGAGCCAGAGTTGCGCGGCCTGGCGCAGGCGCCCGCGTTTGTGGGCATTGACACGGCGCGCCGGGCGTCCGGCGGCGGTGTGCAGCGCGCTTTTGACTTCCACGAAGACCAGCGTATCGCCCTTGCGGCAGACGATGTCGACTTCGCCGCCGGTTCCCAGTCGGAGCTGGCGGCGGAGAATTTTGTAGCCCTGCGCCCGCAGCCACGAAGCCGCCACCAGTTCGCCGTATGCCCCTATATAGGAACTGCGTGGGGGCGTGGTGTCAGACCAGGGGCAGTTCCAGTTGTGTAACAGGCGCAAACGTGCGGCGATGGTGTATCGTAATTCCATGCTCGTAAATGGCTTGCATGTGAGCCCTGGTGCCGTAGCCGGCGTGGCGGTCAAAGCCGTATGCCGGGAACTGCCGGTGCAGGTCGTTCATATAGTGGTCGCGCCATACCTTGGCCAGAATGCTGGCGGCAGCAATGCTCAGGCAGCGGGCATCGCCTTTCACGATGCTGCGGCTGGGCAGGGGGAAACCGGGCACGGGCAGGCCGTCAATCAGGCAGAAATCCACGCCGCCGGGCAGGCCTTCGGCTGCGCGGCGCATAGCCAGATGCGTGGCCCGCAGGATATTCAGCTCGTCGATTTCCTCCACGGAGGCCTGGGCAATGCATTTCTGCACGCGTTCATCATCCATCAAGGCCTGATACAGGGCTTCGCGTTTCTTTGCCGTGAGTTTCTTCGAGTCGTTGAGGCCGGACAGGGTATAGCCAGACGGCAGGATGACGGCAGCGGCCACCACCGGGCCTGCCAGGGGGCCGCGCCCGGCTTCATCAATGCCGCAGACGCGTGCATAGCCTCCGGCCTGTGCGGCCAGCTCTTCGCTCATATCCGGCGGGGTGGCGGGTGTGGGGGTGCGGCTCATTTCTGTTTGTTCTTGCGGTTCTGGCGGGCCTGGTCGCGCAGGCTGCGGGGCAGCGAAGAGCCTTCGGCCTGGGTGTAGAGCGCTTCGATGTCATCCAGATAGCGGCTCATCGGGGTATCCGGGCCGGCGGTGTCTCGGCGCAGCAGCTGCATGGTTTCCAGGTAGGAATCAAAGGAACGGCCGCGCGACTGGCCGGTGAAGGAGATTTCGTACCAGTCCAGGTAGTCCCGCCCGCGCAGGGCCGCGGAATAATAGGCTTCGCGCAGTTCGCGCAGGATTCCCAGACTGCTTTGGACGGTATCCGGGTGCGCGCCGCCTGCCAGTTGGCCGATGATGCGGCAGTATTCGGTGATGACGGGGCGGTAGCCGGGGAAGCAGGTGTGGCTCATGGCAACGAGTCGTTCCAGCGCCGGTTGCGCCAGCTTGTGCCAGTTCGGGAGTTCAACCAGCGCGTATGCATCATCCAGGGAAACCGGGCGCGGTACTTCCGTTGCCGGGTCGAAGTACATGATGGTGAGAGCTTCTTGAAGCAATTTCTCGGATTCTAGCGGAGCCATGGCTTCGTTGGTGCGCGGCAGCGCCAGATGCGCCAGTTCGATGGCCCACCATTTGTTGAGCAGCGAGCTGTCCACCCCCAGTTCGTGGAAATGCTCCGCGATGGTTTCCACCGGGTTGCCATCGGCGGTGGCGGCGGTTTCCAGCAGGTTTTTCAACTGGGTTTCGCCGCCTTCGCTGTCCAGCAGGCTCATCAGCAGCACACCGCAGGAAAGCTCATAGACTTCGCGGCTGGCGGCATCCAGCTTATCAGGCTCGGCAATGGAAAGCATTTCCTGCGGCGAGAGCATTTCGGCGCGCTGGAAGAGTTGCTGGTAAATGCGGCGTTCGGTGCGTCCGCTCTTCCAGAGGACTGCCTGCTGCACACCCGCCACCAGCCAGCCGGGCAGGCCGATGGTTTCAGGGTAGGCTCCGGTGTCCATGTCGCGCAGGACGTATTCGTACAGCACCATGGTGATGATGGCCTTATCCAGCCGGGCGAGGTCGATGCCGCCGCCGGGGTGGATGCGGATCTGGAAGTTCGGCTGTTCGCCGATGATGTTGATGCGGGTGCGGATGGGGTTGAGCGTGGGGGAATCGGTGCTTTTCCCAATCAGGCGTATGGAAATCGGGTACTTGTGTTCCTTGTCCAGGTTCAGCAGCTTGCAGACCTGCCCATAGAGGGCATCGGCACGGGAGGCGATGGCACCCAGGCGGAGTGAATCGCCGCCGCTTACGGAAAAAAGCTTGCTGTGGGAGACGACATGGTCATCGGCATCGGGCAGGTAGCCGTTGAACTCTTGCTGTTCAGCCGCCATCCGCACGGCGGCGGCCTTTTTATCCGGCACAATGCCGGCAGCGGCGGCTTCGCGCAGCACGGCGGCCTCTTCAGCCTGCCAGTCCTGCTGCGGCTCTTCTGCCGCTGCGGTCATCAGCAGCGGAAGCAGTGCCATTCCTGCCCAGCTTTTCAACATGCACCCATGCTATCAGATAGCTGGCGGAGCAGCAAGTTTATTCTCCGTTCGCATTTTTTTCAGCAGGAGTGGTGTGAAATACATTGCCAAGCCCGTCGCCGGGCGCTAGAATGGCAGCATGAAGATTTGTACAGCGCAGAGCGTGAGGGCGGCCGAACAGACGCTCTTTTCCAGCGGGAGAATGACCTCGCTGGAGTTGATGAATGCGGTGGTGGAGCGCCTGTGGCGGGCCTGTTGCTCCCTGCCTCTGCTGCGCCATCTCGCGCCCGCGCGCGTAATAGTATACGCCGGTACGGGAAATAACGCCGGGGATGCCATCGGCCTCGCAGCCCGCTGGGGCTGCCCGGTGACGCTGCGCTGTGCCGGGGAGCTTTCGGCAGATGCCGCTGCACAGTTGAGCGGGCGGGAAGAAAGGATGGTGCCGGAGCCGCAGGAACGACTCTTGATTATTGATGGCCTGCTGGGCAGCGGGGCAGTGGGGGCGCTGCGTCCGGGTTATGCCGAGCTGGTGCGCGAGATGAATGCCCTGCGGGCGGCCAGCCCGCGCAGTCTGCTGCTTTCGATTGATATTCCCACCGGGCTGGATGCCGCATCGGGGAAGATGGAGGACGATGTGGTGCTGGCCGATGTGACAGCGGCCATCGGATGCGTGAAGCCCGGCATGCTGGCCGATGGCGCAGAGGATGCCGTGGGGCGTCTGCTCTGCATCCCCCTGCCGGAGGTCGGGACGCTGGCGGAGGCCGATACGGCGCAGGTGGCGGAATGGCAGCCGGTGCTGCCGCGGCGTGCATATTCCTGCTTCAAGAACCGTGCCGGGCGTGTGGCGGTGGTGGCGGGTTCGCCGGGCATGGCAGGGGCGGCGCAGATGTGTGCGGAGGCCGCGCTGGCGGCGGGGGCAGGACTGGTGGTTCTCTATTGCCTGCCACCGGTCTACCCGGTTCTGGCAGCGCGGGTTGCACCGGAAATCATGGTGCGGCAGGTAGGCTCCTATGCCGATATTCAGGAGGAACAGGCACAGGCGCTGGTGGTGGGCCCCGGACTGGGGCAGGTGCAGCCGGTGGCGGCAGAAAACCTGCGCCGGCTTGTGTCGCAGTTCGCGGGCACGGTAGTGCTGGATGCTGATGGACTAAACACCGCTGCTGCCTGGGGCTGGAAACCGGCGGCGAACTGGGTGCTGACCCCACACCCGGGGGAAATGGACCGTCTCTTCCCGGAAGGGGTAGGGATGGAGCGTCGGGAGAAGGTGTCATGCTACCGCGACAGGTATCCTTGTACCTTGCTGCTGAAAGGGGCGCGGACGATTATCGCGGGGGGTGATGGGTGTTTTTATAATGCCACGGGTGGTCCGTATATGGCAAACGGCGGGCAGGGGGATGTGCTGGCCGGAGTGGTTGGCGCGCTGGCGGCACAGGGGCTGCCTGCCTTGCAGGCTGCGGTGGCGGGTGCCTGCGCCTGCGGGCTGGCGGCTGAGCGTGCCTGGGCATCGGGGGCGTATCCCAGCTCTGTCACCGCGACGCAGGTCATCCGGCATCTGCCCACTTGCCTGGCATGAGACTCCGCGTGAAAATCGGCTTTTTCGTGCTGCAATCTTGACAATATGAGGTGAGTATGCGAAACTCCCCGCGTGCTTGATATCTGTCTTCTGGGAACCGGTGGTACGCTGCCGTTGGTAAATCGCTGGCTCACCTCGCTGATGGTGCGCTACCAGGGACACAGCGTGCTGATTGATTGCGGCGAGGGAACGCAGATTGCAGCCCAGCGCGTGGGGATGAGCCTCAAGCCTGTTGATAAGATTCTCATTACGCACCTGCATGCCGACCATATTTCCGGCCTGCCGGGGCTGCTGCTCACGATGGGGAATATGGGGCGTACGGAGGATTTGTCCATCATCGGCCCGGTGGGAACGGAGCGCGTGGTAAATGCGCTGCGTACCATTGCTCCGAATCTGCCTTTCGATATCAGCGTGAGCGAGCTGGAGACGGAGGAGGAGACGATGCATTTCCTCGATTGCGACATCCGCGCGTTCCAGGTGCAGCACGGCGTGCCTTGCTACGGGTACAGTTTCACGCTGCCGCGTGGCGGCAAGTTTGACCCGCAGCGCGCGCTGGAACAAGGTATCCCCATGGAATTCTGGGGACGCCTGCAGAAGAAGGGGGAAACCATCGAGCATGAGGGGCGCGTGTTCACGCCCGATATGGTGCTGGGTCCTGCCCGCCGCGGCCTGAAGCTTACCTACTGCACCGATACACGCCCGATTCCGGCCATTGCCGCTGCGGCGGCAGGTTCTGACCTTTTCATCTGCGAAGGTATGTATGGGGAGGACGAGATGCTGCCCAAGGCCAGGGAGAACCGGCACATGTTATTCAGCGAGGCGGCGCGCCTGGCGGTAGAGGCGGGCGGCGTGCGGGAACTCTGGCTCACGCATTTCAGCCCCAGTCTGCCGAATCCCAAGGCCTACCGCGAGGTGGCACGCGCGATTTTTCCGAATACGCAGATTCCCCGCGATGGCTGGGTGAAGCAGCTTCAGTTCGAGGAAAATTAATTTTTCTGATATTTGTTTGAACGTTCTGCTGCCGGGCTGCATCTCTCCTTGCAAAGGAAAACCCCGCCAGGCTTTGTCG
This sequence comes from uncultured Verrucomicrobiales bacterium, assembly GCA_937901085.1. Lineage (GTDB taxonomy): Bacteria > Verrucomicrobiota > Verrucomicrobiia > Verrucomicrobiales > Akkermansiaceae > Akkermansia. The sequence goes on along the minus strand of CALCHQ010000033.1, from coordinate 113,449 downwards.
AAAGAGGGGTGGAACTTGTCTTTTTCATGTAGTTTCAGAGTTGATTAGAGAAAAAGAACCGGGCGGCGTTGCGCTGCCCGGTTCTTTTCTTGTATCGGGAAGAGGGAGGTTCAGAGACGGATGGAGGCGAGATCCTGCATCCACTCCGCTACATTCTGGTACCGCTGGGTCGGATTCGGGGCGATGGCTCGGTCGATGCTGGCCAGCAGGGCAGGGTTGAAGTGCTGGCAGAGTTGTTTGTTGTGTGCCAGCGGGTCGACGGTGTCGTACAGCTCCCGTTGCTGGCAGCTGGGCAGGCAGGTGCCGGTGAGGATGTAGTACAGGGTGGCGCCGAAGGCGTAGAGATCGGTCCAGGGCCCCATGTTGCCGTCCGGGCGGCTTTGTTCCGAGGGACTGAAGCCAGGGGTTTCGACAATGCTGTTCGTGAGGTCACCGTATGATTCACGCGCCGCGCCGAAGTCGATGATGACGGGGAGCCCGGTGCGGGTGATGAGGATGTTGTCGGGCTTGATGTCGCGGTGCAGGATGTTGCGGGCGTGCAGGTAATCAAAGGCATCGAGCAGGCGTACCATCAGTCCGAAGAGAGCGGACTGGGGAATGCGGGTGCCGCGCTGGGCGTACTGGGCGGCCAGGCGGGCGAGCGAGATGCCGTTGATGTACTCCACCACATAGTAGGCCGTCTGGTGTTCCTCGAAATAGGAATAGACCTTGGCAATGCAGGGGTGGTCAAGCGTGGCCAGAATGCGGACTTCGCGCAGGAAGTTGTTGCGCGCCCATTCTGCGCCGCTCTGCCCGGTTTCGGGGTCATGCAGGCACACATCCAGCGTGGCGCTGTCACGGTAGCAGAGAGAATCCGGGAAGCTTTCCTTGATGACGACAGTGCGGTTGAGCAGGGATTCCTGCGCCAGGTAGGTAACACCGAAGCCGCCGCTGCCGATGGTGCGTTGCACGCGGTAGCCATGCAGGAGCGTGCCGTTGGGCAGTTCCCTGGGGGCAATGTAGCAGGGAGCCTCATCCGGACTCTCGTCCGGGCTTTCCGGGGCGCTGGTGGAGACGGGTGTAAGCCGTTCCTCCCGCGCCGCCGCGAGAATGTCCTCCATGAAGTCGCCGATGGGGCGGCTGTGCAGGGAGTTGGGCGGAACAGGGGTGGTAAATGCCGACGGCAGCCTGGGGACAACCGGGGGTGCCGCAGGTGCATCCATGGGGACAGCTGGCTGGGAATCAGGTATCATGCCTTCTGTGCATTGTAGCGTGCCGGGCGCGTGGTGTCGAGCATAAACGCGCGCGGGTCATTGCTTTAAGCTTGCCAAGCAGGTGAAAATAGGCTAATCTCTGGCCATGTTCGTAGACAATATCCGAATTTTTGCCAGGGCTGGTAAGGGCGGTAACGGGCTTGCCTCGTTCCGTCGCGAGAAGTTTGTGCCTCGCGGTGGCCCCGATGGCGGCGATGGCGGTGATGGCGGCAGTGTGATTCTGGAGGTGAGTACCGGCACGAATGATTTGCGTAATTATTTCTATGACCCGAAGCTGCTGGCAACCGATGGTATGCCCGGCATGCATGCCCGCAAGCATGGTAAGGATGGCCGCACGGTGATTGGCAAGGTGCCGCCCGGTACAATCGTGTACCGCAGCAATGCTGCCACCATGCAGGAGGCTACCTGGTTGGAACGCGAGGGCGATGGCATTGAACTCGAACAGATTGCCGACCTTACCGAGCCGGGTGAGCGCTTTGTGCTGTGCCAGGGGGGCAAGGGCGGCCGTGGTAACTGGCATTTCCGCACCGCTACGGACCAGGCCCCGCTGAAGTTTGAATACGGCACGGAAGCCGAAAGCGGTGTGTTCTTCTTCGAACTCCGCCGCATTGCCGATGCCGGCCTGGTGGGCTACCCGAATGCGGGCAAGAGTACGCTGCTCACCGCCATTTCGAATGCCACCCCGAAGGTGGCCAGCTACCCGTTCACGACGCTGCAGCCCATAGTGGGTGTGGTGGAATTCGAGGATTACCAGCGCTGCATCGTGGCCGATATTCCGGGTATCATCGAGGGGGCATCCAACAACCGTGGTCTGGGGCATGAATTCCTGCGCCACATCATGCGCTGCCACCTGCTGCTGTTTGTAGTGGACCTGACCGGGCTGGAGCATGACCCGGTGGAGGCGATTCAGACCCTGCGTAAGGAAGTGAAGCTCTATTCAGACGAACTGGCCGCCCGTCCCTGGGTGATTATCGCCAACAAGATGGATGAGCCCTGCGCCGCCGAAAATCTGGAAATCCTGCGCCAGCGTTTCCCCAAGGTGGAAATCATCCCGATTTCCGCCGCCATGGGCGATGGTATACCGGCGTTCAAGGAACGCCTGCAACAGTTGCTCAAGGAGGGTTGACCCCGTGCTGGTAGCCGTTTTATCTGATATTCACGCCAATCTGGAAGCCCTGCAGGCTGTGCTGGACGATATGGAGTCCCACGGTGCCGAGGGAATTCTGGGGCTGGGGGACTATATCGGGTTCAACGGCAATCCCGCCGAATGCCTTGCCATGGTGCAGCCGCGCCTGCTGGCCGCCGTGCAGGGCAATCATGAAGCCGCACTCATCGACCGCGCGGTGTTTGGCGTGCCGCTGTACATGGAGATGATGGACCGCACCCAGGCTCTGCTCAGCCCTGAGCAGGTGCAATGGCTGCGCCGCCTGCCCAACCATACATCCTGGCAGGACTGCCTGCTGGGGCATGCCACACCGGAAGCACCGAAACGCTGGGGACGCATTGCCAATGTGAATGAAGCCCGCAAGGTCTTTGCCGCCGTCCGCAACCGCATCTCGTTCTACGGCCATACACACCGCGCTTCCATTTTCCGGCTCTGCCGGGGAGAGGTGGAGAAGATTGATATTCAGTACGATGCCCAGGGCGATTTCACGCTGCACATGCCGGGCAACTGCCGTTTCCTGGTGAACCCCGGCTCGGTGGGGCAGCCCCGCGATCTGGACTGGCGTGCCTCCTATGCGCTCTACTGCCCGGAAACCTCGACCCTGCACCTCCGCCGGGTGGCCTACGATGTGGCAGAAGCCAGCCACAAGATTGCCCGCACAGGGCTGCCCGCCTCCTTTGCCGAGGCCTTGCAGCGCGGCTCATCGCCCACAGGAGATTGATTCAACGAATTTCATGCTGCAACCGTCTAAGTCCTGCAATGAACATTGACCGCTCTGTATCCGAACTGGTAGGGAATACCCCCTTGCTGGAAGTATCGAATTACTGCCGGGCTCGTGGCCTGGCGGCACGCCTGCTCCTGAAGCTGGAGATGTTTAACCCCGCCGGCTCGGTCAAGGACCGTGTGGCCAGAAACATCATTGCCGAGGCCGAAGCCAGCGGACGGCTCCAGCCGGGCGGCACTATTGTGGAACCTACCAGCGGCAATACCGGCATCGGGCTGGCGGCCATCGGCTGCCCGCGCGGCTACCGGGTCATCCTGACCATGCCTGAAACTATGAGCGTGGAACGCCGCAATATCCTGAAAGCCTATGGCGCAGAAGTGGTGCTGACCCCCGGCGCATCGGGTATGCAGGGGGCTGTGGACAAGGCTGAGGAACTGGCCGCCACGATACCTGGAGCCATGGTGGCCGGGCAGTTCAGCAACCCAGCCAACCCGGCCGCGCACTACGCCACCACCGGCCCGGAAATCTGGGCCGATTGTGAGGGCAGGGTAGATGCCCTCGTGGCAGGCGTGGGAACAGGCGGTACGATTTCCGGCACCGGGCGCTACCTGAAGGAACAGAATCCCGCCGTGCATGTGGTGGCGGTGCAGCCTGCCGCTTCCCCGTTGCTGACGGGTGGTGTGGCCGGACCGCATGCGATTCAGGGTATCGGAGCCAATTTCATTCCTGAGACACTAGACAGAAGTGTGTATGATGAGGTGGTTTCAGTAGACAACGAAGCTCCGTTGCAGGCGGCGCGCGAACTGGGGCAGCTGGAGGGTGTGCTGGTTGGTATTTCCGGCGGTGCGGCTCTGTGGGCCGCCACACAGCTGGCCTCCCGGCCGGAGTGGGCGGGCAAGACCATTGTGGCCATCATGCCCGACGGCGCAGACCGTTACTATTCAACCAATCTGTTTGCATGAGGAAGCCCTTTGATTTGAACCTCTACCTCGTGACGGATGCGCCGGAGCGCTGCCGCCATGGTCTGCTGGAGACGGTGAAGCGGGCTGTTGCCGGCGGGGTGAGCATTGTGCAGTACCGCCGGGAGCTGGACGACCACGCGGCGGTGCTGGCCGAAGTGCTGCCCCTGCGGGACTTCCTCCGCAGCGCAGGCGTGCCGCTCATCATCAACAATGATGTGGCTCTGGCCGTGGAAATCGGGGCAGACGGCATCCATATCGGCCAGAGCGATATGCCTGTGCCCGAAGCCCGCGCCCTCATCGGCCCGGACATGATACTGGGGCTGACCGTGGCTAATGATGCCGAGATGGATACCGTGAACCCGGAACTGGTGGACTATGTGGGTTGCGGCCCGGTATTCCCGACTATCTCCAAGGATGATGCTCCCGCCGCGCTGGGAGTGGAGAAATGGGGCGAACTGGCAGCCCGCTGTCCGGTCCCCATCTGCGCCATCGGCGGCCTGGATGCCGCGCGTTCCCGTGCGGTGCGCGCTACCGGCCATTGCGATGGCATTGCGGTAGTGTCGGCCATCTGCGCGGCAGAAGATACAGAGCAGGCTGCCAGAGATTTATTACCATGAACACGAATGATTTAGCTGCTGTGCTGGAGAGCCTCCGCACCCAGCATCCCCTCATCCTTTCGCTTACCAACAGCGTGGTGCAACCCATCACCGCCAATATGCTGCTGGCGGCGGGGGCTGCTCCCGTCATGCTGAACGATGCAGAGGAAAGCGAACAACTCCTCTGCACCTGTGCCAACGGCCTTCTCATCAACGTCGGCACGCTTTCCCGCTCCCAGGCAGAGCAGATGCGCCGCGCCGTCTGTGCCGCCCGCACGGCAGGCATTCCCTGGGTGCTGGACCCGGTGGCGGTCGGCCTGCTGGACTTCCGTACCGGCTTCTGCCAGGAACTGCTTACACTTCACCCCACCCTCATCCGCGGCAATGCCTCTGAAATCATGGCGCTGGCTGGCGAGGCTGCCGGCGGTCGCGGTACAGACAGTACTGAGGAAAGCGAGGCTGCCGTCCACGCAGCCCGGCAGCTGGCCGGTCGCTACGGCTGCACGGTGCTGGTGACGGGCGCGGTGGACTATGTGACCGACGGGGAACGCCTGTTGGCTTTGAATAATGGGGACCCGCTCATGACCCGTGTGACCGGCGTAGGCTGTGCCATGGGTGCCCTGGCGGCCGCCTGCGTAGCCGTCGCGCCCGATGCGTTCACCGGTGCTGCTGCCTGCGCCGCTTTGCTGGGCATAGCCGGTGAGCGCGCCGCCTTCCGTTGCCCGCGCCCCGGTACCTTCGCCGCCGCCCTGCTCGATGAGCTGGATGCTATCACCCCGGCAGAGCTGGTGCAGCAGGTGCGGCTGGAATGCTGATGCTTGGCATTGCCGATTGTTGCCGCAAATAAATGCTCCTTCAGTTTTGATGCGCCGGGTTTCCTGCGAGTCAGGAACCCCGTTTTTTTGCTGACAGATGCTACGAAACATGCCGGAAGGGAATGCGAATGTGCGAGGTATGGAAAATCCTGCTTGCGGCGGGGCGCTCCTTGTGGTAGAGTAAGGTACAATGCAGAACGAACAGATTTCTCTTGAATGGAAGCGTCTGGCAGATTTGCCGGATGTGGAGGGCTTTGCCGGTTCTTATGCTGGCGTGAGCAATGGCGCGCTCATCGTGTGTGGTGGTGCCAATTTCCCGGAAAAACCGCTCTGGGAGGGTGGCCCGAAGCGCTGGACTGACCGCATTTATGTGCTGCCTGCCGGGGAACCCGGCTGGAAGGACGCTACTCCGCTTCCCAAGCCTCTGGGCTATGGTGCTACCGCCACGCTGCCGCAGGGGGTGATGCTCATTGGCGGCAGTAATGCCGAAGGCGCCGTGGCCGATTGCTATATGCTCACCTGGGATGGTGCGGATGTCAGCTGCCGCGCCGTGGCTCCCCTGCCGACAACCCTGACCGGGCATGCCGCTGCGGTGATGGGTGGCAAGGTCTATGTGCAGGGTGGCTCTGTGGCTCCCGGCGAACAGGATGCCGAAGCCCGCATGTGGGTGTATGACCCGGAGACGGATGCCTGGACGGATGGCGAGCCCATGCCCTGCCGTGGCCGTTTCCTGCAGCAGATGGCCACCATCGGCCACACTATCTATGTGCTGGGCGGTATCGGCCTGCAGCCGGGTGAGGAAGGCCGCATGGCCCGCGAGATGCTGACGGATGCCTGGAGCTGGAGCGCAGAAACCGGTTGGCGCCGCCTGGCCCACCTGCCGCACTACTGCGGCGCTGCTCCCACTCCCGCGCCGGTCATCGGTGGCCGTATATACCTGCTGGGTGGCGATGATGCCACGGTGAAGGGCTTTACGCCGCAGAATCACCCCGGTTTCCACAACCAGAGCCTGTGCTACTGCCCCGGCAGCGATACCTGGTACGATGCTGGTGAAATTGCTGTGGCGCGTGCCGTGCTTCCCTGTGCTGTGTGGAACGGCATGGCCGTGATTGTGAATGGTGAGCAGCGCCCCGGCAAGCGTTCCAACCAGGTCTGGGGTGCCAAGATGTAAATGATGCCTATGTTCAAGACGTTGTTCCTGGTGGCTGCCCTGGCAGCTCTTCCTCTGGCCGCCCAATGCTGCGGCGGCTGCGCGCAGCATGTGCCGCCCACGCAGGTGGAGGCCACGCCGCTGGCTGAAAGCCCGGTCATCTCCGACAAGGTGGGCCGTGCCGGTATGGTAGCCAGCGCGGTGCGTACGCAGGACGGCCTGCGTATCATGGCCATCGGCGGGGCGAATTTCCCGAATGCCAAGCCCGGTGCCAAGACGCCGGCCGAGCGCGGTGCCAAGGTTTTCTACGATGAAATCCTGAGCATCAACCCGCAGGATGGCGACTGCAACCTGCTGGCCAGGCTGCCTTATCCCATTGGTTATGCGGCGCATACCTCCAAGGGCTTCGATATGGTCATTGCGGGTGGCTGCAACATGGAGGGCCACCTGGATACTGTGACCCGCATTGCGGCTGATGGCCGCTGCGAGAAGCTTCCGGCTCTGCCTGTCACGACAGCCTATCCCGCCTTTGTGCAGGTGGGGGATAAGCTCTATGTGTTCGGCGGTCAGGAGAAGGCCGATTCGGTGACTTGCCTGAACCGCAGCTTTGTGCTGGATTTGAAGAACCCCTCTGCCGGCTGGCAGGAACTGGCCCCCATGCCGGGTGAAGGCCGCATGCTGGCCGCCGCCGGTGCCTGGGTGGACGGCCGCATCTATGTGGCGGGTGGTTGCTCTCTGCATCCTGATGCCAAGGGGGCGGCCGAGCGTACCTACCTGAAGAGTACCCTCTGCTATGACCCCGCTGCTGACAGCTGGAGTCAGTCTGCCGATATGCCCGAAACCATCGTGGCTCCGGCAACGCCCATGCCCGCCATGCGGGGCGGGCTGCTGCTGCTCTGCGGCGACCCCGGTAACTTCTACCGCGCCAGCCTGGCGGGTAAGGCCCCGGCCGACCACCCCGGACAGAATACCACCATCTACTGCTTCAATCCGCACACCGGAAGCTGGACCACCGCCGGGCAGAACAGCATCGGCATTGCCACCGCCCCGGCCGTCAAGGTCATGGGCTCGGTCTACATCATCTCCGGCGAGACCCATCCCGGTGTCCGCACCCCCGTCATCTCTACCATCAACACTAAATAACACACACTACTATGCCTGAACCTAATCCCCTCCTGACATTCCTGGCCGACCTCACCCCCTGGGTAGCCATCGGCATCGCTGTGCTTGCCATCATGGCTGCCTGTAAGAAAGGACTTGCCAAACCCTCCATTGCCCCGAATGCACCTGTGACCAAGCCCGGTAAATGGGCCTGGATTGCCGTGGCTGTTCTCTGGGTGGTGGTCATGCTCAACTACTTCGACCGCCAGCTGCTGGCCGTACTCAACAAGTCCATGACCGAAGGTCCGCGCTGCATTGCGATGACCCAGGCCCAGTTCGGCATGGTCACGTCGGCCTTCCTGATTGTGTACGCCGGCCTTTCTCCCGTGGGCGGCTACCTGGCCGACCGCTTCAGCCGCTCCTTCATCATCATGTGTTCTCTGGTGGTGTGGTCTGTGGTGACGTGGATGACGGGTAAGTCTGAAACGTATGAGGAACTGGTCTTCTGGCGCGCCATGATGGGTGTGAGCGAGGCCTTCTACATTCCTGCTGCTCTGGCCCTTATCACCGACTACCACCGTGGTGGTACGCGCTCCCTTGCCACAGGTCTGCATATGAGCGGTATCTATGCGGGGCAGGTGCTGGCCGGCTGCGGTGCCATGATGGCCGGTGACCCCTGCCAGCTGGGCTGGCGTCTCACTTTTGAGGTGTTCGGCTTCATCGGTGTGGCCTATGGTCTCATCGTTCTCTTCTTCCTGCGCGACCCGAAGGCTGCCGAAGCCCCGGTTGCCGAAGCTGCCGCCGAAACGGAGGCTGCCCCCGCTGCTCCCAGCTTCACCCTGGGTCAGATGCTCAAGAGCATCTTCACCGGCCGCGGCATGTACCTGCTGCTGCTCATGATTTCCTTTGCCGGTTTCGCCAACTGGTTCCTGCTGGGCTGGTATCCGCGTCTGCTGCAGGACATGTTCGAAATTTCCGAGGCCGAAGCCGGTCCCCAGGCTACGTTCTGGATCAACATCGCCAAGTACATCTCTGTGCTGGCCTGCGCTGTGATTGCCGACCGCTGGTATCTCAGCAACAAGAATGCCCGTGCCTATGTGCCCGGTATCGCCTTCTGCATTGCCGGCCCCTGCGTGCTGCTGGCCATGGTGTTCGGTGCTGAAATCGGCCTTGCCGCGGTGCTGGCCCTGGTGGCCATGCAGGGTGTGGCCCAGGGTTCCATGGATGCCACGCTCATGCCGGTGCTGCGTAACACCATCGACGAGCGTTTTGCTGCCACGGGCTACGGCCTGCTGAACCTGACCTCCGTGGGTGCAGGTGCACTGGTGTCCTGGCTGGGCGGTATGCTCAAGGATGCGGGCACGCCGCTGTCCATGGTGCTGAGCCTGGCGGGCATCCTCATGATGCTCTGCGGTATCATCCTGTTCCTGCTTCCCAAGAAAGAGAAAGCATAAGATGGTGAAGTTCTGTTCATCCCTGCTGTGTGCCGTCACCCTCCTGGTGGCGGCACCGCTTGTTTCTGCCCCTGCTTTTGCCCAGGATGAAGTGGCAGAGAAACCGGCGGGCAAGAAGAAGGGTAAGAAGAAAAAGGCCCGGGGTGCTGCCGAGGCTGTTGCCTCCTCATTGCCGGGCAAGGCAGTGACGAAGGCCGAGCTGGCTGCGCTGGATAGCGAGCCGTATGGCCGCGCGGTGGATGTGTTTGTGGCGGGGGAGGGGAATCCCTATGCCAGTATCCGCATCCCGGACATCATTAATGCCGACGGCACGCTGGTGGCCATGGCGGAGGGGCGTTACCAGGACACCGACCAGGGCCAGAACGACCTGATTGTCTCCATCAGCAAGGATGGTGGCAGGAAGTGGAGCAAGCCCGTGGTGGCGGCTGCCTCCAAGGGTGCAACCTTCAACAACCCCTGCCTGATATACGACCGGAACAGCAGGCAGATTGTCCTCTTTTTCCAGCGTTACCCGGAAGGAATCAAAGAGCGCACGCCCGACATCCCCACGGGCTGGGAGGATGAGCGCTGCATCCGCAATTTTGTCTGTTTTTCGAAGAACGGCAGGAAGTGGAGCAAACCGAAGGATGTGACCAAGTTCACTAAGAACGAGGGAGTGACCATCACCTGCAGCGGGCCGAACCCCGGTGTGCAGTTGACGCGCGGCAAACACAAGGGCCGCCTGGTAGTGCCGCTCAACGAAGGGCCGTTCGGCAACTGGACGCTGGCGGCTGCTTATTCCGATGACGGTGGCAAGAGCTGGAACATCGGCCGGAAATCAGACGCAGGCAGGGGTATCAATGAGGTGTCCATTGCTGAAACCGAGGAAGGCGGGCTGCTGGTGGTATCCCGCGCCTGGGGCGGCGGCGTGCGCAAAGTGGCCTACTCGGAAGATGGCGGCGAAAGCTGGGGCCCGGTGAATGACCACCCGGAACTGCCCAGCCCGAACTGCCAGAACGGCCTGACGCGCTATTCCTTTGCCGATGATGCCACGCTGGGGAGCCGGGGCCGCATACTGTTCTCCTCGCCCACCCAGGGTCGTACCAATGGTGTCATCAAGATGAGCTATGACGACGGCAAGACCTGGCCTGTGGCCAAGTCTGTGGGGGCAGGTAATTATTCCTATTCCGTACTCTGCCCGGTCAAGCCGGGGGTGGCCGGAGTCTTGTTCGAGGTGAACGGGCATCCCATCCGCCACATCCGCTTTGCGCCTTTCAGCATCTCCTGGCTGACAGACGGCGAGGACGACGGCCTGCCCAGGTAATTCTTTTCTCTGTCGCTCTCTCTGAAATCAAATCCCCCGCCGGAAATCCGGCGGGGGATTTGTGCAACAGGGGAGGGGCTGTTTACCACTTGCCCTTGCGGAAGCAGCCGATGCTCAGCCCGCCCAGCAGCACCAGCGCACCGATGCCGGTGAAAACCCACTCGGTGGGCGAGAGCCACTCACCGCGGGTTTTCAGGAACTTGTACTGAGCTTTGGTGGCCTGGTCGGCCGCCTGGGTGGCCAGGGTGGCGGTGTTGTTGCTGACATCGGAATTCACCGAGAGAAGACGCACGAAGTCCAGATTGGCGCTAATGGCGTTGAAATCCTTGTTTTCAGCAGAGGCCAGCAAGGGAAGCTTGATGGCCAGGTCGCCGTTGACATCGTAGCCCATCATGCCGCCGATGCCGTTCCAACCGGCGCCGCGGCAGCCGGAGGCCACCACAGTCAGGGTGATGTAGGAGATGCCGTCGCGGCAGATAGCTGCCGGGTGGGTGGCAAGCTTGCCGTAGGGAACAGCCTCGCCCCAGGGCTTGCCGTGCCAGTTGCCGGTAATGCCGGCGGGGGTGGCCATCAGTCCGATTTCGTGGGTGCTTTCAAAAGTAAGCAGCGGGGTGGGCTTATCGACTTTCGAAGCGGCTGTGAGGTCGATGGTGATGGCCACGGCAGTTGTGGCGGCGTTGGATTTGCGGAAATGGGAAACGTTGTAGATGGGCTGCCGGGTGTACAGGGCCCCATGATCGCCGGTCAGCCGCCCTGCAGAACAGGAAATGCCGGCGAACTCCCTGGTATCGGCAGGGTTGGTAAAGAGGGCGCTGGCAGAAAAGGAGGGCGCGGCGGTAAACAGGCAGGCCGCGAGCAGCAGAAAGGTCTTTCTCATGATAGTGCAGGTAATACTAGCGTTAACTCTAGCGTATGCAGCGGGGTATTGCAAGCAAGTTCTGCGTAGTGAGGCCACAAAACCGCGCTTTTGTGCCGCTAGGCTGCGTTCCTCCTTGACCTTTGGGGTAATAACAGGTACACTCCCGCGCATGCAGGAGTTGGAAATCATGTCCCCCGCGGGGTCGTTTGAATCCCTTGCCGCCGCCTTGCGCGCCGGAGCCGATAGTGTTTATTTTGGTGTCGGTATGTACAACATGCGGGCGCGCTCCACGGTGAATTTCACGGTGGAGGACCTGCCGAAGGTGGCGCGCCTGTGCCATGCCTGCGGTGCCAAGGCCTACCTGACCTGCAATGTGATTATCTACGATGAGGAGATGGAGGGCATGCAGCAGCTGCTGCGCCAGGCTAAGGCCGCAGGGGTGGATGCTGTCATTGCGGCCGATTTAGCGGTGATTTCCTATGCACACAGCATCGGGCTGGAGGTGCATGTTTCGGTGCAGGCCAATGTGTGCAACATGGGGGCGGTGCGCTTTTTTGCCGCCTATGCCGATGTGATGGTACTGGCGCGTGAGCTGAAACTCAGCCAGATACGCCACATTATCGAAGGTATCAGGAAAGAGAATATCACCGGACCCTCCGGCAAGCTGGTGCGTATCGAGGTCTTTGCCCACGGTGCGCTCTGCATCGGCATTTCCGGCAAGTGCGGCATGAGCCTGGCAGCCTACAATGCCAGCGCCAACCGCGGCCAGTGCTACCAGCTGTGCCGCCGTAAGTACCGGGTGACAGATACCGAGACCGGCTTCGAGATGGATATCGATAACCAGTACATCATGTCTCCCAAGGATATCTGTACCATCCGCGTGGTTGACCAGCTGGTGGAGGCGGGAGTCTCGGTGTTCAAGCTGGAAGGCCGGGGCCGTTCGGAAGCCTATGTCTCCACCGTCACATCGGTGTACAAGGAAGCGGTGCAATGCTGCGCTGCCGGGGAGTGGCAGCCGGAGAAAGTGGCCGCGTGGGAGGAAGAATTGCTGCGTGTCTTTAACCGCCAGTTCTGGCATGGTGGTTACTATCTGGGCGAGGAATGGGAAACCTGGAGCGGTTGCTCCAACAGTCTGGCGCTGGAGCAGCGGCAGCATCTGGGGCGCGTCATGCGCTGGTATGCCAAGGCTGGCGTGGCCGAAATCCGTCTGGAGGCAGGCCCGGTCTCTCCTGGGGACAAGATTGAAATCACCGGCGTGACAACGGGCATTGTGCGGGTGACGGTGCCGGAGGTCCGCTGCGATGACGAGCAGGGGGAAACGCAGGTAGTGCCGGTGGCCCCCAAGGGAGCTACGGCGCTCATTGCCGTCCCGGTCAAGGTGCGCCACGGTGACAAGGTCTACATGGTCACGCGCCGCAAACTCAAGTAAGGGCTGCGCCAGCTGCTTTCAGAATCGGTCTTTCGCCGGGCTTATCGGCTCTTGCCCCGCAGGGTCTGGCCGTTTTCCGGGGCGATGAAGCGCCCGGCCGGTACCGAGGCAGCGCGGAGCGCGTGGTTCAGGTCATCGAGCGTTTCCTGGTAGCCCTCATTGGCCAGCTGCCAGGTGCCGAAATGGCAGGCAATGGCCTGCACGGGCTGCAGGTGCAGGAACGCTTCCACCGCTTCGGCGGGGGAAATGTGGCCATTGCGAATCCAGTCGGGCTTGTAGGCACCTATGGGGATAAGGGCGGCATCCGGCGAGCCGAGGCGCTTCTGCACCTGCGCGAAACAGTCGGAGCGAGCCGAATCCCCGGCATAGTATATCGACGGCCCTTGGGGTGAACTCAGGTAGAAACCGCACCAGAGGGAACGGTTGCGGGTGGAGCGGTGGCGGTAGCGGTTGCTCCAGTGCCGGGCGGGGGTCAGGGTGATGTTCAGTTTGCCGTGCCGGACGCTTTCCCACCAGTCTGCCTCGCAGTAGCGGACATCCTCGCCGCAATGGTAGCGGAGCAGCGAACCCAGACCCAGCGGAACGATGAAGAGCGGCTTGTGTTCGCGCGCCAGCCGCCGGATGGTGTCGGTGTCGTAGTGGTCGTAATGGTCGTGCGAAATGAGGCAGATGTCAATGCGGGGCAGCTTCTCCCATTCGATACCTGCCGGCTGGCAGCGTTTCGGCCCGAATCCCTGAACCGGGCTGGTGTAGTCGCTCCACACCGGGTCGGTCAGAATGTTCAGCCCGGCGGTACGAATCAGCATGGTGGAATGATTCACCATGGTCACCTCCCAGTCTGCGCCGTCCACTTCGGCGGCAAGCCGGGGACTGTGCCGCAGGGAGTCCCGGCGGGGGTATTCCCCTTTTTCATGCCGTTCGCGCAGCCATTGCAGCAGGTTGCTGGTCTTGTACAGCCGGCTGGGCTCCGGGTTATAGAAGAAGCGGCCGTCAAAATGAGAACTGGCCGGGCCGTTCCATTCACCGCCGCGGCAGAGCCACCTGGGCAGCAGCCAGTCTCCCGCCACCAGCAGGGAGGTAAGGCAGGCCGCCAGCAGCGCCGCCAGGGTGAACAGGGTGCGGCGGGTCATGATTCGAAACGGTGCTGAATCAGCACATGGAAATGATCACCCGCACCGGGTATGGCAATGAGGTGTCGGTCGGCGGCGCTGGCGGGGTCTGCCAGATGCCGCAGATAATCATGCTGGTTCATGTACTGCACGCGGTCACCCACGCAGTTTTCAGCCAGCTGGCGCAAGTCCGAGAAATTGACATCAGTCGTCACATCGCAGCGCCCGGCCAGGGAGGGCAGCTCATCGGCGCTCACCAGCTGGTGTGCCTTGTAGCCGCGCAGCGTGCCGGCGGGGCGGCGGTGGTAAAGGGTCTCGTTGAGTTCGCCGTAGTCAATCGTGACCATCGTACCGCACTTCCAGAGCGGCTGCCAGGAGGCATACCATTTGTGGTAGCTTTCCTGCACCTCGATAATCTGCCCTTCGTAGGCCCAGCGGGCAAAGGCACAGGAGGCCGGCAGCGGGCGTTCCTTTACCGCGCGCACAATCTGACCATGGTTGACGGAGAAGCCCAGCTCCAGCCACTTGCCCTCCTGGAACACAAACTGGCGGGCAGGGAAGGCATCCGGCAGCTCGTTGGAGAAGATGAAGGCGCGCCCCCCGGCATGTTTGAGGGCTTTTTCAATAGTATCGTAGACGCGGACAAAATTGCCACCCACCATGAGCTGCAAATCGCGCAGCGCTTTGGAGCGGTCCACCATATAGTAACGCACCCGCAGGCGGTTGAAGAAGCCCAGACTGCGTGCCATGCTGACCGCCATGTCGCCATTGCCCCCGCCGATTTCGATGATGGGCAGACGGCGGTTGAACGCTTTGCAACTCTCCTCCCATTGCCTTACCAGGCGGCGTGCCAGCAGGTCGCTCATGGTGGCGGTGGTGGAAAAATCGCCCCGGTAGCCGATATCGGCTATGTTCGTGTTGTAATAACCGCCTTCCGGGTCATAGAGCGCGATTTCCATGAACTCCTCCATGGAAATCCAGTTGCCGTGGGCCAGGATATGCGGGGCAAGGTTCATGTGTTAAGCGTTGGCATAATTAGGTTTCTCAACTCTGCAGATCGGAGAATTGGGCGATTTTGAATGTAGAAAGTTCCCCTCGCCTTTGGCGAGGACGATACACAACTGGCCAAAGGCGCAGGGAACTCTATACATTCTACATCCAAACTTCAAAATTCTACATCTTTGTATCTCGATTTTGCGCGGATTTTTTAATGATGCCTACGCAATTATCTGCTATCTGGAAAGCTCCAGCATGCGTTCCAGCGGGGCAGCGGCGCGCAGGCGCAGTTCTTCCGGCACGCGCACTTCCGGTGCCATGTCGCGCAGGCAGTTCCGCAGCTTCTCCAGCGTGTTGAGCTTCATGAACTCACACTCGGCGCAGGAGCATTTGCCCATGTCGACGGGAATGAACTGCTTGCCCGGCACCAGCTTGCGGAGACGGTGCAGGATGCCAGTCTCTGTCACGATGATGAACTGCTGGCAGTCCGCTTCGCGGCAGTACGGAATCATCTTTTCTGTGGAGCAGATGTGGTCGGCCAGCAGGCGGATGGGTTCCTGGCATTCCGGGTGGCAGACAATTTGCGCCTGGGGATATTGTTCCCTGGTGGCCAGCAGCTGGTCGCGCGTGAAGCGCTGGTGAACATGGCAGGCTCCGTTCCACATCGTCATGGCGCGCCCGGTTTGCAGGGAAGTCCAGGCACCCAGGTTCTGGTCGGGCACAAAGAGGATGGGGCGGTCGGTGGGAGCCGTCTCGATGATGCGCCGGGCGTTGCCGCTGGTCACGATGACATCTGCCAGCGCCTTGACCCCGATGGAGCAGTTCACATAGGCGACCACGTAGTAGTTCTTCTCCTTGTTCTCTTCAAGGAAGGCAGCCAGTTCCCCTGCCGGGCAGGAGGATTCCAGCGAGCAGGCGGCGTCGGCATCCGGCAGCAGTACGGTGCGGCCAGGGTTCAGAATGCAGGCCGTTTCGGCCATGAAATGCACCCCGCAGAAGACGATGACATCGCACCGGGCTTCCTGAGCCTTGCGGGCAAGTGCCAGGGAATCGCCCACGAAGTCGGCCAGATCCTGAATTTCCGGGCGCTGGTAGCTGTGCGCCAGGATGATGGCATTGCGCTCCTGCTTGAGACGCAGAATTTCGTCGATGAGGTTTTCGTTGCTCATGGTAGGGAAAAATTATTTTTTATCGCGGGTCATGTATTTCATGAGGGCATAAAGACCTGCCACCATGACAATGGCAAGTACCACCAGGTGGGATTCATCCTTCACGGCATGCACGAGGTCCTCCGGGCTGTCCATGATGCCGGGGTGTTCGCGCCCCACCTTGTTGCCGAACCAGGCCAGCACCCAGCACCAGATGGCAGAGCCTGTGATGGTGGCCAGACTGAAAGCGCTGAAATTCATCTTCACCAGGCCGGCCGGGATGGAAATGAGGTGGCGCACCACCGGCAGGAAACGCGCAAAGAAAATACCGGCGGTGGAATACTTGTTCATGAAGACCTCGGCCTTTTCAATCTTGTGCGGCGGCATCAGGAAATACTTGCCGAAACGGTACATGAAGGGCCGCCCCAGCCAGAGCGCCATGAAGTACATCACGCACGAACCCAGGTAGGAACCCACCGTACCGGCCAGCACCACGCCCCAGAAAGACATGGCGGAATCGGGAAAAGTGGCGGCAATGGCCGCCGGCGGCACAACGATTTCACTCGGTACCGGGATGATGGAGCTTTCCATGGCCATCAGGATGATGACGCCCCAGTACCCCCACTGCTGAATGCAGTCCATACAGTAGACAAGGAATTCGTGCATGCGGGGATTATGCACACATTTGCATGGAATAAAAGTCTTTTCTTGCAATTTTTTCGCGCGCGTGATAGAGTGCTGGCATGAAGATGTTTGTGGTAGCCGGCGAGAAAAGCGGCGATAAACAGGGCGCACTGGTGATTCAGGAACTGCTGCGCCGCCGTCCCGACCTGGAAATCGTGGGGCTGGGCGGTAATCGGATGCATGCCCTGGCCCCCGGCGTGGAGGACTGGGCCGATGCCGCCGCCGTCATCGGCATTGTGGAAGTGCTGCGCCACATCCGCTTCTTTGCCCGCAAGCTCAAGGAAATGACCGAGCGCATCGCCGCCGAACAGCCGGACTGCCTGCTGCTTATCGACTACCCCGGCTTCAACCAGCGCCTGGCTGAGCGGGTGAAGAAAGTTTCACCGAAAACGAAGATTGCCTGGTTCATTGCCCCCATGGTGTGGGCGTGGAAGAAGGGGCGCATTCCCAAGCTGGCCGCGGTACTCGACCTCATGATGTGTACCTTCCCCTTTGAAAAGCCCCTCTTTGAGAAAGCCGGGTTGCGTACCGAGTTTGTGGGCCACCCGCTGGTGGATGATATTCTGGCCGCCCGACGCACCGATGTGCGCGAGAAGAACCTCATCGGCCTTTTCCCCGGTAGCCGCAACCGCGAGGTAGAGCGCCATTTCCCGGTGTTCCTGGACGTGGTGAAGGAACTCCGCACCCGCCACCCCGAATGGCGCTTTGAGACTTCCGCCTCCTCTGAGAAACTGGCCGCCGTCATGCGCCGCATGGCAGAGGAAGCCGGCATGCCGGCCGAGGTCATCAACATCTGCCCCGGCAGCTACCATGACCTGATGGACCGCGCCGAAGCCGCCCTTGTGACCAGCGGCACCGCCACGCTCGAAGCCGCTCTGCATGAGCTTCCCTTTGCGCTGGTGTACAAGGTATCGGCCGGTACATACTGGATTGGCCGCATGATTCTCACCATCAAGTACATCGGCATGGTGAACATCCTGGTGGACAAGCCGGTGACCCGCGAGCTGATTCAGCGCGACTTCAATGTGGAGAACTGCATTGCCGAGCTGGAGCGCCTCACCCAGCCGGAGTCCCGCGCCAAGGTGCAGGCTGAGATGCAGGAATCCATGGCCACCCTTGGCCACGGCGGCGCCGCCGCCAAAGCAGCAGAGGCCGTGCTTTCGCTGTTTGATGTATGAGAATACTGAAAGTATCCGGAGTTATCATCGGCTTTCTGCTCCTGCTTGTTGTATTGACAGGCCGCTGCCTTGTGGAGCATTCTGCGGTACAACCGGCTCATACCCTGGCGCCAGGGGATATGTCCAGGTTGTAGCAATTGACCGGACGCCGCACGTTTCGGGAGTCTTCTTTTCGAACTTGTAAGAAATCCTTACGAGTTCCATTTCGTCGAAAATCAGCTTCTTTGTATATATTTCCGACGTGCATGATGATGTTCTGCACCGTTGTCTGGAACAACCCGGCCATCATCCGCGGGGTCATCTGCAGGGTGTCATCCTGCAGGCGGATATCCAGCTGCACCCTGGCCATCGGGGGGGGGGAGATCAGAATCTCGCTATCGGGAATTGCTGATGGTGTTTGATTCAGACGGAGAGTACGCAGCCCGGCCCCCGCCGGACTTAAAATTAATCACTAATCATTATTCACTAATCACTAATAATCACTCCACCAGGGTGACGGTGCGGGTGGTTTCGCCGGTGTGGCGGAGCACCAGCCAGCGGGTGTCTGCCGGCATGAGAGCGCCCTCAAAACGGTCGGCCCATTCCACCAGCAGGATGCGGCCGCTTTCCAGATATTCATCCCAGCCGATGCCGATGGCCTCCTGCGGGCTCTTCATGCGGTAGAAATCGAAGTGGGCGACGGGCAGGGCGCCGTCATCATGCTCATGCACCAGGGAAAAAGTGGGGCTGGCCGCCGGGTTGCCCGCCCCCAGGCCTTCCAGAATACCCTGTATCAGGTGCGTCTTGCCAGCACCCAGGTCGCCCACCAGGCCGAATACCTGACCCGCCTCCAGTTCGGCAGCCAGAGACCGTCCAAGCGCTACCATTCCGGCTTCGGATGAGACCTCGATGGGAGAATGATTGAAAATTTTTTGTAAATTTTTCATTTTTGTGTGAAATTTTTCTTTACAAATGCGCTTGCGTGCCTATAATGTGCCAGCCCGCATGAGCGGGTGCAACATCAAAATTCTGAAAATTATGGCATACGCAGTTTTCACTTCCGGCAGCAAGCAGTACCGTGTGACGGTCGGTGATATCCTCACCGTAGACCGCCTCGCTGGTCTGGAGAAGGATGGCGAGACCACGTTCGACCAGGTACTCCTGGTGGAGAACGAGGGTGAGACGAAGGTGGGCGCTCCCACGGTGGCAGGTGCAACGGTGACGGCCAAGGTGCTGGATCCGGAGGCTCGTGGCGCCAAGGGCATCGCTTTCAAGTTCAAGCGCCGCAAGGGTTTCCACAAGAAGAAGGGTTTCCGCGCCGCTCTTACCAAGGTGCAGATTACCGCTATCAACGCCTGATTATTAACCCCCTATCCCATAGATACTAACTAGTCATGGCACATAAGAAAGGTCAAGGTTCCGTACGTAACGGTCGTGATTCCCGCAGCAAGCGCCTCGGCGTGAAGAAGTTTGGTGGTCAGACCGTCATCGCCGGCAACATCATCGTCCGCCAGCGTGGCACCAAGTTCCATCCCGGCAAGGGCGTGGGCATGGGTCGCGATTACACGATTTTCTCCCTGGTTGATGGCCGCGTGTTCTTCGATCGCGAAGGCCGCCGCGTCAACGTTGCTCCCGAGGCTTAATCAACGCCCTCCGAAGCAGACAAAAGCCTGGTTGCGTAATGGCAACCAGGCTTTTTTCGTTGCGTGAGCGGGCAAAATGAGGTAGAATGCGGGTGCAATGCTCAGGAGTAAGCTCTACACCGGATTCGTTTTTCTGGCTTTGATATGGGGAATCCCTGCCGCCATGGGGCAGCAGGGGGAGGTACCGTTTATTGCCGACCTTCCGGATGATGAGGCCGCCGAGGAAATTGTGGAGACGGTGAAGCTGGGTGGCGAGGACCACGCGCCCACGATGCAGGAGGGCGTGGAACAGGCAGAAAGTTATGAAAAGACAGCCGATCCGGATTCTCCGGTGCATGTGGAAACCGGCTCTGATGCTTCCGCGCAGGATGATGCCGGACTGGACTCCCTCAAGCCCACGACATCTGTGACTGACCCTTCAGTGCATGACCCCTCCCGCGTGGCATACGCGACGAATCGGCGGAATGCCCGCACGATGTCGCTGACGGTGCCGGGCCCCCGTGGCATTATTTCCGACCGCAACGGTCTGGTGATGGCTTGTTCCGAGGTGGCGTACCAGCCGGCAGTCAATTTCGGGCAGCTGCAGGATGAGAGTGAAGAGAATATCCTTGGTATTGCCCGCCGGGTGATAGCGGCTTATGAGGCTGCCGGACTGAAAGTATACGAGAAAACGGATGCCCAGTTGCTCGACCACTACAAGCAGCGCCGCTGGCTGGCCCTGCCGGTGGGACCCACCATCCGCGCCCGTGAGCTGGAGGGTATCCGGAGCAAAGTGACGGGCATTGAGCATGGGCATCTCATTCCTCTATATATCCGCAATTATCCGCATCAGACCTCGGCCTGCCATATTCTGGGCTATACGGGTGTCAAGGCCAAGCTGCCCACCGGACCTATCAATCACAATGACCCCATTTTCGAGCGCCAGGAGGGGCGCGCAGGGCTGGAAAAGCAGTTCAACAAGCAGCTGACCGGGCGGCCGGGCATCTGGCGTCTCATGTTCGATGAACATGGTAACAAGATTCTGGACGAGCTGCAGAGCAAGCCGAAACCCGGTGGTACGATTGTGACTACGCTGAACCTGGAGTGGCAGAAAGCCGCCGAGCAGTCCCTGCGGGACAACACGCTGGGGCGTGGTGCCTTCGTGATGATTGATGTGCATTCGGGTGAAGTGGTGGTACTTGCTTCGACTCCGAATTTTGACCCGAATGCCTTTATCCCGGCTATTTCGCAGAAGGATTACGATGCGCTGCGCCTTGACCCGAACACGCCGCTGGTTTCCCGCGCTTTTGCCGGTGTATATCCCCCGGCTTCCACTTTCAAGACGATTACGGTGGCTGCCGGCTTGCGGCACGATGTGATTACGGAAGGAACGTATGTGAACTGTCCGTACAGCGTGCGTATTGGTGGCCACGAGTTCAAGAATCACAATAAATTTTCCGGTTCTATCAACTGCGTGACGGCGCTGGTGCTTTCCAACAACCCCTTCATGTACCAGATAGCGGCCACCCGCGAACCGCGAATCGGTGCGGCGCGTCTCTGCGATGTGGCCCGCCGTTTCGGCTATGGTTCGACTACCGGGCTACCCTTGCCGGACAAGGCAGGCAATGTACCCACCGAGGCCTGGATGCACCGCAACTACGGGCGCGGCTTCATGGCGGGTGATGCGGCCAACATGGCCATCGGCCAGGGTGCTTTGCTGGCCACGCCGCTGCAGGTGGCTCATGGTGTGGCGGGCATAGCCAATGGCCAGTACCTGCCCAAGTTGCAGCTGATACGCCAGGTGCTGGATAAGGATGGCAACGTGGTCTACCAGTTCACCCCCACAGCTCAGAATAATCTGCAGGATATGAGTTCGGCTCTGGCCGTGGTGCGTAAGGGGATGAAGGCCGTGGTGAATGGCGGTACAGGCCGCCGTGCCAAAATCAGCTACGTTTCCAATGCGGGCAAGACGGGTACGGCCCAGTGGGGGCCGCCTTCGCTGGATTGCCGTCTGGCCTGGTTCGCAGGATTCCTCCCGGCAGATAATCCGCGTTATGCCTATGCGGCGCTCTATGAAGGCAAGCCGCACCAGCGCATTTCCGGCGGTCACATGGCGGCCATGGTGGTGAAGAGCTTCTTCGAGAGCATCAAGCCCAGCATGGAGGAAGAACTCAATGGCCCGACGCGTCGTGCGGCGGTGGCAGAGGGTGCTGCCGCCGGCCCGGAGGAGGAAACTGCCGAGGAAGTGGTGCCTGCTGTACCGGCGGTGCAGCCTGCTGCGGTAACACCCGCCGCGGAGGCCGAACGCCAGCGTGCCGAGGCCGAAAAACGCCATTCCCAGTCCGGCTGGGATGACGGCCGCTCCCGGAATTGATCTTTTGCAGAAAAAGCCGCGGCGGTGTAGAATTGGCGCGGCTTTTTCGTACATAGTTAGTAGGAATACTGCCGTTGGCAGCTTGACATAGGAATATAAATCAGTTTATAAATAAGACCGTGAATGCTTTTTTAAAGTGGGGTGGTGCAGCCCTTATCTGCGCCGGTGGTGCCGGAATCTGGTATTTCTCTGGCGATGAAGCTGTGGCTCAGCAGCAATTCCGTACAGTGGCCGTGGCGCAGGATGACTTTGTGAGCAAGGTGCAGGCTACAGGTACACTGGAACCCCAGGAGCTGGTGGATGTGGGTGCCCAGGTCACGGGTGAGATTAAGGAATTCGGGGTGGATGTTGATGGCCGCCCGGTGGACTACGGCAGCGAGGTGAAAGCCGGGCAGCTGCTCGCCCGCATCGACGACACCATCGTGGAGCTGGATATCAAGCGCGCGGAGGCCCAGGTCTCGCAGGCGCAGGCACAGATTCTTTCGTCCGATGCCTCGGTTGCCCAGGCTAAGGCTTCCATTTCCCAGGCTACGGCCAATAAGAACAAGGCTGACCGCGACCTGGCCCGTGCCAGGAACCTGGGTGTGGGCGATGCCCTCTCCCAGATGCAGTACGACCAGTATGTGAATACGGCTGAGATTGCCGCCGCGAATCTGGAGAGCGCCACGGCTCAGCTGCAGACGGCTGAGGCCCAGCAGGCCAGCGCACTGGCCCAGCTGCAGAGTGCTGAAGCCCAGCTGGAAAGTGAGCTGCGTAACCGCGATTACACCCGCATTTCCACCCCGGTGGATGGCACGATTGTGGTGCGCCAGGTGAACGTGGGGCAGACGGTGGTGAGCAGCATGAATGCCACGACCCTGTTCCTGGTGGCACGCGATTTGAGCAAGATGCAGATCTGGGCCAGCGTGAACGAGGCCGACATTGCCAAGGTGAAGCCTGGGCAGGCGGTTCAGTACACGGTGGATGCCCTGCCGAATGAGAGCTTTACCGGCACGGTGAACAAAATCCGCCCGAATGCCACCATGAGTTCCAATGTGGTGACCTACATTGTGGAAGTGGATATCGAGAACCCGGAACGCAAGCTGCTGCCCTACATGAGCGCCAATGTGAACTTCATCGTGAAAGAAATGAAGGATGTACTGCTGGTGCCGGATGCTGCTTTTGATTTCCGCCCCACGCCGGAGCAGATTGACGAAAGCGCCCGCGGCAAGGGCCGTGGCCCGCGAGCCGAGGGGGAGGGGCGTCCCTCCATCGTATGGCGCAAGGTGAGCGATACCACGGTGGCCCCGGTGCGCGTCATCAAGGGCGATTCCGATGGTACGCGCAGCATGGTGACCGTGCTGGAGGGCGAAACCCTCAAGGCCGGCGATGAACTGGTGACAGGCGTTGCTGTTGCGATGCCCAAGGCTGCCACCGGTGGCAAGCAGGGCGGCTTGTTCGGCATGAACGGCCCGCAGCGCCGCCAGCGCGGCACGGGCGGGGCTGCTGCCAAGCCCGGCCAGGTGGATAAGGGCGGCTTCCGCCCCTGAGTATCATACCCGCAAGTTCAAGCCATGATTGAACTGAAAGATATCACAAAGGTGTACCACCTGGGCGAGATTGACCTGCCGGTACTCAAGGGGATTTCCCTGCGCATTGAGGACGGCGAGTTCGTGTCGCTCACCGGGGCATCGGGGTCGGGTAAGTCCACCCTCATGAACATTCTGGGCTGTCTGGATCACCCGACCAGCGGTGAGTTCTGGATTGACGGCCACAACGTGGCCGGTCTGAATGCCAACGAGCGCGCCCTGCTGCGCAACAAGCGCATCGGCTTCGTGTTCCAGAATTTCAACCTGCTGGCGCGCACCTCCGCGCTGGAGAATGTGATGATGCCGGCCTATTATTACCACCCGGCCAAGAGTTCGGCAGAAATCCGCGCCCGCGCGCTGGAACTCATCGAGCTGGTGGGCCTCACGGAACGCATGCACCACACCCCGGCGCAGCTTTCCGGCGGCCAGCAACAGCGTGTGGCCATTGCCCGTTCCCTCATTAACAACCCCGGTATCCTGCTGGCAGACGAACCTACCGGCAGCCTGGATTCTGCCACCTCTGTGGAGGTGATGAACATGTTCCGTGAACTGAACCGCAAGCTGGGTATCACGGTCATCATCGTGACCCATGACCCCAAGATTGCCGCTTTCACCGACCGCGCCATCAACATGTGCGACGGCCTGATTCTCGACGGCGTATCGGATGAACTCACAGCCACCCTCCAGAAATGAAGTTTAACACCTTATTAGTAACCTGTCTGAAAGCTCTGGTGCGCAACCCCATGCGAGCCGCCCTCACGGTGCTGGGTATCGTGATTGGTATTGCCGCTGTGGTGGCCATCATGGAGATAGGTGAAGGCTCCAAGCAGCAGGTGGCCGATAAATTCTCCTCCATGGGCACGAATGTGATTACCGTGAGTGGGGCTTCGGTGAGTACGGCCGGTGTGAACACCGGGCAGGGCGGGCGCGCCTCGCTCTTTGCAACCGATGCCGACGCCCTCGTGAAAGACTGCCCGGAGTTTGTGAAAGCCGCTTCCCCGGTGGTGCGCGCCAGCGGCCAGATTATCGTGGGCAACCAGAACTGGAGTCCCCGCTCCATCATGGGCGGCAACGAGCAGTATTTCTCCATCGAAGGCTGGAAGGTGGCCACGGGTGCTGCCTTCACGAAAAAGCAGGTGGATGAAGCCAGCCGCGTGTGTCTCATCGGCAGCACGATTGCCAAGGAACTCTACGCAGATACTGACCCCATCGGCCAGGATATCCGCGTGAAGGACGTGGTGTTCACCGTTATCGGCGTGCTGGAAAGCAAGGGTGCTGACGGCATGGGCAACGACCAGGACGACTGCCTGATTCTGCCCTGGACCAGCATCCGCACCCGCCTGATGGGCTCCAGCGGCTCGGCCGTGATTGCCAAGGGCGGGGCGGCCAACAGTGCCAAGGTTTCCTCTACCGATACCTTCCCGACCAGTTCGGTGAGCTTCTACCCCGGCTGCGACCTGCAGCCCTACACGAATGCCCCGCACCCGCTGCGCACGCGCACGGTGGATTCCATAGCCGTGCAGATTCACGATGGCAAGGAACCCGGCCCGGCCATGGATGCCATGACCCCGGTGTTGCGCCGCCAGCATGACCTGGAACCCGGCGTGCTGGATGACTTCAACCTGCGCGACCGCTCCCAGTTCGTGAAAATGATGACCGACACCACCTCCACCATCAGCAGCCTGCTCATTTCTGTGGCCATGATTTCGCTGGTTGTGGGCGGCGTGGGCATCATGAATATCATGATGGTATCCGTCACCGAGCGCACGCGTGAAATCGGTCTGCGTATGGCCGTGGGCGCCCGCCCGCGCGATATCATGTGGCAGTTCCTTCTGGAGGCCATTCTGCTCTGCACCATCGGCGGTATTATCGGCATTGCCGTGGGGCGCGTTGCCTCGGGCATTGTGAGCCAGCAGATGGGCTGGCCGGTTTCCACCTCGGTTTCGGCCATGGTGCTTTCCGTATCGGTAGCCGCCATCATCGGTATCGTGTTCGGCTGGTACCCGGCCTGGAAAGGTTCCCGCCTGGATCCCATCGATGCCCTGCGTCACGAATAACCCTTTAATATCTCCGAACACGATGAAAAAAACACTTCCTCTTTCCCTGTCTGCCCTGCTGCTGGCTTCCTGTGCGCTGGGCCCCGATTTTGCCGGCGCCCCCGCCCCGGAACTGCCCGCCTCCTGGGTCAACGCCCTGCCTCCCGGCACATCGGCCGCCACGCTGGATGAATGGTGGCACAGCTTCCGCGACCCGCAGCTCACCCGCCTGATTGAGAGTGGCTTTTCTGCCAATCCCGACATGGTGAATGCCGCGCTGGCCATCGAGAAAGCGCAGTCCTCGCTGCGTGCCACGCAGAGCAGCCTGTTCCCCTCGCTGGGGCTGAGCGCCGGGGGCAGCAACAGCGGTAATTTTGACATCTCTACCTCCCACGGGCGTTGGAATGGCGGCCTTTCGGCCTCCTGGTCGCCGGATATCTGGGGAAGCACGCGCCGCGAAGTAGAGGCTGCCATGGCTTCCCTCGGTTCGAGCGAAGCCGCGGCAGCAGCTACGCGCACGGCCCTGGCCTCCAGCATTGCCGCAGCCTATTTCCAATGGATTTCGGCCAAGGAAAGCCTGCGTATTGCCTACGAACAGCTGGAATACCAGGAACGCACCTACAAAGTGACGCAGGAACGCCATGCTTCGGGTATGGAAAGTGCCTTGTCTCTGGCTGAATCCCGCGCCACCATTGCGTCGACCCGCGCCCAGATTCCCGCCCAGCAGGCGGCCATCCGCAGTTGCGAAACCTCCCTGGCTACGCTGCTGGGAACGACCGTGGATAACATCGCCCTGCAGCTGCCCCCGCAGAGCATCTACAACATGGTGCCGGAAGTACCCACCGGCCTGCCCAGCGAGCTGCTGCGCCGCCGCCCGGACATCATCAAGGCGGAACACGAGCTGCATGCGGCCACCGCCCGCGTCGGCGTGAGCGTGGCCAACCTCTTCCCGAAGCTTTCGCTCACGGGAGGAGCCTCCTCCAGCGCCGGAACGGATTTTTCCAGTTTCTGGGCCAACAGCAGCTGGAATCTGGGAGCATCGGTCAGCCAGACCCTCCTGAACCGCACCGCGCTTAACGAAGCGGTGAAGCAGGCCGAATTGAACCAGCTTTCCAGCATGCAGAACTACCGCAAAACGGTGCTGGCCGCCTTTGCCGAAGTGGAGCAATGCCTCATCGAGTACGCCAGGCTGACCACCCAGCTCCCGCAGTATGAAGCCGCCCGCGCCGCCAACAAGGAATCGGCCGAGCTTTCCCTGCGCCTGCACCACGAGGGTATGGCCGATTTCCTCAGCGTGGCTTCCGCCGAGCGCGCCTGGCTTTCTTCGGAGCTGAACATCATCTCCACGCGCCAGAATATCCGCCTCAAGCTGGCTCAGCTCTGCACCGCCCTGGGTGGCGGCTGGCCGGTGGCCGGGCAGAAGTAAGGCGGGCCGGCCACACCGCCGGCCTGTATCCTTTGCCCTGCAATGGAGAGGGGAATAACCAAAAATCTTTGCGTTATTCCCCGTGCTGGCACGATTTTAGCTTGCGCGCCGGTGCAGGTGTAGTAACATGGATGAGGACAGGTGTTGTCCGTACTATCAATATCTCTCAAATACCCAGGCCGCCGGGTATGTACAGGCAGAGCCGGGTATGATTCCCACAGTAATTCGATTCAATAACCAACATGGCTGAACATCATACACAGGGCCGGCAGGGGCAGGGAGCCCGCCGCCGCCGTAACAACAAAGGCCGTCCTTACCGCCGTCGCATGCCGCGCCAGGAACAGCCCGCTCCCAAACCCAGTCTGCTGCAGCGCATCCTTGGCTTCTTCGGTTTCGGTAAGAAGAAGGACACCGCCCGGAAAGATAACCACAAGAATGATAAGCGCAAGCCCAAGGAAAATGTGCGCGTGGCCAAGGGCCGTAGTAACCAGGGCGGCAACCCCGCCTCCCGCCAGGAGAAACGCCGCCGTCCGTCCTCGGTAGCCCCCACCCGCAATGCTCGCCTCTATGTAGGCAACCTCTCCTATGAGGCCTCCGAGGCTGAGCTGGAAGACCTCTTCAAAGGCTTCGGCAATGTGCGCAGCGTGGAAATCATCTACAACACCCGCACCTACAAGAGCAAGGGCTACGCCTTTGTCGAGATGCAGAAGCTGGAGGACGCCCAGCGCGCCGCCGAGGTGCTGCACGGCCAGCCCTTCATGGGCCGCGAACTCATGGTGAGCGCCGCCAGTGAACGCCCGGAAAACACCGATAAGTCCGAGGATACCCAGCCTGAAGCCCCGGCAGAGGCAACCACCCCCGAAGCTCCGGCCGACCCTGCTCCTGCGGAGGAATAATTTTACTTACGCTTGATTTGATGCTATCGCGCGCACCCGGAACAGGGTGCGCGCGTTTTTTCGTTGCCGCATTCAAAATACGATGTCCTTATATTGGTTCATAACTCGTAAATTCTCTGATGATAATATTTCAGAAAAGAGCTTGAAAATAGCCATTTGATGAGGAGGACAGACCGTCGGTACTCAAGAAAAATATATAGAAAAATCAGGGGTTTTGTGACATTGGGGTTGTATATCGCATTGGCAATGTGGTAGTCTGATGAGCGGTATTTGCAAAACTGAAACTTTAACAACAAAAAAGATGAAACTTCATTTACCTAAAATGTTCCGCATGGCATTGCTGAGTGCCGTGATGTGTGCTACTGTTGAATATGCCCAGGTTGCGGCAGAGGTAGAAAGCTTTACCGGTGACCAGACATTCGCAGCCCCCTCTACAAGTACTGTAAGAGAAATTGAATTGCATGGGTGTACGGCGACCTTGACGGGCGCTTCTTATTCTGAGCCTCTGGGTAAGGCAGACGGTAGCACCGTACGCACCTACGGTGAGTCTCAAATCGTGGCTGATTCAGATACCACATATAAGTTGCCAGAAATCGTAAATAGCGGCACTCTGGCGGTGAAAGGTGTGTTTTCTACACGCTATTCGGGGACTGACGATCTGCCTGAAGAATATAATAAAAGGAGCCAAGGCGGGAAACCTATGATGGTATCGGTCAATGGCGAGGTAGATAAAGGCTACGGCTTCAGGTTCGAAAGAGCCTACCGGGTAGTGCAGAATATCGATGGCGGGCGCCTGGTTATTGATAAGGCTACGGACGCACTTGTGAATGACTGGTCTGGAGTCGAGAGATGCTTCCTCGCAGAGGATGGTTATGCATATTACTCAGGAGGGATGAGCTTCACGGAGTATGTGATAAACAAGGATCATGTGGCGGATATGGCCACCATCACCAGGATGTGGAATGTCGGACGATATAATAACAGTAATCTCGACGCCGCAGTCAGTGATGTATTATGTATTACCATGACAAGTGGTACTTTCATTGCAGATGCCGCTGTTTACGGTGTGAACTTCACCGGTGGTAAGCTGGTCATGCGAGGTGGCTCGGTGGGTGCGGAGTGGAGTGGTGGCGCGAAGATAAGTGTCATTTCCGGTGTCGAGGTAGTATCGGAAGGCGGTACTATCGAGGCCGTGATTTCGGATAACGCGAAAACAGGTGTGGCGTCCAAGGTGACCGCAATTGGGGGCACCACCACGCTTTCCGGCGCCAATACGTACTCCGGCGGAACGGTGATTGATGGTGCTACGCTGGTGCTGGACAACGCCGCAGCGCTGGGCAAGGGCAAGGTGGAACTCAGGAACAACGGCGTGCTTGACATGGGCGGCCATGCGCTGAGCAATGATATTGTGGTGACAGGCTGCACCCTGCGCGGTGCCGGTTCCTACACGGGTAACCTGGATGTATACAGCGCGCTGGCACTGGCGGACTCCACCAGTGCCAATAAGGTGACGATGTACAATCAGGCTGAGTTGACGGGTGCTGACCTGACTGCCAATGCCCTGGATGTGCGTACCGCCGGTGATGCCAGCGTCGGCGGCAATCTGACCATTAACGACAACGGTACAATTACCCTGAACAATGGCAAGAGGCTCACCGTAGGTGGCGGCCTGACACTGGGCAGCGGGTTCACTCTGAAAATAAACGGTCAATATGTTAAGGACGAAACCCTGCTGAGTAGCACAGGTCCCCTGGCCATGACCGATGCGGAGGTGAAAGCTGTGTATAATAACAGAGGTTATGCGGTGGTGATTGTAGAGGGCAACAGCATGAAGCTGGTGACGTTCTTTGACCAGGAACTCGCGGATATGATGGCGCAGGCCAACTGGGCTATTGCCACCTCCAGCCGCGCCTTTGTGAATACCGTGCGCGGTCAGCGCACCAATCCGGGCTGTATTGCTAATGGCCGTGGCACTGCCTGGGTCTCCGCTCTGGGCGCGTATAATGATATGACCGGCGGTAATATCAGCATGAAGGGTGCTGCCGTGGGTGCTGATATGATGGTGGGCCGTAGCAGTAATGTGGGTGTTGCCTTTGGTTATACCGATGCCGAGGTGTCCCCCACAGGCCTGGGTGATGTGGACCAGACCGGCACCTATGTGGCCCTGTACGGTGAGCACGGCCTGAAGAAGCTGAGCCCCACTTCCAGCCTGGGTCTGGATTGGGTGGCTGCATACGGTCAGACCGAATCCAAGGCCGATGGCTCCAAGTGGAACCAGGACAGCCTGCAGCTCAACACCCGCCTGAGCTGGAACAAGAAGGTGACGGAGCGCCTTTCTGCCAGCGTGTTCGGTGGCGTGGAATACTTTGCTACGGAATCTGACACGGTAGATGGTATCAAGACTGGTTCCGTTCAGAACCTGCGTGGTGAAGTTGGGGTGGGTGCCCGCTATGTGGCCTGGGGTATCCCCTCTATGGTGGACGGCAAGAGCGGCCTGGCCCTGGGCCGTGGTTGCGAGAAGCTGGTGCTGCACGGTGAGCTGCGCTACATGAATGATATGGTGCGCAGCAACCCGGTCATCCGCATGAATGGCCTGAGTGGCACGGGGGTGAATCCCGGCCGTCAGGGCATGGGCGTGGAGGCCGGTGCCACTTACCGCATCAATGAGTGCTGGAGTGCCAGCGCCAACTATGGCTTCAACACGATGGATGATTCTAAGGAACACCGCGTGAACGTAGGCGCTTCCTACACGTTCTGATAAAAGCAGCATAGCTGATGAACCGTCGGCACCCCGGCAACGGGGTGCCGCTTTTGCTGCACCGGGGCAGGGGGACGGACTCCACGCGGTGAAGGCCTCATACACAACAGTTAGTGCTAACATCTTGAGCGCAAGCGGATATTCATGCTACACATGAAACCGCTATGAAGAAAATCCCCCTCTACTTGCTCTGCATGTGTGCTGCGGCCTCTGCCGCGCCTTATTACCTGCCCACGCCTCCAGGCGGCGGGCTCACCCCCTACGACTGGCAACCCACCCATACCCTCGAGGGTATGTACGCCATCGGCACAGGGCACACCCCTGACACCGGCGGTTTCCGCTGCGGCACGCAGCTCTACAATACCGGTGCGGGTGATATCCGCCACGAGTTCGGCATAAGTATTGCACCCCAATGGGGCAGTGGTCACCGCAGCCGCGATGATTACCGCGCCCGGCAGAACATCTTCCTCATGCCGGCCACCCTGGGCTATACTCTCAATATCAACCTGGTCGATTCCCTGTTTCTCACGCTGGGCGGCCGCGGCGGCTGGGCCTGGGGGCACTACCGGGAACGCAGTGATGTCCACCGCGAATCCGGCTCATTCAATGGCTTCAGCTTTTCGGCCGGCGGCGGGCTCAAGCTGCAGTGCAGCGAGAGGCTCTATGTGCAGGCAGGCTACGAATTCGGCCGCACCTATTCCAACACCCGCCACGACGACACCTGGGGGCAGCACATCATCAGCGCCGGCTTCAACTGGCGGTTCTGATGATTCCGGATTGGTGGGCTGATGCCCGGCCTTATCAAGGCAAAGCCGGAAATCAGGTGTAGTCTCTCTTACCGAAGATTGCCGAACCCACGCGCACAATCGTGGCGCCTTCCTCCACGGCCACCGTGTAATCATGGCTCATGCCCATGGAAAGTTCGGGCAGCGGCAGCGGGCCACGGCTGCGCAGTTCCTCTGCCAGCCCGCGCAGCACGCGGAATGCTGGTCGGGCGCCCTCCGGGTCCTCCGTGGGGGCGGGTATGCACATCAATCCGCAAATCTCCAGGTGCGGCAGCGCCACCAGCTGGGGCCACAGTTCCTGCACCTCGGCGGGGGTAAAGCCATGCTTGCTCTCCTCGCCGTCCACATTCACCTCCAGCAGAATGCGCGCCGTGCAGGCCAGTTCGCCCGCAATACGCGAAACTGCTTCGGCCAGGCGCAGCGAATCCACCGCCTGGAGCAGGCCAAAGCCTTGTTCCAGTGCCTTGCGCACCTTGTTGCGCTGCAACGGTCCAATGAGATGCCACTCGCAATCTGCCGGCATTGCCGGCATTTTGCTCATGGCCTCCTGCAGGCGGTTCTCGCCAAAAAGGCGCTGGCCATCGGCATAGGCCTGCATGATATCCTCCACCGGGAAGGTCTTGCTCACAGCCAGCAGCTTCACGCTGCCGGCCTGCCGGCCCGCCCGCTGCTCGGCGGCTGCTATATTAGCCTTAATCTCCTGCAATTGGTCCTGAATGTACATGCCTGCATCATACCACTCCCAGCCTACTTTGGCAAGAATACAAAAAAATCGCTCCTTCCCCTATCACCACCGTGCGCCCATAGGGCGGGCTTTGTCACACGCCCTTTTTATCATTCCACAGGGTGAGGTGCAGGCGGTCGCCCAGGCGCACGCCGTGGCGCAGGCACATGTCGACCACGGCAGGGCGGGCGGTTTCCAGTTCTGCGCGGGTGGTGGCGCAGGGCATGAGGATGAGGCGTTCTTTCGGCAGCCCCAGGGCCGCGATGGGAGACCAGTCGGCCTCGCTTTGTACCACGAATTTGAACCATGCCTGGGGTAGCGGGGCAAAGAAGGCGAGCGCATCGGGCACGCAGGCTTTTTCGGGCGGGTTACCTGAGTGCTGGAGCTTGGGGGAAATGTTCCATTGATTGACCCTGGCGAGCAACTCCGGGCTGGGAATCAGCGTGCCGTTGGTCTCCACCTCGATGAAGGTGTCCTGTGGCAGCAGGGTAATCAGTTCCTGCAGCGCTTTCTGCTGGAGCAGGGGCTCACCTCCCGTTATGACAAGAGAGGCGCAGCCGTAGGTAGCGATATGGGCCGCCACATCGGCTTCGCTACAGAGGATGCCATTGCCCCATGAATGTTTGGTATCGCACCACTTACAGGCCAGGTTGCACCCCGCCAGCCGCAGAAAGACGGCCGGAACGCCGCAGCGGGTGCCCTCCCCTTGCAGGGAGTAAAATATCTCAGGGGCAGAATTCAGGCGTGCAATGTTGAGCATGTCGTGCTATGATGCGTGTTGACATGGATGTACATACCAGAAATGGCGAAAATGGTCAACCGGAATCTGCCCAGCAGCCTTTCCGTGTTCTCTTTGTGTGCCTCGGCAACATCTGCCGTTCTGTGGCAGCAGAGCATGTGTTCAACGCGGCGGTGCAGGCTGCCGGGCTGGCCGACCATGTGGAGTGCGATTCCTGCGGCACGGCTGCGTACCATGTGGGTGAGAAGCCTGATGCCCGCATGCTGGATGCCCTGGCCCGTGCCGGGTATGCCTACAATGGCCACCGTGGCCGCCAGTTCAGCCGCCGTGACTTTGCCGCCTTTGACCTCATCGTCCCGCAGGATGATGCCAATTATGAAGAGGTGTTCAAGCTGGCCGCCACCCCGGAGGAAATGGCCAAGGTGGTGCCGATGAGCGCCTGGTTTGCAGACGATTGCCCGCTGCACGAAGTACCCGACCCCTACTATGGTGATATCCGGGGCTTTGATGAGGTAGTGGCCTTGCTGGCCGCCGCCACGCAGCAGATGGCCGGCGATATTGCCCGCGCAGAATCCTAACCCCTGTTGTTGCCCCGACATGAAAAAAGCGCTTCTCCTTGCCCTGGCCTGTGCAGCAGGAATCCTGAGTTCGTGCCTGAACCAGAGTGGTGCGGTGAGTCAGGCTGCCGTAGAGGAGATGCTGGCCTCGCCCCGCCTTGCGGTGACGCCGTTCCTGCCGGCCTGGCTGCACGATGACAAGCAGGTAATCCAGCCTTTGTCCGAACCCGACCGCCAGCGCGTCTGTGCCATTCTGCTGGCAGGGGAGCATCGGCATGTACCGGAGCTTGCCTATCAGACGGATGATGAGCGCAATCCACTCTCCAGGAATCGGTTCTATGTCTATGCCTCCAATGCCCAATGCCTGGCCGCGACGCTACTGGAGGAACGCGTGGCCATGCACGATGTGCTGCTGACCGAGCCGCAGGAGCGTGAGCTGTACCAGATTCTCCGGCCCTATCTTCGCCGGCTCTTTGCCATGCCTCATTAACTCAGACCACCGTATGATGGAGCCTTGGAATGAATTGGCCGCCGCGCGTGCCGGCCTGCTGGAACTTCAGCCTGACATCCGGGGCGAAGTGAGCCCGGAAGCACATATTCTGGGGGTGCTGGAACTGGGGGAAGGCTCCGTGGTGCTGCCGGGTACGGTGATAGAGGGTCATGTCCGCATCGGCCGCGGCTGCCGCATCGGCCCCAATGCCTATCTCCGGGGCGAAACGAGCATCGGCGATGGCTGCGTCATCGGCAATGCGGTCGAAATCAAGAGCAGCCTGCTGGGAAACCAGGTTTTTGTGGCGCATCTCTCCTACATCGGGGATTCCATTGTCCGCGACGATGTGAATGTGGGCGGTGGCTGCATTTTCAGCAATTTCCGGCACGATGCCGGTGAAATCCGCATGCCCTGGGAGGGTGTCTTGCAGCCTACCGGGCTCAATAAGCTGGGTTGTGTGGTGGGGGCGCACAGCCGCATCGGCTGCAAGTGCGTGATTCTGCCCGGCCGCGTGCTGCCTGAGGGCACCCAGACCTACCCCGGCAGCGTGGTAAGAGAAATATGATTAGTGATTGTCTGGCGGGCATCATTATACATTCATTAATCACTAGTCACTAATCACTTTTGTCATTCTTTCTCAGGGGGCAATCAGCTGGCGTTCCAGAACCAGGCGGAATCCGATAGTGGAGCGGCGCGTGTCGGCCGGGTGCGGTGTCCGGCTGCTGGAGCTGAGCTGCGCCGGGCGGAACGAACTGTAATCGCCGCCGCGGGTGACGCCGTAGCGCCGGAAGTGGAAATTCTCCGGCCCTCCGTATTCGCCGCTCACCCATTCCTGTACATTGCCGGAGAGGTCGTGTAGCCCCAGGGCGTTGGGGGCAAAGGAACCCACCGGGGCGGTGTGCGTGAAGTCGTCGTTGTACTGGGGGATGGTGTGATCGGCCCGGATGAAGGGAATGGCCGAGGAATCGGCAAAGTTACCCGTGCCCGGTGTGGGTGGCCACTTGCGGCCCCAGGGATATTCAGTAGCCGAAGACGCGCGGTGGCGCTGGCGTTCGTAAGGGCTTTCGCCTGGCGTATCCTTGCAGCCTACCATGTTGCTCCATTCCTCATCGGTGGGCAGTCGGTAGGTATCAGTTTCCTCGATGAGGCCATTGGTGCGCTCCTGCTCGGTGAGCCAGGCGGCGAAAGCTTCGGCATCCTGGCGTGAAACATTGACGACCGGGTGATGCTCATTCTGGTCGAACGAGGTACGGGGTGGTTCCGGCGCACCGCTGTGGCGGCAGTAGTTGCGGTAGTCATCCACTCGTATTTCGGTGGCGCAGGCCAGCAGGTTCGGCTGGATGGGTTGCATCTTGATGCCCAGACTGTTAATCCATTCTGCGCCGAAATTGACGGAGTGGTTGGGCTGCAGCCGCAGGTTGAGTACCAGGTCGCGCGGGGAGAGCCCGCTGCGCCGCACGGTGGAATACCCCGGCAGGCGGATTTCCAGATAATACGGAGCCAGGGGAATGCGTACCGCCTGCATGGGGGTGATGCCCAGCGGCATGCCGTTGAGCGACACGCTGGCCCCTGCCGGGTTCGTGTAGATGCTCACGGGTGTTTTCTGCACTAGTGAGGTGTACAGGCGGTAGCTCCAGAGGTCTGGGCCTGCTTCTGTACCCGGTTCGGGACGGGCAATGAGGGAGTGGTCGCGCCCGATGGTGCCGTTCTTTTCGCATTGGCGGGTGAGCCACAGGGTGAACGCGCTGATGCCCTCCTGCGAAGTATGCAGCTGGCCGCCGGTCTCTACGCTGGGGTATTTGCCAGCGGCGCTGGGTTCGGCGCTGAGGAACGCGCGGAATTGTTCCGCTGTCACCGGGGCGGTGGCTTCATGCACCCCGCCAGCCGGACGGTAGGAAGTACCCTGGGCATCGGTCCAGGCTTCGCCCGTGCGGGGCGGGCGGTAGGGTAGCAGTTCTCCACCCAGCGAAAGCAGGCTGCCGGGCGGGACAATGCCGCTGGTGTGGGTGTCGGCGTAGCCTTCCTTACGCAGGATGAAGGCAATGCGCTTTCCCGCCTGGGCAGTAATCGGACCGTAGGGCGTTTCATCCAGATAGATGCCGTCTTCGGTGTAGATGGAGGCTCCGGCCGGGACGCTGCCGACAAAGTATTGCCCGTGCTGGGGGTGTACCTGCGGAGTGGGCGGGGGGAGCGGAGCGGGCTTCGGTGCCGGGGCCGGAGCTTTGCCCTGCAGGGAATCAGCTGCATTGCGGAGGCGTTCGTCCATGTCCTCCGGCAGGAAGATGCTGGCGGTTCCCACCAGCGCGCCGAGGCTGAGCAGGAGGATGCCGGCGCGGATGCCGCGCTGTTTCCAGCTCAGGTGCCTTTTGCGGCGGATGGTGGCTTCGTCTCGCAGCGTTTCCAGCTTTTCGGCCAGCTGTTTAGCGTTGACGATGGTGTTGTGGTGTACCTGAGGGTCGGCGGCAGCGCAGATGATGTTGTTGAACTCAATCCAGCGGCGCTGGTTCGTGCCTTCTGGCAGCTCGGCAGGCAGCGAGGGGAAGTTGAGCCGGTCCATGCCGGTGGACATTTCATACAGCACTTTGGCCAGCGCAAAGACATCTGCACGGGGGGTGCCGGGGCCTTCGGGCGGAATGTACCCCTCTGTACCCACGAAGCTGCGCTGGTTGCTGTGGGCAACGAGCCCTGCATCGGCCAGTTTGACCCGGCCGTTGATGAAGATGACATTGGTGGGCTTGACGTCGCGGTGCGTCAGCTCCTGGGCATGCAGCCCCGCCAGCGCGCGGGAAAGCTGGCAGCCTACCTCCAGTACATAGTCCAGCGGCATGGGGCGGTTGCCGTATTGCTGCATGTCGCTGTACAGGGTGCGCGGAATATAGGATTCGGCATCGGTATGCGTACCCATGTAGGCATCATCCGCCAGTTCCATTACATAGAAGTAATAGGGAAATGCGCCGCCGTGCTGGCCGACGTGCAGAATATGTACCAGACCTGGGATGCCGCGGGCAATGGGTTCGTAACTCAGAATGCCGTCAAACTCGCGGATGAATATCTGCTCGTCGGCAAAGTCTTCGCGCCAGACTACCTTGACAGCGCGGTATGCCCCGGTGACGGAACGGGCCAGCCATACTTCGCCGTACGCTCCCGTGCCGATTTTTCGCAGAATTTCATGGTCGGGGACTTCAGGGCGGGCATCTGCCGGACGCAGCGATGCCCGTCTTGGTGCGCCGCGCATGCTGCGGGTCGAGGGGGTCACGGCTGTGCTGTCTGGCTTCATGTGGCTGGCATTATAGCATGCCCGCGCGCGTTCTGCAAGCTGCTTTCCGGTGCTTGCCCGGCGGCAGGGATAAACTTTTTTTGATTTTTTTGCGGAATTGGCTTGCAAAGGAGGAAAAGTTGTGCTAAACTCCGCCCGCACCAATCAAATGCGCACGTGGCGGAATTGGTAGACGCGCTAGTTTCAGGTTCTAGTGAGTAACATCGTGATGGTTCGAGTCCATTCGTGCGTATCATGAAAATCCCCTTACGAGAATATCGTGAGGGGATTTTTGCATTCTGAGCATCAATCGGGCAGCTTTTGTGTCAGCAATGGGGATAATACAAAATATATGCTTGATTTGAGAAAGGGGAAGTAGTATGAACAAGGGAGTATCTGATATCTTTTATTATGTCTGAAAAAGCTAGAACCCGCACAACATACGCGCCCGAGGAGAAAGCCGAAATCATTATGGCTGTACTCACACGCAAGACTACTATTCAGAAAGTAGCCCATCAGAAGAATGTGGCACCGACGCTCGTTTCCCTGTGGAAAAAGCAGGCTGAGGAGGCTATTATGGAACGCTTCAACAGTTCCCGTCCCGGTCGCCGCAAGGTGGAGGTATGTGCCGATGATACGAAGGAGGAGCTTCGCGCCGCCCGTGTAGCTGCCCGCACGGCCAAGACCCGCGCTACCCGCCTGGAGCAGTCTCTCAAGGCTGCCAGGGAACGAGTTGCCGAATTGGAAGCCGGTGTGCGGAGTCTTGCTGCCACGATGGGCTGCAAAATGGTTAAAGCCACGCGTCCTCGCAAGAAAAAGGCCTGATGGGGCCTGCCTGTCCGCCTGCTGTAAGGTTCTTTTTATGACAGAAAGCAGGTTCTGACTGTGTATATAATGAATAAGGAGAACGCTCCGGCTGCCCTGCCGGAGCTTTCCCCGTTTCCTATCCGAATATGAAGACTTTTCTTAACAACTGGAGACAGCGTACGCGCG
The DNA here is from genome assembly GCA_937901085.1 of uncultured Verrucomicrobiales bacterium. GTDB lineage: Bacteria > Verrucomicrobiota > Verrucomicrobiia > Verrucomicrobiales > Akkermansiaceae > Akkermansia. Next base: position 75,320 of record CALCHQ010000033.1, on the reverse strand, counting down.
CGCTGGCGGTAGCGGCCGCTGCGGCGCTCGTATCGTGTACTTCGGTAAGCCAGGCCGAGCCTGACTACGACATCATTGGCAAGCAATTTTCCCTGGTTTTGCAGAATGCCCATTTTTCCCGCGCCCGCTTCTCGCAGGATATGTACCAGCAGTTTCTGGACTGTTATGTGCAGTCGCTGGACATGCAGCATCTGTTCCTGACCCAGGAGGATGTGGAGTATCTGCGTAAGCGCTACGCCAGCAGCTTTGGTGATTACCTCCTGGCGAACCAGACAACGCGTCTGGCCGAAGAGCTGTATGCCTACTTCAGCTCCCGCGCCTTGCCCCGCATTGACCAGGCAGAAAAGATGCTGCAGGAATATGCCCGGAAGATGCCGCAGTTTGACTCCGAGCGCAGCGTGCCGCGCAGCCGCCGCAAGCTGCCCCGCGCTAAAAATGCGGTTGAGCTGGACCAGGTGTGGCGTGACCAGGTGGAAGATATGCTGTTGACGGAGGTGCTGCGCCGCGAGAATCTGGCTACGCTGGCGGCGGCCAAGGGTAAGGCATCTCCTGCGGAAAAGGAAATGCCGGTGACGGATAAGATGCTGGCCCGCATCAAGCGTATGCGGAACGAGATTCAGGAGGCTGACCGCGAGGATATGGTTTCCTACCTGCTCAATGCGGTGGCGCATGTCTATGATCCGCACAGCGACTACATGGGAGCCCGCGAGGAACAGCGCTTCAAGGACATGATTAAGGCTTCGATTGTCGGTATTGGTGCCAAGCTTCAGTCTGATGATGACGGCTCTACTACGATTGAGGGCATTGTGAAGGGTGGCCCGGCGGCTAAGTGCGGTCAGCTGCAGCTGGGCGACCATATCGTGGCGGTTGATTCCCACGGCGATGACCATTGGACGGATGTGATGTTCCTGAGCATCGATAAGGTGGTGGACCTCATCCGCGGGCAGAAAGGTGTGCCGGTGAAGCTGCGCGTGCTGAGCAGCAGCACGGGTGAAGAGAAGGTGGTGACCATCGTGCGCGATGAAATCCCCATGTCGGAAGAGCTGGCCAGCGGCCGCATCATTGACATGAAGCAGGGTGGCCGCACCTACCGCCTGGGCGTGCTGACGCTGCCTTCGTTCTACATTGACCTGGATGACGGCGAGGTGCATTGCGCTGCCGACGTCAAGAAGATTCTGCGCCGCATGATTCAGGAAAAGGTGCAGGGAATTGTACTCGACCTCCGCTTCAATGGCGGTGGTTCGCTGGATGAAGTCCGCAAGATGGTAGGCTTCTTTACCGGTCCCGGCCCGGTGGTGCAGGTCAAGGATTCCCGCGCGCATGTCGAACGCCTCACGGTGAGCGGCCGCTCCTTGTTCAATGGTGCGCTGGTGGTGCTTATCAATAAGCTGAGTGCTTCTGCATCCGAGATTTTTGCCGGGGCCATGGCCGATTATGGCCGTGCGGTCATCGTGGGCGATGAGGCCAGCTTCGGCAAGGGAACGGTGCAGGTTCCCCGCGGCCTGGCGGATTACCTGCCTTACTTTGCCCAGCGCGAAGGCTGTGGTATGATTAAGGTGACAACGCAGAAATTCTACCGCGTCGGCGGGGCTTCCACCCAGCTCAAGGGGGTGGAGAGCGATATTGTGCTGCCGACGGTGACCGCCGGACTGCGTATCGGCGAGGGCGAGCAGGATTACGCCATGCCCTACGATGAAATTCCCCGCGCCGGTGGTTATGTGAAGAGCAGCCGTATTGCTGGTATTCTGCCGGAGCTGATGGCGCGCAGCAAGGCGCGTACCGCCCAGGATAAGGACATGCAGTATACCCGTGAGGATATTGCCCGCGCCCGTGAACGCCACGAGCAGAATGCCGTTTCACTCAACAAGGCCGTGCGCCAGGCTGAGAATGCCCAGTTGCTGGAACGGAAGAAGGCCATGGATGCCGAACGGAAGGAACGCTACGCCCGGATGGCTGCCGATGATGAGAAGAATCTTACCATCTACCGCCTGAAACTCACGGATGTGAAGGCTGCTAAGCTGCCTCTGGCCTCCAAGGATGACGACAGCGAGTACATGGATGAAAATAAGGACCCGGAAGAGGAACTGACCGAGACTCCGGAATATCCCTCCAATCTGGACCCTGTGTTGCGCGAATCGCTGCATATTGTCAAGGACATGATTGATATGCCCTGAGGTGGAGTCTGCTTTACGACAAAAGCCTGCCCCTTGCCGGGCAGGCTTTTTTTTGTCGGTGGAGCTTGTAGGGCTTCAGGCCAGACCGCCGCGGATGAGGTTCAGCAGCGCCAGCGTGCGTGCCCAGTTTTCCGGGTGTTCATCGCTTTCCGGAAAAAGCCTGCCTTCCGGGATGCGGGCGTAGCGTTCGGTGGCTTTGGAATGGCTGAGTTCGCGCAGCCCGGCGCTGAAGGTGACAGCCCCCAGCTGCATAAATTCGCGGGCGAGTTCGTGCGAGCCGTTCCAGGCATGCAGATGCACGCGGGGCAGGGTGCCGCAGCGGCTGCGCTGGCGCAGAATTTCCAGCAGTTCGCTCCAGGCCTGCACGCCGTGCAGTTGCACCATGCGTTCGTGCCGGAAGGCTGCTCCCAGGTGGATGTGCAGCAGGAGCCGCTGGGCTTCCAGCGTATCGGCGTGGCGGGGTGAGGCATCCAGTCCGCTTTCGCCGACTCCGGCCTGCGGGTGGCGCGTGAGCCAGTCGTCCAGCTCAAAGGCCAGTTCTGCCGGGTCGGTTTCGTGGGCGTGCCAGGGGTGGATGCCGAAGCAGGGTGTCATGCCCTCTGCCTGTGCCAGGTGTTCCCAGTCGCTGCGGGTGACGGCGCAGAGGTAGCCTCCGTGGGGATTCGGATGGTGGGTATGGTAGTCTTTCATGACGGGATGAAGCCGTGTTCCCTGAAACTGAAGTAGGGGGTGCTGCCGGTACCGATGATGAGATGGTCGAGTACCGGGATGTGGAGTGTGAGCCCGGCGTTTACCAGTTCGCGGGTCAGTTCGCGGTCCAGCTTGCTGGGCGTGGGATCGCCGCTGGGGTGGTTGTGAGCCACGATGATGCTGCTGGCGTTGCTCACGATGGCTTCGCGGAACACATCGCGCGGGTGTACCATGGTGCGGTTGAGAGTGCCTTTGGAAATGTTGCTGCGGCGGATGAGGTGGCGGCGGGTGTCTAGCATGAGAACCACGAAGTTCTCCTGCTGCTCATAGCGCATATCACCCGCAAGATATTCATACACAGCCTGCGGTGTGCTCATGTCGACGCGGGCCAGGCTTTCCTTGACGGCGCGATGCCCCAGCTCGAAGACGGCAGCCAGCGTGGCAGCCTTGGCTCCGCCTATGCCCTTGCAGCATTGGGTGATTTCGCGGGCTTCCATGCGCCCCAGCGCGGTGAGCGAACCAGCTGCCCTTTTGAGCCGGGCGGCCAGTTCCAGTACATTGCAGCCTTTCAGCCCGGTTCGCAGGAAGATGGCGATGAGTTCCTCATCGCTCAAGGCGGCGCGTCCGCGCTGGATGAGTTTTTCGCGCGGGCGCTCATCTTCTGCCATGTCGAGCAGTTTTTTGCCGGGAAGTTCCATAAGATGCATTATTGTACACAAAAAGCTGTCAGCTGGGAAGCTAAAACACTTCGGAATGAATTATTTGCTTGCCTTGCAGAGAGCAGGAGTGTAAAATCGCGGCGGCTCGTTGTCGTTGATTGCCAATGGCGGCGGGCGTTGTGGGGCGGGAAGTACGTAATCCTGCTCTGCTGAACCAAGGGAGACAGCGGCCGGTACCGGTCTCCGGAGGTGCAGATTGGAACCGGCATTCAGAAGAGAAAGAAAATAAAAATGAGTATACATTCCGTTACTTGTGCCGTTGGCACAAACCCCATCACCATTGAAACGGGCAAGCTTGCCCTTCTGGCCGATGGCGCCGTTACCGTCCGTTGTGGTGATACCGTGGTGCTGGTCACCGTTGTGAGCGCAACCAAGATTAAGGAAGGCCAGACTTTCTTCCCCCTCTCGGTGGAATACAAGGAAAAGGCCGCCGCTGCGGGTATGTTCCCCGGTGGTTATTTCAAGCGCGAAGGCCGCCCCACCGAAAAGGAAATCCTGACCTGCCGCATGACGGACCGCCCGCTGCGTCCCATGTTCCCCAAGGGCTATTTCTACGATACCCAGGTCATTTCCCTGCTCATGGCTGCCGATGGTGAGAATGAGCCGGATATTCTGAGCATCAACGGTGCATCTGCCGCCTGTGTGATTTCTGACCTTCCCTTTGCCGAGCCTGTCGGCGCTGTGCGCGTGGGCCGTATCGATGGTGAATTCGTGATTAACCCCACCAATTCCCAGCGCCTCGAATCTGACCTCGACCTCGTGTATGCCGGTTCCAAGGACCAGGTCATCATGATTGAAGGTTCTGCCAACGAACTGCCGGAGGAAGACTTCATTGCTGCTCTGCACTTTGCTCAGGAAAATGTGGCCAAGATCTGCGCCGCACAGGAAGAACTGCGCGGTATCTGCGGCAAGCCCAAGCGTGAGTACGAGCTGACGCTGGCCAAGCCCGAGCTGCTGGAAATCGGCTATCAGGTGGCCGGAGACCGCATCGAGGAGGCTATTTACGCCCCCAACAAGATCCAGCGTCAGAAGCAGGTGGGCGCGCTGCGCGCCGAGGTGGAGGTTGCCATCAAGGCCGCTTACCCCGAAGCTACTGACTTCGATGTGGAACAGGTGTTCGAATACATCCAGAAGAAGGCTTTCCGTATCTCCATCATGGAGCAGGACAAGCGTGCTGACGGCCGCGCCATCAAGCAGCTGCGCCCGCTGGAGGCCGAGGTGAACGTGCTGCCCCCCGTGGTACACGGCTCCGCTCTCTTCGCCCGCGGTGAGACTAAGTCCGTGTGCCTGGCCACCCTGGCTCCCATGGAAGAGAAGCAGTACCTGGATAACTACACTGGTTCTGTGGATGAGAAGCGCTTCATCCTGCACTACAACTTCCCCCCGTTCTCCGTGGGTGAAACAGGTCGTTTCGGTGGTCAGAACCGCCGCGAAATTGGCCACGGTGCCCTGGCTGAGCGTTCCATCGCCCCGGTGATTCCGGATGAGAACGACTTCCCCTACGCCATCCGCGTCTCCTCTGAGATTATGGAATCCAACGGCTCCACCTCCATGGCTTCCGTGTGCGCCGGTACCATGTCCCTGCTGGCCGCCGGTGTGCCGCTGAAGCGCCCGGTTTCCGGCATTTCTGTGGGTCTGGTGACGGAGTTCGAGAACGATGGTGACCGCGAGCCGAAGCGCTACAAGACGCTGCTCGATATCATCGGTTCCGAAGACTTCTATGGCGATATGGACTTCAAGCTCTGCGGTTCCTCCGTGGGTGTGACCGGTTATCAGCTCGACCTCAAGCTGCCCGGCATCCCTCTGTACATTCTGGAAGACGCCATCCACCTGGCACGCAAGGGCCGTCTGGATGTGCTGGATACCATGAATGCCTGCATCCCCGGCCCGCAGGCCATGAGCCCGAATGCCCCGCGCATCGAATCCACCCGCATTCCGCAGGATCGCATCGGCGAACTCATCGGGCCTGGCGGTAAGAACATCAAGGCTCTGCAGGCCGAGACCGGCACGGACATCAACATCGAGGAAGACGGCACGGTGCGTATCTACGGCAGCCGTCAGGAAGGTGTGGAGCGCGCTCTGTACCTCATCGACCGCATGTTCAAGGAAATTGAAGTGGGCGAGACCTACGAAGGTAAGATTGTTTCCACCAAGGAATTCGGTGCCTTCATGGAAGTGCTGCCCGGTAAGGACGGCCTCATCCACATCTCTGAGCTGGCTGAAGGCCGCACCCAGAAGACTGAGGATGTGGTGAAGGTGGGCGACATTGTGACCGCCAAGTGCATTGGTATTGATGACAAGGGCCGCGTCAAGATGTCTATGCGCGCTGCTGCCCGCGACCTCAAGGCCAAGGAAGCTGCCGCAGAAGAGGCCTGATTCCTGCCATAACTCCGCTTTTTCAGCTGCCGCCTGCACTTGCAGACGGCAGCTTTTTTCGCTACTTGCTCCGAAACTTAAAAAAAAATGCCGCTCTAAGGTTTTTTTGATTGCATTTGGTTGCGTTCTGGTATAGATATATTAGCGAACAGCTGCAAATTTTTTAACTTACACCATGTGGAAATACATCATCATCGCCGCCGTCGTGCTCTTCCTGGGGGCATGTTTTCTTTTTTACAAAAATAATGAAGCGTTAACTGGCCCTGAGGGCGAGGTAGCTGCGTTCCAGGCTCAGTTTGACATGGCCAAGAAAAAGGCTGTGGATATTGAGAAGGATAAGGCTGTCAAGCGCTATGCAGAGCTGCGCGGTGCTTACTTCAAGCAGCTGAGCGATAAATACAACGAGGAACGTTCTGCTATTGAGGCCGAGGATGCTCCTTTTGACCAGGAAATCACCAAGGCTAATGCCGACCTGGAATCTGCCAAGGCAGACTTCAAGCGCTACCAGGAACAGTTCAAGGCTTTCCAGAAGGATGCTACCGCCGCCGCTGGTGTGGAAGAGGCAGACGAGGAAGAAGGTCTGAAGCTCGTGGGGCAGCGTATTGCTGAGCTGATTGAATCCAACAACGCTCTGGAAGCACAGGCTGCTGCCGAGGAAAAGATGACCCAGGACCTGGGCGCAGAGAGCGAACGCACCCTGGCTATGATTGACGCTGCCAAGAAGTTGGCTGCCGACCGTATGGCCCGCCTCTCCCCTGTGGATCTGAAGTGCGCCGTCACTTCCGTGGATCCCACCTGGGACTATGTGATTCTGGATGGTGGTATTGATAAGGGTATCGTCATTGGTTCCCGCCTCGCTGTGATGCGCGGTAATCAGAAAGTGTGCGAACTGGCCGTGACTCTGGTGGAAAGCAACAAGGCTAGCTGCGATGTTGTGTACAGCACCATGCGTCCGGGTGACAAGGTGCAGCCTGGCGATACCGTTGTTTCCGTTCGCAATAACTAAGAACTCTACTATTACTTTCCGATATGAAAATCTCTCAACTTCTTGCTTCTCTTCTGGTGCTTCTTCTGGCCGGTGCCGGTGTCAAGTATTCTGCCAGCCAGCAGAACGTGATGGATGTGCTGATTGCTACCCACGGTGGTGGCCAGCAGGTGGAAGCCAGCAGCGCCACAGGTCTGCGTAAGCTGAATCAGGAGCTGGACGGCGAACGCGGTACGGTTTCTTCTGAACGTGCTGCTGCTGTGAAAGCGGCAGAAGCTGCCCGCGTGGAAATGCGCGACAGCCTGACCAAGCGTGACGATGCTCAGGCCAAACTTGATGACCATAAGGCCAATCTGGAAGGCGTGCGCGCCAAGGTGGATGCCATGGCCGAAAGTGTGGAACAGCTGCGCCTTTCCTTCAATGAAGCCCTTTCCCACATCAAGTCTGCCAATGCTATTGACGTAGATGCCAGCGCTGATTTCTCTTCTGTGATGGACAGCATCAAGAGTGTGGTGGAACGCGAAGAGAAGCGCACCACCGAAATCAACGAGCGCCTGGCCGACTGGCAGGCTGCCCGCACCGCTGCCACGGAAAAGCTGGCAAAGGAGAAGGTGGAACTCAACCGCCTGACCGCCATTAACGACAAGTTCTTCACCGACTATTCCAAGAACGATGACGAATACCCGCTGCTGGCTGTGGATTCCCGCTGGAAGTTCGTGGTGTTCAATGCTGGTAGCGATAGTGGTCTTGTGCCCGGTGACTCTACCCCCATGCTGGTGAAGCGTGGTGATGTTGTGGTGGCTCCGCTCCGCATCGTCACTGTTTCGGGTGGCATGGTCGTGGCTGAGTACGAACTCAAGGACCTGCAGCCCGGCGTGCGTCCTGAACTGGGAGACCGCGTCTTCCGCGTGAAGCCCCTGGGCAACTGATGCGTTGCCGCGCAGGCTTGAATGAAGCTTTCGCCGCCTGCCCGGTAAGGGCAGGCGGCTTTTTCCATGTTAGAATAATCAGAATAATGAAAACGAAGATGCTGATGCTGGCACCGCTGGTGGCGGTGATGTTGAGTGCTTGTCAAAGCCCTATGCCGGCCGTTCCGCCGAGCAAGCGCCAGGTAGTTGCTCCTAAGGGGAGTTCTGAGGCGGTGAAGCCGTGGAACAATACCACCCGCAAGGAAGGGGAAGCCGTGCTGGGCCCCCTGGGTGATATGAACCGCCGTTGATGAAGCTGCTGTGAGACGAGCCGTCAGGGCCTGTATCGTGCAGGAAGAGCTGGAGCGCGGCATTCCCGAACCGGAAGTGCCGCTGCACCATCATGATGCGTTTACCCTGCTGGTGGCGGTGATGTTGTCGGCCCGCTGCACCGATGCCCGCGTCAACACGGTGACGCCTGCACTATTTGAACTCGCGCCTGATGCTGCTGCCATGGCGTCATTGGAATGGCAGCAGGTGCAGCCGCTGATTGCCACCTGTGGGCTGACAGAAATGAAGGCCCGCCGTCTGGTGGAGACGGCTCGTATTCTCATGGAGAAATATAACGGCGCGGTACCCGGTAGTTTTGAGGAATTGGAGGCCTTGCCCGGAGTGGGACACAAGACAGCCAGCGTAGTCATGAACCAGGCCTTCGGCTACCCGGCATTTCCTGTGGATACGCATATCTTCCGCCTTGCCCGGCGCTGGGGACTTTCGCGCGGCAGAACCGTTGAAGCGGTGGAGGAAGACCTGAAGAAATGCTTTGCCCGCGAGCATTGGGGGAAGTTGCATTTGCAGATGGTACTGTGGGGGCGCCAGTATTGTCCTGCGAGGGGATGCCGGCCTCCCTGTGCCGTCTGTGCGCGCCTTCTGACATAAAAAATACCTGCTTTTCCCTGATTGTGCTTGACCTTTTTGGGAAAAAGTAGTTTGATTGGCGGTCATCCGCATTCACAGTCATGCTAGTTTGTCAGCTTAAATCCAAGATTCACCGTGCCATGGTCACCCGTGGTGACGTGGAGTACGAGGGCAGCATTGAGATTCCGCAAGATTTAGTGGAAGCCGCCGGCCTCTGGCCCGGCGAGAAAGTGCTGGTGGCCTCTGTCACCAGCGGCAATCGCTTTGAAACCTATGTACTCGTCGGGCCTCCCGGAACCGGCCAGATTATTGTGAATGGTGCTGCCGCCCACCTCATCGGAAAGGGGGAACGCATTATTATCATGAGCTTTGCGTGGGATGACAAGCCCATTACTCCCAAGCGTGTCATCTGCAATGAACTGAATGAGATTGTTGCCTGATTTCCTTTACAAAGACTTCTAACTAAGATATAATCCCCGCCATGCTTAACGCTGCTATTTACATTGTTTTTGCCCTGCTGCTCATCGTTTGCGCCCTGCTGCTGCTGGTCGTACTCATGCAGCGCCCGAAACAGGAAGGTCTTGGTGCTGCTTTCGGCGCACAGATGACCGACCAGGCCTTTGGTGCCCAGACCACGGACGTTCTCAAGAAGGGTACGGTGCTGTTCGGTACGCTGTTCATGGGGCTTTGCTTTGTGCTGGCTGTGCTGATGAATGCCCGCTTCCAGAACAGTAAGTCTGATTTGAATGTAAAGCAGGTGGAAGCTCCCGTAACAGCTCCCGTGGAAACCTCCCAGCCTGCCGCCCCTGTGGAGAATCTGGAGAACTTGTCTCCTGCTCCGGCGGCCGAGGGTGAGGGCCCCGTGGCTCTGCCTACCCCCGCTGTGGATGCTGCCCCGGCACCTGCCGAGCAGCCTGCTGCTTAACCGCTGACCGCCGAAAAAAAAGATGCAGTTCGGTAGCACAACAGAGTTGAACGCCGAGGCTGCAACAGCCGCGGTACGCGGTACCTTGCTGGCGCAGGTGACGCAGAAGTCCACCCGCACCACGAAGACCGGCAAACCTTATCTTGAAATCGTGCTGGCAGATGCTGCCGGCACGGTTTTGTTTAAAATCTGGGAAAACGCTCCCTGGTATACCGACTTTGACATGCTGGAAGTGCCCGCCGGTATTGCGGTGACCGGGCAATGGCAGGCCAGCCAGTACGGCATGGAATTGAACGATGCCTACCTCCGGCCGCTTACTCCGGAGGAAGAACAGCAGGTGCTGACCGGCAGCCCGGAACTGGTGGCGCGCCAGCAGGAGGATTGGGAGTGCATATGCTCCTTTGTAGAGGAAATGAAGGACCCGCGTCTGGCCGGGCTGTGCCGGCTCTTCCTGGGGCAGTTTGAAACGCGTTTCCGCCGGGCGGCAGCAGCCCGGAATTTTCATCATGCCCGCCGCGGTGGACTGGTGGAACATGTGGCAAGTGTCATGCGGGTGGCAGCCGCGCTGTGCAGCGTCTACCCCGACCGCCTGAACCGCGACCTTGTGTTGGCTGGCGCCTTGCTGCACGACTGCGGCAAGATTGTGGAAAATGACTACGAGGAACACAGCCTCGAAATGCCCTATACCGAATCGGCGGAGCTGCTGGGACACATCCCCATGGGGATAGAAATCATCAATAAGCTCTGGCGCGATATGATGACTCCGGAGCGCCGCAGCGAGTGGAAGTCGCTGCTGCCGGCTTCGGAACAAGTGCGCCAGCATCTCCTGCATCTGGTGGCCTCGCACCACGGCCTGCTGGAATACGGCTCACCTGTGTTGCCCAAGGTGCCGGAGGCGCTTATCTTGCACCATGCCGACAACGTGGATGCCAAGATGGAGATGTTCCGGGCGGCCTATGAATCTGCTACTCCTCTTTCCGAGCGGGTGCTGCAGCGTAAGTCCCCCATGCAGACGAATGTGGTGCTGCCTTTGCCGTCCTTTCAGGTATGATGGAAGCGCTGGGAAGCCTGCTGATGCTGGGTGGTCTGCTGCTGGTGTCGCAGCTCAGCCCCGGGCCTGACGTGTTTTTTGTGTTCCGGACGGCACTGGCCCAGGGCGGGCGAGCCGGTTCGGCGGTGGGTGCCGGTATTGCGGCAGGCTTTCTGATTCAGGCGTCCATGGTCGCGTGGGTGGGTGGCTGGGTACTCCGGCAGCCCTGGAGTTCATGGGTTCTGTATGCAGCGGCGGCCTGGCTGCTGTACCTGGCCTGGCGTATTTTCCCGCGCCGATGGACCCAGGTGGAGCAGGGGAAGCTGGAAACGGATACCCGAGAAACCTTGCCGGCCTTGTTCGGACAGGGCTTCCTCTGCAATATACTGAACCCCAAATGCACCCTTTTCATCTGCGGCCTCTCGTTGGGGCCGCTGGAGGAATATGGGACGGTGCATGACTGGTATACCGGCTCGCTGGTAGTGGTACTCAGTGGGGCTTGCCTCCTGGGCTGGGTCATGTGGAGTATTTTGTTGCAGTGGAAGCCGGTGCGGCACGTCTATCTGCGTTACACGGCGGGTATCGATGCCCTCTTTGCTCTGCTGCTGGCAGCGTTTGCCGTGCTGCTGGCGTTGCAGGCGTAGAATTTAGCGCAGTTGCGCTGTTTGGGGCTTGCCTTTTGGGGGTATTTAGGGTAGAGTAATGCCGCAAAGACGTTATTGCGCATATGAACGACATTATCACGACAGCATGCAAGTTCGTCACGTCCTCGATTGGCCGCAAGATTCTTGTGGCTCTGACAGGTGCGTGTCTCCTCCTGTTCCTCGTGGGGCATCTGGCCGGTAACATGACCATCTACGGTGGTGATCCCGGCAACGGTGTGCCCTCCTGGATTGATGCCTATGCCACCGGCCTGCACACCATGCCCGCCTGGCTGCTCTGGGCTATCCGTCTCGGTCTGGCCGCCATTCTCCTCATCCATGTGGTGCTGACGCTGGCGCTGAAGATTGAGAACGTGAATGCCCGCACGCAGTACCAGAAGGAAGGTACGCTGAAAGCTACGCTTTCCTCCCGTACCATGGTACTCACCGGTATCATGATTTTCTGCTTCCTGCTGTTCCACCTGTGGCAGCTCACGGTGAACGGTGACCCCTCCGATTGCTATGGTCACATCGTTGCTGCTTTCTCCAATGTGTGGTGCTCCGTGTTCTATATCGTGGCTATCTGCTGCCTGTTCATGCATGTGCGTCACGGCCTGCAGTCTGTGTTCCAGACCCTGGGGCTTTCCACCCGCAAGGTGCGCCCGCTCTACAACATCATCGCCGTTCTCTTCGGCCTGGTGGTCTGCGGCGCTTTCATCTCCATCCCGGTAGCCGTTCTCTGCGGTATCCTCAAGTAACCTTTTCCCATTCATAGACACTTATGAAAGACATTAAGTTTCCTGTAAGCGACTACATGCCGGATTCCTGCATTCCGGATGGCCCCATTGCTGAAAAGTGGACCAAGTACAAGCGCGAAGCCAAGCTCATCAACCCCAACAACCGCCGCAAGTACACGGTACTCGTGGTGGGTTCCGGTCTGGCTGGTGGCGCTGCCGCCGCCACGCTGGCTGAGTTGGGCTACAATGTACACTGCTTCTGCTACCAGGACAGCCCCCGCCGCGCTCACTCCATCGCTGCCCAGGGTGGTATCAACGCTGCTCACAACTACCAGAACGACGGTGACTCCGTGTACCGTCTGTTCTACGATACCGTAAAGGGTGGCGACTTCCGCGCCCGTGAAGCCAACGTGTACCGTCTGGCTGAGGTGTCCTGCAACATCATCAACCAGTGCGTGGCCCAGGGCGTACCCTTCGGCCGCGAATACGGTGGTTTGCTCGACAACCGCTCCTTCGGTGGTTCCCAGCTTAAGCGTACTTTCTACAGCCGCGGTCAGACCGGCCAGCAGCTGCTCCTGGGTGCCTACCAGGCTATGGAGAAGGAAATCGGCAAGGGCCACATCCAGATGCACTCCCGCACCGAAATGATGGACCTCGTCGTGGTCGATGGCCACGCCAAGGGTATCGTGGTGCGCGATATGGTGACCGGTGAAATCAAGAGCTATGCCGGTGACACCGTGCTGCTGGCTACCGGTGGTTACGGCCGCGTATTCTTCCTTTCCACCAACGCCATGGGTTGCAACGTGGGCGCTGCCTGCGCCTGCTGGAAGAAGGGTGCGTACTTCGCCAACCCCTGCTTCACGCAGATTCACCCCACCTGCATCCCCGTGAAGGGCGACTACCAGAGCAAGCTGACCCTCATGTCCGAGTCTCTGCGTAACGACGGCCGTATCTGGGTGCCCAAGAGCCGCGAAGTGGCCGCCAAGATTCGTCGTGGCGAAATGAAGCCCTCCGATGTGGCTGAAGGCGATCGCGACTACTACCTGGAGCGCAAGTACCCCTCCTTCGGTAACCTGGCTCCGCGCGATATTTCCTCCCGCGCCGCCAAGGAAGCCTGCGACGACGAGCGCGGTGTGGCCAACACCGGCCGTGGCGTGTTCCTTGATTTCAAGGACGCCATCAACCGCATGGGTAAGGAGTGGATTGACGGCCAGTACGGCAACCTCTTCGAAATGTATGAGGAGATTACCGACGTGGATCCCCACGAACAGCCGATGATGATTTACCCCGCCTCCCACTACACCATGGGTGGTCTGTGGGTGGACTACAACCTTATGTCCTCCATCCCCGGTCTGCACGTGCTGGGTGAAGCCAACTTCTCCGACCACGGTGCCAACCGTCTGGGTGCTTCCGCCCTCATGCAGGGCCTCTCTGATGGCTACTTCGTGATTTCTGCCACGCTGCCGACCTACCTGACCACCCAGAAGCCCGGCAGCGTGACCACCGCTGCTCCTGAATTCAAGGAAGCTGAGGACGCTGTGAAGGCCCGCATCAAGAAGATGATGGACGTGCAGGGCACCAAGAGCCCCGACGAAATCCACCGCGAGCTGGGCAAGCTTGTGTGGGAGGACGTAGGCATGGGCCGCACCAAGGAATCCCTCATGGACGCCATCGAAAAGATTCCCGCCATCCGCGAGGAATTCTGGACCAACGTGAAGGTGGTGGGCAGCACCGAAGGCGTGAACCAGGAACTCGAAAAGGCCTGGCGCGTGGCCGCCTTCCTCGACTTTGCCGAGGTGCTGTGCTACGACGCTCTGAACCGCGAGGAATCCTGCGGCGCTCACTTCCGTCTTGAACACCAGCTGGCCGACGGCGAAGCCAAGCGCGACGACGAGAACTTCGCCTACGTTGCCTGCTGGGAATACAAGGGTACAGACGAGCTGCCGGTGCTGCACAAGGAACCGCTTACCTTCGACACCGTGCATCTGGCCATCCGTTCCTACAAGTAAAGATAACCTCATTCCAACCATTTAAGATTCTAAAATTATGGCTAATCTCAATCTTACGCTCAAGGTCTGGCGCCAGGAAAATGCACAGGCTCAGGGCCGCATTGAAACCTACAAGGCTAAGAACATCCCGGATGAGGCTTCTTTCCTTGAAATGCTTGACATCGTGAACGAGGAACTCGTGCACGAAGGCAAGGAACCCATCGTGTTCGACCACGACTGCCGCGAAGGTATCTGCGGTATGTGCTCCCTCACCATCAACGGTGTGCCGCACGGCGGCAAGAAGGTGACCACCTGCCAGCTGCACATGCGCCAGTTCAAGGATGGTGACACCATCTGGATTGAACCTTTCCGTGCCCAGGCATTCCCGCTGCTGCGTGACCTCATGGTGGACCGTACCGCTCTGGACAATATCATCGCCGCCGGTGGCTTCGTGGACATCCGCACCGGTTCTGCCCCGAACGCCAACAACATGCCCGTGCGTAAGAAGACGGCCGATGCCGCCTTCGACGCCGCTGCATGCGTAGGCTGCGGTGCCTGCGTGGCCAGCTGCAAGAACAGCTCTGCCATGCTCTTCACCTCTGCCAAGGCTGCCCACCTCAACCTGCTGCCCCAGGGCCAGCCGGAGAAGAACAAGCGTGTACTCGCCATGGTGCGTCAGATGGACGCCCTGGGCTTCGGCAACTGCACCAACCAGTACGAGTGCGAAGCCGCCTGCCCGAAGGGTATCTCCGTAGACAACATCGCCAAGCTCAACCGCGACTACATGATTGCCTGCGCCGCCGAGGCCGTGGGTGTGTTCGCCTGATTGAACGCAAGCTAACGTATCTTTGCCCCGCCGGGTCGGCCGCAAGCCGCACCCGGCGGATTTTTTCGCTCCCCTAGCGGATAACCTCTTAGCATAGCAAATCCCCATCCTTTCATCATGAAAGGATGGGGATTGTTTAATGGGGTGGAAGCCCTTTACAATTCGGTGGAAATTCGTTTTTTACCCCATTTGCACGATGGCTTCTGAATATGGAAATTGACTCGTTTCCGTATAGCGGAAGTATAAGCGGAATATTGCCGGGGAGCTTGGTAAAACAGATTGATGAACACTCGCAAAAGACCGCTGTAACGGCTGAGGATGTTTCTGTTGAACCAGCTATCTATGTATGGACTCTCCTTTTTCAGAATGTCCATGTCAACTTTGGTGGCATCCGTCCATGCAAGATTGTTTCCTGTAACGGTAAACAACGAGGTAATCGTTCCGGGAACAATTTTAAATTTCAGATTCAGATTTACCATGTCGCGGTACATCACCATATCGGCGATGGAGCGGAAACGCGTATCAAAACGTATGCCATGTTTCAGGAAAGTATCCACTTTGTGAAAGCATGAACAAGTATATACTTCACATGATACACGGCTCACCCATTTATTGGGAGGCGAAGGTCTGCGATGACAGATGTAACGGCTTTGAGCATCGAGGACAATATAGGAAGTGAGTAGCACGTCGGCCTCCTTATGTAGTAGAATTGCCTCAGAAACGGATTTTAGCGCACCGGGAAGATACTGCTCATCACTATTGAGGTGTGCGGTTACAGTGGCGTCCGGGGGTAATTTTTTCCATGCTTTATTTAAGGCGTCATACATGCCGGTATCTTTTCCACTTTCGTATGTAAAAGTATATCCAGGCATGGAAGTATGTTCATTTTGCCATTGTTCTAACCATTCAGGGGTGCCGTCAGAAGATGCCCCATCCTGTACATGATGGTGAACCTCCACCCCTTCCGATGCCTGGTCTGCAACAGAATAAATACAGCGCTGAAGCCATGTCAAAGCATTATATGCCGGGGTGACGATGTAGAATTTCATAGTTCGAGGCGGATTATATCCCTGGTGTCTGATAAGTCAAGCCGATATTTGCGAGTAAGAACCGAGCTGCCTTTGAAAGATAAAGAACCAGGGGTGCTTGTACTGCCCCCCTGGTTCTTCTAAGTTAAGGAAAAGGTGTAATTACATCGTCATGCCGCCGTCGACCACGATGACCTGGCCGGTGATGTAACGGGCCTCATCGGAGGCCAGGAAGGTTGCGGCGTTGGCGATGTCTTCCGGCTTGCCGAGGTCGGCCAGGGGGATGCGGGAGAGCAGTGTTTCACGGGCCTTTTCGGGGATGGCGTCGGTCATGTCGGTGGAGATGAAGCCGGGGGCAATGGCGTTGACTGTCACCTTGCGGCTGGCGATTTCCTGGGCCATGGACTTGGTGAAGCCGATGACACCGGCCTTGGAGGCAGAGTAGTTGCTCTGGCCCACATTGCCGGTGAGACCGACGATGGAAGAGATGTTGATGATGCGGCCTGCCGGGCTCTTCATGAGGGTGCGCTGCAGGGCTTTCACGAAGAGGAATACGCTCTTGAGATTGGTGGTGAGCACGGCATCCCAGTCGCTTTCTTTCATGCGCATGAGCAGACCGTCCTTGGTGATGCCGGCGTTGTTGACCAGAATGTCAATGGCCGGGTATTCTGCCAGGATGTCCTTGATGCAGGTTTCCACCGCGGCGGCATCAGCCACATCGCAGGGGAAGGCCTTGCAGCTGTCCGGGAACTCGGCATTGATAGCCTCTGCAGCACTGCCACAGGAGCCGGGATTGCGGGAAATGAGGATGACCTTGGCGCCCTCGGCAGCAAAGCTGCGGGCGATGGCCTGGCCGATGCCGCGCCCGGCACCCGTCACAATAGCTGTTTTACCTGCGAGTCTGTTCATAGTGCTGTCATTCTATCGAATGTGCTGGTGCATGGCAAGATTAAAAGACAACGCCATTGGAAATTGCGAGTTGTTTGGGGACTGTTAGACATTATTTTTCTGTTGAACTGGCGATACCACTTATGGAATCAAAGCATGGCTGTTATATGTTCGCCATCTCAGAAACTTGGTTTAATGATTCCGAAGTGCGTGAACACATCGTTGCGTGACTTCCTGCCATGAGGGAAACTCTGTATGCTGGAAGGGAATTGAACCGTCAAAAACAGAATTGGCTGTGTTGATGAAACTGGCTTCATCAGCATTGGAGAAAAGGTACGGAGCTGGGATGTTTTCACGTATTGCGGGGATGTCTGAAGCAATGCAAGGCACGCCGGCCCGCAAACACTCTACAGGCGGCATGCCATAGCCTTCGTAATCTGAAAAATAAACGGCGCAACGGCACAAATCCTGCATGATGTGTTGTAACTCTGCATTGGAAACTTTTCCATGAGAAATCCATTGTACACTAGGCAGGGTTACGGTCTTGGGTAGGTTGCCTATAACATGAACTCGTATATTTGAGGCATCTGGTCGCTGGCTCAGCCATGCTTCGATGCGCTGTATTCCTAAAATGCTCAGCTTGTGAGGAAAGGGCGACGCGTAGAAGAGGATATCCGTCCCTTTGCAGAGAGGGGTAAGTCGCGGCTCATCATCAAAGCCGATTCCTATAACGGATGCGTTACACGAGGGACAGTAGTGTTTGAAACGCTGTAGGTTGAATTGGGATGAAGTCAGCACCAAATCGGAAATTTTCATTGCGTGCAATGAGAGCTTCGAGAAATAAATAAACTCATGAAGCGGAAATGGCCCCTTGCGATCAGATGCCGAGCGCTGTTGGTAGTGTTCCCACATGACATCGTGTACATAGCAGGCCAGCTTTGTCTTGCCAAGACAGGGAAAGAAGGGCGGAACGCCTTTAGGCAGGATAGCCCAGTCCGGGGCAATTTTACGTATGGCGGCACTAAGACCGAACTGATCCCACCACACGCGTTTGAAACGGCGCGGGACCGGCATGTCTGTGAGGTGAACATGCACATGCGGGGGCACATCAGCAAAAGTCTCTTTGCATTCGTTGTTGCCCAGAATATGGAGTTCTGTGATTTCCGGGCAATTTATCAGACCTTTGGTTAACCCCATAGAAACGTTGAAAATGCCAATGGATTTAGTTCGAAAGAAGCTTTGGTCTGTTAAGGCGACGAGAACTTTCATGGTGTGAAAAAGTAAGCCATCGCGCGCTGCCGGACAGCGCGCGATGGGGTGGGTAAGGGGGTTACATGTTAATCTGGAAGAGCGGCTTATTGTTGTTGGCCGGGTCCAGAATAGCGAAAGCCTCGCGGTGGATGTTGGGCGCGCTGCGGAAGATGAGGCGCCCGGCGCACTGGCGTTCCAGTTCCATGAGCAGAGCCGCATCCTCATTCTTGAAGCGGCTCAGCACATCGCTGTTCACCACCACAATCATATCGCCCACGTTGTCGCGGTAACGCATGAGCGTGGCTTTGAGCTGGCGCTGGATTTCCACGCTCATGGTCATCACGCTCTTCACGCGGCCGCGGCCGTGGCAGTATGGGCAATGGTCGTTCACATAGTCCAGAAGCGATTCATTGATGCGCTGGCGTGTCATTTCCATGAGGCCGATGGGGGTAATCTGCATCACCTGCGTCTTGGCCTTGTCGCGCTTGAGAGCATCCTTCATGGCCTTGTAGACGGCCAGCTGGTCCTTGCGGTGGCGCATGTCGATGAAGTCCACCACCACGAGGCCGCCGATGTTACGCAGGCGCAGCTGGCGGGCAATCTCGCGGGCTGATTCCAGGTTGGTCTCCAGGATGGTCTTGTCGAGGTCCTTATTGCCCTTGTTGCGGCCGGTGTTGATGTCGATGGCAATGAGAGCCTCGGTCTCATCAATCACGAGGTAGCCGCCGCAGGGCAGCAGCACCTGGCGTTGGAAGGCTTCGTTAATCTGCTTTTCAATGCCCAGTTCTTCAAAGATGGGCTGGCGGTACTGGTGGTACTGGATGTGGCGCTTGGAGCGGCGGGAAATCTTGCCGGCAATTTCCTGCATGCGCTGGGTGGTTTCCAGATTGTCGCACACGATGTTGTCGACATTGTCGGTCAGGAAGTCGCGCGCGGTGCGTTCAATCAGATCCGGCTCGCGGTACACGCACATGGGGGCGGGATTGGTGGCAAATTTCTCTTCCACTTCGCGCCATTGGGTGAGCAGCATGGCGAGGTCTCGCACAAAGTGGCGGAAACGCTGGCCCTGGGCCACCGTACGCATGATGATGCCCATACCCTCCGGCACGTTGAGCTTCTGCACAATCTGGCGCAGGCGCTGGCGTTCCTTGGGGTCATCAATCTTACGGGAAATACCGAACTGGTCGGTAAAGGGCATGAGGACGATATAGCGCCCGGCTAGGGAGATGTTGGTGGTCACGCGCGGTCCCTTGGAGGAAATGGGGCCCTTGGTGACCTGCACCATGATTTCAGAGCCGATGGGGTAGATGTCGGGAATATCCTTGCTGGTAATCTTCTTCTGCTTCTTGCGGGGGCGGCCTTCGCGCTGAATTTCCTCAAGGGAGGAATCGAGTGCCAGGGGCAGGGCGTCCCAGAAGTGCAGGAAAGCATTTTTTTCGTAGCCGATGTCAACGAACATGGCCTTGAGACCCGGCTCGATGTTCTTGACGCGGCCCTTGAAGATGCCGCCGACGATGTTATCTTCGCCCTCGCGCTCAATGCTGTACTCTTCCAGCACGCCGTCTTCGAGCAGCGCGACACGGCGTTCCAGTTTTTCCGAGTTGATGACGATGGTGGTTCCCTCCCGCGGGTTGCATTGTCCGAACCCGAGGAAGTTTTTGACAGTATTAATCATTTTGGAAATAAAAGACAAAGTTTTAGGTTGAGGTTGGAGTTGTGTTCACCTGGTAAACTCGCGTCTGTATCCGGGGAGAGAGGGGAAGGGCTTGTCTCTGCTCAAAGGGTGAATCCTGTCCGGGCAGGCAGCAGCCCCGCATGGGGTGCGGTGGCCTTGCTTCCGGTGGGGATGAGAGAGGGAGAGAGCAGCTCTTCCGTTGGTTTAATCAGCGGCTTGGCTTACTCCTCGTCAAAGACGTCATCGTTCTCCTGAAGATACTTGCCTGTGCCTTCTGCCACAGCGCTCAGCGGGTCTTCAGAAATCATGATGGGCAGACCTGTCTGCTCATGCAGCAGGTCGCTCAGCCCACGCAGCAGGGCGCCGCCGCCGGCCACGGTGATACCGCGGTCGTACAGGTCGCTGGCCAGCTCAGGCGGGCAGTGGTCCAGCGATTGTCGGATGGCGCTCACAATGATGTCGAGCTTATCTTGCAGCGCTTCGCGAATCTCTTCGGAGCGCACGGTGACGGTCTTGGGCAGACCGGTACCGCGGTCTCGGCCCTTTACCTCCATCTGCAGCTCCTGCTGCAGCGGGTGGGCAGAGCCGACGCGGATTTTGATGTCTTCCGCCGTGCGGGGACCCACCAGCAGGTTGTGGGCAGCCAGCATGTGGCGGGTGATGGTTTCATCCAGGGCATCGCCGCCGCACTTTTCAGATTGGCTGTACACGATACCGGAAAGGGAGATGATGGCGACCTCCGTCGTGCCGCCGCCGATGTCAACAATCATGCTGCCCACCGGTTCGGTGACGGGAAGCCCCACGCCGATGGCGGCGGCCATGGGTTCTTCAATGAGTTGCACCTTGATGGCACCTGCCTCGTAGGCAGATTCTTCGATAGCGTGGCGCTCCACTTCGGTGATGCCGGAGGGGTGGGCAATCAGAATCCGCGGCCCGCGGAGGCTGCGGCCCTGGCAGGCACGCTTGATGAAGTAGCGCAGCATGTTGTGCGCTACCTCGAAATCGGCAATGACGCCTTCCTTGAGCGGGCGGATGGCCACCACGCTGCCGGGCGTACGGCCCACCATGCGCTTGGCTTCCTCGCCCACGGCCTTCACCTTGTCGCCCTTCATGGCAACAACGGAAGGTTCGCGCAGCACAATGCCCTGGTCCTTAATGTAGACCAGCGTATTGGCTGTACCCAGGTCTATCCCGATATCATACGAGAACAGACGGGCAATCTTCTTGAAAATGGGAAACATGTGAAAAGTGATTCAGGGGAATGGAGTGATACGGTACGGCCTTTCTTTCCACCCGGACAGCCCTCCTTTTCAGGGGAATGAACTGTTCGCACGCCGGATAGTCATGGGGCAGGAGTCCTGGGTTGCGCTCTGGCGCACCCACGCGGAGTATAGGGATACACGGCGGCTCTGTCAAGTAAATAATACCGGGCTGACAGGGATGCCGCCGCATGTAGATTAGGCTTGACCGGGGTGGATGAATGGGGTAGAACTAGGGTGTTCATGAACAGTAAAATCATCATCGCCCTGGTGGCATGCATGGTGCTTACCCAGTGCCATAGCCTGCGTTCGGATTGTGAGGCTCTTCGGGAGCGGGAGGCTAGTATCGCCAGCGAACCGGCGGGTGATTACTTCGTCGGGCGGCGCTACCACATTCCGCTGTGCCGTTTCTGGGGCTACCTGCGCGAACCGCGCCAGAGCTGGCGCGATGCCCGGCTGGTGATGATGGATGAGTCCGTGATTCATACGCCGGACCGCGGTCTGGAAGACCCGCTTCCGAATGCCGTGCACGGGCGGGATAACAACGTGGAATACATTGTGAAAGGTAAGTATACGGGGCGTCAGGCCTACGATCCCAGTACCAACCAGGTGTTGCCCCTTTTCCAGGCCACGTCTTATGAAATCCGCAACCGGGAACCCGGTTTCCTCTTTGTGCCGTCTGAGGAATATTCTGAGGAATTCGTGACCCTGCGCCCGGTTCTCATGCCTCCTGCTGAAACCTGCACCCGCGAACTCTCCAAGCCGTGAATATGACGCGCATTTGCCGCGCATCGGCTGCGGGGCTGTGCTATACTCCGCAGAGATAATTTTTCTGTTTACTTCGTAACGTTTCGATAATCTATGGCTCAATCCAAAATTCTGGTAGGTCTGGAAATAGGCACCACCAAGACATGCATGGTAGTAGGTGAAATCCGCCCGGATGCCACAGCCACCATCATCGGCATTGGTGAAGTCAAGAGCGCCGGTGTGCGAAAGGGGGAGGTGGTGGACCAGAGCATGGCCCGCCAATGCGTATGTGATGCCTGGCAGCTCGCGCAGGATCATGCCGATGTGGATATCCTCAACGTCTTCCTCTCCGTCACGGGTGAACACATTGTGGGTGAAAATAATGTGGGTACTTTCCGCCTGAAGGATAATGAGGACATCATCGACGACGAACACGCAGACAAAGCCAAGGAAAAGGCTGAAAACCTGGAGCTTTCCACCGACCGCTACATCGTGAATCAGGAACTGGGGGGCTTCTCCATCGACAACGGCGAGCCCACCCGCCACCCCGCCGGGCTGACCGGCCGCACGCTGGATGTAAACTGCCACACCATGCACGGCATCAGAACCCGCCTGCAGAACTCGCTGCTCTGCGTGCGCCAGGTGCCGCTGGAGGTGGAGGACATCGTGTTCGCCCCGCTGGCCACCGCGCAGATGGTGCTGACCCGCCAGCAGAAGGACAGCGGCTCGCTGCTTATAGATATAGGCGGCGGCACCACCGACTTCATCTGCTACAAAGGGGGCGATGTGGTGGCCTCCGGCTGCATCCCCATGGGCGGCAACAACATCAACCAGGAAATTGTGCGCCTGACCGACCAGCGCGTCAGCTTCAAGGCGGCCGAAGTCCTCAAGCGAACCGAAGGCAACGCCTTTGGCGACATTAAGGACCACTCGCTGGCCCAGTACAAGAGCGACCTCGGCATGCACGACGTGACTATCGAACGAGGGCAGCTCAACCGCATCATCCGCAACAGCCTGGCCGCCATGCTGCTGCAGGTGCGAGACCGCATCCCCTCGGACCTGCTCAACTCCGGCATGAGCATTTACCTGAGTGGCGGTACCAGCTTTATGCGCGGGCTGGATGGCCTCTGCCATTACATCTTCGGCGGCATGCCGGTGCACCAGCCTGCACCCCTTGCCCCCGGCCACAACCACTCCTACCTGGCCGATCCTCGCTATTGCACCGCCATCGGTCTCATCCGCTACGCCCAGCGCTATGATGACGATGCCATCAACCCGAAAAACGGCAACATGCTGGCGCGTTTCCTGAAGATGCTGCTCGGCCGCCGCTGATACCCAGTCTCCCTCCATACCTATCAGAACTTTCACCATGCTTCCCTATCAGACCTCCACCCGGAAAGAAGATGGTATTGTCATCGTCGGCTTAGGCGGTGCCGGTGCCAGTATTCTGCAGCGTTTCAGCGGCTCCAGCGCGGAAAACGTGCGCCTCTGCATCATGTCGCTGGACGAACGCCTGGGGCGCGAGTGCGGCAACGTGGAATTCCTGCAGCTGGGTGCCGGACTCAACCACGGCCTGGGTTCCGGCGGTGATCCGGAGGTTGCCCGCATGGCCATCGAAGAAAGCTGCGCGCAGATTGATGAGCTGCTGCAGGATGCCCGCCTGCTGGTCATGGTGGTCGGGCTGGGGGGTGGCACCGGTTCCGGCGTTGCTCCGGTACTGGCCCGCAAGGCCAGGGAAAAAGGCGTGTTCCTCGTGTCCGTGGTCGTGATGCCGTTCAGCTTTGAAGGCGCTCGCCGCCGCAGCCAGGCCGACAAGGCTCTGGAAGAAATCGCCAGCATTTCCGATATCGTGTTCTGCTTCGAGAACGACTACATGGAAGACCTCTTCCGCAGCCGCACCGGCGCACAGGCCGTGTTCGAGGAGGCCAACGCCCTGCTTTCCCAGGCCACGGCTTCGGTACCGCTGCTGGCCAATTCCCCCGGCCTCATCAACATTGGTCTGGATGAACTCGTGACCGCGCTGGACAACAATGACACCCGCTGCATCTACGGCGCAGGCAAAGGCTTCGGCCCCAACCGTGCCGAAGAAGCCGCCCGCGCCGCGCTGGAATCCCCGCTGGTGGCCTACCACGGCGCACTCAAGCATGCCCGCACTGTCATCGTCCACATAGCCGGTGGCACGAACATGTCCCTCACCGAATTGCGCGTGGCCATGGAAACCGTGCGCGAAGGACTGGCCGGGGATGATGTCAATATCTTCTTCGGTGCAGCCGTCAAAGCCCGCCTGGGTGAGGAACTGCGCGTGAGCATCATTGCTTCCGTGGACTTCCGCGAGATGCAGGCCGCCCTGCTGGCCGATGCCGAGGCTGCAGCCGCCGCGGCAGAGGAAGAAGAACAGGCGGAAGAACCTGCCCCCGAGCCGGAGCTGGAGGAAGAGACCGGCATCGGGCCTGAAGAGGAAGGGCTCTACGAAGAAGAACCGGCGGAGGAGGAAGAACCCATGTATGTCGCCGATGAGGAGGAAATGGAAGAGGATAGCAATGGCGAATCCCTGCTGGAACCGGAGGAAGAAGAATACCCCGTGCCAGCCCCTGCGCCTGTTGCTGCCGCTCATGTGCCCGCTCCGGTGGCAGAGCCTGAGCCGCTGCCCTCCTGGGAGCCGATTCCGACCCCTGCACCCGTTGCTGCACCCAAGCCTGCCCCCGTGGTCGAAGCTCGCCAGAGTGAGTTTAACCTGGACATGGCCTTTGGCTCGGCAGAAGATGAAAGTCCGGCCGATTCCATGGAGCGCGTGGCCGATATCTTCGGCGATGATGATGACCTGGAGCGCATGATGGCCAGTCATGCGCAGAATCCGTCACGTCCAGCGCGTGCGCTCAATGTATTCCCTAAAAAGGCGGAGGCCGCAGCAGAGGAAGCTTTGTCTGCCCGCGTGCGCAGCATGTTCGACGACGAGGCGGAGGAAGATGATATGTTCAAACCGCAGCCCCCGCCATCGCGCCCTGGTGTCCGCCGCTCCAGCCTGGGGTATAACGACATGAGCGATATCTTCCCGGGCGGCTGAGCCCTTTTCCAGGTGCAAGAATGGCTTATTGTCTTCGTTCATATTGCATGCTTTCCAGCATGCTACACGTGTGAATTCGTCTTGACGAAGGAGGGGCCCGGTAGTATGCTGGCAGCGTGATGAAACGGTTTTGTCTTCTGTTGGCGTTTATTATAGGCACAGGCTTGGCTTCTGCTCTGGGGGTGAAAGGTATTGCTCAGAGTATGTTGGTGGAGCCGCCTCATTGTCTGACTGCTGTTTCGTTGAAGGAATATAAGCTGCGAGCAGAGAATGGCGATGCGGAAGCTGCTTATCTGCTTTCCTGTTATTATTTGAAGCAAGGAGTCGCTCATTATCGCGACGGCCATGCCTGGGCCATGAAAGCAGCAGAGGGAGGTTGCGCGGCAGGGATGATGAATGCCGGCATCTGTTATTATGATGGTATGGGCGTGGATAAGGATCCTCAGACTGCGGCAAATTTTTTTCTCGACGCGCTCGAAGCTGGTAATACCCGGGTGCTGAATGCGCTTGCATATATATACGCTATGGGGGAGGGTGTTTCCCGGAATCCTGATATGGCTTTTGAATATGCCCGAAGGGCTGTTGATATTGGTTTGCCATATTCGTTACAGACCTTGGCCTTTATGTATGCCAATGGCATAGGGACTCCCTCTGACACACAGAAGGCCCGTTCCTTATATCAGAAAGAAATAGCCAGCAATCCCGATGATGGCATTGCCTATCATTCGCTGGCAGTTTTGTTGAGTCAGGAATCTGATGATCACTGGTCAGAAAGTGTTCCATTGTTTCAGAAGGCTGCGGATAGGGGATGCTCTCTGGCGTACCAGCCATTGGCTCATGCCTATTGGAGAGGAAACGGTGTGAAAAAGGATATGTCTTTAGCCGCAGAATATATGCAGAAAGCGGTTGAGTCGGGGGATTCTGAGGCTTACGCCTATATGGCTGAGATGTACCATCATGGCGAAGGCGTTCCTGCGAATATGCAGATAGCTGAGAAGTGGTATCGCAAGGCCATTGATTATAATCCGGAGGATTTCTATTCTCTCTATTCCCTCGCAGAGGTGATAATGGCTCAATCTGCGGTCGCTGAACATGCGGTCGAGATTGAGCATCTTATGACGAAATCCGCCGAATTGGGAAATGTGGCCGCCATGGAGTATCTGGTACACGAGTATGCGGTAGATGATGGATTGTTGCCAGGGAATAAGAGCTCATACGCCAGATGGTGCTGTGCGGCGGCAGATAAGAAGGCCACATGGGCGCTTCTGCCTGCTGTGGCATTGTATGAACACAACTGTGCCGTTGATCTGGATGGCACCAAAGCGCTGCGTTATTGCGAGCTGGCGGTTCAGAATAATGTCTATGGGGCAGTAGGCTGCCTGGCTGCAATGTACGCCACAGGAAAATTCGCGCCTCAGGATATTGATAAGGCGGTGGAATTATATCGCCAATCTATTCAGCAATTTCCCGATATATCTTCTGCGTATGCGCAGTTGGCACAATGTCTGCTGCACCGGGATTCTGCTACAGCTACATTGAAAGAGGCTTTCGTCCTGTTGCAGGAGGGCGCTCAGCGTAACGATCCTGCCGCATGCCGGTTGTTGTCCAGAGCGTATGCTGATGGCTGGGCATTCGCTGGCGATACGCAATTGCCTCCGGACGAGGCTAAAGCCCGCGAATATAGTGCCAGGGCCGAAGCTATTATCTCATCCGGGAAGAGTGAATAGACATTAATCCTTTTTTGGGGGCTGATAAGTAGGCGTATTTTGAAAAAGAACGGACTTTGTCCGCTTCCTTTATAAGTTTGATAGCGCCTTAAAACGGAGGGACTGTCCCGTGTTCCGATGACATAAGCTGCCATTCAAGTTTCCCTCTACGAGAAAGGGGGGGCTTCGGTGTGTATTGTAAATCCTCTTTTATATTTCAGCTTTGCTTTAGGATGGAACGATGAGCCGGGTGCTTGTTAATGGTTGCTTTTTTTTGAGCAATTGAGTAATGTTGAGATTGATAAGGTGGTAGAAACCTTATCATTGAATAAAACCAACAACTATGAACAACAAAACTGAAAATAAGATAAGCAAGGTTGCGCTTAAAGGCATGAAGTCTGTTGTGGCTTCCTCGCTGAAAAAGAGTGGACTTGATTCAGGAAGCAGTAAACAGGCAGCTTCGGTAATCGTGAACAATACCATCGGAGTTAAGTCGGAGCCCGCGCATCCGCACAGAGGGAGTTTCTCGTCTCAGCCTAAAGTAACCGTACAGGTAAATAGCGGCAATCTTGCGGCAGGTTTTGGAGTTAGAAGCAAAACTACGTTAGGTCACGATCCTCTGCGTTTACAGAATAGAGCAAGTGTCCGAGCTATGCCGTCGCCGAGCGCTTCCGTTGAAATTGATATGCCTATTGTAAATAAAGAACATCTGCAAATGCAGGTAGGAGGTTCGGTGAAGGTAGAGAAAAACCGGAAGCCTGCGTATGGAGTGAGAGGCGAAATCCGCGCGAGCTTTTAGCCTGTCGCCAAGCTTTGTTACCTTGGTAAAATCATGCCCGGCACGTTTTTGGTCTCAGACGTGCTGGGCAAATAAGCTTGTTATGCCTGGCTCTGTCTGTTATAATGCCTGCGTATGGAAACTCAGGGTATTACTCTCTACAATCGCTATACCGGGCAGATGGAACAGGAAAAAGTGCTGGGCGAAGCCGCCTTGCGCTGGGTATATGGCACCACCCTGGGGCGGTTGAGCCTGCACCTGCTCATCAAGCGGGCGTTCTTTTCGCGCCTCATGGGGTGGATGAAGGATACCCGCAGCAGCGGCAGCCCGGAGAAACTCCGCGCCTTTGTAGAGGAGTACAATATCAATATGGCCGATTATGAGCGCCCTGTCGACCAGTATACGAGTTTCAATGATTTCTTCTACCGCAAGCTCGCACCGGGGGCTCGTCCCCTCTGTGGGGAGGGTGAGGTGGCACTTCCGGCTGATGCCCGCCACAGCGGCTGGCAGGATGCCGCCGAGATGGAGGGCGTGTTTGTCAAGAACCAGCGTTTTGATTTGCCGGCGCTGTTGGGCAACGCCGAATTGGCAGAGAAATATGCCCACGGCACGGTGGTCCTCTCGCGCCTCTGCCCGGTGGATTACCACCGTTTCCATTTCCCGGTGGCCGGTGTGCCAGAGGCACCTGTGCGTATTCCCGGCCCGCTGGCCAGCGTGTCGCCTTATTGCCTGCGCCACAATCTGGCCTGGCTGTGGACGAATAAGCGCGAGCTGACCGTGCTGCATACCGAGAAGCTGGGGGATGTCCTCTGCCTTGCCGTGGGTGCAACCGGTGTAGGGGCTATTTACCAGACATACGAGCCGGGGCGCCCGGTGTCCAAGGGCGATGAACACGGTTATTTCGGTTTCGGCGGCTCCACGGTCATGACCTTCTTTGAACCTGGTAAGGTGAAACTGGCAGACGATATCCTCACCAACACAGCCAACTGCACCGAAACCTTTGCCCGCATGGGAGATGTGCTGGGGATTTTGAATGTTTAATTTTTAATGTTGAATGTATAAAGTTCCCTGCGCTGCGCGCAGAGGATTGAGCCTTATGCGGCCGCTGACGCCCCGGTCTTAAGCCGGGCGGGCAGTATAGGCAATTCTACGCAGCCTCATCTGGGCATCGGCAACGGCCTTGCTTTTGTTAGAGCCTTTTTGTTAAAAATGTAAAATTATATTGCCTCGTAACTTCCCTGCATGCTAGAATCCAGGTGCATGGCACGCACCCTCACAGCACACGAGGCCCTGGCCTGGTACTTCAAACGCCGCCCCGCGTTTGTTAAGGATATCTGTTGGCATGTTACCATTGCCGACAATAACACGGGCACCCGCCGTACGCGTCACGCTAAAGAGGCTCTTGCAGAAATTGCCGAACCCGCCCGCGTGAATACCTTTCTTTTGCAGCAGGCTGCCGAGCTCGCCATGGAGGCCACGACACGCGAGGCGCTCGAAAATGACGCCATCGCCATGCGCACATTCACACAGCGCATGCAATCATACATCGTGAACCCTTGGTTGCCTTATTATTCCTCACGGGGCACGGGACTTTAGCCCGACTACGCCGGAAACCCCGCCGCTGCCGCCCCGGCCTGTAAGCCGGGCGGGCAGTAAGGGCGGCTCTGCGACAAATTCCGCAGGCAAAGCCTGCCGAATTCAATACATTCAAGATCAAAAATTCTACATTCAACATCCCTTTAGACCATGAGTGCGTCGGTTTCGACCTCTGGTTCCGGCCAGATGGCTTCGCGCACCATGAAATCCTCCCAGCCGAGCAGGAGTTGTTCGAAGGTGGCGGGGCTGACGTCGAACTGGGTGATGGTGTGGTCAGCCGTGGGAGAGAGAATGAGTTCCACCTTGTTCCCCAGTCGTTCCCATTCATCGCAGAACCATTGGCGCATTTCGAAATCGAGCAGGGGATCGAGCATGCCGTGGGCGCAGAACAGCGGGGGGAGCTTGCGGCGCAGCAGAGCGCATGGATTCAGCTTGTCCGGCTCCGGGGCTTCACCGGGTACGTTGAGCTGGCGGGCCTCCGGTGCGTCGGTATCCACAACGCCGCGGAAAATGGCCACGCAGGCGGGTTGGAGGGGCAGGATGTCCTCCTTGTTGAACTGCCACCACTTCTTTTCCTGCACCATGGGCTGCATGGCGCAGTTGAGGGCCATGAGGCCGCCTGCATCGGCTCCGGCAATGGTGATTCGGGCGGCATCAATACCCAGCCCTGCGGCATTGTGGTGCAGCCATTTCCAGGCATCCAGCCCGTCTTCGATGATGTCATCGGCGCGCACGCTGTACCGGGCGCGGGTGCGGAACTCCGGCAGCAGGCACACAATGCCCCGGTGGGCCAGATGGGTGGCCCAGGAAACAAATTCGGTGCTGTAATCCAGCTGCCACATACCGCCGCAGAAGAACATGACGGCGGGGGCGAAATGCTCCGGCCGGTGTCCCTTGGGGGCAAACATGCGGACTCGCAGCGAGACTCCATCAGCAAAGCGCTTCCAGATGAATGAAGGGGCCTGCTCCAGCATCTTGCGGTAACGGGCTTCTCCCTCACTCCGGGCGTTGCGTGAAAAGGACGTCATAATACGCCCCACAGTATGCTATTTTCTTGCCAGAAAAGCAAGCCTGTTGTAGGTTCTAACGTAGTTATGAGAGCGTTTTTTTTCTTAAGTTGCCTGCTGGGTGTCATCGTGCTGGGGGGCGGACTGTCTGCCGTTGCGGCCGCTGAGCGTTTTGAAATGCCTGACCAGCAGGTGGCGCGTGCCACGACAGAGCGTGTCTACAATACCTGGCGGCTGGGGATGATGCGGGGCGATGAGACAGCCTGGCGCAGCGCGACATCCCGCTCGCGCCAGACCAGGGTGCGTAACCTGATTGTTTCCCAGAAGGGTGCATTCCCCGATGATTTCTTCCGCAACCAGCCGGAACCTCCGAGTCTGGACAAGTTCCGCTACATCGGCTGCATTGCCAGCGCAGACAAGCGGTCGCTGGCAGTCACCTATGTGGGCAAGGTGCAGCTTGGCAGCGCGGAGGCGCACGACAATGCTTTTGTGCTGCTCTATGTGCTGGAGGACGGACGCTGGAAGTTTGACCAGAGCCGCCTGTTCGACCTCTCCCGCCTGCCGAAGGTGCGGGAACGCCTGCAGCGGCGGGATTTGAGCGTGCTGAAAGAGCAGGACGGCTTTCATCCCTATGCCGAACCGCCGCAGATACCGGCGTTGTGCCCGGCTCCCCAGCTCATCGGCAAAGTGTTTGTCGATGCCCCCGGCCGCGCCATTGAAATGAAAATCAACGGTATCTCGGTTCACCAGTTTGATGACGAGCGGCGTGCCGATGTGATTTCCGGCGGTCTGCGCCGCGGTCGGAACACCATCAGCTACACGATTCAGACGCACGAGAAGCTGGAGCATCCGACCATGGCCATCGGGCTTTTTGTGATGCCGGAAACGCCGGGTAACCAGCCGGTTTGCGTGTTTGATCACATTCTCGATGCTTCCGATGTGGCGAAGGGGGGCGAATTCACCTTCGATGTCCGCAACGAGAACATTGCAGCCATGAATCCGCAGTACACCGGGGCGAAGCCGCAGCCTTTCCACGCTGTACCGCTCAAGAAGAAAACGCGCTGAACCGGCAGCGGCTTATTTCATATCGGTCACGCCGATGCGGTCGAGCAGATTGAGCTTTTGCATGAGCTTGTCGGCAGGCGTGTGGCCTTGCAGCAGGCTGCGGTACTGCTCAATCAGCGCGGTGGTCTGCCCGGCATCTTCATCGAGCAGTTCCAGACGGAAGCGGTTGAGCCCGCAGCGGCGCATGCCATCCACATAACGCGCGGCCGACTGGGCCTGACCGTTGAACATGGTGTTGCGGCAGGCTTCGTCGCTGCGGAGGTAGTGCATGGCATGGGTGCGGTCCATGATGCGTACCTTGTGATGGTCGCAGGCCTGGCCGCAGTCCTTGAAGCTGTGCCCCTTGCTCAGGAAGGTGCAGAACACGCAATGCTCGGTGTGGAACATGGGGATGTGCTGGTGCAGCGTGAGCTCCAGCGCCGGGCCGCAGCCGCTTTTCAGCAAATCTGCCAGCTGGGCTGCATTCAAGTCGTACGAGACAGTCAGCAGGCGCATGCCGAAATCCTGCCACAGGGCCACGCTCTCCGGGTTGGCGGTGTTCAGGGAGAAATCGCCAATCGTCTTCACTCCCTTGTTGCGGAACCAGTAGGCTGCGCCCAGGTTGCGCACCAGCACACCGTCGGGATTTGCGGCGGTGATGTACTTGAAATATCCGCCTTCATGCGGCTTCATAATCCGCATGGTGGCTATCCAGACTTGGGTGTTTAAGTGTTTTTCTCTGATTTCTTTAGTCACCTGTGCGTACTCGCGTATGTTCTTGAAATCGAGATAAATGCGCTTGATGCCTGCCGCAGCTGCGGCAAAAGCCTGCTCTGGTTCGCGGCAGAGAACGGAGAGTTTGTAGCCCTTGCCGGGGGCGAGGGGAGGGAAGGGGTGGCTCCAGCCCTGCCAGGTGACGGCGCGGCGTTCCGATGCGCTGCCTTGCGGTAGTTTTCCCACCAGCTCGCGGCGCATGCGGTTGAGTGTGGAAACCGGGAGGATGAGCCCCTCTTCCAGGGTGTAAGTACACTTACCCAGAGTGAAGCCGGTTCCTCCGAGGCGGGTAAACTGTGCCTCGATGATTTCTGGAGTGAGGGGGCGCTTTTCTGCTGGTTCGAGCGGTTGGCCGCTGCCCACACTGATACCACGGCAGGTGGCGGTGAGCTGGCTGCCCAGGCGGCCTTCAAAGTGTATGTTCAGAGTTTGCCCCGGCGTGGATGCCGCATGGCGTTCAAAGTTGCACCAGGTGGCATGCAGGAATTTATCGAGCGCGGGGTCGGCCGTTTTCCAGAGCAGGTCGCCGGGGCGTACGAAGCGCCAGTCGATGCGGCTGCCCTTGCCGTGGAAGAAGAGCCGGTTACCCTGGGTGCGCCAGATGCGGCCGCCCTGTTCTTCGTTGCGGTCCTGCCCGGAGTCGATGACGAAGCCATCGCCCGGTGCAATGGTGATGAGCGGGGCGGCATCCAGCTCGACCCATCCTTCGCCGCAGCGTACAATGCGCCCGGCCAGCGCGCCGCGCTTCTTGCCGAAGCGGCCGTGTGTGAGCAGCGGGTGGTCGGTGCCGTCCAGCCAGCCGGTGGAAAAGCCACGGGAAAATGCCATCTGCATGGCATAGAGGTCGCGGTTCCGTTTTTCCGGGGGAATCGGACGGCCTGCAAGGGCGGCATCGACTGCGCTGCGGTAGGCGCGGGTGGTGGCAGCTACGTATTCCGGGCTTTTGAGGCGACCCTCAATCTTGAAGCTGTGTACGCCTGCGGCAATCATCTGCGGTACGCGGTCGAGTGCGCAGAGATCCTGTGGGGAGAAGATATAGCGGCGTTCACCCAGGTCGCGCAGGCGTCCATCGACTTCGAGTTTGTAGGGCATGCGGCAGGCCTGGGCGCATTCGCCGCGGTTGGCGCTGCGCTGCCCCAGCGTTTCGCTCGTGAGGCACTGGCCGGAGTAGGCCACGCAGAGCGCTCCGTGGCAGAATACCTCGATGGGCTTGGTGGTGGCTTTGGCACAGGCTTCGATTTCGCGCAGGGAAAGTTCGCGCGACAGCACAATCTGCTGCGGGTCAAACATCTCATCCACGAGGCGCACCGCTTCCGGGCTGCTGACCGTCATCTGCGTGGAGATATGCAGTTCCAGCGACCAGCGCCCGGCCTTGCGGTGCTGCGCGATGAGGGCGGCCAGCCCCATGTCCTGCACAATGACCCCATCTACCCCCGCTGTGTTCAGCGCATCCAGGTAGTCAACCGCCTGCTCAAATTCCGCAGGGAAAATAAGCACGTTCATGGTGACATAGCCCCGCACGCCGTGGCGGTGGAGGAAGGGAATGAGCGCGTCGAGGTCGCCGACGCTGAAATTATCCGCGCGCATGCGCGCGTTAAATTGCTCCAGACCGAAGTAGACGGCATCCGCTCCATTGGCCACGGCTGCGCGGACGCAATCCCAGTTGCCGGCGGGGGCGAGTACTTCTGGCTTGGGCTTCATAGCGAGGGTGTCATGCTACCTGATTCAGGCCATGCTGCGGATGCGTGCCCGCTCAAAGTCGGCCGGGCAGATGGTGACGCGTACCTTGTCGCCGGGTTGGATAGTGTCGAGCAGGTGGGCTTCCTTGAGCTGGACGAAAGCGACGGTCTCCTTGCCGTTGGGCAGCGTGGCGTGGAAGGCCGTGGGGGCAAAACGCTCACGGATGGTGCAGATGCAGTCGATGTATTGGGACGGGTACGGGTTCATGGTGCTGTCAGAAAAGGGATTGGAGGAACGAACCGGCAGCATCGGTGGCTGCTTTGACGGGGGAACCAGGGGCATCGGGAGAGGTCTGCTCGTCCTGTCCGGCGGGGGCGGGGCGGCGCAGCAGGGTGTCCAGCATGAGGGAGGCTGGCCCCTGGATGACGGCCTGGCCCAGTTCTTTACCAATGAGGGTGGAGAGACGGATGCTTAGGTCTTCCTGCGGGGCATCCAGGGTACCGCTCAGGTTCATGTTGACCCAGAGGTAGCCCTCTTCGCTGCCGCTGGCTGTAAAGAGCTTGTTCACCAGCAGCTCGCGGGGCAGGGGGAGGGCATCGGCCACCTGTTCGGGCAGACCGATGGTGAGTGTGCCGCTCAGGCGGGAGTCCTTGCCGATGAGGACGTGGCCGCGAATCAGGAGGATTCCGCCTTTGGCATTGATGTTGATTTTGTCGATGAGCCACGCCTCTCCGGCCTTATGGTCGTTGTAGGGGTAGAGAATCTGGCAGTCGCTCTTTTCCAGCTCGATGCTGCGGTAGGGATAGGTGTTGCCGATGGGAAGCTGGGAGAGAATCGGCAGGGCTTCCAGCAGGCCGTTCTGCAGGGAAATGTTGCCGGAGGCAGTGCCGACTCCGGCTGAATCGCCGGTGAGAAGCAGGCGGCCATACAGCTCGCCGCTCAGGCGTTTCTTCCAGTCCTCGTTCAGGAGGCGGTGCATGTTGCCCTTGTTGACCTGGATATCGGCAGTCCAACGGGCCTGCCGGATATCGTAGTGCGCCTTGGTACGCATTTCGCCGGGGGTGAGCATCATGCGGCATTCGGTCAAATCCAGGCTGTTGCCGGCGCGAACCAGGGTGGCAGACTTGATGCTGCTGTCGCGCAGACAAGGGAAGGGGGTATGCAGGCGGGCGTTTTCGATGCTGAACTGCCAGGCACCGGGGTCAATCTTAGGTGCGGGGGTGGCGGTGATGCCGGCTCCGAGCAGTTGGTAGGTCTGCCCCTGGTGAGCCAGGTGGATATCTGTGTCCCGGCATTCAAAATGCTCCAGCCTGACGGTGTCGGAATCGAGGGCGAGGGGGGCGCTCTTCTTAGCCGGCTGCTTCCGGGAGTCGTTTTTGCTCTGCTGCTGGCGGCGCTTGTTCTTCCGGGGACCGGTCTTTTTCTGATGGCGCTGGGGGACTGCGTGGCTGCCGGTGTTGATGACGATGGAGGCATCCTCCATGCTCATCTTATGGAAGTGAAGACGGCGGGTGAGCAGGGCGGCGCGGTTGATTTCGGCGTTGATGCCTGTGGCGCGTGCCATTTCCACCTGCCCGAGGTGGGCCACATTGATGCCGTCGGTGAACAGGCGGCTGCCCTGGATGCGGAGGCAGCTGAGCAGCTCTACCTGCCCGGCATTCAGGCTGCTCCGGGCGGTGTCGCTCACGCGCTGGCGGAAAGAGTCACTCTGCAGGTAGGCCAGCAGCTGGTAGTAGCCCACTACCAGAATGAGGATGAGCCCCAGCACAATGGACGCAGTCAGAAAGCAGATGCGGCGCAGCATGGTGCTGCCCGTATGCCTGCTGTGCGGTGAAAAAAGTTTTGCTTTGCTGCGCCGACCCATGAGTTGCCCCTCTTATATCAGGGAGTTTTCCGATTTTCAAGCGTTTAATGAGGGAAGAAGCGCCGAAATGGTCAAAAAGTGCGGCGGCGGTGAAATTTGTGTTGACTATTTTGGATGAATTTGCTTGAATACACATCGGAATTATCTAACCATATTCTGTTTTATGAAATTCACCGCTCTCATCCTTTCTGTTGTTTCTGCAGTAGCTCTCAGCTCCTGCTGCTGCCAGAAGCAGGCTATGCCCAAGCTTCGCAATATGCCCACGGATCTTGTTCCTGAGGAACAGCCCTGCCAGCCCGGTACTCCCGCTGCCACGGCTGCTCAGCCCGATGCCCCTGTCAAGGTGCTGGGTGGTGCTGGCAAGTAATCCTGCATACCGATATTTTTCTTTCATGCCGCCGGAGAAATATCTCCGGCGGTCTTTTTGTGCCCTTGTCAAGAGCTCCGCGCTGTGCTAGTGTGTGTGCATGAAACGATTTCTTCTGCTGACTGTTTGTTTGGGCTCTTGCCTGGTTTCCTGTTCCACCCGTGTGCATAACACCACCGGGACTCACGAAGCGGTGGAGGCGGTGGCTGCTACCGCCCGCGCGCGCAACGTGATTCTGATGATTGGCGATGGTATGGGCTCGGAACATGTGTGGGCGGCCTGGATGGCGAACCACGGAAAGCTCAATATCACAGGGCTGCCTGTGACCGGGTTTATCGTGACGACCTCGGCTTCGCACGCAGTGACGGATTCCGCCGCGGGCGGTACAGCCATTGCCTGCGGCTGCAAAACGAAGAACGGACAGCTTGGCATCACGGCAGACGGTGAGTCTGTGGATTCGCTGGCGGTGCAGATGCGCCGCGCCGGCAAGGCTACCGGGTTGGTGGTGACCAAGGCAGTGACCGACGCGACCCCGGCTGCATTCTATGCCCATGTGAAGAGTCGCAAGGATACACCGGCTATAGCCGAGGCTCTGGTGCGGGCCGGGTTTGATGTGGTGGTGGGCGGCGGCTCGGCGGCTTTCTCTGCCGGGCAGCTTCAGACTCTGGAAGAGAAGAGCCGCCTGCTGGAGCTGGCGGCAGCGGGTGATTGCGAGCCCGCCAGCAAGCGTGGTGACTGGTTGCCGACCCGCGTAGAGAAGGCGCTGAGCGTGCTGGAGAAGGATCAGGATGGCTTCTTCCTTATGGTGGAGGGGTCTAAAATCGACATGTCTTCCCATGTGAACGATATGGAGGAGACGGTGCGGGAAACGCTGGATTTTGACCAGGCGGTGGGCGTCGTGCTGCGCTGGATGAAGAAGCACCCAGATACCTTGCTGGTGGTGACGGCTGACCACCAGACCGGCGGGCTGACGCTCCACGGCGGCGATAAGGACAAGGGAGAGGTGAAAGGCCGCTTCAGCACGTTCAGCCACAGCGGTGTTTCGGTGCCGGTGTATGCGGCTGGTGCGGGGGCCGGCGCATTCGTCGGTGTGCAGGATAACACCGGGCTTGCACCGAAAATTCGCCAGGCGGCGGGGCTGCACACCCGCGCACGTACGGCCCAATGATAGATTTTTTTCGGAAAAAAACACGAATTTGAACTTCTTTCTTGCTAAGTTGGAAGAATGTGATTAAATAGAGGGGTCAATTCTGCATTACCAAACTATGAAATCTATGATTACTCGTTTTAGTGTCCGCGCTCTGTCCCTGCTGACGGCTGCAATGATTACCCTTCCCGGCATGGTGTTTGCTCAGGAGGAGGCTGAAGCTGCTGCCAAGCAGACCAACATGCTCCAGAAGTGGGTCATCGACGGTGGCTGGACCATGATTCCCCTGGTGATTCTGTTCTTCATCACCATCATGCTGGTGGTCTATGTGGCCATGCAGCTCAACAAGAAACATTTTGCTCCCGCCGTGCTGCGC
Organism: uncultured Verrucomicrobiales bacterium; assembly: GCA_937901085.1. Lineage (GTDB taxonomy): Bacteria > Verrucomicrobiota > Verrucomicrobiia > Verrucomicrobiales > Akkermansiaceae > Akkermansia. Next base: position 38,152 of record CALCHQ010000033.1, on the reverse strand, counting down.
GACGAACTGGTGGCCCTCATGAGCGAGTGTCGCGTGCAGTCCGCCATCAAGCTGGCTACGGAAAGCCCCACCTACCTGGGCCGCCTCGTGGCTTACGCTCTGCCGAACGTGGACGCCAACCGCCCCGAAGACCTGGGCAAGGATGCCGTTTCTGACGCCGTGGCGGACTTCACCGCCAACGAACGCCCCGCTCTGATGCGCTTCGTTGACCTGATTGCCCTTGCCGGTTCCACCGCTCCGACCATTGGTCTGTTCGGTACGATTCAGGGTATGGTGGAAGCCTTCGCCGTGCTGGCTGAAACCGGTCAGGCTGACCCGACCACGCTTGCAGGCTCCATCTCCGTGGCCCTTCTTACCACCTTCTGGGGTCTGATTATCTCCCTTATCGCCCTGCCGGTGTTCTATTTCCAGAACAAGCTGGCCAAGGCCCGCGAGGCAGAATGCATCAATGCCATTGAGGACATGATGAACGCTGCCATCAACACCCTGAACGGCGAAGCTATGCTTGCCCGTATCCCCGAAGGCTTCGGTGGCGATGACGAAGAAGAAGCCGACGAAGAGGAATACGAGGAAGAAGAAGGCGAAGAAGAGGAGGAAGCTTAATTTCCTCCGGAAACACGGGCCGGTCCTGATGCCTGCGAGTAGCACAGGGCCGGCGTAACGAAGAATCCCCTGTCAATAATATGGCAAAGAAAAACGCACGAGCCGAAGATGAGACAAAGGCTGAGCTGAACATGTCATCCATGATGGATGCCTGCTTCCTGCTGATTATTTTCTTCGTGGTGAATGCTTCGCAGATTACGGTGGCCAAGGACCCCTGCGTCAAGATGCCCAATGCCGTGACTTGCTCCGAGATGAAGGAAGCCAAAGGCTGCGTGGTCGTCAACGTATTCCCGGATGTGGAGAAGATGGACGAACGTACCGCCAAGAAGTTTGGTGAAAACTACGTCCCCGGTACTGCCTGGAGTGTGTCCGACGGCGCCAAGACCATCGGCTACCAGCCCGAACAGACCCAGGACCTGACAGACTTCATTACAAAGCAGGTCGAGATGTGGAAAGCCAAGAATACAGACCCCGCCATGCTGCGTCTGTATATCCGTGGCGACAAGGATGCCCCCTGGGAACGTTCCGCTACGGCCATCCGCTGTGGTGCGGCGGCCGGTCTCAGCAACGTGGTGTTCGGTACTCTGCCCGCCAAATAATCCATAGAAAAGAAAGATTACAGAATTATGGCAAGACGTAAACAGCGTGCCGCAGAGCCGGAAGAAGAACCGCAGATGAACATGTCGTCCATGATGGACGCCTGCTTCCTGCTGCTCATCTACTTCATTGTGGCTACCTCCCTGGTCAGCGAGAAGCGCCTGAGTGTTTCCCTGCCTGGTTCCTCCACAGGTTCCGGTACTCCGCCCCCTCTGGAACCCGGCCGCGTCAAAGTGGAGGCCTCTGGTGCCATCTACTGGAATGGCGATATGCCCATGGGCGGTGCCATCAATACATCGCTTGACCCCCGCTCTCCCGAATATCGCGAGGAACGTGAACTGGGCGAGCTGGTGGAAGCTCTCAAGAACCTGGCCGAGGCTGCCAAGGCCGCAGATACGAATCCCATCGTCATGGTGGAAGGTGCCCCCGCCACGCCGCATCAGCGCATCGTGGACGTGATGGCCGCCCTTTCCGAGGCTGGGATTACGACTGTGGGCCTGAACACAGCTGCCCAGGAGTAAACCCGGAAACCGGGCCAGGCAAGGGGAGCGTGACGGACCCAGAATCCGCCTGCTCCCCTTCTTTGTCCCTCTCTTCAGACAACTTTCTAACTCACGAGAAATATTTATGAATACTTATAACACAGCCGTATCTGTGATGGCGGCCCTGGCATTGACCATGCCCATGGTGTGTCAGGCTCAGGATCCGCTGTCTTCTCTGACCAAGGTCAAGGCCTTGACCAAGCAGGGTAAGACGGAGGATGCCGTGAAGCTCTGCGACGCAGTGCTGAAGCGATACAGCGGCAAGGGTGCAACTGCCCAGCAGTTTGCCTATGTGCTGCCGTTCTACGCATGGGAAAAGGGTGTCACCTACTTCAAGGCTGGCATGTATGACCAGGCGTACAATGCCTTCAAGGCATTTATGGATGAACCCAGGTGGAGAGATCCGGCCCTGCTGGCTCGCGCCAAGGAAAATGTGCCCGGCCAGCCCGAAGCCTATGAACCCTATTTCACCTACGCCCTGTTCCAGATGGGCAACTGCCGATACAAGCAGGGTGTGGGCGAACCCGGCAAGGATAATGGCGACAAGAGCAAGTTCGAGGATGCCATCACCTGCTTCGAGAAATACCTCGGACTGGTACAGAGCGGCAAGGTGAGCGCCATGGAGAAGAAGCTCAAGATGGATGGCCAGATTTGCTTCATCCTGGTGCAGGCCAACATTCTCAAGGAAACTCCCGATTTCAAGAAGGCTGCCGATTATCTCGAAATGAGCCGCAAGGTCAAGGGCCGTATCCCTGACGAAATGGCCATGGAAGGGCTCAACACCATTGTGAACGTGGCTATCTCCAACCCGGAGAACGTCGGCTGGGTGTATAAGCTCATCGAGGCCAGCCCCGCCAGCTACAACCTGGACCCGGCCCGCGCTGCCCGCAACGCCAACAAGTTCTATAACCTGGGTCAGCGTGCCTACAAGGTCATGGACGAAGCCCAGCGCGCTGGTAATGATGCCCAGGCGGCTGATGCGGCCCGCACGGCCAACACGCTGTTTGGCCTGGTGACGGATATGCCTGCCGCCCGCACCTCCCTTGCCAACCTCATCAAGGGGCTGGGTGCCTACAAGAAGCCTCTTGTTGACAAGGGGACAGGTGTGCGCTTGTCTTCCGACAGCAGCCGCAAGCTCTATGAGAGCTACAAGAAGCTGGAAGAGCAGGGCGCCATGTTCGATGGTTTCTCGGTGCTTTCCACCGCCACCATTGCCAAGGATATGGGCTCGAACCGCCTGGCCAAGGGTGGTTTCCAGCTCCTGTATGACCGCTTCAGCAAGCTGGCCCGCCCGGCTCAGGGTGAAGGCGCTGTTCCTACGCCGCTGCGTAACATGGTGATTATGCAGCTCGGTTCTCTCTGCCGCATGACAGGTGATGATGAAGCCGGTCTGAAGTACGAGAAGATGCTTGAAGGCGAAGATATGGGTGACCAGACCAAGATTCTGGTCTTCCAGAAGATGAGCCGCGCTGTCGATGAAAAGGACTGGCAGAATGTGATTCCCGCTGCTGAAGAGGTGCTGGAATACTACAAGGACGATAAGACCAACAAGCTGTATCTGACGGCCCGCTATATGATTGTGGCCTCTCATTACCAGCTGGGGGCTTATGAAGAGGTGGTCAAGACGGCCCGCGAGCTGATTGACAGCGGCGAAATGGCAGCAGCCGATGGCAAGGATGCCCTCAAGCCGGAGCAGGCGGCCAATTACGACAACTATACCTACTTCTTCCTGATGGATGCTTATGCCCGCATGGCAGCCAAGGACCCGGCGCTGCGTGATAACGCCCTGACGGTGTTTGAGGAATATGCGGCCAAGTATACTACGACCGACCTGAAGATGGCTCCTCTGGCAGACAAGATGTACTATGCTGCCATTGACCAGCTCATGAAGCGCAGCCAGACCGCTGCTGATGACAAGAGCGCCGAGGCAGACAAGAGCCAGGCCGTCAAGTACTGCGACCACATCTGCAAGTCCTGGCCGGATAGCGATCTGTATCCGACCGCGGAGCTTCTGGCTGCCGGCATCCTGCTCAACCACACCGATGATGCGGTGAAGGCCACGGCTATGCCCCGTCTGCTCCGCGCTGCCGATGGCGGTGTGAAGCTGAACTCCCGCAGCGGTCGCTCGACGGCGGCCAACGCCTTGTTCTGGCTGGCATCCTATGGTGCCGAGTATCCCAACGAGGGAGAAACCGAGGAAGCCGCCAAGGCTCGTTGCCGCGAGTATGCCGAACGTTACTGGAAGGAAGGCGATGCCGAGGGTGATCCCTTTGCGCTTCCCATGGTATCGCTGTACCTGAGCATGGTGAACGACAAGGCGGACTTTGAGACGGCCGTTGCCCGTGCCCAGGCCACCATTGCCCGCGAAGCGACCTACATGTTCAAGAATGATAAGGCCGATCCTGAATTGGAAAAGACCATCAATTCCTATGTAGAGGCATATGTGAATGGTAACAGAAGCTACCTGGGCAAGACGCTGACCCTGGAAGAAAAGACCGCCCACTTTACCAGTTTCCCCGGTATTGACCCGGCAGACAAGTATGCTAACGCTATCTTCCGCATGGCCCAGATTAACTCCATGAACCAGGAGCTGGCCGGGCTGAAGGAAGACAAGGCTGCCAAGGAGAAGATGGAAGAGCAGATTATGGGTGTGTTCCGCGAAATGACCAACACATTCAAGCCTGCTGATCTGACCAACTACATCAATGTTCAGGTGGGTGACTACCTCGTGAAGTATGTCTCCAAGTTCCCGGATCCCTCGGCCCGTACGGAGGAACTTGATCAGGCTGTGGCCTACTATGATGCAGTCATCGAACGCAAGAAGGATCTGGTGGCCGATGCCGAACTGGGCAAGGCGAATGCCCTGGCCTTCTCCAAGGATGCTGCCAAGCAGGCCAAGTCTGCCGAGCTGTACACCAAGGTGTCGGCCAACACCGACCCGAATGTGGGTGGCCCGGCTCTGGTGGGGCTTACCAAGCTGCACCTGCGTACAGGCAATGCGGCAGCGGCCGTTGAGACTACTAACAAGTACCTGCGTAACCGTCAGAACCAGCGCGACCGTCTGGATATGATGCTGATGCAGGGTGAGGCCTACACTCTCTCCAATGACCCGAAGAACGCCCTGCTGGCCTACATGAACCTGTTCAACCAGTACAAGGGCAAGGTGGGTTATTCCGCCAAGGCCTGTCTGGCCATCATGGAAATCTTCTGGAAGCGCAACAACCCGACGCAAGGCGACCGCCTGCAGAAGGGCTTCCAGAACTCCGACCGCTGGACAGCCTGGAATACCGGGCAGCTCTACGTGAACCTCATCCGCCGCAGCGGTGTTGAGGAGAAACTGACTGCCGAGGAACGCGACGAGTTCAACAAGGTGATTTCCACCGTGCAGAACTACGGTTCAGACCCGGCCGTTATGAAGGAAGATAAGGCGAATAAGGAATTCCAGCGCAATCTCCAGAGCGGTAAGAAGAAGTAACCATTAACCATAATTTCCGAGAGATGAAATCATTGAAACACATTGGATTTGCCCTGGCTGCGGCCTCCTGCATGCAGTTTGCAGCTGCTCAGCAGCCTGTCAAATTGAGCGCCTATGTCCAAGTGCCGGGTGGCAAGCCTGCCCTGCTCGAACTGGAGCGTGGCGATGGTAATGGCTCATTCTTCTACATGCAGAAAGGCACCGACCAGCTCATGCAGACCAAGGCTTCTGCCTGCAAGATGTTCTATATCCAGACTCCGGCAGACATGGCCAATGCCCTGCGTGACTATTACGGTGGTGAGTATGCTGATGCCCGCAAGCAGTTTGCCTCCATCAAGAAGAAGTATGACTCCTTTGCCGGCTTGCCGGGTTCTCCCTGCACCATGGCTGCCCTTTACGAGCTGACCTGTGCAGTGCGGACGCTCGACATCGCTGCCGTCAAGGGGCTGGCCGGTTCTGTTCCCGGCGCGTCTGCCCTGAATGGTGCTGATCTCGCCCGCCTCGAAGCCGCCAAGGTCGTGGGGCTTATTGATGATAAGCCAGAGTCCTTTGCCGCCATCAAGGCTGGCGTGGAAGAGATTATCAAGAAGCACAGCCGCAACCTCGACAGCGAGAGCAATGGCTGGCTGCGCTATGCGCTGGCTCGTGCCGCCGCCGCCCAGGTTCCGGCCGAGCAGCTTCAGGCTACCATCGCTGAGGATAAGGTCAAGGCTGCCAGCGCCGCTGTTGACTTCTACTGCCAGGCGGTGATGAGCATGCATGGTTCGCAGAAGGCTCTGCCTGCCGATGCGCTCAACCGCGCCATGGAACTGCTCTGGGCCATGCCGGGTGCCAAGGAATATGCAGCCAAGGTAGGGACTCCCATGAGCAAGCCGGAGTGGAATGCCGCCCCTGCGGATTTCCGCGATGCCGTGGCTATGGCTCACTACATGAAGACCATTTATCCGCCGGCCGCTCCCAATGCCCTGGCTGACAAGCTCGATGCCTACTACTTCAATGCGAAGAAAGGCACCAAGAAAGGTGACTGACAGGTGAGCTTTTTCAAGAATCCGCGGGGCAGTTGCCCCGCGGATTTCTTTTTTCACCCTGGATATCAAACAGAAACGGAATACTGCCATGGTCGATATGCTAGTGCGCCTGTATGCGCTGCCTGAAGGCGCCCCGCTGCGCCACGCCCTGGAAGAACAGGGGATTCAGATACGTCTTTGCCGCCCTTACGAAATACATGCGGTGCAGGAATGGATTGCCCGTACATTCAGCACACGCTGGGTGAGCGAGTTCATAGTGGCCATGTCGCACCAGCCGACGGGCTGTGTCATTGCCACGCGCCAGCGTGAGGTGGTGGGCTTTGCCTGCTATGATGCCACCATGCGAGGCTTCATCGGCCCCATGGGGGTTGATCCGTCCCTGCGCATGGGCGGGGTGGGAAAGGCCCTCCTCGTGAGCGCCCTGGAGCAGATGCGGGCTCTGGGATATGCTTACGCCGTTATCGGTGGTACCGGGCCGCAGGAATTTTATTCCCGCACGGTGGGCGCTACGGTCATTGAGGGGTCAGACCCTGGCATTTATGCGGATATTCTGCCTGAACCGGGCTGAATTCACCCCTGTATACTCATCGCATGCATAGCTGGTGCAGCGAAATAACAAAAATACATCTATTTTTTTCTGATTCATCATTCTTTACCTTGACACGAGCCATAAATCCTGCTAATTTGTGGAACGTAGATTATCTTATTCCCTCCATGAAACGTTTTCTCTTCATCCCCTCTTGTGCTCTGCTGGCTTTCGGCATGCTTACCTCTTGTCAGAAAGAAGAAAAGACCGCCCAGCAGCTGGCAGAAGAACTGACTGCCGAACTGCAGAAAGTAACTGATTACAAGACCGCAGAGGCAGTTGCCCCGCGCGTGGAAGTTCTCAACAAGCGCTATCAGAACGCCAGCGTGCGTGTGTTCAGCGCTGATGCCAATGCCTTGGCCGCCAGCGATGCCAATGCCTACTCCGAAGCCGTGAACGCCCTGGTGCGTGAACTGGCTCGCGTGCAGGCTAGTACGCCCGTTACCGCCGCTGATGGTGAGGTGGACGATACCGCCCTGGTGCGTGCCGTGGGTGTGGGTGCCGGTGCTCCGGTGGATGCTCCCGCCAAAGACCAGTTCACCAAGGGACAGCTCTACACCTACAATGCCGACTCCGAAAGCAACAACAACCCGCCCGCTCTGGCAGAATACTACGGTTCTTCCAAGCTCGCTTCCGCTCTGGCCTATGTTGCCACCACGGAAGACAACGGTGCTTTCAAGTTTGCCAATGAGGAGGATGTCCCCTCCATTCCTGAGGCTGTGGAGGTAGAGGCCGAAACTGTTTCCGCTGCCGACCTTGCCCCTGCTGAAGAAGAGCCGGCCGCTGAAGAACCCGCTGCTGAGGACGAACCTGTTGCTGCGGACGAAGAACCCGTCGCCGACGAGGAAGAACCGGCAGTTGAGGACGAACCTGTTGCCGATGAAGAACCCGTTGTGGAGGATGAACCCGCCGATGACGCTGCTGAGGAAGAAGTAAGCGACGACGCGGTGGAGGAAGACCTCGGCGCCGATGAAGAAATCGGTGGCGACGAGGACATCGACATCGAGCTGTAATAAATTTTCACCTTGATTATCACGTTTTGATGATGCCCGCCGCAGTTCTCTCACGAGGGAACTGCGGTGTTTGTTTTCTGAAACCATGAACCGTCTGCTGTTCACCTGTGCCTACGATGGGCTTCCGTACTGCGGCTGGCAGAGTCAGCGGGGTGGTTGCTCGGTGCAGGATACCATCGAGACGGCGATGGCACAGATTCTCCGCGCTCCGCTCCGCATTTCGGCCAGCGGCCGTACGGATGCAGGCGTGCATGCCCATGCCCAGTGTTTCCATGCGGACATACCGGAGGGCTGCCGCATGAGTCCCGCCAATTGGGTAGCCGCTCTCAATGCTCATCTGCCAGCCGATATCCGCATCATGGAGGCGCAGCCCGTTGCTCCTGACTTTCACGCCCGTTTCGATGCCGCTGGCAAGGAATACGAATACCTGATTTGCTGTGCGCCGGTATTGACACCCTTCCTGCGCGGGCGCGTGTGGCATATTCCCCAGGCGTTCGATGCAGCCCTGCTGGCCGAAGCGCTGCGGGTGTATGAGGGCGAACATGATTTCCGTCGTTTTGCCGCTAATCGTGGCAATGAACCAGCAGTTCCCCCGGAAGATTTCTATATCCGCACCATTTACCACGCCACCCTGCAGGAAGAAGGCGAGCTGCTGCGCCTGCGGGTTCACGGCAATGGATTCATGTACCGCATGGTGAGATTGCTGGTGGGAACGGCGCATCAGGTGGCTCGTGGCCGGATGCCACTGCCTGCGCTCAAGGAGATGCTTGATGCCCCGCAGGGCGGTAAGACCCGCTATTGCGCGCCTGCCGAAGGACTGTATCTCCACCGCGTCTTTTATACCTGAAACAACCCCCGCCCGGAATCGGGCGGGGGTGTATGCTGCGGGCTTAATTGCCGGCAGGTGTTTCAGCTGGTGCTGCCTTCGGACAGCACTCTTTCTTGTCCTTGCACTTCTTGTCGCACAGTTCCTTGTACATTTTCTTGTACTTTTCGGCCATTTCCGGGTTCTTCTCCACCCCCTTGCCGTCGGCATACATGCGAGCCAGCGCCAGGCAGGCGGCCGGATGCCCCTCGGCTGCGGCCTTCTCCAGGCCGGGCAGGGCCTTGTTGTACCATTCCTTGGACTTTTCGGCATGCTCTGCGGTGGCATCGGGCGCGGTTTCGATCAGGTAGGCCACCGTGTACTGGGCGATGGGATTACCATTCTCGGCTTCCACGGTCACGGTCTCTACGTCGAGCCAAGCTTCCTCGCCGCACTTGTTATCCTTGTCGGATTGAGTGCAGGGAGGCGGGCATTCCTTGCCGGATTGGCAGCAGCAAGGCTGCTTGCCGGGGCAGGTGGGCGTTTTATCCGTGGCGGAATCGGCTGCACTGGTCCACTGGGCAAGACCAAACAGTACGGCGGTTGTTGCGAATGCGAATTTCTTCATAGGCCCTCATTCTGAATCTATCCAGGTCTTATTTCAACCCAACTTTCCAGCTGTTTGCTGGTGGCGCAACAATCGCTGAGAAGCATTTTTTTGCGTTTTTTGCAAAAAAAATAGAAATAATGGTTGACTTGGGAAGCAAGTGCGTGTATACTCGCCCCGCTTTCACGTCTCACACCTTGTGGGACGCCCGGAGTCAAGTCGCTTCTGTAGCTCAGTGGTAGAGCGCATCCTTGGTAAGGATGAGGTCGCGGGTTCAAATCCCGCCAGAAGCTTTTTGATTTCTTGCAAGAATAAAGCAGCCCAAACTTAATAAACGATTATGGCCAAAGAATCATTCCAGCGCACCAAGCCCCACGTGAACGTGGGTACGATCGGTCACGTTGACCATGGCAAGACTTCTCTTACCGCTGCAATTACTAAGGTTCTTGCAGACCGCGGTATGGCTGAAGCCCGTGCTTACGATCAGATTGACGGTGCCCCCGAGGAACGCGAGCGCGGTATTACTATTTCTACTGCTCACGTTGAGTACGAGACCGAGTCCCGCCACTATGCACACGTGGACTGCCCCGGTCACGCTGACTACGTTAAGAACATGATCACCGGTGCTGCCCAGATGGACGGCGCTATCCTTGTGGTGTCCGCCGCTGACGGCCCCATGCCCCAGACCCGCGAGCACATCCTGCTTGCCCGCCAGGTGGGTGTTCCCTACATCGTGGTGTTCATGAACAAGATGGACCTTGCTGACCCCGAACTCGCCGAGCTCGTGGAGATGGAGATCCGTGAACTTCTTTCCTCCTACGACTTCCCGGGCGACGACCTGCCCATCGTGATGGGTTCCGCCGTGAAGGCTCTGGAGGGTGACGCTGAATACACCCAGAAGATCCTCGACCTCATGGATGCTGTGGATGCCTACATCCCCACTCCTGAGCGTCCGACTGAAAAGCCCTTCCTGATGCCCGTGGAGGACGTGTTCTCCATCTCCGGCCGTGGTACTGTGGCTACCGGTCGTATCGAGCGTGGTATCATCAACAAGATGGAGGAAGTTGAAATCGTGGGTATCAAGCCCACCGTGAAGACCTCCGTGACCGACATCGAAATGTTCCGTAAGCTCCTCGACAAGGGTGAAGCTGGTGATAACGTGGGCGTGCTGCTCCGCGGTATCAAGAAGGAAGATATCGTGCGTGGTCAGGTGATCGCCAAGCCCGGTTCCGTGACTCCCCACACCGACTTCGAGGCAGCCGTTTACGTGCTGACCAAGGAAGAAGGTGGCCGTCACACCCCGTTCTTCAACAACTACCGCCCGCAGTTCTACTTCCGTACGACGGACGTGACTGGTAGCGTGACTCTGCCCGAGGGTACCGAAATGGTGATGCCCGGCGACAACGTGACCATCACTGTTCAGCTCATCACTCCGGTGGCCATGGAAGAGGGTATGCGTTTCGCTATCCGCGAAGGTGGTCGCACCGTTGGCGCCGGTAAGGTTGCCAGCATCAAGGCCTAAGTTGCCTTAAAAAGACTTAAAATGGGTGACCGTTCCGCCTGAGAGCGGCACCTCGGCCGGGGGAGATGGCCGTCAGGTCATCTCCCCTTCTGCCGGAACAAGACAGAGCAAGGTTATAGGGTATTAGCTCAATTGGTAGAGCAGCGGTCTCCAAAACCGCGTGTTGGGAGTTCGAGTCTCTCATACCCTGCCAGCCTTCCTCTTTTTTTTTCTCAAAAAAAACTGCCATATCTCACGACACTCATGTTCCGCAAGATTTCCCAATATATTTCTGCTGTGAAGGGCGAGCTGAAGAAATGCTCCTGGCCCTGGGAGAGCGACCCGAAGATTACCGGGTTCAAGAAATTCCGTGAGCTGTCCGGGTCAACGGTTGTGGTACTCATCGCCATGGTGCTGCTGGGTGCCTACGTTGCTTTCTTTGACTATGTACTCTCGGCGGTAGTGACCCGCGCGATTGAGCTTCTTTCCTGATACCTTTTCCCCTCACCTTTATCACCTTTCCTATGTCCCGCCCCTACGATCGTAAGTCCGGTACGGCGCGCGTCATCCCTGAGCCGAAAGACCAGTGGTATGTGCTGCATGTGCTCTCCAACAAGGAGGACCGCACCGTGGAAAACCTCAACCGCCTGTTCAAGGAGGATGAGGAAATGAATGCCCTGCTGCAGAGTGCCCCCCTGGTGCCCAAGGAAAAGGTGGAGGACGTTCGCAATGGCAAGAAGTACATTGTGAACCGCAAGCTCTATCCGGGCTATGTCTACCTCAACTTTGCGCTCCGCCGCGCCGATGGTTCGCTGAACAACGAAGCCTGGTACAAGATTCAGGCTGTGGACGGCGTCATCAGCTTCGCCTGTGGCCGCAATAAGGAACCGCTTCCCATGTCCATGAAGGACGTACAGGATCTCATGGGTGAAATCGAACGCCGCAGCGGCGCAGCCCGTCCGAAGGTCTCCTTCAACGTGGGTGAGGAAGTCGTCGTGCTCGACGGCGCCTTCCAAGGTGAACACGGCATCGTCGAAATGGTCGATACCGAGCGCGGCCGTCTGCGCGTCGGCGTGACTATGTTCGGCCGTTCCAACCCGCTTGACCTTTCCTACGCTCAGGTGCAGCTCGTGCCCGATGACGAGAAGGGCAAGAACCTGTAAGGACGGCAGACCGCAAGAAAATCTTCCCGCCGCAGGGAGCTGGTGCAAACTGGTAAATGCGGCAAACCCAAACTAACACAACCATGGCAAAAGAAGTAGTTAAAATCATTAAGCTGCAGATTCCTGCCGGCGCCGCGAACCCCTCGCCGCCCGTGGGTCCTGCTCTTGGTCAGGCCGGTGTTAACATCATGGGCTTCTGCAAAGAGTTCAACGCTAAGACTCAGAAGCAGGCCGGTGACGTTCTCCCCGTCGTGATTACCGTATACAAGGACAAGTCCTTCGACTTCATCACCAAGCAGCCCCCGGCAGCCCTTCTTCTCAAGAAGGCCGCTGGTATCAAGTCCGGCTCCGGCGAGCCGAACAAGACCAAGGTTGCCAAGATTTCCAAAGAGAAGCTGATGGAAATTGTCAACACCAAGATGCCCGACTTTAACACCAAGGACCCCGAAGCCGCCGCCCGCATCATCGCTGGCCAGGCCCGCCAGATGGGTATCGAGGTTGAAGGCATGTAACCCCTTCGCAGGAGGGAATTAAACCATATTAACCCCGAACGTACTGCTAATTAAATATGTCTACAAAACGCTCCAAGCGCTACAACGAGGCAGCCAAGCTTGTTGATGCCAGCAAGAACTACGCTGTTGAGGAGGCTGTGGAACTGATGAAGAGCTTCCCCGCTCCCAAGTTCGACCCCACGGTCACCGTTTCTTTCCACCTGACGGTGGATCCCCGCAAAGCCGACCAGATGGTCCGTGGCTCCGTAGCCCTGCCCAATGGTACTGGTAAGAATGTCCGCGTCATCGTGTTTGCTCAGGGTGAAGCCGCTCAGGCTGCTCTGGAAGCCGGTGCCGAGAAAGTTGGCCTGGAAGACCTGATTAAGGAAATCCAGGGTGGTTACCTTGACTTCGATAGCGCAATCGCCACCCCGGACGCCATGGCCCAGGTGCGTAAGATTGCCCGTGTGCTCGGCCCGCGCGGCCTGATGCCCAACCCCAAGACCGGCACCGTGACGGACGACACCGCCAAGGCCGTGCGCGAGGTGAAGGCTGGTCGCGTTGACTTCAAGGTTGACAAGAACGCCAACATTTCTGCCGCTGTGGGCAAGCTTTCCTTCGAAAGCGACAAGCTCGTTGAGAACGCTCGTGCATTCATCTCCGCCGTTGTCAAGGCCCGCCCCTCTGGTGCCAAGGGCGCTTACATCGCCGGTGTGACCATGTCCAGCTCCATGAATCCCGGTCTGTCCATCAGCCCCGTGGAGTACTCCAAGAACTAACCTGAACCGCAAGAACTATTATGAGCAACGAAAAGAAACTCAATCCTCACAAGGGCGTTATCATTGATAGCCTCGTGGCCAAGGTAAACGCTTCTCCCTTCGTGCTGGTGTTTGACTACACTGGCGTGACGGTGCCTGAGTTCACGGAGCTGCGCGCCGCTCTGGCTGCAGCCGGTGCCAAGTGCGAGGTGGCTAAGAACACCTTCATGGCCAAGGCTATTGCCGCTGCCGGTCTGCCCGACATCTCCGCCTCCCTCAAGGGCCAGACGGCCTACATCATGGGCAACAGCGACGTGTGCGCCGCCGCCAAGGCTGTGAACACCTTCGCCAAGAAGTCCAAGAAGGCTGCCTGGAAGGCTGGTATCCTTGACGGTGCTGAACTCACCGCCGACAAGATCAAGGCCCTGGGCGATCTGCCCAGCCGCGAAGTCCTGCTGGCCACGCTGCTTGGTACCATCAACGGTGCCGGTGCCGCTCTCGCCCGCGTCATCCAGGCCTACGTCGACAAGGAAAATGGTGGTGCAACGGAAGAAACTTCCGCTGCTGAATAAAAAAAGACTTGAACAGATGGCGGCGGTGTGGTATCAACTGCCCGCCGCCTGAAAAAATTAGGCTCTCTGTCGGCTCTCCGGCCGGTGAGAACTGAAATGGATGGGGAGCCCCCATCCGCGACAAGAACCAATTAAACAGAAAAAATACTACAATGGCTGATATCAATACTATCGCTGAGGAACTTGGCAAGCTGACCATCCTGGAAGCTGCTGAGCTTGTTAAGATGCTGGAAGAGAAGTGGGGCGTTTCCGCCGCTGCTCCGGTTGCTGCCGCCGCTCCCGGCGCTGCTCCCGCTGAGGCTGCTGAAGAGAAGACCGACTTCGACGTTGAGCTGACCGACGCCGGTGCCAGCAAGATCAACGTCATTAAGGCTGTCCGTACCGTCAAGCCCGGTCTGGGTCTGGCCGACGCCAAGAAGATCGTTGAGAGCGCTCCCGCCGTTCTCCTCGAAGGCGTTTCCAAGGAGGAAGCTGACAAGGCTAAGGCCGAGCTCGAGAAGGCTGGCGCCAAGGTCACCATCAAGTAACCTTTCGTTTTACGCGAAGCAGGAGGGGATTTCTGTCCTCTCCTGCCTTCGCGTCCCTCCGTTTCTGGCTAAAATGGAGCGTTTTCACAGGCCGTTAAGACTCAAAATGTAACAAAATACTCCTTGTGCGCGCACGCACGTGGAATCGACCCGGGGCAGGGCATGCCCATGGCAGTACGAGCTGCTCCGGGTCGGTTTTACCAAAGGAACCGACCGGCACCTGGCCAGGTGCACAACCTCACTCCGACAACTCCATGTCCAAGCCCAAGCAAGAGCGAATCAGTTTCGGCAAAATCAAGGAGGTCATTGACCCGCCTAACTTGATTGAGATTCAGACTAAGTCCTACGAGGAATTCCTTCAGCGCTTCACCGAGCCCGGCAAACGAGCCAAAATGGGTCTGCAGGCCGTTCTTTCCGAGCATTTCCCGATTGAGAGCTACGATGGCCAGATTCGTCTGGAATTCGTATCCTACGACATCGCCCCGCCCAAGACCTCGGATTTTGCCGCCATCCGCTGCGGCGAGACCTACAGCGCCGCCCTGTATGTGAAGTTCCGCCTCAAGTGTGGGGACTACACGAGCGAGGAAGACGTGTACATGGGTGAAATCCCCATGATTACCGACCGTGGTACCTTTGTCATCAACGGCGCCGAACGCGTGATTGTGGCTCAGCTGCACCGCTCCCCCGGCCTTTGCTTTGAAAAGACCCAGCACACCAACGGCAAGGACATCTTCTCCTTCCGCATCATCCCCGACCGCGGTTCCTGGCTGGAAGTGCAGTTCGACACGAACGACCTCATGTACGTGTTCCTCGACCGCCGCCGCCGTCGTCGCAAGTTCCTGGCCACCACCTTCCTGCGCTACCTCGGCTACGAGACAGACCGCCAGATTGTGGAGCAGTTCTACACCATTGAGAAGCTGCACCTGAGCGCTGTGGCCGGCCCTGAGCTGGAATACCTTGTGCCCTTTGAGGATGTGAAGTACGGCGAAGACAAGGAAGGCCGCAAGGCTACCATCATCGCCAAGGCTTACGAACCCCTCAGCCTGGCCACCATCCGCAAGATGCAGGAACTGGGCATCGAGGAAATCGAAGTCATCGACCAGCGCGAAGAAGAAACGCTCGTGAAGACCCTCAAGAAGGACCTCGCCTACGACCGCGAGTCCGCCCTCAAGGAAATCTTCCGCAAGTTCCGTCCGGGTGATCCCTCCTCCGTGCAGCAGGCAGCCACCGCTCTTGACCGCCTGTTCAAGGACGAGAAGCGCTACGACCTCACCCGCGTGGGCCGCTACAAGATTAACCAGAAGCTCGGTCTGGACGTGCCTGAGGATTGCCGCCTCATCCAGCCGGTGGACTTCCTGGCCTCCCTCAAGTACCTGCTGCGCCTCACTCATGGTGAAGGGCAGGTGGACGACATCGACCACCTGGGCAACCGCCGCGTGCGTGCCGTGGGCGAACTCATCTCCAACCAGTGCCGCGTGGGTCTTGCCCGCACCGAGCGCCTGGTCAAGGAGCGCATGACCCTGTGCGACACCACCCGCAACGACATCACGCCCAGCAAGCTCATCAACCCGAAGGCCCTCAGCGCCGTTGTGCGCGACTTCTTCGGCCGCAGCCAGCTCTCCCAGTTCATGGACCAGATCAACCCCCTGGCCGAGCTGACGCACAAGCGTCGCCTCTCCGCCCTGGGTCCGGGTGGTCTGAACCGCGACCGCGCCGGTTTCGAAGTGCGAGACGTGCATCCCTCCCACTACGGCCGTATCTGCCCCATCGAGACCCCTGAAGGTCCGAACATCGGTCTTATCAACTCCCTCTGCACCTACGCCCGCATCGACGAGTACGGCTTCATCGAGACGCCGTTCCGCCGCGTGAAGCAGGTCGAGAAGAAGAACAAGCAGGGTGAAGTCATCAGCACCGAATCCATCGTCACCAATGAAGTGGTCTACCTCACCGCCGATAAGGAAGAATACCACCTCATTGCCCAGGCCAACAACCCCATCGACAACGACAACGGCAAGGGGCACTTCACCGGCAAGCGCGTCACCGCACGCGAACACGGTGAATTCATCGAAGTTGACCCCAGCAAGGTCGAGTTCATGGACGTATCGCCCAAGCAGATTATCTCCATCGCTGCCGGTCTGATTCCTTTCCTGGAACACGACGACGCCAACCGTGCCCTCATGGGCGCCAACATGCAGCGCCAGGGTGTGCCGTTGATGGTGAACCAGGCTCCGCTCGTGGGTACGGGTATTGAAGCCAAGTGCGCCCGCGACAGTTGCGCCGTGGTCTGCGCCGTGGCTCCCGGCATCGTGGCTTCTGCCACGGCGGAGTACGTGGTGACCACCCCCGATGGTGAGCTGCCCGTTTCTCCCAACACCTGGCTGAGCGATCCCGAAAGCATCAAGACCGATGCCGACAAGGGTATCTACGTCTACCAGCTTCGCAAGTTCATGCGCTCCAACGCCTCCACCTGCATCAACCAGAAACCCATCGTTTCCCGTGGTGATGTGGTGAAGCCCGGCGATGTGCTGGCCGATGGTCCCTGTACCGATGGCGGCGAACTCGCCCTGGGTCGCAACGTGCTGGTGGCCTACATGTCCTGGTACGGCTACAACTTCGAAGACGCCATCATCATCTCCGAGCGCCTGGTGCAGGAAGATGCCTACACCTCCATCCACATCGAGGAATTCGAGGAAAAGGCCCGCGACACCAAGCTTGGTCCGGAAGAAATCACCCGCGATATCCCCAACGTGGGCGACGATGCCCTCAAGAACCTGGGCAGCGACGGCGTGGTCCGCATTGGTGCCGAAGTGAAGCCCGGCGACATCCTCGTGGGTAAGATTACGCCCAAGAGCGAAACCGACCTTGCCCCCGAAGAACGCCTCCTGCGCGCCATCTTCGGTGAAAAGGCTGCCGACGTGAAGGATACCTCCCTGCGCGTGCCCCCGGGCACCACGGGTGTGGTCATGGATGTGCGCGTGGTGCGCTCCTCTGCTCCCGGCGCTCCCGCCGTGGACCTCGAAAAGGAAGCCCAGAAGCAGCGCAAGAAGGTCGACTCCGAATACGAACGCGACCGCGATGCCCTCATCGAACAGCTTACCAGCAAGCTCTCTGACCGCCTCCTGGGCGAGAAGATTCCGCTGGAAGTGACCCGTGCAGGCTCGAACGAAGTCATCATCCCGGCCAACCGCAAGATTACCAAGACCCTCCTGCGTAAGCTCGCTGTCTGCCACGACCAGATTGAGATGAACGAAAGCCCGGTGCGTAACCAGATTTTCGAAATCATCAACAGCTACGAACCCCGCTTCGCTGACCTGGACGAAGAACGCGACCGCAAGCTCGACCAGATTGAAGCCGGTGCCGAAATGGATCCGGGTGTCGTGACCGAGGTGAAGGTCTACATCGCCACCAAGCGTAAGCTCGGCGTGGGTGATAAGATGGCCGGCCGTCACGGTAACAAGGGCGTCTGCTCCCGCGTGCTGCCGGTAGAGGACATGCCCTACCTGGAAGACGGTACGCCGGTTGACATCATTCTGAACCCCCTGGGCGTGCCTTCCCGAATGAACGTGGGTCAGGTGCTAGAAGCCCACCTCGGTGTGGCAGCCAAGGCCCTCGGCTTCAAGGTAGCCACCCCCGTATTCGACGGTATCCAGGAATCCCAGATCTGGGACTTCATGAGCCAGGCCAAGCAGGTACCCGGATTCTCCTGGGTGGGCGACGGCAAGGACGGTTCCGTGGCAGGTAAGAGCCGCCTCATCGACGGCCTCACCGGTGAATACTTCCACTATCCCGTGGTGGTAGGCTACACCTACATGCTCAAGCTCAACCACCTCGTGGCCGACAAGGTACACGCCCGTGCCGTGGGTACATACTCCCTCGTCACCCAGCAGCCGCTGGGCGGTAAGGCACAGCACGGTGGCCAGCGTTTCGGTGAAATGGAAGTGTGGGCCATGGAAGCCTACGGTGCAGCCTACACGCTGCAGGAACTTCTCACCGTCAAGTCTGACGACGTGCAGGGCCGTACCCGCATCTACGAGAACATCGTCAAGGGCGACAACTCGCTGGAAGCCGGCACTCCCGAATCCTTCAACGTGCTCATCAAGGAAATGCAGGCCCTCTGCCTCAACGTGCAGCCCACCGAGAAGCGCGACCGCGAGAACGCTCCGCAGACCACGGACGACCTCTTCGCCCTGCTTGCCGGTGACGGCATGGACGACGAAGGCGGCTTCGGCTCCGACGATGACGACGATTTCGACGGTGATTTCTCCGACATGGACGGCGACGACGACTTCGCCGGTTCCGATGAAGAGGAAGACGACGATATGTAAACCTGTAACCGCCACCCGGCCCTGCCGGACCGGGTGGCAATTCCCAAACCTCTCAAATCTACACCAATATGTCTTTTAACGACCTTAACAACGAGAAGCCCAAGAACTTCGATCAGGTTTGCATCACCGTAGCCAGCCCGGATGACATCCTGAGCTGGTCCAGCGGCGAGGTCAAGAACCCCGAGACGATTAACTACCGCACCTTCAAGCCCGAAAAAGGCGGTCTGTTCTGCGAGCGCATCTTCGGCCCGACCCGCGACATGGAATGCTCCTGCGGCCGCTACAAGCGCGCCAAGAACAAGGGCATGGTCTGTGACCGCTGCGGCGTGGAAGTAACCTCCTCCCGTGTGCGCCGTGAACGCATGGGCCACATCAACCTCGCCGTGCCGGTAACGCACATCTGGTTCTACAAGTGCATGCCCAGCCGCATCGGCCTCATGCTCGACCTTACCGCCCGCGACCTGGAACGCGTCATCTACTACGAGGACTACATCGTCATCGACCCCCGCGATGTGGCCGGCATCGAGCGCGGCCAGATTCTGACCGAGGAAGAGTACGATGAACTCGTCGACGACTACGGCGACGACGCCCCCGAGGCTGCCATGGGTGCAGCCGCCATCCAGCGCCTGCTGGCCACCATCGACCTCGACGCCCTGGTAGACACCCTGCGTCAGGAAATGGAAAAGACCAACTCCAAGCAGAACAAGCGCAAGCTGGCCAAGCGCCTGCAGCTCGTCCAGGGCTTCCGCACCAGCGGCTGTAAGCCCGAATGGATGGTGCTCACCACCCTCCCGGTGATTCCCCCGGACCTGCGTCCGCTCGTTCCGCTGCCCGGCGGCCGTTTCGCCACCAGCGACCTCAACGACCTCTACCGCCGCGTCATCAACCGTAACAACCGTCTGCGCGAGCTTGCCGCCCTCCAGACCCCGGAGGTGATTAAGCGCAACGAAATGCGCATGCTCCAGGAAGCCGTGGACGCCCTGTTCGACAACGGCCGCCATGGCCGCCATGTGACCGGCGCCGGCAACCGCCCCCTCAAGTCCCTGTCCGACATGCTCAAGGGTAAGAGTGGCCGCTTCCGTCAGAACCTGCTCGGTAAGCGTGTGGACTACTCCGGCCGTTCCGTGATTGTGATTGGTCCGAACCTGAAGATGAACCAGTGCGGTCTTCCCAAGAAGATGGCCCTGAGCCTGTTCGAACCCTTCATCATCCACCGCCTCAAGGAACTTGGCTACGTACACACCGTGCGCTCCGCCAAGAAGATGATTGACCGCAAGGAAGCCATCGTGTGGGATATCCTGGAAGAAGTGACCAAGGGCCACCCGGTATTCCTGAACCGCGCTCCTACGCTGCACCGTCTCTCCATCCAGGCTTTCGAGCCTGTCCTCATCGAAGGTTCCGCTATCCGTCTGCACCCGCTCGTGTGTACCGGTTACAACGCTGACTTCGACGGTGACCAGATGGCCGTACACGTACCGCTGAGCGTAGAAGCCCAGCTGGAAGCCCGCCTCCTCATGCTGGCTCCCAACAACATCTTCTCCCCGGCCTCCGGCAAGCCCATCTGCACGCCCTCCCAGGATATCATTCTGGGCTCCTACTACCTCACGCACACCCGTGCCAAGGAAGTCAAGGAACACCAGGACAACCAGAACCTGCTGCCGCTCTTCGAGTCCATCTCCGAAGTGGAATTCGCCATTGCTGCCCGCAAGATTGGCTACCACGAGTGGATCCGCCTCAAGAACCCGGACTACGGCAAGACCGGCGCCGAATTCGACAAGCTCGCCTACAACCAGGAGAACGTGGGCCGCAAGACCCTCGTCACCACCGCCGGCCGCGTGCGCTTCAACGAAATCTGGCCCGACGAAATCGGCTACATCAACCGCAACGTGGGCAAGAAGCAGCTCGGCGACATCATCTGGCGCTGCTACCAGACCTGCGGCCAGAAGAAGACCGTCGAAACCCTCGACGCCCTCAAGTCCCTCGGCTATAAGGAAGCAACCCGCTCCGGCTGCTCCATCGGTATCGTGGACATGGTGGTGCCCGAGAACAAGGACGGCGTCATCTCCAACGCCTACGAAGAAGTAGCCAAGGTGACCGAGCAGTACGAGGAAGGCCTTATCACCAACGGCGAACGCTATGAAAAGGTGATTAACATCTGGTCCTCCGCAACGGATGCCATCCAGAAGGAACTCTACACCAAGCTGGAATACAACGAAGGCTCTGCCGTGGCCAGCCCGCTCTACATGATGGTGGACTCCGGCGCCCGTGGTAACAAGGCCCAGATTAAGCAGCTCTCCGGTATGCGTGGTCTTATGGCCAAGCCCTCCGGCGAAATTATCGAACGCCCCATTACCTCTAACTTCCGCGAAGGTCTGTCCGTGCTGGAATACTTCATCTCCACCCACGGTGCCCGTAAGGGTCTGGCCGACACCGCTCTGAAGACCGCCGACTCCGGTTACATGACCCGTAAGCTCGTCGACGTAGCCCAGGACGTCATCGTACGTGACCTGGACTGCGGCACCGAGAACGGCATCACCATGACCGCCATCTTCGACGGTGAAGACGAAATCGCCACCCTGGCCCAGCGTATCTACGGCCGCGTCACCTGCGACGACATCTACGACCCGACCACCCGCGAACTCATCGTTGCCAAGAACGAAATCATCACCGATGAAGCCGCCAAGCGCATCGAGAAGGTGGGTATCGAGAAGGTGAAGGTGCGTTCCGTGCTTACCTGCGACCTCTCCAAGGGCTGCTGCGCCAAGTGCTACGGCCTCAACCTGGCCACCGGCCAGAGCGTCAAGGTGGGTGAAGCCGTCGGTATCATCGCTGCCCAGTCCATCGGTGAACCCGGTACCCAGCTCACCATGCGTACCTTCCACGTGGGTGGTACGGCTACCGCCGCCGCCAGCCGTCCCGAATACACCGCCAAGAGCGCCGGTACCGTCATCTACGACGAAAACCTGCGTGACCGCTGCGTCGAGGACGAAAACGGCAACATGGTCGTGCTCTGCAAGAACGGCAGCGTGAAGATCTACGACGCCGAGGGCAAGGAACTCGAATCCTACTCCCTCACCATGGGCGCTGTGCTTCGCGTCAAGGACGGCTCCGCCATCGAGGCCGGTGAAATCATCGCCGAATGGGATCCCTTCGCCATCCCGGTCATCGCCGAAGTGGGCGGTACCGTGGAATTCCAGGACATGATCGAAGGCATTACCTGCCGCACCGAGACCGGCCACACCGAGTCCGGTAAGGGTACTACCGTCATCATCGATCACCGCCAGGATCTCGCCCCGCGCGTCATCGTGCACACCGCCAAGCCCGGCTCCGATAAGGACAAGCCCAAGGTGTACGCCATCCCCACCGGTGCCTACCTCGTGGTGAACAACAAGCAGAAGATCGCCGCCGGTACCCAGCTGGCCAAGACTCCCCGCAAGGTGCAGAAGACCAACGACATTACCGGTGGTCTGCCCCGCGTGGCCGAACTCTTCGAAGCCCGCCGCCCGAAGGACACCTGCACCCTGGCCGAAATGGACGGTATCGTCGCCATCGACGACGCCATGATCCGCGGCAAGAAGGTCGTCACCATCTACCGCGACGCCGCTGCCAAGGAAGCCGCCACCAAGACCCGCAAGCGCTCCTCCAAGCTGCAGAACAGCGATGAGTACGAGGGCACCATCTCCATCAAGCACCTCGTGCCCATGGACCGCCACATCATCGTCCACGACGGTGACTACGTGCGCGCCGGTGAACCCCTGTCCGACGGCTCCGAAGCCTCCGATGAAATCCTCCGCATCTGCGGCAAGGAAGCCCTGCAGGAACACCTCGTCAACAAGGTGCAGCAGGTCTACCGCGTGCAGGGTGTGGAAATCAACGACAAGCACGTCGAAATCATCGTTTCCCAGATGCTCCGCAAGGTGCGCGTGAAGGACCCGGGCGATACCGGCCTCCTCTGGGGCGACGAAGTCGACCGCACCACCCTCTCCCGCATCAACAAGGAGACCGTGGAGCAGCATGGCCGTCCGGCCGACAGCGAGCCCATCCTCCTGGGCATCACCAAGGCCTCCCTCAAGACCGACTCCTTCATCTCCGCCGCCTCCTTCCAGGACACCACGCGCGTCCTCACCGAGGCTGCCACACTCGGCAAGGTGGATATGCTGGAAGGCTTCAAGGAAAACGTCATCCTGGGTCACCTCATCCCCGCTGGTACCGGCTTCTCCCAGTACCGCAACATCGTGGTCGAACCCGCCGAGGGCGCTACCCCCATTCCCCGCGCCACCTACATGGACGACGAGGAACTCCCGCTCCCCGATGACACCCTCTCCGTGGGTGCAGATGACTAAAGCCACCTGCTAAACAAATAAAAATACTTCATGCCCGGCATTGCCTCCCGCAATGCCGGGCATCTTGCATCCACCCCGCCTGTACCCCTCCCCAAGCCCCACAAAGCCCCCAGCCGCCCCTCAGACCGCGTTTGCGCCCCCTTTCCTTGGGAAGCTGCCTCTACCCGCCCTTAGTCCCTCTCACGCGCCCCAGAAGCCCGCTGCAAAGTATCCCGCGCGCCGTTGCTCATCGCTCTTCCTGCCTCGCGCCTCCTCCCCGCTTTTCCCGGTGAAAAGGGCTGTTGAAATGGATGCAAATAATTGTTTTTCTGAAAGACGAAAGTTTGTATAGACAGCGTCAAAAAACGTGCTAGAATGCCGCCAAGAAAAGAAGATTTTTTCTTCATGTATGAAGGTGAATTTTGAAAGCCTAACAACAACCCTAACAGCTAAAAATGAACAACAACCAAATAAATAACGAAAAAGGAATCACCGTCCAGACGGCAAGAATTCTGAAGACAACCATTGATTACACGCTCTACCAGAATCCTATTGAGAAGTTTGCGGAGAAATCAGCAATAAATAACAGGATATCTGACTTTATTGATAAGGAGGAGGAAGAATGGTGTGACTTAGTCGATTTCCTGTCTGAGAGTGCTAAACAGGGAATTCATCACGCTGCTAGTGCTGCCCGCGAACAGAGAGCAAAAGCTGAACAGGAAGCGCTTGCAAGAGAAATTGCGAAAAGGATAGAGAAGCTTGACTCCAGGACATTCTTAATCGGGAGGTAGGTATAGTCTGCTCACTCTGTTTCGATGCTTTTGTTTATACGATTAGTAATTCTGTAAGTTTTAAGGAGGCCACATACTAATCGTCATATGTTTTTTCTAAATCCAGTATGGTGTTTTGTTTTAGATAGCTGACCGCGTCAGGGTTGTGTGGTTCAATAATTGTGTGTAAAATATCTAAAAATTGCATATCTGGCCACTTTTCAGACCCTAGAGGAGGTGTTAAGTTGCAGTCTAAATAATCAGTGTAATCATCGGCTAACATATAAACCTCATGAAGAACAAATGTCAGGCATATGTGGTGAATGAAAAGCTCTTTTAAATCAGCGAAGAATCGATTTAGCCATTTACCTTCTTTGTTAAAAGATATATCTGGATCGTTTCGGAGTAGGTTGTAGAAATAGTTGATGTGAGCATTGTTGTTGCAACGGTCTCTTATACCATTGTGTATTGTTTGATTATATGTAAGTTGATATATTTCGCAGGTTTTTGGATGGTCTGCTATTCTCTTTATATACTTTGTGTAGCAAAAACGTTTTCCCTTTGCGTTTTTTAGGAACCAATTTTGCGCGTCGGATTGTTTTTCGTAGGTGTTGGATTTGATCTCTTCTAATTCTAAATCGTATACAATATTAGTAATAACGATGTCATGATATTTCCGCAAAAGGGTCCAGGCATCGTTTGCTCGACCTTGGCATAAAGCATATTTAATGGTGTCAAGCATGTGTGCAATGCTGGAATAGAAATATCGATCAACGTTGATGATGGGGGCCACGTGAGGAGATAGAAAATCTGAAGAGCGCCAATCTAAACGTTCGTAATAGGAAATATACTTCTCGATTTCCTTAAAGCCAGGATTTGAATCAATGGACTTTTTCTTGTCTGAATCTGAATTGAATGCGGTCATATAGCCATCGCAGTTATTCTTGTTCTACATCTTGTTGGACAGATGTCAAGCGGAAATTAAAAAGTTCAGTACTGCTTCATATGGAAATGAGCAGCTGGAGGTTGAGCGCGTGTCCTGTTGGTCCTGAAAAGAAAGGGAGTGTTGGGGCATGCCGGTAGCCTATCCTGGTGATGCTGCATATTCAAGGGTAATTTCTCGGTATATATCCCGGCATCGAAAAATCCAACCATTGGAAACTTGACTCCTGTTGCCTTGCGTGTTAGTCTGGACCTGAGTCGGACAGAACCTTATGAGTTTACAGATTGCAGATGATTTTCTTCGCTATTCCACCGGAATTCACACGGTCGGGAGCAATGCCCCTTCGTCTTATGTGACGGCCATTGAGAAAACCCAAGCAGCCTTGCAGCGGCATCGTGTCTTTCTGGCACCGGGCGAGAGCATTTGGGATATTCGGGATACGGCGCGCCTGCAATCTCTCTACGCTCTTGTGAAGCAGGAACAAACCAAGGGAGAGCAGGGGATTTACCGTGAGGAGCAATACACCAGCTATTGGAAGAGAAACTTCTGTTCTGCTGCCATCAACGAATTTATCCGCTTTGTCAGCGTTG
Organism: uncultured Verrucomicrobiales bacterium; assembly: GCA_937901085.1. Classification (GTDB taxonomy): domain Bacteria; phylum Verrucomicrobiota; class Verrucomicrobiia; order Verrucomicrobiales; family Akkermansiaceae; genus Akkermansia. The sequence continues at coordinate 12,934 of CALCHQ010000033.1, read as the reverse complement.
CCCGGCAGTTCGAGACAGCCAGTAGCCACGCGCAATCCCCCAAGGATTACACTACCGAGCTGGAAAAAATCGAAAAGAGCATTTGTGGCAAGGGCAAGGAAACGTTGAAACAAACGAAAGTGCGCGTGAACCAGTATCTCTTCCGCAAAATGGTGCTGGAGAATTATCGCCACCGCTGTTGCATTACCGGCCTGAGCATCCCCGAAGTCCTGCGAGCCAGCCACATTACGCCGTGGGCTGAGGATAAAGTGAGCCGCCTTGACCCACAGAACGGCCTTTGCTTATCCGCCACTTTCGATGCCGCGTTCGACCACCATCTCATCTCGCTCGATGAAGACTTGCGCCTCTTCTTTGCCCCCTCCCTGCGTGAATATTACACCCACGATTCCTTCACCCAAGTTTTCCGCCCCTACGAAGGAAAACGAATCGAACACCCCGTCAAATACCTCCCCTCACCCAAGTTCCTCCAGCAACACCGCGCCAAACTGGCGTGAAGGGCGGAGAGAGTTCTGTTTGTATCCGAATAGAGTTGCGACATCGTTATTAAATTGGTGCAGCGATTACAAAGGTGCTGAATGGAAATATCGAGGGTTGCTGGAGATGAATTTTCTATCAACGCCGCACCGCTCGCTCAGTTCAAGCTGCGTAAGACCTTTACCCTTGCGTAAAAGCCTGATGTCGATGTCTGTTCTGTGCAGAATGTTCCTGTCGAGTTGCATAACCTTTATTCTAACGCAATGAGTCATTTGAAGCGAGTTGATTATTGTTTGTGGGTATTATAGTGTACTTACGGCGATTGAATGAAGGTTATTTAAAGTTCAATGAGCTTTCAGCTCCCAGACCCCTGCGGTAATGTAAATTGTTGCGACTGAAATCAGGTGTATTCCTACTATAGTAGGAATTTAGAGGCATGAGCAATAGCGCTAAATCCATGATACAGCCTGCGTCTGCCGAGAGAAAAGATGACATTTTTTTTATTTTTTGCCAGAATCTAACGCAATACGGAAAATCTGTTTGACATGTAAAGGAAAGAGGAGTAAAACACTGGATGGTGATCAAATTGGTATAGCGAGTGCATTATGAGTAAAAAAATAATTGTCCCTGCGTTTCTGATTTTCCTGCTTATGACTTTTTCTCCTACGGTGTGCTGGTGGGTAAATGGGTGGTTTAGGGTGGTTACAAATGAGAGGATTATCGATCACGTGACGGAGTTTCAAATTGTGTGTGCAGGATTGATGATTACATCTATTTGGTTTAATGTTCAGCATAGTTCTCTTTTCGGAAAAATATTATTATGGTTTAGCATTTTGCCGGGTATATATTGCCTATTTCTTTCGTTTTACTTGTATACTGCTTCCAAGGGAGATGGTGTAATTCATTGCTCAAATGTAGAAATATGTTCATATGCGGGAATATTGGGACTCTTGGTATGGTGGCTTGTAACTATTACTAAACATGAGTCACATGGGATTCAACCATTTAGAAAGCCAAAGGAGCAGCTTGGACGTACATATTCATACAATAGTTTAGAGCATTATATTCGAGTACAAGCAAGTGATCTAGCAATTGAAAAGAATAGAAGAGGATGCAATATTGCAATAGTTGGTGATTGGGGGTGTGGTAAGTCTCATTGTATTAGTTATTTAAAATATAAACTTGGGCCAAAGGAAGAATGTAAATCAGAAGAATCAGCTCTCCGTAATTGCGGATTAGCACAGAAGGAGAAAACGAAATCGAAGAAGCAATACGAGGGGGATTTTATATTCTGTGATGTGAGCTTGTGGAAATGTAAATCTGTCGAGGATGCATGGTTAAATATTGTTAATGCTTTATATAAGTCAATACATAAAGGACAATCGTTTGCTCTGACTTCCTTTCCGGGAAGGTTGCTTTCGCTTTTTCTCAAGTTGGCGTCTATGTGTTCAATTGGAGGCGCTTCAACGATGTGTTCTATCCTTGAAGTCGTTTCAAGCTCTGTCGGCAGTGGAGTTCAGGATAGCATTAGTAAAATCGATGCTGAGTTGGCAGAACGTAGGTTGATTCTTGTTCTGGATGATGTGGAACGTGCCGATTTTGAAATTCTTATCCGTTTGTTCCCTCTTATTGATCAGCTTCGGAAAATAACAAGGCTGACAGTTATATGTGCTATATCTGAGGATGAGTTGGTGAAAATTTTTAAAAGGAATGGAATTAATGAGGATTCATTGGGGGGCTATTTGACTAAGATATTTGATTATAGCTACAGTATGCCGCCAATGTCATCAGTGATGGTAGCGGAGAAAATCTATAATGACTACAATCATACAGGAAAGGACTGTGAGTTTTTGGGGCGCTTCCTGAGTAAATTCAACTGGATGTTTGATTCACCTCGTCAAATGGAGAGAATGCTGGCGCGGTGGCAGGGAATGGAAAGACAGTATTTCAGTATGCCTGATGAGATTTCAAAGGAATATGCATGTACCCTACATGAGGAATTTGAACTCAAAGTGTATATAGCTTTTGTTTTTGAGGCTTTTCGAATGTATGCCAAAGATTTGATTAGCAATATTAGAGAAACGGCTGATGCTTGCGGTTTTTTCAAAGCCTCAATCAAAAGGGAGAACTTCTCCTTGAGAGATGGAAAATCTTACGAAATATACTTTATAGATAGGGGAACCAATGAACCAAAGTACAAGTATAAGAATAAAATAGTTAAATCTGCTATATGTTTCATATTGGATAATCTTGAAAAAATAAAGAACACTCATTTGATGTATGCTTTGGATATGGAGTATGCGAAGCTTAGAGAATTGAATGACTATCAATGCGCAGCTATCATCGGAAGCAGTGGCGGTGTTATTTCATCATCTCTAGAGAACGAGTTATCTGTTCTTTTTGCTGGCGCTAAAATTGAGCATGATTGTGTGAAGTCTTCTACTCTTGCATTGGTTTCGTACGCTATCAGAAATATTGCAGAAAGCGATGTGTATGTCTCGTATGCGAGGTTTGCAATGAATAAGCTGGGAAATGAGATTATAAGAGATTTATGCGATTATAATTCAGGAGAGGAGGCCAAGGTCTGTATTCTGGATTCTATTTATGCTTTGTATACCCCTGCTATTTCTGACAAGGAAGCCGGTAATTCTGTCCAGATATTGTCTATTCTGTTAGAGAGATTAGATATAACAGGATTAGCACTTTCGTTTGAACGCGCGTTGAGACAACTACGCGAGAGGTCAATCCTGGTTACAAAGGATGAGGATATACGCATAATGCATCGTTCAGAGGATGTTTGTAAAACATCTGTAAAAAAGAAACTTTATCTGACCTTTGCGTGTCGCTACGTCAAGGCGTTTACTGATATGCTGGCCAGTTGTACCAAAAATAACGGGAAGATTTATAGTGGAATTTACGGAATGCTAGAACAGATATCCACAATGGGTTTGCATGATGACATATATTCAGAGTTCTCAGATAATTTAATTCATCATCCACAAAAGGAGAAGGTGTTGAAGGGCGCTTTGAAAGTGCTTCATTATAGTGCCTGGAATGGGAAAAAGGAGTCACAAGATTTGCCTCCGCAGATGTTGACGCTGTACGAATACATAATAAAAGAAATTTTGGGAGATTCTAGGATGAATTCTTCACTGCGGAGTGGGTACATTAACGGGATTAGAAGGCTACTCTCAGAAAGAAAAAAGAAGAATGTTACGCAGAATACTTATAGATATATAATAAGTTCTAGTAATCATACAGTTAGCAAAATAATGATGATGATCGAAGTATGTATGCAGCAGCTTGAGAATATGTCAGCAGATGAAGTATAAGGCATTTTATCGTAGATTTACCATATTCGTGAGCTTGTTTCTTTGAAATCGAATGGGGTATATGTTTCCATCTGTCATGTCTCTCTGTTGCAGAGAGGGTTGACGTCCGGAATTGAGTATACGCGGATTGTACTCTCGTAGAAGATTTATACCCCCCCACCGTGGACTAGTGGTGGAGATGTGCCTGGCGGAGCTATTCGCCGTCTTTCATGTAAAAAATGGCAAATTCTTTACGTGAGAGATGGTGTCACGTAAAAAAATCAGTAAATTCATTACATGAGGGCAGGGGGAGATAGTAAAAGCCGGTGCGGGGTGAACCGGCACCGGCTTTTTTGGGGGTAGGGGTGATGTGTTGAAACACGTCCTTTGCCGCGGGCTTACTTATCCGCTAGGGCGGCCTGGGCGGCGGCGATGCGGGCGGTGGGCACGCGGTAGGGCGAGCAGGATACGTAGGTGAGGCCGATCTTGTGGCAGAACTTGACGGAGGCGGGGTCGCCGCCGTGTTCGCCGCAGATGCCCATCTTCATGCCGGGGCGGGTGCCGCGGCCCAGTTTCTCGGCCATCTGCATGAGCTTGCCCACGCCGTCCTGGTCGATGCTGGCGAAGACGTTGGTCTTGACGATTTCCAGGTCGCGGTAGTGGGGCAGGAAGGAGCCGGAGTCGTCGCGGCTCATGCCCAGACCGGTCTGGGTGAGGTCGTTGGTGCCGAAGGAGAAGAATTCGGCGGTTTCGGCGATTTCATCTGCCGTGACGCAGGCGCGCGGAATCTCAATCATGGTGCCGACCTTGTAGGAGATGCTGCGGCCCTTTTCGGCAAAGACCTCGGCGGCTACGCGGTCGATGATTTCCTTCTGCAGGTCGAGTTCGCGCTTGAAGGCGACGAGCGGTACCATGATTTCCGGCTTGACTTCGATGCCTTCTTCCTCCTGCACCTCGATGGCGGCCTCGATGATGGCGCGGGTCTGCATTTCGGTGATTTCGGGGTAGTCGATGCCGAGGCGGCAGCCGCGGTGGCCGAGCATGGGGTTGAATTCATGCAGTTCCTGCACGCGGCGCATGATGATTTCTACCGGCATGCCGAATTTCTGGGCCAGGGTAAGTTGCTGCTCCTTGGTGTGGGGCAGGAATTCGTGCAGGGGCGGGTCGAGCAGGCGGATGGTGGCGGGCAGGCCTTTGAGGGCGGAGAAGATGCCCTTGAAGTCGCTCTTCTGGAAGGGCAGGAGCTGGGCCACGGCCTTCTTGCGGTCATCCACGCGGTCGGAGAGAATCATGCGGCGCATGAAGTCGATGCGGTTGCCGGAGAAGAACATGTGTTCGGTGCGGCAGAGACCGATGCCCTGGGCACCGAAGGCAAGGGCTGCGGCGGCCTGGTCGGGGGAGTCGGCATTGGTGCGCACTCCCAGTCTGGTGGCCTTGGCGCACCAGTCCATGACGCGCTGGAAGTCGCGGTAGGTCTGGCTCTGCTCCGGCTGCATGGTCTTGCGGATGAGTACCTGGATGATTTCGGAGGGGGCGGTGGCCAGTTCACCGGCGTAGACGAGGCCGGCGGTGCCGTCCAGCGAGAGGTAGTCGCCTTCCTTGTAGGTCTTGCCGGCGATTTCGATGGTGCGGTTGTTGTAGTCGATGCTCATTTCGCTCACGCCGCAGACGCAGACCTTGCCCATCTGGCGGGCAACGAGGGCGGCGTGGCTGGAGAGACCGCCGCGGGCGGTGAGGATGCCCTCTGCCGCAATCATGCCGCGCAGGTCTTCCGGGCTGGTTTCCAGACGCACCAGCAGCACCTTTTCACCGCGGTCCGTGGCTTCCACGCAGCGGGCGGCGTTCAGGTAGATGCGGCCGGAGGCGGCGCCGGGGCCGGCGTTGAGTCCCTTGGCAATCGGCTTCACCTTGCGCACGGCGGCATCGTCGAAGATGGGGGCGAGCACCTGGTCCACCTGGTCGGCGGGAATGCGGCTCACGGCGGTCTGCCAGTCGATGAGGCCTTCCTTCTCCATATCGCAGGCGATGCGGAAGGCGGCGATGCCGGTGCGCTTGCCGTTGCGGGTCTGGAGCATGTAGACCTTGCGGTCCTGGATGGTGAACTCGAAGTCCTGCATGTCGCGGAAGTGGTTTTCGAGCGTCTTGCGGATGGCGCAGAGTTCCTGGTAGGCGCTGGGCATGACCTCGGCCAGGCGGGCGACGGGGTCGGGGGTGCGGACACCGGCCACCACGTCTTCGCCCTGGGCGTTCATGAGGAATTCGCCGTAGAATTCGTTGGTGCCGGCGGCGGGGTTGCGGGTGAAGGCCACGCCGGAGCCGGATTCATCGCTCGTGTTGCCGAACACCATGCACTGCACGTTCACGGCGGTGCCCCATTCGCTGGGAATGCCGTACTTCTGGCGGTAGGTGATGGCGCGTTCGTTGTTCCAGGAGCCGAACACGGCGCCGATGGCGCCCTGCAGCTGGTCCCAGGGGCTGGTCGGGAACATCTCGCCCGTGCGCTTCAGCACCAGGGTCTTGAAGCGGCTGACGAGTTCCTGGTTATCCTCGGCGGTCAGCTCAGAGTCGGAGATGTCCTTGCCGTAGCGCTCGTGCTTCAGAGCATGAATCACGCTTTCGAAGGGTTCCATATCCTCGTTTTCGGCCTTCTGCACACCCATGACCACATCGCCGTACATCTGCACAAAGCGGCGGTAGCAGTCCCAGGCAAAGCGGGGGTTGCTGGTGGCCTTGGCCATGGAGGCCACGGTTTCATCGTTCAGGCCGAGGTTGAGGATGGTGTCCATCATGCCGGGCATGGATTCGCGGGCGCCGGAGCGCACGGAGACGAGCAGGGGCATTTCCACGGTGTCACCGAACTTGCGGCCGACGTGGGCCTCCATCTTCGCGATGCCTTCTTTCACGCAGGCATCGAGTTCTGCCGGGTAGGTGCGGCCGTTGTCGTAGTAGTAGGTGCAGACTTCGGTGGTGATGGTGAATCCGGGCGGCACAGGGAGGCCGATGCGTGCCATTTCTGCCAGATTGGCGCCCTTGCCACCCAGCAGGGGCTTCATGCTGCCGTCGCCATCGGCGGTTCCGCCGCCGAAATGATAGACTATCTTGTTCATCTTTGTTACTTCTTTATTTGTTAGGGAAAAAGGTCTGATAAGGTGAATCATCATACGCCCGGCTTCCTGGCGTGTCAAGTAGACTCGCGCGCATGACGTGAATACCCGCGCGCAGAATTATCACTTTGCACTTGACCCTTTCGCCGGGATGTGGTAGCGTCCACTTCAGCGGACTCCGACGCCGCGTTCATGTATATTTCACCACTATGTCTACAGAACTTCCACCTCCGTCTGAATTCCGTGGCCTCAGCGGCCGTATCACCATTGTGGCTTCCCGGTATAATGAGAAGTATACCGATGCGCTTCTGAAGAATTGTGAGGAGGAAATCCTGGAGAAGGCTCCCGGTGTGGATGTAGAGGTGGTGCGTGTTCCGGGGGCATTTGAGGTGCCGGTGATGGTGAAGCGTGCTATCATGAAGCCCGCCGGTGGCGAAGCACCCGATGCGGTGATTGCGCTGGGCGTCATCATGCGCGGTAGCACGGCGCATGCCGATTTGATTGGTACTTCCATCACCACGCAGCTGCTGAGTATTTCCTGCGAGACTCTGGTGCCGGTGGTGCATGAGGTGCTGCTGCTGGATAACGAGGAGCAGGCCTTTGCCCGTTGCATTGCCAGCTCGCTCAACCGCGGCCGCGAGGCGGCCCGCGCGGCCATCACCATGCTGAACGTGGTGTACAATTATTCCGACCGCCGTCAGAAGCGTGGCGGTTTTCACAAATAAAACCTGCCCGGAAGTGATATGATGAATATTTCCCGTAGTAAGGTTCGCCAGAGTACGCTGGGTTATCTGTACACCTATTTGTCGAACGGCTGCCAGCCCGTCGATTCGGAGCTTTTCTGGAATATCGCGCAGGAGAAGGAACTCGACCACCTGCGCGTGGCCCAGGCCAAGGCTCTGCTGCATGCCGGGCGCGATTATGCGGATTCGGCACGCCTCCTGGCGGAGCGTCTGGAGAAGGTGGAGAATCTCATGCACGCCGACCTGACCGCCGCAGGGCTGCGCGAGGACATGGCCCGCTATGCCCGCCAGTCGGAGCAGTTTGACGCCGCCCTCAAGGCTCTGCGTTACAGCCTGACTGATAAACGCCGCGATACCACCGGGCAGCTGGCACTCTGCATGGGCGATGTGCTGCGCCTTGCTTCTGTGGCCGAGGCGCTGGGGCGGGAACTACTGCCTCTCTTTGCGGATTTCCCGGGTTACCGCCAGCAGCTCGACAGCCTGGCCGCGGTGGTGAACCGCCGTGCGCGCATGTACCAGGCCTGCACGGCGCTGGCCCGGCCGGCCGAGATGGCCGACACCCGCGAATGCGCTGGTCTGGTGCGTCTGGCCCGCGATATGCAGGAACTCCGTCCGGCGGTGGAGGAACTGGCCCGCGAGGTGATTGCCCGTATGCCGCTGCTCGATCCGCGCATCGAGGCGCTGCTTACCAATTATTCCATTGAACGCCTTGATATGGTGGATAAGGCTATTCTCTACCTGGCTCTTTATGAGCTGGAGGTGAAGGGACTGGATACGCCCATCGTTGTTTCGGAGGCCACAGCGCTGGCCAATGAGTTCTCCGGCAGCAAGAGCGCTCCGTTCATTCACGGCATCATTGCCGCTGCTGCGGCCCGCAAATAAGCACCCATGGCGCATTTCTTCACACGGCTGATTGACAAGTTCCTTGGCGAACCCGAAATTGACTGGGATGAGCTGGAGGCCGACCTCATTTCGTCCGATATCGGGGCGAAACGCGTAATTCCGCTCATTGAGGAGCTGCAGGAGCAGGACTCGCAGGATGCCTGCGACATTGCCGACTACATCAAGGCACAGCTCCGCGCCGCGTTCCCTGCCAGCCTGCCCCAGTTGCCGCCCCCGGCAGATAAGCCGGTGGTCATCATGATGGTGGGGGTGAATGGTGCCGGCAAGACCACTACCAGCGCAAAGCTGGCCCACCTGCTGCAGAAGCAGGGGCACAAGGTACTGCTGGCCGCGGCCGATACCTTCCGCGCCGCAGCGGTGGAGCAGCTGGAAAGCTGGGCCTCCCGCCTGCAGGTTCCCCTGTACAAGGGGCGCGAGAACCAGGACCCTGCTTCCGTCTGCTATGAGGCTCACACCCGCGCCATCGCGCAGGGGGTGGATTATCTTATCTGCGATACCGCCGGCCGCCTTCACACCCGGCATAACCTTATGGAGGAGTTGTCGAAAATCCGCCGCTCCATCGCCAAGCAGGATGCTGATGCCCCGCAGGCCTGCTACCTCGTGGTCGATGCCACCACCGGCGGCAATGCGCTCATGCAGGCGCGTGAATTCCATAAGGCCACGCCGCTTACGGCTGTGGTGGTTACCAAGATGGATGGCTCCGGCAAGGGGGGCGTGGCGGTGGCCATTCAGGACGAATTGGGTGTTTCTCCCGTGTTCCTGGGTATTGGTGAGGGGAAGGATGACCTCATCCCCTTCAATGTGGATGAATATGTGAACACGCTGCTGTAACGCTGCCATGGATTGTCTGCTCGGATACACGCGTGAAGCGCTGGCCTCGCTGCTGGGCAGCATGGGGCAGAAGACCTTTCGCGCCACGCAGCTGCAGGAGTGGGTGTGGAAACACCGCGCTTCTTCCTTTGAGCAGATGACCAACCTGCCGCCCTCGCTGCGTGCGGAGCTGGCGGCCCGCTTCACCCTGCGCCCGCTGCAGGTGGTCGAGGTGAGCGAAAGCAGCACCGGCAGCACCCGCAAGTTTCTTTCCCGCATGCAGGACGGGCATCTGGTTGAGTCCGTTATCATTCCTGCGGCGGTGGGGCAGGGCGGGGCGCACAGTTCCCGCCTCACGCTTTGTGTTTCCTCGCAGGTCGGCTGCGCGTTCGGTTGCCGTTTCTGCGCCAGCGGCCTGCTGGGCTTCACCCGTAACCTGACGGCTTCGGAGATTCTGGGGCAGATTCTGGCGGCAGAGGAAATTGCCGGGGAGCGGGTGGATAACCTGGTTTTCATGGGCATGGGCGAGCCTCTGGCTAACATGGATAACCTGCTGGCAGCGCTCACCATCATTCTCGACCCGCATTCCCTCAACATCGGGGCTCGCCACATCACCATCTCCACCTCTGGCAATGTGCCGGGACTTCGCCGTCTGGCGGCGTTTGGGAAGCCGCTGCGTCTGGCTGTATCCCTGCACGGCGCAAGTGATGAAGTACGCTCCCAGGTGATGCCGGTGAACCGCAAATGGCCGCTGGGCGAACTGCTGCCTGCGCTCAAGGAATGGAACCGCACCGGCAAGCATATGATTACCCTGGAGTATATCCTCATTCAGGATGTCAACGCCATGCTGCCTGAAGCCCACAAGCTGGCCCGCATCGCACGGGAACTCAATGCCAAGGTCAACCTCATCCCCTACAACACGGTGGAGGGACTTCCCTGGGTGCGGCCGTCGGAGTCTGATTGCAAGGCTTTCTGCCGCGCCCTGGTGGCAGAGAAGATTCCGGTCACCATGCGCTATGAAAAGGGACATGATATCAATGCCGCCTGCGGGCAGCTGCGCCTGCGCCGTACGGCACAGGGTGCCGGGTCGTAAAAAGCCCTTGACGAAAACAGCTGCTCCGTGTATAGTTCGCGCGTGAGTTCGAAGAATGTACCATTGCTGACCCTGCCGACCACGGACTATGAACGCATGCTCGATATGAGCAATCAGCATCTTGTCTGCGTGTTACGCAGCGCCGTGCTTGCTCCGGAGCGCATCGGTCGTTTTTCACCCCGCCCGCCGGAGGAGCATGATGCCTACACCGTTCGCCACCGTCCGGGCTGCATCGATATTCTCCTCCATTCAGAGGGTGAGGATGTGTTCTGCTGCAAATTTGTTCCTGCCCCGGAATACTGATGCGTTTCCTTGCACCCATCGCCCTTGCGCTGCTCTCTCTCTCCAGCTGCCAGCAATGCCGCTGGTGCCCGGTGGAGCGCGAGCTTGTTGCCGGCAGCCGCGCCCATGTCGAGCCGCACGAGGTGGAGTTCCGCCCCATGCTGCCCGATACTTCCGGCACGCACATCGTCGGGCGTTTTCTGCTGCACCCGGATTCTGCCGCCGACCTGGGCAATGAATACTGCCTCCAGGAGGTGCGTCGCCGCGCCGCTGCCATGGGCGGTAATATCGTGGTCTATCTCTACCCTGGTGTGGATTATGCCGCCGTGGCGTATGCGCCGGAGCGGTCTCAGGAAAACCTCCATGCCCATGATGATTTCAGCGCCGGTGAGGAATAAACAGGGCTCTGCTTTCCTTTTGTAACATAATTGTAACAAAGGCCGGGCAATTTATGCTCGCCATCAGGTGGTCTTTGTGCTAGAAATGAATCAGCAGTAAACCAGTTTTCTACTTATGGCATTACACATTCAGATGAGTGAAGAGGCTGAGAGAGAGTACAAGCGCACCAAGCTGCGCGGCATGCTCTCTTCTTTCGGTGCCGCCAGTGCGCTTTCCCTGGGGTTTGCGCTCACGCTTACCTTTACCGTGATTTACTTTGCCACGGATCCGCCTGCTGAATTCCTGGCCTACGTTCCCCCGGCAGAGGATTTGCCCCCGCGCGCTGTGCCCACCACACCGCAGCTCAGCTCCAAGGCTGCCACTCCCACCAACTCCGTGGCTCCTTCGGTGATTGTTTCTACTGGCGCAGCACCTGTTGCTATGGCGCAGATTGATATCCCCATGGACGATAGTGCAGATGATGGCCTTTCCATTGATGTGGGTATTGGTCTGGATACCGGCCTGGGTGAAGACCTGGGTGATGCCGGCGGCGGCATGGGCTCCAGCCAGCCTGCTGGTTCGGCTCTCGAAGGTACGCTCTACGACCTCAAACAGTCTAAAGGAGGCGCTCCCACCAAGGTGGCTCCCGGCGGTAATGTGAACAAGATGGAACTGTACAGCACGGTGGCTGGTTACCTGAAGAACTGGAGCCAGAGCGCTCTGGCCCGCTTCTACAAGTCCCCGGCCAAGCTCTATGCCTCTAACTTCTTCGTACCTGTGGCCAAGGCCTCGCTGGCTCCGGAGGCTTTCCAGTGCGTGCAGCAGGTGAAGCCCGCTGCCTGGCTGGTGGTGTACCGCGGCAAGGTGAAGTCCCCCATTACGGGTACGATTCGCTTCGCCGGTCTGGGTGACGACTACCTCGGCGTTCGTTTCGGTGGCAAGGTTGTGCTGGAGGGTGGTTACCGTCTGCCCAGCGCCTACGCCAAGGGCGACCTGAGCAAGGTACACATCTCCGGCGGCGATCACGCCAAATACAAGGCTCGCATCAAGTCGGGTGAGGACAAGGCTCATAAGGATTACGAGTTCGTGCAGTATCCCGGTATCACTATCTGGAACCAGGAAATCGGTGGCCTGACGGTGGGTTCTCCCGTTCAGGTGAAGGAAGGTACGACCTATCCCATCGAAATTGCCATTACGGAAGAAGGTGGTATGTTCGGTTATGTTCTCATGTGGGAGAATGTGACGGCCAACCCCGTTGTGAAGAACGGCAAGGTGAGCGGTGGTAAGAAGTTCTACCTGTTCCGTACCAACTTCTCTGAGCCGAATCGTGAAGAACTCAAGAAGCTCATCGGTAAGCATTCCGGTGGCGGCCAGATGCAGTGGCCAGAGTTCGAGTCGGATTCCCCCATCTGGGTGGCTGTTCCCTGATGCCCTCCTGTAGAATTGACTTTTCTCCGCCTCCGGCAGTTTGAGCTGCCGGGGGCTTTTTTTGCATCAGGCACCATCTGGCAGACACCCGGAAACGAAATACAAAAATAATTTTTCAGCCGTAACCCGCACGAAAACGGGGTACTTAGGGCAGGGATTGAAAAATACTGCACAAAAAAACTCAAAAATACGCTTGACGTTTCGTCCGCATTCCTGTATGCTTGCCGCCGCACCCCGCTACGGGGTTGCCCGAAAGGGTAAGCGGTTCGCCGCTCCACTCCACCGGGCGAGGCAATTTTCCAAGTATGACTTTCCGAGGCGCTGAGGGCGGCTGAAAAGCAGTCCACTGGCTTTAACAACCTGCCAGGCGGGGCGCCGGAGAGGATAAAGAGAGGGAAGGAAAAGGTC
>CALCHQ010000032.1 GCA_937901085.1 uncultured Verrucomicrobiales bacterium | reverse complement strand
GTGAGCGCAGCGAACGGAATTCAATACATTCAAAATCCTAAATTCTACATTCAACATTCCCATGAATCTCCGCGGTCTAGTCCTCGATTACCTCCACACCCTGCAAGCGCGGGGGGTGCAGAAGCTGGCTGTGGATGACGAGGCCCGCGGCATTCTGCGTAACTGGATGCTGGCAGCGAAACGCGGATACCAGCCTGCTCCTGTACCGCAGGTATTCCAGCCCATGGCCAGCACCACGGAAGAACGGGAGCCCGCACCGAAGCTGGATGTGAACCTGGATGAACCGGTGGCAATCGAACCCCAGGTGCAGGAGGAGGAGATTCCTTTCTTCCGTCCCGGTGGCAGCAATGCAGAGGAAGCCTGGGCGAATATGCGCCGCCTGCTGCCCACCTGGGCGCCGCTGCGCCAGCTGGGTACACTGCGCGAAAAAGCCGTGTTGCCGCAGGGCAATACCAGCGCTGATATTGTCTTTGTGGGCGATGCTCCCGGATACCACGATGAGAAGGCAGGGCTTCCCTTCCAGGGCGATGCCGGCGGCAAGCTGGATGGCATGCTGAAAGCTATGGGGCTTACGCGCGAGCAGGTGTACATTACGCACCTGGTCAAGTTCCGTCCCTCACAGCCGCGCCAGACTCTCAACACCCGCCCGCCCAGCGATAAGGAACTTCTTTTCAGCCGCCCGGTCGTGGATTTTGAAATGCGGCTTGTGCAGCCGCGTGTGATTGTGGCGCTGGGTGTCATCGCCGCCCGTGGTCTGCTGCAGCAGGGTAACCTGCCCCTGGCTGCCTACCAGGAGCGCACCTGGGAATTCAACGGTATTCCCGTGGTGGTGTCCCACCACCCCAGCTACTTGCTGCGCACCAGCGATTTAGGTGAACGCCGCCGCCTGTGGGAAGAAATGCTCCACGTTATGGAAATAGCCGGGCTGCCCATTAACGATAAGCAGCGAGGCTATTTCCTGAGGAAGGAATGTTGAATGTAGAAAGTAGAATGTATAAAGTACCCTGCGTTGCGCGCAGCAGATTGAACTTTATGCGACCGCTGCCGCTTCGGCTTTATGCCGGGCGAGCCGTAAGGGATGCACTACGACAAATTCCGCAGGCAAAGCCTGCCGAATTCAATACATTCAACATTAAAAATTCTACATTCAAAATGAAAACTCAACCTTCTACATTCCTCTTCTTATAGGAGGTCAGCTTGGTTTTCTTTTTCTTTTTGGGGGCAAAGTGTTCGGGGTGGGCAGCGGCCCAGGCTTCGTACAAATCCGGGCGGTTTGCCTTGGTGCGCTCAATGGATTTTTCCAGCTTCCATTCCTCGATGGCCTTGTGGTTGCCGGAGAGGAAGACCGGGGGAACCTCCATGCCGCGGAACACGTTTGGCTTGGTGTAGGCCGGGGCTTCCAGCAGGCCGTTGGAGAAGGATTCCTCCACGCTGCTGCGGTCATCGCCCAAGGCACCGGGCAGCAGGCGTGCAATGGCATCGATGACCACCACGGCGGCAATGGCGCCGTTGGTGAGGATGTAGTCACCGATGGAGATTTCCATGTCCACCAGGGTATCAATGACGCGCTGGTCCACGCCCTCATAGTGCCCGCAGAGGAAGATGTAGTGCGCATCGCCTCCTTCCATGCAGGGGGCTGCCAGTTCCTCTGCTACCGGCTGGCGGAAGACGCGTCCCTGCGGGGTCATGAGGATGACGCGGGTGTTCTTTTGGCGCAGTTCCTCAATGGCCTCGAAGATAGGCTCACACTTCATGAGCATGCCCTGGCCGCCGCCGCAGAGGTAGTCATCGGTGCGGCGGTATTTATCGTGCGTCCAGTCGCGCAGCTGGTGCGCGCGCACCTCGATGAGCCCGGCCTCTGCCGCCCGCCCCATGATGCTCTGGGAAAGCGGCACAGAGATGAGTTCCGGGAAGAGCGTGAGAACGTCTATTTTTAACATGGTTAAAAGTACGAATTACGAAGTACGAATTACGAAGTATGAAGTTCCGCTCGCTGACGCTCGCATGATTTTACTTCGTACTTCGCACTTCGTACCTTGTACTTAAGCATTGGCGTTATGGCGCAGCATGGCTTCCACGTAGCCGTCGATGTTGCCGTCCATTACGTCCTGGATATTGCCGCATTCGAAGCCTGTGCGCAGGTCCTTCACCATCTGGTAGGGCTGGAACACGTAGGAACGGATCTGGTTGCCCCAGGCAATGTCACCCTTTTCGGAGTACTGGCGGTCGGCCTCGGCGCGCTTGCGGTCTTCCTCCAGCTGGATGAGGCGGGCCTTGAGCATGCGCATGGCTTCTTCGCGGTTGCGGAGCTGGGAGCGCTGGGTCTGGCATGCCACGATGATGCCGGTGGGCAGGTGGGTCAGACGCACGGCGGTTTCCACCTTGTTCACGTTCTGGCCGCCCTTACCGCCGGAGCGGTAGGTGTCCATCTTCACGTCGGCTTCCTTCACTTCGATTTCGATGTCGTCGGAGATGTCCGGGGTGGCATCCAGCGAGCAGAAGGAGGTGTGGCGCTTGCCGGCGGAGTCAAAGGGGCTCATGCGCACCAGACGGTGAATGCCGCGCTCGTTCTTGAGGTAGCCGTAGGCGTATTCGCCGTCAATCTTGATGGTCACGGAGCGGATACCTGCTTCATCGCCATCGGTGCTTTCCATGATTTCGGTGGTGAAGCCGTGGCGTTCGCAGTAGCGCAGGTACATGCGCAGCAGCATGCTGGCCCAGTCGCAGGCTTCGGTGCCACCGGCACCGGCATGGATGGTCACATAGCAGCCGG
Source organism: uncultured Verrucomicrobiales bacterium (assembly GCA_937901085.1). Classification (GTDB taxonomy): domain Bacteria; phylum Verrucomicrobiota; class Verrucomicrobiia; order Verrucomicrobiales; family Akkermansiaceae; genus Akkermansia. Next base: position 149,142 of record CALCHQ010000032.1, on the reverse strand, counting down.
CGTTGTCGTGCGGGCCGTTTAAGAGGGTGAGCAACTCAAATTCTTCCAGACGCTTGAACCAGGCATCGTACTCGCTCTTGGCTTCCGGTGCCATATCGCTGTCCTCAGCAGCCATTTCCACAGCTACCTCCACATCCTCCAGCCCGCTTTCCAGGGAGCGGAACTGCTCCAGGCGGCGCTTGAGGGGATTCACTTCGTTCATGAGGGCGCGGGCGGCTTCGGGGTTATCCCAGAAATCCGGGGCGCTCATGCGCTCATCCAGTTCTGCTACTTTAGATTCAAGGCTTCCGAGGTCAAAGATAGCTCCCGAGCTCGGAAAGACGGGAGCGCATGGCTTCCGTGTCGAGCGCCGAGAGATCGATATTGGCGGTCTGGTTCTCCATAACGCGCGGGAGTATACAGGCTTTAGCCTGGTGAGTCAATCCTTAAATCTCACAGCGTGCAAAGCCTTGGGCTGGCGGGGTGTTTACACGCCGGTTCTTCCCGCCAGCGCTCGCATCACGGTGATAGCATCGGCGTGTCCCAGTCCTGCCCCAGCGGGCATGCCCTGGGCCAGGCGGGTGCAGCGGCAGGGCAGCGCTCCCAGTTGTTCTGCCAGGTACAGGGCGGTGGCTTCGCCCTCCACGTCGCTGCCGACGGCCAGGATGACTTCGCATCCCGGGTGGGCTTTCACGCGTTCCACCAGCTTTTCAATGGCCAGGTCTTCAGGCATGATGCCGTCCAGCGGGGAAATCTTTCCCCCCAGGCAGTGGTAGAGCCCGCGGAACATGCCGCAGCGTTCGATGGGAAGCACATCGGTGGGTTGTTCCACCACGCAGAGCAGGGAGGCATCGCGGGTGGGGTCATCGCAGGCGGTGCAGCGGCAGCTGTGTTCGGCAAAGAAGCCGCATTCCGGGCAGGTGCCGACGCTGTCTGCCGCTGTGGTGAGGGCGGTGGCCAGCTGGCGGGCTTCATTGCGCCCCTGCTGCAGAAACCAGAGGGCGAGGCGTTCAGCTCCGCGCGTGCCGATGCCGGGCATGCGTTTGAGCGCAGCAATCAGGTCGAGGACAGGGCGGGGATAATCCTGGGGTTTCATGAGTGGCGGCGGGGGAAGAGGTGCAGGATTTCAGCCCCCAGCCAGCAGGCCAGGGCGCAGATGACCGGGGCTGCCATGTTGAGTACGCCGCTCCACAGGACGCAGAGGATGCCCGGCAGGGCCAGCGCAACGACGGAGAGGATGCCCACTTGCAGCCGCCCGGTGAATCGCCGCTCTTGCAGCAGCACAAAGGCCAGGTAGAGGGTGACCAGCAGGCACAGCCCGAAGGTGCCGGCCGGGCCAAGCAGGCTGATCTGCGCTTCGGCGGCATCAATGTAGAAGGGGCTGCCAGCCAGGAAGCGGATCTGTTCCCATTCCAGATATTCCATGAGTCCGGCGGCGGTGAGGATGACGATGAGTACCAGCACGGCAAGGCTCAGCCCTGCCCAGCGCAGCAGCTGGTGGTCGGCCCGGCTTATTCCGGGGGTCTGGCGCAGGTGCCGGAACAGGCTGGCAAGAGGGTTCTTCATGCGGTTCGGGGCGGGGTACAGACACGGCGGCGGTGGATGCCCACAGCCGCCGTGTCATGTTGTATTATGACTTGAGCATTAGTCCACGAAGCGCTTCACGATGAGAGAAGCGTTGTGGCCGCCGAAGCCGAAGGAGTTGCTCAGGGCAACGTCCACGGTCATGCTGCGGCCCACGTTCGGGCATACATCCAGGTCGCATTCGGGGTCCTGGTTGAATACGTTGATGGTGGGCGGTACGAAGTTGTCCTGAATAGCCATGACGCAGGCCAGCAGTTCGATGGCACCGGCAGCACCCAGGAGGTGACCCGTCATGGACTTGGTGGAGCTGACCACGAGGCCGTTCTTGGCGTAATCACCGAAAGAGGCCTTGATGGCCTTGGTTTCGCAGATGTCGCCCAGGGGGGTGGAGGTGCCGTGGGTGTTGATGTACTGGATGTCGGTGGGCTTGAGGCCGGCGTGCTTCATGGCCATATCCATGCAGCGGGCAGCGCCCTCGCCATCAGGCATCGGGGAGGTCAGGTGGTAGGCATCGGCGCTCAGACCATAGCCGACGAGTTCTGCCAGAATCTTAGCACCACGGGCCTGGGCGTGTTCCAGCGTTTCGAGGATGATGATGCCGGCACCTTCGGCCATGACGAAGCCGTCGCGATCCACATCGTAGGGGCGGGAGGCGGTGGTGGGGTCGTCATTGCGGGTGGAAAGGGCCTTCATGTTGGCGAAACCGGCGATACCCACGGGTAGCACGGCTGCTTCGGCACCACCGCAGATCATGACGTCGGCGTCGCCGAACTTCATGATGCGCCAGGCTTCGCCGATGCAGTGGTTGGCGGTGGCGCAGGCGGTGGAAATGCTCATGTTCGGGCCGCCGAAGCCGTATTCGATACTCACCATGCCGGAGGCCATGTTGGTAATCATGTACGGAATGCAGAAGGGGCTGACGCGGCGCGGGCCGGACTGGATGAGGGCGGCGCAGCCATCGCCGTGGATGCCGAGGCCACCGATGCCGGAGCCAATCATCACACCCACGCGGGTCTTGTCCACGCTTTCCGGGTCGAGACCTGCATTTTCCAGAGCCTCAGCCACGGCACCCATGGTCAGCTGCTCGAAGCGGTCGCAGCGGCGCACGGATTTCGGGTCTTTCTTGAAATAGGGAGCGGGATCGTAGCCGCGCACCTCACCGGCAATGTGGACATTCAGCGCGCTGTCATCGATGCTTTCAATCTTGCCGATGCCGGAGCGACCGTTCTTCATGCCGTCCCAGGTCTCCGCGACGCTGTTGCCGAGGGGAGAGAGGGCGCCCATACCTGTAATAACTATGCGACGGTTTGTCATAATGCTTGAGTACACGTTACCGTATAGGTTGAGTTAAGTCAAGCATAAAAGATTAGCAGCATCAGGGAATTTTACTGCGGACGCAATGATGTTGACTTCGTTGCAGGAGATTTATATAATACAGGATAGCATACAGGTTATGAGTGAGCTGGTATGGGCAGGGCTGGATTTTCATGAGTGGGTGACGCTGCTGACGGCGGTGGGCATTTTCGGGCTGCTGTTGCTTACTCGCCTGCAGGCAGAGCTGGTGTTCCTGGGTGGTATGGCGGTGCTGCTGGTTACGGGCACGCTGGATGCCCGCGAGGCGCTGGCCGGGTTCAGCTCCAGTTCAGTGGTGGTGGTGGCCTTGTTGTTTGTGGTGGTAGCGGGTATGGTGCATACCGGGGTGCTGCACTGGGTGGAAAAGCACCTGCTGGGGCGGCCGGAAAAGTATCGCCAGGCGCTGGTGCGGCTCATGCTGCCGGTGGCCGGGCTGGCCTCTGTGCTGGGGAATACAACCGTGACTACCATGTTCATCCATGTGGTGAAGTTGTGGTCGCGCCGCCTGCGGGTTGCTCCCAGCCGCCTGCTGATTCCGCTCAGTTATGCGGCCGGTCTGGGCGGTGTCTGCACGCTTATTGGCAGCGCACCCAACCTCATCATTTCTGGTCTGTATACTCAGGAAACAGGCGTTACCCTGCATATTTTCACGCCCACGCTGGCGGGCTTGTTCTGCCTGCTGGTGGGGGTGGTGAGCATGCAGCTGCTGCAGCGCTGGCTGCCGGAGCGCCAGCCGGCAGCCAGCCTGCCGGGGGCTGGGGACGGTATGCGTTACCGTCATAAAGCCTATGTCAGCTTCGGCAGCAGGCTCATTGGCAAGCGCCTGGCAGACACCGGGCTGGAAGCTCAGCTGGGTATCCGGTTGCGCGGGGTGGTGCGCCGGGGAGAACGCCTGCTGGCTGAACCGGGGCGTGTGCAGTTGCGCGTGGGCGATACCTTGCTGCTGGAGAGTGATACCAGCACTACGCCTGACCTGGGGCCGGATGTACACTATGTAACGAAACGCAAAAAGCCCTCCCTGGGTTGGCGCACGGTGGCTTCCGGCATCATCATGCTGGGAATGATGACCCTCACCACGCTGGGACTGCTCACGTTACTGCAGGCCGCGTTTCTGGCTGCGGCGGCTTCGCTGCTGTGCCGCTGCTGTAGTGTAAGGCAGGCTCACGAAAGCATCAACTGGAATGTACTCATGGTTTTTGCCGGTTCCATCTGCCTGGGCACGGCTATGGATAAGACCGGCGTGGCGGCAGATGTGGCGGGACTGCTGCTGGGGCTTTGTGGCACGGAACCGCTGGTCATGCTGGTGGCGGTGTGTGCGGTGGCCTTGTTCATCACCGAATTCATCGGCAATGCAGCGGCGGCAGCCATTTTCTTCCCTATAGCCTACCGCAGCGCGCTGGCGGTGGGGGCAAATCCGCTCAGTTTCTGCGTGGCGCTCATGATAGCGGTTTCATGCTGCTTTGCCACGCCCATCGGCTCGCCGCGCCACATGCTCATCTACGGGCCGGGCGGCTACCATTTTGCGGATTTCCTGAAGGTGGGGCTGCCCATGGATATCATCATCCTGGCAGCCGATATCTTCATCGTCTCCCTCCTCTTCCCGCTGGCGGGGTGAAATCTGCCGTGTGGCCGGAATATCAGCTGGCAGAAATGGCTGCCCCCATCAGTTCGGCGGCCTTCCTGCCGCTCATAAGCATGCCGCCGAAAATCGGCCCCATGCGGAAACTGCCGCTCACGCCATTGGCCGCCATGCCGGAGACAAAGAGGCCGGGGTAGATTTCCTTGGTGTTGTCGATGGTGGAGCGTTCACCCTCTGCGGCGTCCATGCTCATTTCGCCGACCACGCCGCCCGTGGGCGTGTTGAGCTTCACACCGTTCTTGCGGGCCACCGTTTTGGCAATCTCGCAGTCGTGGCCGGTGCCATCGAGTACCGTCCTGGAGATAATGGTCAGCGGGTCTACATGGAGACCTTCACGCAGCACGGGAGTCCAGTTGACCACCACACCGCCCACCCGGCCCTGCTTGTAAACCACGTCTTCCACCGAATAGCAGTTGAAAATGGTGGCGCCTGCCTGGGTGGCCTTGTAAAGCAGGCCGGCGGTTGCATGCACGGAGTCGATGATGTAGGTGCCTTCCTTATACGGCTTGAAGGTGAGTTCCAGTTCTCGGACGATGGGCATGGCCTCCTCCTGAACCACGATATCATTGAACATCATGGCGCCGCCCCACATTCCGCCGCCGGGGGAAAGCTTGCGGTCGAACAAGGCTACCTTATGGCCAGCCTTGGCCAGGTAGTACGCAGCAACAATGCCGGAAGGGCCACCGCCCACAATGGCTGCGTCAAGGACAAGGTTGCTCTGTAACTTATTGAAATACGACTCAATAATACCGCTTGATACCAACGTTTCCATGATGCCCACAGCATAATTATCCAATCCGCTTTCCGCAAGCCATATTCATGACATACCAGCGGAAGCGTGTGCTTTTTTCTTGTAGCGCTGAATCCTTTGTGGCAGAGTTCTGATATGAAGAATCTTCTCGCAAACTGCCGCCTTTATGGGATTGTAGACATGGGCTACACGAAGCCTGACCAGGTGGAGGCACGCACACATGCCCTTATTGACGGCGGTGTGAGAATCATCCAGCTCCGGGCTAAAGGCGTGGACCTGGCGCAGGTGAGAACCTGGGCTGTGGCTATGCAGTCCATCTGTCGCGACCGGGGAGCTGTCTTTGTGCTGAATGATTACCCCGGAATGGCGGCTGAAATCGGCGCCGATGCTGTGCATGTAGGGCAGGATGGCGGAAGCCTGGCTGATGTGCGGAAAATTGTCGGTACCGGGGTGCTGGTCGGTCGCTCCACGCACAGCCTGGAACAAGTACAGCAGGCAAAACAGGAAGGGGCAGACTACATCGGATTCGGCCCGCTGTATCCGACTGGAACCAAGCCGGGGCGCCCTTCCATCGGGCTGGCCGATATTGCCGCCGCACAGGAAACGGCAGGCGATATGCCCCTGTTCTGCATCGGCGGTATCAACGCAACCACCCTGCCGGAAGTCCTGAGTGCCGGAGCCCGGCGGGTAGTCATCGTCTCATGGCTGCTGCAACAGGCAGACATCGCCCAGGCGGCAGCCGCCGTCATCGGTCAGATGGAGTAGTCCCGTCCTGAACCGCAGCCTTGCTGTTGCGGAGTTCCTGGGTCAGTTTCATGGCGCAGAAATCCGGGCCGCACATGGAGCAGAAGTGGGCCTTCTTGGCGTTGGCGTGGGGCAGGGTCAGGTCGTGGTAGGAGCGTGCCTTGTGCGGGTCGAGGGAAAGATTGAACTGGTCTTCCCAGCGGAACTCAAAGCGGGCTTTTGCCAGTGCATTGTCGCGCAGCTGGGCGCCCGGATGCCCCTTGGCAAGGTCTGCCGCGTGGGCGGCAAGCTTGTAAGTCACCACACCCTCACGCACATCTTCCTTATCCGGCAGCCCCAGGTGTTCCTTGCGGGTCACATAGCAGAGCATGGCGCAGCCTCTCTGGGCAATGATGGCACCCCCCAGGGCACCGGTGATGTGGTCGTAACCGGGGGCAATGTCGGTAGCCAGAGGCCCCAGGGTATAGAAGGGGGCTTCGTAGCACCACTCCAGCTGTTTCCTCATGTTTTCCGGCACAAGGTGCAGCGGCACATGCCCCGGCCCCTCGTTCATGACCTGCACCCCCTTGTCCCAGGCGCGGCGGGTCAGCTCGCCCTGTACTTCCAGCTCGGCCAGCTGGGCAAAGTCATTGGCATCGGCAATGCTGCCGGGGCGCAGACCATCGCCGATGGAGATGGCGACATCATAGCTGGCGAGAATATCGCAGATTTCATCCCAATGGGTGTAGAGGAAGTTTTCCTGCTTGTGAATCATCATCCACTTGGCAATGATGGAGCCACCGCGGGAAACAATGCCTGTGGCGCGGTTGGCGGTGTGGTACACAAAGCGCTCCAGCAGGGCAGCGTGTACCGTTACATAGTCCACACCCTGGCGGGCCTGTTCGATGAGCGTATCGCGGAATAGGGGCCAGCTGAGATGCGCCACCTGCCCGCTGCATTTCTCGAGGCTCTGGTACATGGGCACGGTGCCGATGGGAACCGGGCTGTTGCGCAGGATCCATTCGCGCGTCTTGTGGATGTCCTTACCGGTGGACAGGTCCATGACAGTATCGGCACCCCAATGGATGGCCCAGCGGAGTTTTTCCACCTCTTCCTCAATGCCGGAAGTGATGGCAGAGTTGCCGATATTGGCGTTGATTTTGCAGAGGAAGTTGCGCCCGATAATCATGGGCTCGGCTTCCGGGTGGTTGATGTTGGCCGGAATGAGCGCACGCCCGGCGGCAATTTCGTCGCGCACGAATTCGGGCGTGAAGAAAGCGGGCATATTGCCCCCGCGTTGTTCTGCGGGATGCTGGTAGTACAGCTGGGAGCGGCGCTCGAGACTCGCCGGAGAAAAACCGGGTATGGCTTCCAGCTCGCTGGGGCGGGGCATGCCCGTGCCTAATTCATCCAGCAGGATCTGAGCCGGTTCCGGGCGTGATTTTGCGTTGGGGAACTTGTCGTAAATGGCCTTGAAGGCTGATTCGCGGCCCAGGTTCTCACGAATGGCCACATATTCCATTTCCGGCGTGATGATGCCCCGGCGGGCGTATGCGCGCTGGGTGGGCGCTTGTTGCAGATTCGCAGCCACCAGCGTGCCGTCGGCCTCTCTGCTGACATCGCCGCGGGAAAGAATCCACTCTTCGCGCAGGCGGGGAAGCCCCTGCTCCGCCTGTCCGTGAAATTGCTCATCGCCCCAGGCACCGGAACAGTCGTAGATTCTCACAGGTTCGTTGGATTCTGTGGTGCCATCGGGAAAAACGGAATCCGACATGGTCACCTCCCGCATGGCTACTCTGATATCCGGGAACAAGGCGCCAGGTACGTAAATGCGACGGGAACCAGGGTATTTGAGTTCATCGGCTGTCATAACTGCATTCTACCACCTGCTAAAGTACACTTCAAGATACGCTGTCAGAGATTGTTACAAATTTAAATTGTTAGCATGAGGAAAGGAAATGGCGGATCTGTGAATATTTTGTCACATTGAGTGTGACTTTCATTTCACAGAAGCATCATTGCAGAGCATGGTGAGTCGTGGTTAACTATTTTCAGTTAACTGCACATTATGCACAAACGAGATACGATTTTCTACACAATCTGTAAAGGCGGGGCATGTGTGTCTCTGCTGTTGATGGTGGGCATTTTTGCCCAGCTTCTGATTCACTCAGCAGATGCCTGGAAGCACTTCGGGATTTCCTTTCTGTGGGGTATTGACTGGGACCCTGCCATGGATATTTATGGCGCGCTGCCGTCCATACTGGGCACCCTGTTTACCACGGGCTTGTCACTAGCTCTGGCTATACCACTTGCCTTTGCCGTAGCATTGCTGATTACTGAGTTGCCGGAGTGGCTGAAAAGCCCGCTGAGCCAGTGCGTGGACCTGCTGGCGGCCATCCCATCGGTGATTTATGGTATGTGGGGCTTGTTTGTACTGGTTCCGCTGATGCAGGAACACGTGCAGCCTTTTCTGGCAGATACCCTGGGTATCACCTGCCTGCCCGGGGGGGCGTGGCTGCTGGGTGAGGAGGGTACCGGCAGCGGGTTCGGCTTCCTGACCGCCGGGGTCATTCTGGCTCTCATGATTCTGCCTTACATGAGCGCGGTGATGCGCGATGTATTCCGCATGACTCCGCCTGTACTCCGTGAATCCGCCTACGGGCTGGGCTGCACCCGTCTGGAAACCACGCGCGATATCGTGCTGCGCTACGGCATCCGTGGTATTATTGGTGGCATCTTTATCGGCATGGGACGCGCCCTGGGTGAAACCATGGCGGTACTCTTTGTGATAGGTAACATGATGGACTGCCCCGCAGGGCTGTTCTCCTGTGGTTCAACGATTGCCACCACTCTTGCCAACAATTTTGCAGAGGCTACAGGGCTGCAGCAGAGTGCGCTCTTTGCGCTGGGTCTTGTGCTGCTGCTCATGAGTTTCAGTATTCAGCTCATCACCCGGTACTACCTGTCTCTCACCAGCGCCAGAAGAGGAGAGAACGCTTAAACCACTATTCATGATATGACTCCAAGACCTGTATTCTTCCGTAAATTATCGAATCATCTGCTTAATATCCTGGCGCTGGGCTCCATCTGCGTGGCACTGGGTGGCATGGGGTGGATTCTTTATACCGTGATTCAGAAGGGAGTACCAGTACTCAGCTGGGAGTTCCTGACGGCGCCCTCAAAACCCTATGGTGAACCCGGAGCCGGTGTGGGCAATGCTCTGCTCGGTACTCTGCTGATGACTCTGGGTGCCACGCTGCTGGCGGTGCCGCCGGCGCTGGCCGGTGGTATCTACCTGGCTGAGTTCGGCAAAAATAGCCGGCTGGCCGATTTACTACGCTTCTGCGCGAATGTGCTCATGGGGCTGCCATCCATTCTGGTAGGCCTGTTCGTCTATGCTATGCTGGTAGTGACCACGGGGCATTTTTCGGGCATGGCGGGCACGGTGGCTCTGGCTATCATCATGTTCCCCGTTATCATGCGCACCACAGAGGATATGCTGCTCATGGTGCCGGATACCCTCAGGGAATCAGCTCTGGCGCTGGGTATGTCGCGTATGCGTGCTACGCTCTGCATTGTGGCCCGCAGCGCCCGCAACGGGCTGGCCACGGGTATTCTGCTTTCTCTGGCCCGGGTAAGCGGCGAAACGGCCCCGCTGCTGTTCACTGCGCTGTTTGCCGATACCTGGCCGGGCGGTTTCTTTACAGAACCCACCGCCAGTGCCCCTGTACTCATTACGGAATACACCACCAATTCCCCCTTTGAAAGCATGCATGCCATGGGCTGGGGGACTGCCCTGGTCATGGCGGCCTTCATCCTGATTATCAATATTGCAACTCGTTGTATCTTCCATGAAAACAAACATTAAAATATCCACCCGTAACCTGAACTTCTATTACGGTAAGAACCAGGCCTTGTTTGACAACAGCCTCGATATCCACGCTAATAAGATTACGGCCGTTATCGGCCCCAGCGGCTGTGGCAAATCCACTCACCTGCGAATCTATAACCGCATCTTTGAACTCTACCGCAACCAGAAAGCTACCGGCGAGGTGCTGCTGGATGGAAAGAATATTCTGGACCCGGATGTGGATTTGCTCAAGCTGCGCCACCGGGTGGGCATGATTTTCCAGAAGCCTACGCCATTCCCTATGAGCATTGCCGATAATGTGGCGTATCCGTTGAAGCTGCACTACAAGCTCAGCCGCAGCGAGATGGATGACCGCGTGGAAGCCGCGTTGAGAGGCGCTTCTCTGTGGGATGAGGTGAAGGATAAGCTGAAATCCAGCGGCATGGCCCTTTCTGGAGGACAGCAGCAGCGCCTGTGCATTGCCCGTGCCCTGGCTGCTGAGCCGGAGGTTATCCTGATGGATGAACCAACCAGCGCCATCGACCCTGTGGCCACCCTGCGCATCGAGGAGCTGGTGCTGGAGCTGAAACAGAAATATACCATCGTTATCGTGACGCATAACATGCAGCAGGCTTCCCGTATCTCTGACCGCACCGCCTTCTTCTACAAAGGTCGTATCGTGGAGGTCGACGACACCACCAGAATATTCACCAACCCCGCTCATAAACAGACGGAAGACTACATCACCGGTCGTTTTGGCTGATGTAATTCAATTTCATACCCCATATACTCAAAGCATGAAAAACCATTTTATTCACGAACTTGCCAATCTGCGCAGGCTGCTCTGCAGCCAGGGCGCAGCGGTAGAGCTGATGACAGGCCAGGCTATCAAGGCATTCCAGAACGGGGACGCTGAGCTGGCACGCCGCATTATGGCGCACGATGCCGCCATCGACCGCGAGGAAATCCGACTCGAAGAGGAATGCCTGAAGGTGCTGGCGCTGTACCAGCCCGTAGCCAGTGATTTGCGGACGGTGGTATCCTGTATCAAAATCAACGCCGCGCTGGAACGCATGGCAGATTTTGCCTGCCACATGGCCGAGAGAGTACTGCATATAGCGGCGCTGCAGGAGATTCCGGGGCAGGAAATCTTTGATTTCATGCCCATGGAGCATCTGGTACTGGAGATGCTGCACGACACGCTGGCCGTCATCGAATCATCCGATATTCTGCTGGCGCACAAGGTGATTGAGCGCGACGATGCGGTGGATGCCATTCGCAGCGAGCATCGTTCCCATGCCCGCGCTGCCTGTGTACTGTGCCCAGAAGCGGCAGAATACTATATCGACTGCATCGGTCTGGCGCGCGACCTCGAGCGCATAGCTGATCTGGCCACAGACATCTGCCAGCAGATTATCTACCTGCGCACCGGGTGCATTACCCGGCACTCGTCATAACAGACGTACTCCGCATCAATATCAGAAGCCAGGGGAAGAACCCTCCCCCTGGCTTTTTTGTGGAATCTGCGTTTATTGGAGTGTATGTCGGGGCTGAGTCACAACGAACCCCTGTTTCCATTGAGTAGCAAAAAGTCCCCCGCAGGTTTTCCTGCGGAGGACTTCACTCTCTATATGAACAAAACGGGGTAGTCTTAAAGTTCCTGTTCCACCAGCTTCACCACGGAATCCGGCAGTGCCACGTAGTTGAGCTTTGTAGCGGTAGGGGCACCCTTGGTGTAGCACCACATGAAGTAGTTGCGCAGGGCAGCTTTCTTATCGGCAGGGGTATCCTTGCGGAGCAGCACGTAGGTAACACCCGTGATAGGCCAGCTGGTGGCGCCGGGCACATTGGTGAGCTCCATGTAGAAGCCGGGTGCGTTCTTCCAGTCGGCCGCAGCGGCGGAGGTGGAGAAGCTGGCCTGGTTCGGGGCTACATAGTTGCCGCTGGCGTTCTCAAGCATGGCGCAGGCCAGCTTTGCTTCCACCGCGTAGGTGTATTCCGTGTAACCGATGGCACCACGGGTGCGGGCTACATTGTTGCACACGCCCGGATTCTTTTGTCCACCGATGCCCACCGGCCACTTCACCGAGGAACCCTGACCCACCTTCTTTTTCCAATCGGCGGAAATTTTCGAGAGGTAATTGGTGAAGATGAACGAGGTGCCGCTGGAATCCGCGCGACGCACCACGGTGATTTTCAGCTTGGGCAGTTTGAGCTTCGGGTTCAGCGCCTTGATGGCGGGGTCATTCCAGCTGGTGATTTCGCCCAGGAAAATGCGGGCCAGCACATTCTGGCTGAGCTTGAGCTGGTTGTCTTTCACACCGGGGATATTCACGATGACAACCACGCCGCCGGTAAGCATGGGGTACTGCTCCAGCCCGGCTTCGTTCTGCTGCTCCAGCGTGAGGGGATTATCCGACCCGGCAAAATCCACCGTGCCGGCCTTGATCTGGTTGAGCCCGGCACCGGAGCCCATGCTCTGGTAGGTGACCTGGGTATCCGGGTTCTGCTGGGAGTAGGCGTAGGTCCATTTCTGGTATACCGGGGCGGGGAATGAGGCCCCGGCGCCCGTAATGGTGGTTTCTGCCTGAGCAAGCGTACACAGACCCAGAGCGGCGATAAACAGATTCTTGAACATAATATGTGTGTTTTCTATGGTTAAGTGTTTAGTGTTATCAGAAGTCGAAGCGGACGGCAGAGGAGAGCTGCCAGCCGGTGAAGCCCTTGTTGCCCTTGGCATCAGTACCTGCGGAGTTGAGGTATTCGGCGCCAAGCATCAGCTTGAGCATGTGCGGATTTTCCGGGCATACATAGTAGTTTGCACCCATGTAGAGCCCCTGAAGCAGGTCGCTCGTGCCGGAGTATGTGGAGTTGGTGGTGTAGTAGCGGCTGTCGCCCTTCACCGCGTTGCTGCCGCTGGCCAGCTGGTAGCGCAGCACACCTTCCCAGTGCGGGGAGAAACGGTAGCTGGGCATGATGACGAGTCCGAATACATTTTCAGCACCCGCCTGGCCATCGTACACATTGAAACCGGCCAGAGCCTCGGCAAGCAGGGTGAGATTCCCCTGTTTACCCTCCCAGCTCAGGGCGACTACATCCTGCGCTCCGGGGCCGGCGTATTCAGAGCCGGGGTTGGAATCACCATCCTTGTGGAAGCTGTGCATGTAGTCCAGCTGCAGGCGACCGTTGCTGCCGGTGGCGCGGGAGATGCTCATACCGAAAGTGGCGCTGTCATCACTATTGAACGAAGGTTCCAGCCAGGTGTTGTCGCGCTGCCCGTTCAGCCAGAGCCCGGCATTCCACCCCCATTCGGCTTTCTTGTCGGCATTGGCCACCGATATGCCGTAGAGCTTCTCGGCCTTGAGCTGGTTCACCAGGGCAGAGCGTTCCAGCGTAATCAGCTTGGCGCTGGAGGTGCGGTATTCGGCCATGTAGGCCGGTTTGTGCTTACCCAGCGTGAGCGTGACCGGCTTGATTCTGGTGGAGAGGGTCAGTTCATCCAGCGTACCTTCGGTGTGGGAGCGGTCCCATCCCCCGTCGCTGAACTTGCTGCGGGCATCGAGCCCGCCGATATTCCAGACACCCTTGATGGTGAAGTTATTCAGCACTTTGGCCTGGGCACCCAGACGGAAACGCCGCCATTCGTTGTTGTCGTTGCGGTTTCCTTTCACGCGGTCATCGCCGCCGGCGGGGTCCAGATATCCCCACTGGTATTGCCCGCGCATTTTCAGGGTCAGTTCCTGCAGCCAGGGATTCTCTGCATGATCGCGCTTTGCGTCAAATACCTTGAACGCATCCTTCATGTGCGAGGCGAGGCTGAAATCAGATGCCTGGGAGAGCGGAGCGGCCCCGATGGCCAGGGCCAGTGCCATGATGGTATTCTTTTTCATATCGTATTTTCTTTTGTTTGGTGTCAGCCTGTGTTGCGGTTGACATCTTCAGTAAATCGCACAGCCGGAAAATTTTCAAGGTTTCCATGGTGAATCAAAAGTCACAGTACGTGTGACTTTTAAGTCACATTCGTTTTCTTGTATGCCTGCACCGGGAGGGTATAATAAGGCGAACAAGAATATGCCTGTACAAATCACTATAGTTGAGGATGATGAAGATATCGCGGCCCTGGTCGCCTATAATCTGGAACGGCAGGGCTGGCATTGCACGCTGGTGCACCATGGGACCGAGGGCTGGGAGCAGATACGCAGCAGTATGCCCGATTGCGTGATTCTGGATATGATGCTGCCCGGAATGGATGGCATGGAGATTCTGCAGGAAATGAAGGAGCATGAGGCCACCAGGAATATTCCGGCCTTGTTTCTCACGGCGCGTGGTGAGCTGGATGACCGCCTGGAGGGGTTGCGGCTCGGTGCGGATGATTATGTGACCAAGCCGTTCAGCAGCAAGGAGCTTGTGCTTCGTGTGCGCAATATCCTGCACAGGGCGAACAGCAGTGCTTCCAGGGTGATGCTTCAGTACAAGGCGTTGTGCCTCGATAAGATTACCCACCAGGCTTCTCTGAATGGGCAGAACCTGGAACTTACGGCTGCCGAGTTCAAGCTGCTGGCCTACCTGATGGAACACCCTGGAAAAGTCCAGGACCGCTACGACCTGCAGCATGTCATCCTGGGGCACTCAGATACCACCCAGACCCGCGCACTTGATACTCACATCAAACGCTTGCGCAAAAAACTGGGTATGTATGCAGAATGCATTGCCACGGAACGCGGTGTAGGCTATGCGTTCCAGCCGCTGGATATTGCCTCTGGGGTATGACATCTTTCCTACCCCGGCATGCAGAAAGCCCCTGCCGTGGCGGACAGGGGCTTTGAGAAATTGCTGTGCAAGCGGTTTTAGAAGTTGCAGCGCACAGCGGCGGAGTATTCCCAGCCGTTGTAGCAATCTGCGCCTCCCTTGCGGGCGGTGGTGTACTCTGCGCCGAACATGAGGCGGGCAGCATCCTTGTACTTCTCAGAGGCGTACAGGTTCACGCCGAAGTAGAAGGCGTGCAGGCTGTCCACCCAGGAGGCAGCGGTGGTCTGCGTGCAGATGTAGCGGTCTGCGCCCAGCTTGCAGGCACCGCGGCCGGTCATGGCGTTGTAGCGGAACACGAGGTCAACATTCGGGTGTACGGCGTACACCGGCTGCAGCTGAATGCCCACGTTGTTGGTGCCGTTGCCATTCTGCTGCTCAAAGGCAGCCACGGCGTTGGCGTTGAAGGTGAGCTTGTTGTGCTTGATTTCGTAGCCCAGGGAAAGGGCGTCCCTGAAGCCGAAGCTGTAATTGTTGGCACCCGGTTTCCGGCGGCCGTGGTAGGCGTTGTTGAAATCGTGCATGTATTCCCCGGAAATGGCGTGGTAGCCGCTTTCGGTCACGTTGAACTTGTGCGTGGCGCCGATGATGGCGAAGCACTTGTCCTCCCAGCCGAATTCACCATCGAAACCGTCGTGCCGGGCGTAGACATCGCGGTGAGCCTGGGAATAGGAATTGGAGGCGCGGTCGTTGGCCATGACCTGCAGGTAGAGGATGTCCTTCTTATCCGGGGCGGTGTAGTTGAGTTCCACACCCCAGTTGGTGTCCAGCCCGAACTGGTTGGCCACAAAGGAACGCTCCACGCAGGGCATGCTGGCGTTGGACATGCGGAAATCCGTGGTGAAGGACGGTGCGAACTTACCCGCGCGCAGGGTGAGGCCTTTCACGGCGGAGATGTTCTGCTTCAGCCAGATGTCGTAGAACCCCATGTAGCTGAAGTTGCGCTTGGTGCGGCCACCGGTATAGGTGAAGCGGGTGGGCAGGCCGCCGATGCGCACATAGGTGTGGAACTGGGTGCCGGTGCGGGTGTACACGTTGGCGCCAATCCAGTTGCGGCGGAATTCCTGGTTGAAGGGGGCGGCGCCGTCCTTGAGGTGCAGGCCGTTGCTGCCGTTGGGCTGCACACTGGCCATCTGCCATTGCTGGCGGGTGGTCAGGGCCACCTTGGTGACGAAGGTGTCCTTGTTTTCGTAGACCACCAGCGCCTGCTTGACGGCCTCGACCCAGTCGGTGGAGGCGGGCTGGGTGGCCAGGGTGATGGGTTCGCCGGCCACAGCGCCGCCGGCGAGTGCCAGGGGAAGGATGATGCCTTTCATAATCTCAGCGCAGCTTGGAGAAGAGCGTGGTGGTGTCCAGCACCGGCATGTATTCGGTGTGGTCGAGCCCGGCATCCAGCACGTAGAGGGTGAGCAGACGCTTTACCACGGCCAGCAGCTTCTCAGGCTGCCAGGGCTTTTCGATGTAGTTATCGATGTGGCCGTCGTTGATGGCGTTGATGGTGTCGGCGTGGGTGGCCTGGCCGGTGAGTAGTACCTTGCGGGTTTTGCCGAAGCGGCGGTCGGCCGCAATCCTGCCCAGCAGTTCGGTGCCGGTTTCCTCAGGCATCACCTGGTCAGAGATGACGAGGGCAACGTGGTCGCCGTTCTCATCAATCTGTTCGATGAGCTGCATGCAGTCGGCTACGCTGGAGGCTTCCTCCAGGCGGATGTGGCTGGTAAGGGGGCGCAGGTCGCGCATCACGGAATCCAGCACTTCCTGCTGGTCGTCTACACAGATAATGTTAATTGTTTCCATAGATTTGAGTGGTTGGAATGTTGATAGTGAAGGAGGTTTCCTGGTCATTGCTCCGCACTTCGATGGTGCCGTTGTAGCTGTCTACCACGCGGCGCACAATGGCCAGACCAAGGCCGAGCCCGAAATCCAGGCCCATTTTCTTGGTGGTGAAGTTGGGGTTGAATATCTTGTTGAGGTTTTCTTCGTCAATGGCCGGGCCATTGTTCGCGATGGTCACGGAGATGTACTCCGTGGGCAGAAGCTGGACGCCCTGCACATGGCAGCAGGCGGCGCTGATGCTCAGGCGGGGGTGTTCGGTGCCTCCCTGTTCCATGGCATCGCAGGCGTTCTTGATGACGTTGCTCCAGACCTGCACCAGCTCGGTCATGTCGGCAGTAAGGCCGGGCATGGGGCTGAAACGGGTCTGGACTTCGACCCGTTTGAGCTTGTTGTGCAGGAGGTTCAGCGCGTCGTTGACACTTTGTTCCACGCTGATGCCGGGCTCGCGGGTGCTGTTGCCTCCGCCCAGCAGCTTGACCGCGCGCACAATGCCGGTGGCCAGCCTGGAGGCCATGCGCATGTCGCGCAGATCGTGTCCCAGTTCCCAGAAGCGGTAATTCTTTTTCAGGTTGCGGATGAACTTGCCGGGCTGTTTCCGGCCATCTTCGGGATTGGGGTAGAGGTGCGCCAGGACTTTGGCGGCTTCCTGCGGGAGATCCAGCTCTCGTTCGTAATAGCGGGCGGTGCTGCGAAGCTCGCTGGCGGGGACAAAGGAATTGTCCTCGAAACCGTAGGAGAAGAGCAGGGCGTTGTTCTTATCGTCCTCCTCCAGGTATTCCTGCAGGCTGTCGGCCACAAATTCGGTACGCCGGGAGAGTACACCCACGGCGTTGTTGAGTTCGTGGGCAATGCCGGCGGAGAGTTGCGCCAGGGTGCTGGCCATTTCTGCCCGCTGCAGCACGCGTAGCGCTTCTTCCTTTTCAGAGGTTTTGGTGAAGATGCGGGAGTTGCGGGCGGCCAGTTCGTGAACCAGTACCGGGATGAACTGGCGCTCGAAGCAGCCGTATACCTCCGGCTCTACCACCTCCGTGGTGTCATCCACATAGGTGACCACGGAGTCTTCCAGAGCAACGATGTCGTTGGAACTGTGGTAGGAACGGGAGAAAAAAGCCTGGACACAGACATAGGAGCCTTCCTCGGCACGAAATACTTCGTAGCCGCGGGTGCTGCTTTCCACCGGCAGGTTGACTCCATCGTAGGAGCTGGCGCGGCGGAAAGCGGCGAAACACCCTTTCTGGACGTAGTAGACACGGCGGCATTCCTCGCCCTGGCCGACCAGCTGCTCGCCTTCGGCAAGCTCGATGGTACGGCCGGGGTCGCTGAAATACACCGCATTGATGCGTTTGAGCGGTTCCAGAATCTGTTCAGGCAGTTGCAGCATGTATCAGGGTGGGGGTTAGCCGAAGAAGCCGACTGCACCCAGCAGCGCCATGAGGCCGATGGAGAGCGCCAGACCAATCAGGCACAGGATAGTGCCGGAAATGGCCATGCCCTTCTGCTCCACGTGGCCGGTGGCATAGGCCATGGCGTTGGGTGGGGTGGAAATCGGCAGAGCCATGCCCAGGGAGGAGGCGAAGGCGATGGTCACCAGCAGACCGATGGCACCGGGGGCATCCATGGAGCCGCCAGCCACCATGCCGGCAGCCACAGAGGCCATGATGGGCATGAGCAGGGCGGCGGTGGCCGTGTGGCTCATGAAGGTGGCCATGAAGAGGCAGATGAGGCTGGAGCCCACGATGAGGGCCAGGCTGTCCCATTCAGCGAAGGGAATGGAGTTGATGAGGTCGTTGGCCAGCTTGGTTTCACCCAGGGCCACACCCAGGGCAAAGCCGCCGGCTACGAGCCAGAGAACGTCCCAGCTCATGGCCTTGAGGTCTTTCTTGGTGATAACGCCGGTCACGGAGAATACGGCAATGGGGATGATGGCCACGCTGTTGGCGTCCAGACCATGGTACTGCTTGGGCACCACCCACAGGAGGATGGTCACGATGAAGGTGATGTACACCACCCAGGCCTTGGGCGTGGTCATGAACTTGCCCTTCATTTCCTTGGCAAGGTCCAGGGACTTCTGGTCAATCGGGAACATCTTGAGCAGGATGAACCAGCCGATGAGCAGCATGATGATTACAAAGGGAACGCCGAACATCATCCAGTCACCGAAGGTCACGTTCCAGCCATTTTCCTGCATGAACTTGAGTGCAATGGCGTTGGGAGGCGTACCAATGGGGGTGCCGATGCCACCCACGTTGGCGCCAATCGGAATGCAGAGGGCAAAGGCAGCGCGGCCGCGGTCCTCCGGCTTGAAGAGAGCCAGCACCGGGGTGAGCAGGGCGAGCATCATGGCGGCGGTGGCCGTGTTGCTCATGAACATGGAGAATAGAGCGGTGACACTCATGAGACCCAGCAGCACATACTTCGGGTTCGTGCCGAAGGGCTTGAGCAGAACGCGGGCCAGGTTGATGTCCAGGCGGAACTTCGTGGCGGCATCGGCCAGGAAGAAGCCACCCAGGAACAGGATGATGATGGGGTCGGCAAAGGTAGCAAAAATGCTCTTCTGCTGGGTCAGGTTGGTCAGGGGCAGCTTGGAGATGCGGGCGCTGATTTCGCCATCATACAGGCGGCCGGCGGCTTCCTTGAGCGCGGTGGCCTGGGCGGCATCAGCCTTGCCGCTTACCACGGGCTTGAGAATGGCGGTGTTGATGGTGCTGCGCACCACATCGGGGGTGAGGTTGCTTGCCTTCTTGAGGGATTCAGCCACGCTGGCCTGGGTGGCCTTGACCACTTCGGCATTGGCGCCGGGGCCATAGGCATCGGCTACGATGGCTTCGATGGCAGGCTTGTCAAATTTGTCAACCTTCAGGAAGTTGAGCGAGGTGTTGGAAGTACCCAGCAGCGCCAGCGTAATGACCAGCACCGAGGTGGTCCAGATCGGAATGACTTCCAGAATCCACATGAGAGCGGCAAACACAAAGAGGGCGATGACTCGCGTCTGAATCGGGTTTACCGGCAGGCCCCATTCCTCAAAGGGCATGAAGAGCATGCTGCCGCTGATGAGCAGCACGATTAACAACTTGATGATTGTTTTTGTTACCTGAGACATAGCTGTTCGGATTTTGTTCTCTGCACAGACCGGGCGGTGCTTGGCGCACCACCACGCGCGCGAGCGTGCGTGACAGACCTGTGCTACCCCGCACTTTACACCATTATGCCGTTATTGGCAAGTTTTAGTTGGCAGAAATGTGGCGCCTTTACTCGCCGGCGGCCGGCCAGCCGATGCACTGGTGGACGACGACTTTGTGCGAGTCCGGCAGGTTGAGCGCCTGATGAAGCCCCTCTTTGTCTATCATGGCGCGGATGACGGTGGAAAGCCCGCGCGAGGTGCAGTAGAGGTAGACATTCTGGTAGGCAGAACCGATATGGTTTTCGCCGCCGCGGTCATCCAGGCAGGTGTAGAGCAGGTGCAGCGGGGCGCTGCGGACAAAATCCTGGCGCTCGCAGAGGGGGATGAGGTTCTTGTCGTTCACTTGAACCAGCCGGTGCTGCATGCCGTCGTATTCCCAAGTGCCGGTGGGAGTCAGCACAAAGAGCTGCATGTTCTGGAGCCCGCGCGAGGTGGGGATGGTGCGCTTGCCATGCAGACCCTTGCCCCAGGCGGCCCAGAGGATGTCTGCCAGAGTCTGTTCATCGATGGCACGGGTGGTATCGTAGCTGCGGGCAGAGTGGCGCTTGGCGATGGCTTCCATGAGCGGCATGCCGCCCGTCATCACCGGCGCAGGCAGTTCCCTGACTACGCCGCTTCCCCAGCAGGGCAGCAGAGCCCCGGCCAATACACAGATTTTCAATGCGTTCTTCAACATATTCCCCATTCTATCAGGAGAGTTGCCCGGATGTAAAGAAAAAGTCATCCCGTTGGGTGGATTTGCTGGCGGCTCATGTGCCCCGAATCTCCGGGATACGTATGTGCTGGCTGGCTTTCACCTTGACAAATCAGGGTGGAAGGCGCATAGTAGCAAGGCCTGCGGGCGATGATAGATATGAGTGAAGCAAAAGTAACGCCTGAACTGATTCGTGCGGCGCTGACGACGGTGAAGTACCCCGGATTCAGCCGCGATATTGTCTCCTTTGGTCTGGTGAAGAACATTGAGGTGAGCGCGGAGGGTGCCGTACGCATTGAACTGCGTATCGAGAGCAAGAATGAGGATGTGCCCCGCTTTGTGTACCAGAGCGTGATGACCGAGGTCAAGGAGATGCCCGGCGTGAAGAGTCTCAACGTGGATATCGAATACCACAACCCCGATGTTGAGAAGAAGGCGGCTATGCAGGATGACCCTGCCAAGTGGAAGACCCCGCTGCCTGGTGTGAAGCACATCATCGGCATTTCCTCCGGCAAGGGCGGCGTGGGCAAGAGTACGGTTTCGGCTAACCTGGCGGTGGCGCTGGCGCGCCTGGGCTACCGCACCGGCCTGCTCGACCTCGATATCTACGGCCCTTCCATGGCACTCATGTTCGGTACTAAGGAGCTGCCCGATGCCGGTGAGGATGAGCGGTTCATTCCGGTGCAGGCGCACGGCGTGAAGCTGCTTTCCATGGGGCTGATGATGGATGAGGCCTCCCCCGTGGCGGTGCGTGGCCCGCTGGCTACGCGCTACACCCAGCAGTTCCTGAAGGAAACGGACTGGGGTGAATTGGATTTCCTGATCCTGGATATGCCGCCTGGTACGGGTGATATCCAGCTCACCATTGTGCAGACGGTGCAGCTGGATGGCGTGGTGGTGGTGACTACCCCGCAGGAGATGGCGCTCATTGATGCCCGCAAGGCCATCGGCCTTTACCAGCGTACCGATGTGCCTATTCTCGGCATTGTCGAGAATATGAGCTACTTCATCTGCCCCACCGATGAGAGCATCCACTACATTTTCGGCCAGCACGGCGGCGACAAGGAGGCTGTGAAGCTCGGCGTGCCGATGCTGGGCAAGATTCCGCTGGATATCCGCACCCGCCAGGCGGGTGACGAGGGACACCCCGTGGCTCTGGAGGATACCGGCTCCAATCGCGTGGCTGCCGCCTTTGAGGGCGTGGCTCAGACGCTGGCTTGCATGCTGGGCGAGTAAAAATGCTTTCAAATCAATGCACAAGGAGCGCATCTCATCGATGCACTCCTTGTTTTTCCGGCTAATTTAGCTGTAATTAGGCAGAAATTAGCTGATGGGAGGGGAGAGGATAGTGGGGATGAAAACCGCTTTGCTGTGTGAAAACAGGGCAGTGCCCTGAATGAAAACTGCCCGGTGGGCAGAGTGAAAACCACCCTGCGGGTGGTGAGTGTATACTCGCTGGCGAGTATACAAAGAGGAGCGGCGGACTTTCGTCGGCCACTCCTCAGCTGTATCACCTTGAAAAAAACTTGTAGAAAGCGCTCTTACACGCGGATGGGCATGAGTACATAGAGGAACTCATCGGCCACGCGCATGACGCCGGGGCTGGAGGTGTCGATGAGGTCGATGCACACATCCTGGTCGCCCACGGACTTGAGCGGAGCCAGCACATAGTCGGCGTTGAAGGAGATGGAAATCTCGCGGCCGTTGTAGTCAATCGGCACTTCTTCATTGGCTTCGCCCATGTTAGCACTGGACTGAACAGACATGACACCGGGGGTGAAGCGGAAGCTGACGGTGTTGGTCTTTTCGGAAGAAAGCAGGGAGACGCGGCGCACTGCGCTCTGCAGTTCAGCAGCGGGGATGACCACGCGCTCGTTGTAACGGCTGGGAATCACTTGGCGGTAGTTCGGATAGTTGCCGTCGATGAGCTTGGTGATGAGCAGGGTGTCATCGAAGTCGAAGGAGGCCTGGTTGCTGGTGATGCGGATCATCACATCGCCATTGTCGCCCAGCAGGCGGTGTACTTCGGCCACGGCGCGGCTGGGAATGTCGATGCAGACTTCCTGGGATTCCGGGAACTCCAGCTCGCTTTCGAAGAGAGCCAGGCGGCGGCCGTCGGTAGCTACGAGGGTGAGCTTGCCGTCCTGGAAGCAGGTGTAGATACCGTTGAGGACGTAGCGCGTACCATCGTTGGAAATGGCAAATTCGGTAAAGGCAAAACCCTTGTTCAGCACCCCCTGCTGCACCTTGAATTCGCGGGCTTCCTTGAATACCGGCATACCGGGGAACTCGTTGGCGGGCAGGCCGTTGAGTTTGAACTGGGCGCGGTTGCAGCGGATGGTGGCAATGGTGTTGCTGACTTCGATGCTCACTTCGCCATCGCGCAGTTCGCGGATGATGCTCTGCAGTTTCTTGGCCGGCAGGGTAATGGAGCCTGCCTTTTCGACAACGCAGGGAACCTTGGTGACGATGGTCAGCTCCATGCTGGTCGTGGTGAGCTTCAGCTCGTCATTAGCGGCTTCCAGCAGCACGTTGGAGAGAATGGGCATGCTGGGGCGGGTGGACACCACGCCTGCTACCTTGTTGATGCCGTCAAGCAGGACTTGTTTTGCGAGTGAGAATTTCATCGGTAATCTCCTTTGTTGAGCCTATTTTACCTTTTCTCCAGACGGCATGCAAGCACAATTTCATTAATTCGCAAGATTTTCAATAACTTTTTTTCATGCGGTACTATATGTTGTGGTTTCGAGAAAAAGGAGTCTGTATAATCTGCTGCTGGAATTTCTTCCCGCTTGACAAGGACGGCGGCAGGCGGGTATGATGCCGGCATGAATCCTGTACTTGTGCTGATGGCTCCCGGTTTTGAGGAGATTGAGCTGACCGCCCCTGTTGATATTCTGCGTCGTCTGGAGATTCCTGTGACCACGGCCGGCGTGAAGTCCCGCGCAGTGGAGGGCGCTCACGGTATGGTGGTGCAGGCCGATGTGCTGATGGTGGATGTGAAGCCGGAGGATTATGCCGGTATCATTCTGCCGGGTGGGCCTGCTTCCTGGCTGTTGCGTGATACGCCGGCGGTACTCAGTCTGGTGCGTGAGATGCAGAAGGCCGGTAAGTTGGTGGCGGCCATCTGTGCTGCTCCCATTGCGCTGGAGGCTGCCGGTGTGCTGGCTGGCCGGCGTTGCACCTGCTATCCCGGCGTGGAGGGGGAGTTGAAGTCGGCTGCAGAAGTAGTGGCCGAACCTGCTGTGACGGATGGGCAGCTGGTGACGGGCCGCGGACCGGGTGCTGCGCTGGAGTTCGGCTTTGCGCTGGGGGCTGCCCTGGGCAAGGCAGAGCAGGTGTCTGCCCTGCGCGCTGCCATGTGCGTATAAGCCCGGACTCAGATGGTCCGGCCTTCCTTGTCATCGAAGCAGCCCAGGATGATGCGGAGCATATCAATGAACTGCCAGATGAAGAACCCGCCTGCGGTGACAAACTGGATGATGCCGGTGATGACTTTGCCGGCATAGATGCGGTGTACCCCGCCGAAGCCGCAGAAGATTAAGAGGCTGAGCAGGAAGGTGACCATGCGGGAGCGGGTGGAATGATGCTGGCAGTGCGGGCAGTGGTTCATGATGCTTGAGTTTCTTTGATGAGTTCTACGGCGCGGGACTCCAGAGCCGCGCGGGTATTGGAAAGGATTTCGTCCTGCACTTCGGTGAGCAGGGTCTTGAGAATGCTGCCCATGGCAGGGCCGGGCTTCAGTCCCAGGGTGATGAGGTCGCGGCCGGTAAGAGCAAGGTCGCCCACGGTAAAGGAGGGCGGGGCATCCAGCACATCTTCCAGCAGGAGGCGGGCCTCGCGCAGGGTGGCTTGCTTCCGGGGCCGTTCGTAGGTGGACTGGGCATCCATGTCGGCTTGCTTGATGGTCAGGAGCTGGTTCAGGGTGCCGATGCCGAGCCGCCCGATGAGGCGGCGCATGCCGGGGGCGGTGGTGGGAAGGGTGTTATCGTGTTCGCGCACCAGGGTATACACCTTGTCCAGGGTGGCGGTGTCGCTCTTGAGCTGGCGCAGGATGCTGCGCGCCATGTCGGCCCCCTTGGTGCCGTGGCCGTAGAAGTGCCCCTTACCATCATCCCCACGGGTGAAAGTGGCGGGTTTGGCAATATCGTGCAGCAACAGCGCCAGACGAATGAGCTCATCTGCCGGGGCAGCCTGAACGGCGTGGGCGGTGTGGGTCCACACGTCGTAGAGATGGTGCGGATTGTGCTGCTCAAAGCCGATGGTGGGAGCCAGCTCCGGGATGATGATGGAGAAGACATCCGGAAATGCCTGCATCATGCCCAGCACGCCGTCCCCTACCAGAATGCCTTTCAGCTCGGTAAAGATGCGCTCCACGCTCACGTTTTCGAGCAGGTGGCGGTTGCGGTGGATGGAAAAGGCGGTTTCGGTTTCGATGCCGAAGTTGTAGCGCGCCGCAAAGCGCAGCGCCCGCAGGATACGCAGACCATCCTCATTGAAGCGGGCATCGGGTTCGCCCACGCAGCGGATAATGCCGGCTTTCAGGTCTGCCTGCCCATCAAAGGCATCCACCAGCCCGCGGGCGGGGGAGTAGGCCATGGCGTTGATGGTGAAGTCACGGCGTGCGAGGTCTTCTTCCACCCGGCTCACGAAGTTCACGCTGTCCGGGTGGCGGTTGTCGCTGTAATCCCCGTCAATGCGGAAGGTGGTGACCTCTACGGGCTGCTTGTCCACCATGACGGTGACGGTGCCGTGCTGCAGGCCGGTCTTAATTACATGAAAGCGTTTGAAGACGCGCAGCACTTCCTCCGGCAGCGCGTTGGTGCAGACATCCCAGTCCTTCGGGTTGCGCCCCAGCAGCGAATCGCGTACGCAGCCGCCCACCACATAGGCTTCGTAGCCATAGCGTTCCAGTCGCTCTACTACTGTAAGGGCATGGGTGGGGATGATAACCATGGGCGTTGGCGCTATTGTACTGGTGCCTTGTCTCTTTGTCAACTGCATTCGCTCAGAACACAAGCTGAACCAGTAGCATATAACATACGGTGCCGCTGGTGACGCTCAGCAGGGTGTTGCGTTTCCAGGCGTGTAGTACCCCGGTCAGCAGACTTGCCAGGAGGGCAGGCAGGTAGCTGGCAGAGGCGGTGAAGTCCACATCCTTCAGGCAATAGACCACCAGCATGGCGATGACGGCGCTGGGCAGCAGCCGCCCCAGTTTTTCAACAAGTGGCGGGGTGGAGGCCTTGCCCTTGAAGATAAGGAAGGGCAGGAAGCGCAGCAGGGCGGTGATGAGCGCCATGACCGCAATGGCGTAGAAGGTGTGGGCGTTAACCATGGGAATCCTCCTTTTCCTTATGCAGGCAGAGCAGCAGCAGAATCATGAGCATGGCAGGAATCATGAAATTCTCCTTGCCGCACAGGGCCAGACTCACCCCGGTGACGGCGGCTCCCATGATGGCCGGGTAATGCTTGCTGTTGCTGTTCCATTGCTCGATGAGGATGGTGATGAAGAGCGCGGTGAGTACAAAATCAATGCCCTGGCTGTTGAAGGATACCAGGGAACCGGTCACCGCGCCCAGAGTGCAGCCGGTAATCCAGTAGCAGTGGTCGAAGAAGCAGATGCAGAAGTAATAGGTCTTTTTCTTCTCCGCAGGTACGTCCGGGTTATCCCGGCACAGCAGGGAGTAGGTCTCATCGGTGAGTGCAAATATCAGGTAGGGCGTCCGCTTGCCGGTGCTTTTGAACTTATCCAGCAGCGAAATGCCATAGAACAGGTGCCGGGCATTCACCAGAATGGTGGTGAGCCCCACGGTGAGCAGGGAAGCCCCGCTGCTCAGCAGCCCCACGGCCACATACTGCATGGCTCCGGCGTACATGGTGATGCTCATCGCCGGCGCCAGCCACACCGGGAACCCGGCCGCCTGCAGCATAATCCCGAAGCCGAAGCCCAGCGCCAGATACCCTGTCAGAACGGGTATGGTGTCGATGAAGGCTTGTCTGGCGGGGCTGCTCACGGGGCGCAGAGTGTACGCATTTCAGGGGAAGATGCAAGCCTAAAGTACGATGGGCTGAGTAAAGTAGGCCGGATGAGGCCCGGCGGGGCTCAACAAGAACGGCGTGCGGTGGTGAACCGCACGCCGTTGAAGTTAATGGGGCTGCCGGAGCTTAGGCCTCGGGGGCAGTTTCGGCCTCGGCGCTGTAATCAATGGCGGCCAGGGCCTGGTACAAGCGCCAGCGGCGGGCGATGTCCTGCTCTTCCAGGGCGAGCAGCTTCTCGAAGTTGGCCTTGTTGGTCTTGGCCAGCATCTTGAAGCGGTTTTCGCCGCCCTTGCCGTCCACACCGATGAGGGCGTCGCGCACGGACATCTTGGGAGCCTTGCTCTTGATGGTGAGCGGGTTCTTGCCCTGCTTGATGTTGTCCGGGTTGAAGTTGTAGAGCAGCCAGCGGCCGCAGTCAACAGCATCCTTCTGGCGGTCAAGACCCTGTGCCATGTTGATGCCGTGGTTGATGCAGTGGCTGTACGCAATCACGAGGGCGGGGCCATCGTAGGCTTCGGCTTCAGCCAGGGTCTTGAGGGCGTGCTCATCGTTGGAGCCCATGGAGATGGAGGCCACATAGATGTTGCCGTAGGTCATGGCCATGTAGCCGATGTCCTTCTTCACCTGGTCCTTACCGCGGGTGGCAAACTTGGCCACAGCAGAGCGCGGGGTAGCCTTGGAACACTGGCCACCGGTGTTGGAGTACACCT
Source organism: uncultured Verrucomicrobiales bacterium (assembly GCA_937901085.1). Classification (GTDB taxonomy): domain Bacteria; phylum Verrucomicrobiota; class Verrucomicrobiia; order Verrucomicrobiales; family Akkermansiaceae; genus Akkermansia. The sequence goes on along the minus strand of CALCHQ010000032.1, from coordinate 122,000 downwards.
CGGTGTCCATGACGAGTACCTTCACATTGCGGCCGGAAGCCAGGATGTGGTCGAGACCACCGTAGCCGATGTCGTATGCCCAGCCGTCGCCGCCGAGAATCCACACGGACTTGCTCACCAGGTAGTTGGCCTGTGCCTTGAGGGCGGCCAGCTCAGGGTCATCACCGCAGGCAGCCTTGATGGCAGCCACGGTTTCGCGGGCGGCTACTACGTCTGCCTCGGTCTTCTGCGGGTTGGCCTTGATGGCCTCCACCAGCCCGGTGCCAATCTTGCCGGCAGCGGCTTCGAGGAGTTCCAGGGCGTATTCCTGCTTCTTGTCCAGGGAGACGCGGAAGCCAAGGCCGAACTGGGCGTTGTCCTCGAAGAGGCTGTTGGCCCAGGCGGGGCCGCGGCCGTCGGCATCGTGTGTCCAGGGAGTGGTGGGCAGGTTGCCGCCGTAGATGGAGGAGCAACCCGTGGCGTTGGCTACTACCAGGCGGTTGCCCAGCAGCTGGGTAAGGGCCTTGATGTAGGGGGTCTCACCGCAACCGGCGCAGGCACCGCTGAATTCGAAGAGCGGGCGCAGGAACTGCTGGTCCTTCACCTGGCCGGGGTTCACCAGGGTGCGGTCGGGGTCAGGCAGCTTCTCGAAGAAGTTCCAGTTGTTGGTTTCGGGTTCCAGAGCTTCGGCTGCCGGGGTCATGGTCAGCGAGTTCGTGGGGCATACGCGGGTGCAGAGTGTGCAGCCTGTGCAGTCAGCGGCAGATACCTGGATAACGAACTTCTTGCCCTGCCAGTTCTTGTGCATCTTGCTGGCATCGGCGCTCTTGAAGGTTTCTGGTGCGCCTTCCATATCGGCGGGGTCCACCATCTTGGCACGCAGAGCAGCGTGGGGGCACACGGTGGTGCACTTGCCGCACTGGATACAGGCCTTGCTGGTTTCTGTCTTTTCCGGGGTCCACACCGGGATTTCGAGGGCGAGATTGCGCTTCTCGTACTGGGTGGTACCGCTGGGGAAGGTGCCGTCCACCGGCATTTCAGAAACCTTCACGCTGTCGCCTTCGCCGATGACAATCTTGCCAAGCACGTCGCGCACAAAGGCGGGGGCGCCGGGAGCCAGGGCGGGGGGTAGTTCGTGACCGGTGATGCTGGTGCCCACGGGCACCTCGTACAGGTTGGCCAGGGAGGCATCTACAGCCTGGATGTTCTTGGCGACCACTTCGTCGCCCTTCTTGCCGTAGGTCTTCTTGATGGCCTCTTTGATGTAGCCGATAGCTTCATCAGAGGGAATCACGCCGGAGAGGTGGAAGAAGCAGGTCTGCATAATCATGTTGATGCGGCCGCCCATGCCGGTAGCCTTGGCTACCTTGAAGGCGTCGATGCAGTAGACCTTGATGTTCTTGTCGATAATCTGCTGCTGCATGCGGGCAGGCAGGCTGTCCCACACCTTGTCAGCAGCCACCGGGGTGTTGATGAGGAAGGTGGCGCCGGGGGCGGCGTTCTTCAGGAAGTCGAAGGTGTTGAGCAGGCTGGGCTGGTGCAGCGCAATGAAGTTGGCGCTGGTGATGAGGTAGGTGCTGTGAATCGGCGTGGTGCCGAAACGCAGGTGGGACACCGTGGAGGAGCCGGACTTCTTGGAGTCGTACACGAAGTAGCCCTGCACATAGAGGTTGGTGTGCTTGCCGATAATCTTGATGGCGTCCTTGTTGGCGCCCACGGTGCCGTCGGATCCCAGACCATAGAACATGCAGCGGGTCACGGTGTCGGCTTCGGTGGTGAAGCCGGGGTCGTAGGCAATGGAGAGGCCGGTCACGTCGTCCTCAATACCCACGGCAAAGCCGGTCATGGGGGCATCCTTCTTGAGTTCGTCGAACACACCCTTCACCATGGCGGGGGTGAATTCCTTGGAACCCAGACCGTAGCGGCCACCCACAACGATGGGCATGGCGAAGGGAAGCGTACCCTTGACAGAGGCGTCGGAGAGAGCCTGCACCACATCCTGCAGCAGGGGTTCGCCCAGGCTGCCGGGTTCCTTGGTGCGGTCAAGCACGGCAATCTTCTTCACGGTCCTGGGCAGGGCGGCAATCACGTCCTCTGCCGGGAACGGACGGTACAGACGCACCTTCAGCACGCCGATGTCCTCGCTGAGAGCCTGCACGGTTTCCAGACAGGCTTCAGCGCCGGAACCCATGATGACGATGACGCGGGTCGCCTCCGGGCTGCCGATGTATTCCACCACATCGTAGCAGCGGCCGGTGAGCTCGCCGAATTTCTTCATGGCCTTCTTCACAATGCCGGGAACGGCGTTGTAGAACTTATTGACGGTTTCGCGCCCCTGGAAGTAGACGTCGGGGTTCTGGGCTGTGCCGCGGATGACCGGGGCATCAGGGGTGAGGGCGCGGGCGTGGAAGGCATCCACCAGCTCCTGGTCAATCATGCCGCGCAGCTGCTCGTCGGAGATGTCGGCAATCTTGCCTACTTCGTGAGAGGTGCGGAAGCCGTCGAAGAAGTTGATGAAGGGGACGCGGCTTTCCAGCGTGGCGGCGTGGGCAATGGCGGCCATATCCGGGGCTTCCTGGGTGGAGGCGCCACAGAGCATGGCAAAACCGGTGGAGCGGGCGCTCATCACGTCGCTGTGGTCACCGAAGATGGAAAGACCCTGGGCGGCAAGGGCGCGGGCGGCAATGTGGAAGACGCAGGGAGTCAGCTCACCGGCAATCTTGAACATGTTGGGAATCATGAGCAGCAGACCCTGGGAGGCCGTGAAGGTGGTGGCCATGGAACCGGTCTGCAAGGCTCCGTGGACTGCACCGGCTGCACCAGCCTCGGATTCCATCTCGACAATGCTGGGAACCGTGCCCCAGAGGTTCTTGCGGTCTACGGCGGTCCAGGCTTCTGCCGATTCACCCATCGGGGAGGACGGGGTGATGGGGTAGATGGCGGCCACTTCAGAGCAACGGTACGCTACGGAGGCTACGGCCTCATTCGCGTCAATAGTGCTGTATGTTGTGTTCATGTTATAACAATGTTGGGAAAGGTGTTGCTACGGGGGGACAATACCCCCATGTCGTGAAATTCTGCTTCCACGAGCCATATACTACACCTGCAAGGGGGCAAAATCAATCAAAAACAACCTGCCACCCCCGGTTTTTTTGTCCTGCAAAATCAGAAGATGCGTTTTTCTTTTTCGGCCTCTGTGCCTTCCAGGTAACGGACATAGCGGCTCACGCCCGCGCCGTAGGGGGAGGAAAGGCGGATGTCGGATTCACTCGTTTCCAGGCGGGAGGAGCTTCGCAGCCATTCGAGCAGCAGCCAGAGCAGACCGAGGCTTATCAGAACGCCCAGCGGGTACAGGATGGATTTGATGAGCGCCTGGTCCTGGAGGAGTTCTTCGATGCGGTCGCGGATGGTACGTTTCTTCTCTTTCTGGTTGTCCTTGAAATCAATGCCGATGAGCGGGGCTTTGCCGCCTGTGGTGACAGCGATGGGGGTGAAGTCACCGGCAAGCGGGGTGATGATGGCGCTGATGCAGCGCAGGGCTTCCATGAGTCCTTCTGCGCTGCCATCGGCAGCAGCGGCGCGTACCTTCTGCAGCCATTCATGGCGCTGGGCATCGCTGGGCTTGATTTCCTGATAACCCAGTTCGATGGCAGCCGGGTTGCCTGTGGGGTAGCGCATGAGGACTGCGTATTCGCAGGGCTGTGCGGTAGCAGTCACCAGCATGTCCACCGCCAGCTCGCTGGGGATGTCCTGCCCGCCTTTGAACACGGAGACGTAGATGCGGAAGCTGGCATTGGCATTGAGGTTCCGCAGCACGTGGTCCACATCTTCGCGTTCGACGGTGGTGAGCAACCCCTGCGGGTCGTTGAGGTGAGCCTGCCGGGAGGGGCGGGTGTACAGCTCAAAGTAGCGGCCCAGTATGCGGGTGTCGCTTTCTTCTGGCTGTTCGGGCGGGCGGGTTCGCGGGATATTCTGGCGGGCCTGCTGGCGGCGCAGCTCGCGTTGTTCGCGGCGCAGTTGCTTCTGGCGTTCTTCTTCGGCCTTGATTTCCTCCGGGGTAGGTTTGGCCGGGAAAAGCGAGACATAGCCGGTGACCAGCTCACCAGCCATGAGGTGCCGGTAGTCTTCTGCCCTCCAGTGCGGCATGTCGGCCGGGGAAGGAGGGGGCGTTTCCTGGGCTTCGGCCGGCAGACTGGCCGGCAAGCCCAGGGCTGCCAGCAGGAGACCACCCAGTTTCTGCGTCCGGCGCAGGCGGCGGTTCACGCGGCGTGCGCTGGAGGCTATGCGGCTGGTGGCAGCGCGCATGACGCGCTTGAGGCCGTTGACCATGGCGCGCTCGCGGAATTGCAGGCGCGCGCACTTGATGCAGGTGTTGATGCGGTCGGGGTCGATGTAGGGGTCGAGTTTGTAGCCCCAGGAGAAACAGGCCATTTCCAGCTGCACATCCATGACCAGAATCAGCATCCATTCATGTTTGACGGGCGGGGGAAGCGGGTGCAGGGCATCCATGACGTAATCCCGGACGGCCTGCCAGGCGCGGCTCAGCCATCCCTGGTGGGTTTCCTGGGGGCGTTGTTCGCCGGGGCGGCGTTCCAGCAGGGCAGCATCTTCGATGGCCTTGTGCAGTTCTCGCTTGCCGAAAGAGGGGTGGTGGATGCGGGCGTGGTTGAGAATCCAATGCGCGTGAGTACGCAGTTTCTGCACCTGCCCGACATCGGTGATGTAGATGCAGAGTGCAGCCGGGCGGATGCGTCGTTCCAGCTGCTCCAGCGTGTGCATCAGTTCCAGGCGTTCCTGGTGGGTCAGCGCGCCGGCGGCATCGACAATGCGGGTGAATTCAACCTGCCCCTCACCGAAAATCTCATCTGCCTGCGTAATGTTGTAGCCACAGGCCGGGCACTGGTCTTCGGCGCCGGCATGAATGGTGGCAGAACATTGGGGGCAAATCGGCATGGCATTCTTTATAGCTGTTTTTCGGCGGCAGGTGAAGCATTATTATCGTCACCCCTCCATAAAAAAGCACCTGCCCGGAAGCGGGCAGGTGCGGAAGCGGGTGCTGTGCCCGGCTCAACTCTTATTCCGAGATGATGTTGAGTTCGGCCACGGCGGCAGAGTCGCTACCATCGTGAGAGGAAAGAGCCACGAAGCGGATGTACTTGCCGGTGGCGGCGGTGAAGAACAGCGCCTCCTGCTTTTCAGCGGTATCGGCCATGGTGCCGCGGGCGACGGGTTCACCCCAGCTCTTGCCGTCCTTGCTCACATAGACTTCGTAATCCTTCACGCGGGCTTCCTTCAGCTTGGCGCTCTGGAAGACGATGCCCTTCACCGTGCGCTCTCCACCCATGTTGAGGCGGATTTCGTGCGGGTAGCTGGCCAGCGTGACACCCTTGAGTGTATGCCAGTAGGTATCGGGGTTGCCGTCCAGCACGTTGCGGGCAGGGCCGCCTTCGGGCAGGTCAGAGCTGACGTAGGCCACCGAGAAGAAGGCGTGGGGCGGATATTCGCCCACCACGCGGGTGATGATGGGGGATACCTCAGCCAAGGCGGCGTAGGGGTCATTGCCAGCGAGCGGTGTGCGGAAGACGAGCTTGAAGAACTTGGTTGCCACAGCTTCCTTGAGCATCACGCGCTGCTCGCTGTCCTCATCAATCATCTGGATGCTGGTATCCGGGGTATTGCTCCAGGTTTTGCCATCGTTGGAGAGGTAGATGTCAATCTTACCAGCGCGGGAGGAGGAACGACCCTGGCGCGGGGTGAAGGCAAAGCCGCGGAGTTCGGACATGGCACCCATATCGATGACGATTTCATGCGGATACGGCGGCATGGGGGTGGTGCGCCACTCGGAGTGCCAGAAGGTATCGCGGCGACCGTCGATGAGGTTCCAGGGGGAATTGCTGCTGCCTGCATAGCTGGAGCAGGAGGTGACGCGCATCACATTGTCGGGTTTCCAGGCCGGCAGGCTCTGGAAGACGCTCACGGCGCGCATGCAGCCTTCGCTGGTGGCGGTGGCGCGGATGATGCCGTCCTCACGCTGCAGGAAGGGTTCGGTGTAGTTCATCTTGGAGCCATCCGGCAGGGTAATCTGGATGTCGGCATTGCGGGAGCCGCAGGTGGCATGCACATAGCCTACGCTGTCGCGCGAGAGGGTGACGGCACCCGTCAGCGGCAGCATCTTGCGGCCGATGTCGGCCGGGTTCTCGCCCTGCAACAGCGGGCGCAGCGAGAATACGAAGGTGGTGGGCCCGGAGAGCGGGATGTCGCGGTCCATGGGGAGCGGGCCGCAGGCGGCACCACCCAGACCCAGGGTGAAGGCATCCACGCTCACGACGGTAGCACCGGCGCGCTTCACTTCTTCCGGGTGAGAGGCTTCGAAGATATCACGGGCGGTGTAGGGCAGGGCCGAGAAGTTGAAGTTCTCGTGCGGTTCGGCGGCAATGACCAGGCCGACGCCCTTTTCATCGGTGATGGAAACCCACTTGGTATCCATGCGGTTACCCATTTCCATGGGGAAGGGATAGCGTTCCACCATGCCCTCGACGGTGTTGTTCCAGATGCCCATGTGGGAACCGGCCTTGCGGTCGGTGTAGTTTTCGCCGGGGCCGCGGCCATACCAGCGCACGTTGGAGTAGCGTTCGGGCATGCTCAGCGTGAAGCCGAGTTTGGGCAGCACGACCTTGTTCATGCTGGGGATGATGCCGGCCTGCACGCTCACATAGCCATTCGGCAGGATGGTGTAGACCAGCTGCGTGGTGAACTTGAAGTCCTTTTCGGTGATGGGACCGAGGTCCTTCACCTTGTAAGTGCCCTGGTCGTACTCACCGCTGTTGAGGTTTTCCTTGCGGGTACCCTGGCTGGTGACATCGCAGGAGATACGCACGACACCGTGATCCAGGCGTTCCACCAGCAGGGGTGTGGCGCTGTGGGTCAGATTACCCAGGCCGTTATTGAGCCACTGGTTCATGGCCCACTTGTCATTGGCTACCGGGGCGCGGAAGGCGTTGAGGTGGACGGTGGCCTTTTCGCCCAGCAGCTGACGGCCGTTCACGATGTAGTTCTTGAGCCCGCCGGTCACCTTGTCGACGCAGAGGGAGAAGTTCGGCCCGATGACGAGCATCTGCCCGCTCTGGTTGCGGACGTCCACCTTGGCTTCTGTCAGCTGCACCAGGTTGTTGCGGGCATCGTAGCCTGTCATTTCCTCCGGCAGGGAAAGCTGTTCGGTAGCGATGACATAGCCCTTGTCTGCCCATTCGGTCTTCTGCTTGAGCTGCAGATTGACGGTCAGATGGTAGCGGCGGTCTTTCTTGAGGGAAAGCAGCTGTTCGGCAGAAAGCGGCAGTACCAGCTTCTGGGTGGTCAGCGGGGCGGCAGAGGGGGCAAAGCTGCCCTGCAGAACAGGTTTGCTGCCTTCTTCGCAGAGAACCCAGCTGCCGTCGTATTCGTCAAGATCAGTGAAGAGGTGCTTGTTGCGGATGTTGATGACAAGGCCTTCGCTGGTGAGTTCGCCCATGCTGAAGGAGGCGTTCTGCTGCACCTTGCGGATTTCGTCGTAGAGCGGGGTGACGGTGCGGTCGCTGTAAATCACACCCTTGATGCAGAAGATGCCGTCGTGGGGGTATTCACCGTGGTCACCACCGTAGGCCTGGCGGGTTACCTTCTGGCCGTTGGGCAGGGTGACTACCTGGTCATAGCTCTGGTGAATCCATTCCCAGATGCCGCCGCCGATGATGGAATCGCTGCTGTCGATGGCTTCCCAGTAGTCAGCCAGGTTGCCCATGGAATTGCAGAGGATGTGGGCGTATTCGGAAATGTACCAGGGCTTCTGGAGCTTGGTGCCGGCAATGTTGCGAGTCCAGTTCACGCTGGGGTACTGGTTGGAGCAGAGGTCTGCCAGGTCGTTGTTGCGTTCGTACTGGGTAAGGCGGGAAGCATCGCGGCTCTTGATCCAGTCGCGCACGGCGGCAAAGTTATCGCCGGGGCCGGCTTCGTTGCCGTAGGACCAGATGACCACGCAAGGGTGGTTCTTGCTCTGTTCCACCATGTTCTTGTTGCGCCATACATGCTGCGCCTTCCACTCGGCCGGGTGGGAGAGGGAGAGTTCGCCGTAGTAGTAGCCGTGGGATTCAATGTTGGCTTCATCGCACACATAGATACCCAGCTCGTCGCACATTTCATAGAAACGGTCTACCTGCGGGTAGTGGGAGTTGCGGATGTGGTTGATGTTGCCGCGCTTCATGATGAGAAGCTCCTGGTAGCACTCCTCCTCGGTCACGGCGTGGCCGTTGGCGTGCTGGCTTTCGTGGCGGTTGACACCCTTGAGCTTCACCGGCATGCCGTTCACCAGGAAGCGGCCATCCACCAGCTGCACATCGCGGAAACCAATCTTGCGGGAAAGTGTCTCGGTGATTTCGCCCTGTTCATTCTTCAAGGTGAGCAGCAGACGGTACAGATTGGGCTTTTCGGCACTCCACAGAGCCGGGTTGGCAATGGTGGCGGCCAGGGTGGTCTGTACTTCAGCGCCAGGGGAAATGCTGAGCGGGGTGCTGCTCATGGTGGCCACAGTCTTACCGGCGGCGTCGATGAGTTCGCCCTGCACGGTAGTGCTGCCGGTGGCCGTGCTGCGGTTGTCTACATTCACCTCGATGCTCAGCTTGCTGCTGCTGTAATCTTTCTTGCCGGGAGCGCCGTCAAAGTCAGTATGGACAAAGAAATCGCGAATCTGGACCTTAGGCGTCGTGTACAGGTACACATCGCGGAAGATACCGGAAAGACGCCACATATCCTGGCATTCCAGGTAAGAGCCATCGCTGTAACGGTACACCTCGGCGGCAATCACGTTCCTGCCGGGCTGTACGTAGGGCGTGATGTCAAAGACAGCGGCGGTGCGGCTGTCCTTGGAGAACCCTACCTTGTGGCCGTTGACCCAGAGGTAGAAGAAAGAGTCCACACCGTCGAAACGGATGAAGACTTCGCGCCCGTTCCAGTCGCCGGGAAGCTCCACATCGCGGCGGTAGCTGCCCACGGCATTCGGCTCGGTGGCGGGGGTGGTGTAGCGTTCTTCGTCCTTGTTGCGGGGCTTGGTCATGACCCGCGGCCAGTCGCGCACAAAGGTGTAGCGCTGGTTGCTGTAAATCGGGGTGCCGTAACCGCGCATCTGCCAGTTGCTGGGTACATCAATCTCGGCCCAGTTGCTGATGTCGGTTTCAGGCTTGTAGAAATCCAGCGGGCGCGTCTCCGGGCTGGGAGACCAGCGGAATTTCCAGTTGCCGTTGAGAGAAAGAACAAGAGAGGAATCCTTGCGGTGGCCTTTCAACGCTTCGTCACGATTGGCGAACGGCACATAGAATGCGCGTGCTTCTTCACGCCCCTGGGAGAGGTTCTGGGGATTTTCCCAGTCGGGATGCGGAGTGTACGCATTCTGCCCCATGGCCAGGGCTCCCGTCATTGCAATTACAGCCGTCATGCTTTTAAGCAAGTTCATACGGAATATATACTACCGAAATTTCCTTTGTCTTTCAAGTAAAAAGATATTTTGCCGGATTTAGGGAAATTTCCTTGTTAGGTGTGGTGAATGGTGGTATTATTCGCGCGAGCCTATGACACGTCGCAGCAAATTCTACTTACGTTGTGTATACCCCTGTGCAGATTTTGCGCTGGCATGTGTGTTTGCCTATTTTTCGCCCTATGTCACCAGTTTTGTGCTGAGCCTCTGTGGCCAGCCTCATGGCGAGTTCATCAATCTGTTTACCGCCTCGCCCTTCCTGGCGGGGGCGGCGCTGGTGGCGGTGCCGATTATCCTGCGGCAGGTCGGGTTCTACCATAAACATAACATGCAGCGGTCGGGGAATGCCCTCAGACAGCTGCTCACCTTCGCGGTCTACTATCTCTGCGCCATCGGTATTTATCTCGGCCTGGCGGAAACATCTCCGTACCACAGCCTGATTCTGCTGACCAATGTGGTGGGTGTTTCCCTGGTGGTGTACCTGCGTTACTGCCTGACCCGCCTGTACCGTCTGAGCCGGGGTAATACTGAAATGGGGCGGCGGCAGGTGATTCTGGCGGGGGAGCCGGCTGCCATTGAGCAGGGCTGGAACTCCTTCCCGGAGTACTGGCGGTCCAATTTCAATGTTGTAGGGCGGCTGGAAGTTGAGGAAGAGAGCGAGCAGGAAGTCCAGCGGCTTATCGAGGAACACAGCGTGACAGATTTGTACGTCTTCGGCGGGCTGGCGGCTCATCATTCCTTTGCCGGAGTGATTCGCCAGTGCGAGGTGCAGGGGATTGATGTGAATATCGTGCTGCGGGAGCGTATGGGTACCTGCCTGCGGGCAGACATCAATGAGGTGGGTACAAACCGTATGCTGGTACTCAGTTCGACCCCGGCCTACTCCTGGGCCCGCATGTTCAAGGCCGTTATGGACCGTATTGTGGCCTTGCTGATGCTGATTGGTTCCTCTCCCCTCTGGGTGATAGCGGCCATCGGCATCAAACTGAGCGACCCGAAAGGACCGGTATTCTTCCGCCAGCGCCGTTCCGGCGTGTACGGTCGCGTGTTCCACATGTGGAAGTTCCGTTCCATGTATGTGGATGCCGAGGAACGCCTGGCCGAAGTGAAAGAGAAGTATGGCAATGAGATGAACGGCCCTATCTTCAAGCTCACCAATGACCCCCGCGTGTTCAAATTCGGTCATTTCCTGCGTACAACATCCATCGATGAATTGCCGCAGCTGCTCAACATTCTGAGCGGGGATATGAGCATTGTGGGGCCGCGCCCCCTGGCCGTGTATGAGACGGAGGCTTTCCCCAGGATAGAACACCGCCGCCGTATGAGTGTGAAACCGGGGCTCACCTGCTTCTGGCAGGTGGAGGACCGCAGCGATAATGCAGACTTCGACAACATGGTCAACAAGGATTTGCGCTATATTGACGAGTGGAGTCTCTGGCTGGATGTCAAACTCTTCTTCCGCACGATTCCGGCTGTGTTATTCCGCAAGGGCGCTAAGTAAGGCACATGTTCCATATCGTCCTCTTTCACCCTGAAATCCCCCACAACACCGGTGCCGCCGGGCGGCTCGCCGTGGCTACCGGGGCACGCCTGCACCTGATTAAGCCGCTCGGCTTCAGCCTGGATGAAAAACATGTGCGCCGCACAGGGCTGGACTATTGGAAACATGTCGATCTGCAGCTCTGGGATTCGCTGGAGGAACTGGAAGCTGCCGCAGAGCCGGACGCGCGCTTCTGGTATCTTTCCACCAAAGCCACCCACGGCATCTGGGATTCCAGCCTCCCATTGCAGGATGGCGACTACCTGGTGTTCGGCCCGGAATCCAAGGGCTTGCCGGAACGCTGGATAGCGCAGCATCCTGAAACCGCCCTCCGTATTCCGATGCCGGGCGAACGTGCCCGCTCACTGAATCTCTCCACCTCCATTGCCATCATGCTCTACGAAGGGCTGCGGCGAACATTGCCCCCTGGTCAGTTATGAAGAACATCGTCTATTTTGATCTGGAAACCCGCCGCTCTGCCGCCGAAGTAGGCGGCTGGCACGAAACCGCCAAGATGGGCGTTTCGGTGGCGGTCACCTTCTCCACCCGCGACAACGCCTACCATATCTACACCGAGGACCGCATGGAAGAACTCATCGAGGAACTCCGCATGGCAGACCTCGTGGTGGGCTATAATCATGTGAATTTCGATTATGGGGTGCTGCAGGCGTACACCTTCTGGACGGTGGCCGATGTCACGCATAATCTCGACCTCTGCTCTGATTTAACCACCCGCATCGGGCACCGCCTCAAGCTGGATTCCGTGGCCAAGGTGACGCTGGGGGGCAATTCCAAGACTGCCGAGGGCACCGATGCGCTCAAATGGTGGGCAGAATATGAAAAGACGGGCGACGTGCAGAAAATGCTTGATATTGCCCGCTATTGCTGCTTCGACGTGAAAGTCACCATGGAGGTACACCGTTTCGGCGTGGAGAACGGCTATGTGTTGTACGAGAACAAGCAGGGCCAGGTGGAGAAGATAGAGGTGGACTGGTGAGTGCGCTGACTCGACCGCATGAGATTACCCTTGAAATAGCCGGCGGCATCTGCTAGCATAAGCCGAGATGACTATGAAAACCCGTACAATATCGTTCCGTTGCCCGGATGACCTGCTCCAGGAAATGGAAATCCTCTGCCAGTACAACCGCGTGGACCGCAGCGGTTTCATTGTGCAGGCTCTGCAGAGCATGCTCAACGGTCTGGCTCAGCAGGGCGTGCTGAAGCCGCAGCCGGAGCTGCCTCCCACCGCCATCAAGGAGGAAGAATAAAATATCTTCAGCCGCCCGCATGGCCCGGATTCTGACAGCCCTGAGCGGCGGCGTGGACAGCGCTGCTGCAGCAGCCCTGCTGGTAGAGCAGGGGCATGAAGTAGTGGCGGCCTACATGAAGAACTGGGTCAATGAGGAAAACATACCGGGCGAGTGCCCCTGGGAGCGCGATATCGAGGACGCGCTGGGGGTTTGCCGCAAGCTGGGCATCGAGTTCCGCGTGGTGGACCTCATCGAGCAATACCGCCAGCGCATCGTCAACTACCTGATAGAGGGCTACCGCAGCGGCTCCACCCCGAACCCGGATGTCCTCTGCAACCGTGAAATGAAATTCGGCGTGCTGCTGGATTACGCCCTCGAACAGGGATTCAGCGGCGTAGCCACCGGCCACTATGCCCAGCGCCTCGATGTCCCCGGCGAGGGCAGCTACATCCTGCGCGGGGCAGATGAGAACAAGGACCAGTCCTACTTTCTGGCCCTCATGCGCCCGGAACAGGTGGCACATGCCATCTTCCCCGTGGGCGGCATCACCAAACCCCAGGTGCGCGGAATTGCCCGCCGCTTTGATTTGCCGAATGCCGGGAAAAAGGATTCGCAGGGTATCTGCTTCATCGGCCAGGTCAAAATGAGCGATTTCCTGCGCCACTACCTTCCCGATAATCCCGGCGACATTGTCGATATCAACGGCCGCAAACTGGGGCGCCACGATGGCCTGCACCTCTTCACCATGGGGCAGCGCAAGGGTCACCATGTGGCCTCTCCGCGCGAAGGTGTGGCCTATGTGGTCGTAGGGAAAGACCTGGAACGCAACCGCCTCATTCTGGGCTATGAGGGTCAGGAGACTCCCGGCCTCTACACCCGCCGTGCCATTGTAGGCAGCATTTCCAATACCCTCGCGCCGCTGCCGGAGCGGGTCATGGCGCAGCCGCGCTACCGCGCCGCTGCCGTGCCGGCCACCTGCACGCATCTGGGTGGTGGCAAGGTGCAGCTGGATTTTGATACCCCCGTGCGCGCCCTGGCGCTGGGGCAGGTCTGTGCCTTTTATGAGCCGGATGCCCTGCGTGGTGAAAAACTCCTGGGTGGCGGCTTTTTTGAATCGTTTGCCTAAGGCCCGAGCGCAGCGATGGATATAGTCTTGCGCGCGGCGCAAGATATCGTCCGGGCGCAGCCGGATATCGTCCAGCCCCGTAGGGGCTGGATATCGTTTCCTATGTTCTTTACGGAAAAACGAACCCGCGCCAAATGGGAAGCAATTACACTTTCTTTGCAGTCTTAATGGACGCAATCAACATGCGCCTGATATTACCACAGCGATGTACCAAGGAAGATACGGCTTTAGCCTCAGCAATACCGCCTCTCTGCAATATCTGCAGCCAGTATTCTGTTTCGAAACATTCCTTTAAAGCAATCTGATACTTGTTTACAAAATCGCCACCGCTGGAGGCATATACCCCCTCATGAATATTTGCTCCTATACTGGTAGCCGATCTTAACAACTGGTTTTTCAGTACGGCGTTTCGTTCAATGCTGTCACAGAAACGGACTACTTCAACGGCAAAATCAAGACTTTGTTCAGCCAGTGGATGGGGCTTCATAGTATTGGGATGATAGCAGTTTCTCATTTCCTCCGCAATAAGTTTCCCTATCTCCACTTTTCTTCAATGCAGAATCCATAGGAAACGATATCCAGCCCCTGCGGGGCTGGACGATATCTTGCCGTTCCGGCAAGACGATATCCGGGCTTACGCGCGGACATAGTGGATGCCGGCGCGCCTGGCGGCGCGGGTCTCGTCATCCGTGAGGGGGCGGGTGCTGGCCAGCACCATGGGGGCAGGCGGCGCACCGGGACGCCCCAGCAGAATGCGGCACAGCCAGTTGATGAGGCGTGCAAAGCGCAGGCGTTTCATGTAGGCGGCCGCGCGGCGTATACATTTGAGAGGGCCGTCTGCATCATCCACGGCAATCACCACCCCGTCGCACACCACAGCGCAGCAGCCGATGCCGAGCGCCTCGATTTCAGCGGCCATGGTGGCAGCGTGCGCGGCATCAGTCTCGATATGGCCGGGGTCTTTTCCTTCCTGCTCCGGCAGGGGAACGTCCATGGCGTGCAGGGTGATGCCGTGTTCGTTGCACAGGCGGATGACTTCCTCACGCTGGAAAAGGATGGTGCGGTGCGCTTCAAAGACAATGTGGTCGACATGGGCCTTGATGGCGTTGTGAATCGTGCCAGTGCCGATGCAGGGCACATCGAAGCGCATATCATGCCCCGGTTTGGTGACTTTGCAGAGCGTAACACCGTAGGGCCGGTGTCCACCGGCATGCAGGCATTCATTCGTGCCCTTGTAGGCTTCCACACAGACCACGGTTTTGCCGTGGACGATGATGCTCTGCCCGATATCCAGGCGGGCGATTTCGCGCGCCTGCGCCAGGCCGAAGCGGGCTTCCTCCAGCTGCTCCTGTGTCGGCACAGGCCCGGCCAGGTGCCCGGAGGCGGGCAGGTGGTCTTCCATGAAGGTGATGGAGGGCAGTACCTCCATGCCGCGGGAATGAACGAAGTCGCAGGCTGCGGTGAAAATCGTGTGGGCATTGCGGCGGTCGAGCTGGCCCAGCAGGCGGCGAGCCGTGGCATCGGGCCACATGGTGTAGATGCAGGCGGGCTTGATCTGCCCGGTGAGCATGATGTGGGTGACCCCCTGCTCCCGGAAGAAAGCAGCCGGGGCTTCAATCGCCCCCACGCGGAAACTCTTGTAGGCATCGCACAGGGAGGGAATATCCCGGCCTGCTGCGCCGCGCATGCCGGCAACCACCACCCGCACCCCGGCGCGGTGCGCGCCCTCAATCACCATGCGGGGGAATTCTCCTGCGCCGGCGATGATGCCCAGTACCATATTCTGCGGGGTGCTGCTCATGGATTACAGGAATTCAGGATGCTCCAGATAATGGGCAATACGCAGCATCAGGCGGCCTACATCGCCGCCGTCCACCACGCGGTGGTCAAACGAAGCCACAATCTGCGCCTGCTCCACCGGCAGGAAGCATTCCACCTCATCGCTCCATACCGGTACTTTCTGCACGGAGCCCACACCCAGAATCAGGCTTTCGCTGGGCAGAGGCATGGGGGTGGCATGGGTCAGCCCGAAACCGCCGAAGTTGGAGACGGTGGCAATGCCGCCACCCTGGTAAGCGGGGTCGAGCTTGCGGTCGCGTGCCTGTGTCACCACCTTGTTGTATTCATCAATCAGCTCATCCATCGTGCGTTCGTTCACATTGCGAAGCACCGGCACCATGACACCATCGGCCACCTGAACCGCAATGCCCAGGTCGATGCGGCGCGGGGTCAGGATGCGGCCCCCTACCATGTAACCGGCGCATTCGGGGGCTTCGGCCAGCGCCAGCGCCAGCGCCCGCAGGAAGTAGAGGGTCACACCCGGTTTGCGGGGGTGCTTCTTGCGGTGCAGAATAATGGGAGCCATGAAGATGGGGCGGCCGCAGCTGGCAATGGGGCGGCGCCAGGTGCGCTGCATGCTGCTGGCCACGCTGCGCCGCATCGGCGAGGCCGGGTGAGAGGGCCAGCCATCCACATAGTTGATGAAATTCTCAAAATCATCAATGGTGATGCGGCCATTCGGCCCGGTGCCGATGACATAGGCCATGTCTGCCTCGGTGATGCCGATTTCGTCCATGCGGGCACGCACACGGGGGGAAAGGAAGCGGGAGCCGCGGCGGGCCATGGGAACGGGCAGTCCGCGCCCGCCTTCGCCCAGAGGCCGGCGTACGCCGCCGGCGCGCACCCCCTCGCGGAATTCACCTTCGGTGCGGAAGTGGGCACCGTCCTGCGCGGCGGCCGGGCTGCTGGCCGGGGAGGCGGCCGGGGCTGCACCCTCTGCCAGCGGGGTGGCTCCGGAGCGTTCGATTTCTTCCTCCGTGGCTTCAATGATGCCCATGATGGCACCCACCGGCACGGTTTCGCCCGCGCTCACATCCACCGAGACAATGGTGCCGCCGCAAACCGTGGTGACACCCATGACCGCCTTGTTGGTTTCCACCTCAAAGACCTCCTGGTCGGCCTGTACAGTATCGCCGGGCTTGACCAGCACCTGCATGATGGTGGCTTCGGCAATGGATTCGCCCAGCTGGGGCATGAGAATGGGGACTTGGGGCATGGTATGTCTCTGGGTAGGGGGGTTACAGGGTGATGAGGTAGCGCGCGGCTTCTGCGATACTGGCAGCGCTGGGGCGGTGGGCTTTCCACAAATCGGGGTGGGCGGGAATGGGGGTGTCGTGCGAGCTGAGGCGCAGCGGGGGGGCATCCAGCAGGTGGAAGCCGTGGGTGGAAACCTGCGAAACCACCTCGGCTGCCACGCCACCCCAGGGGAAATCCTCGCTGACCACCAGCAGGCGGGCGGTGCGGGCCACGGAATCCAGAATCGTGGCGGTATCAAGCGGTTTGACGCTTCTCAAATCCACCACTTCCAGTTCATAACCGCTGGTGGCGGCAAGTTCATCGGCGGCGCGGAGCGCCTCCGGCACCATGGCCGAGAAGGCCACAACCGTGGCATGCTGACCGGGGCGGGCAATGCGTGCCTGGCCGATGGGGAGCGGATCCGGGTCTGTCCAGGTCTCGGCTTTCAGCCAGCGGTACAGGAACTTGTGTTCCAGGAAGATGACCGGGTCAGGAATCTGCACCGCCTGCTTAAGCATGTAGTAGGCGTCGGCTACCGTGGCGGGGGTAAAGACATGCAGTCCCGGATAATGGGCAAACAGAGCCTCCAGACTCTGGCTGTGGTAGGGGCCGCCGCCGGGTGTGCCGCCGCAGGGCATGCGGAGCGTGATGTTGATGGGGATGCCGGTGCGGTAGAAATGGGCCCCGGCGTTGTTGCCTGCCTGGTTGAGCGCCAGCGTGCCGAAATCGGCAAACTGCATTTCCAGAATCGGCTTCATGCCGCCGAGTGCCGCGCCGATACCCACGCCGGCAATGGCATCCTCGGCAATCGGGGCGTTGAGTACGCGGCCGGGGTATTTGGCATCCAGTCCCTTGGTGGCCTTGAATGCCCCGCCGAACTGGCCGGCAATATCCTCACCCAGCAGGAAAACATCCGGGTCTTCGGCCAGCAGTTCATCCAGCGCCTGGTGAATGGCATCGATGTAGGTTACACTCATGGTCGTGGGGCTTATCAGTTATTCAGGGTTCCAGGAAGTGGCGCACCAGTCCTCTGCGGCGGGGTCGGGGGCGGCTTCGCGCTGCGCCTGGGCCACCAGACGCTGCACTTCATCGCGGCATTCCTCATTCCAGGTGGTGGCTTCTTCCTCCGTCAGCCACCGGGCTTCGAGCATCTGCCTGCGGGCCACCGCCAGCGGGTCGCGGCCGGCATAGGCATCCTTGAGTTCCTGCGGAATATAGGCGGCATCATCGTGTTCGCCGTGGCCGCACATACGTAAAGTGTTGGCTACCACCCATTGCGGGCCTTCACCCGCGCGTGCGGCGGCAATGGCACGTTGCATGGTGTGCAGCGTGGCCATGAAATCTGTCCCGTCGCATTCGTGGCAGCGCAGGCCGTAGCCCCGGCCGCGGTCCATCAGGTCGGCGGCAAATTCCTGACTATTCGGGGTGGAGTAGGCAAACTGGTTGTTGGTCACCACAATGACCACGGGCAGCTTTTCCACGGCAATGAGGTTGATGCCCTCGTGCGTGGCACCCACCGAGGTGGTGCCGTCCCCGATGCAGGCCACGCCCACGCGGCCCGTATCTCCCTTGAAGCGCTTGGCCAGCATCATGCCGGCCACCACCGAAACCATGGCGCCCAGGTGCGAGATAGGAACCGGGTTGCCGTGTTCCGGGTAGCCCCAGTGGACATTGCTGTCTCGCCCGCGCATGCGTCCGCTGGCGCTGCCCAGGTAGGACTGGGCGCTGTCCAGCACGCTGTCGCCCCAGGCGCAGCGGCCGGCCTGCTCGCGGATAAAGGGGTTGTAGACGTCTTGCCCGCGGGTCAGGAACACCGCCTGGCAGGCAGCAACAGCCTCATGCCCGCGCCCCAGGAACACACCGCCGAAAATCTTGCCGGCTTTGTACAGAGCGGAGATTTTCGTATCGAAGGCCCGCGCCATGACCATGGCACGGTAGGCGCGGCGGGCCTCTATCTGCAAATCGGTTCCGTTCACGCGTCCATTCTACTTTGTATTGGTCATGAAATCAAGCGGAAACGAAAAGGCGAAGGGAAAAATCGGTTCTGTTCGCCCGTGGCTCAAACAGAAAAAGCCCTGGAGGTTGTCTACCTCCAGGGGCTGCTTTCAAGTTGGGGTAATCCTGTGCTTTACTTGCGACGGCGGCGCATCGCAAGGCCACAGAGAGCCAGCAGGCTCAGCGTGGCGGTGGTGGGCTCAGGTACTACGTCGGTCACGCCCTTTTTCAGCGCCACAACACTGTCGGCATATACCAGGCTGTAGTTGCCGGCGGCCAGGTTGGTGAACACGGTCGAGGCATCAACAGCGCCTGCGTAGCTTGTCGTGCCGAGGGTCAGGCTGTTCACCCCGGTGAAGAGCGTAAGAGTCTCAGAGGTCTCCAGCGTGGTATCCATGGTTGTGAACAGGGTGCCGGCCAGGGTCATCGAACCGAGCGTCAGAGCGTTGTCGCCCAGGGCGAGCGCAGCGTCCATCGTCAGAGTGGTGGCGGTGCTGAGGTCGAGGGCGGCATCGAGCGTAGCGTCGGCTCCCTTGACGGTCAGAGTGGTCAGACCATCAATGGTGGCAAGAGAGGTAATGTGGTTGTTTGTGTTCAGAATCAGGTTGTCTGCCTTGAACCCCTTGGTGAATGTAGCTTCGGTGTTACGGGTGTATGTGTGAATCCCCTGCGTTGCACCAAATTCCAGCGTGGTGACATCGACATCGCCGGTAAACTCGTAACCCTCGCCGGCCACGGTGAGCTTGTATCCGCCGTCAGTCTTGGTGCTGTTGGGTACATTCTTGTCGGTCACCTTACCCTGGATGGAGACGGTGTCTTCGCCGCGGGCTTTAATCACAGCATCGTCAACGAGGTAGATATTACCAGTCAGGGTTGTTGTGTAGTTGCCGTCATCGCTGCCGAAATGAATGGCTTCTGCACCGTTCGTCCGGGAACCGATATAGAAGTTATTTGCGAAGTTGAAATCGCCATGAAGCCATTCTTCGAAGAAGACATAACCGTCACCGCCGGCAACGATATCCAGGTCAGCAGGAATGTCGCTGTTGAAAGCGAACTTCTTTTCTCCGTTGGTTGCGTCGATGACCTTGTCTCCATCGTATGTCTGGCCCCAGCTGCCGTCTGCGTTGGAGTAGGTGTACGACTTGATATCATCAACTAATCCTATGGAGGAGACGTATGTTTGGTTGAAATAAGTCGTGGTTCTGTCAGCAGTGCCGGCTTGCAGACCGCTATAGTTCACCAGCCGGGTGCCGGATGCATTGTAGACACTCACACCTGCGCTCTTGGTCATCTCCACCTTAATGGTATCGGTAATCTTGGTTGCGGCGATGGCAGTGTTGCTGCCGCTATTCCAGCAATAGTTGGTGTGGCCACCCCATACGCCTTTCAAAGCGCCATTGGCAGCACCCAGGAGACCAGTACTGTCGCCATTGACGGGGGGATTTCCACTGCCCTTTGCAGAGGTAAAGACAATCAGGTCGTGTTCTGCCCATGTCTTGCTGCTGAATGTGAGGAGGACGCCCTGGCTTACATCATATTGACTCAAAATGCTCGTGGTGGCATTGTAGGAGTATTTGTTTCCATTGGTCAAAGTGCCGTTGCTATCCTTGGTGAGATCCAGTGTCACGTAAGAATATTCTTTCGTAGTTGTCAGAGCCTGGCTTTGGGAGGAGAGCCCCACCAGACCTAAGGTGATAAGTAGTATGGTCTTTCTCATGGTGAATAGATGTGGAAGATTTCAGGATGTATATCGGAAGGTGCCGGGGAATTTTGTGCCCGCAACGCGAGACGTAGAGACACTACTCCCCTCGACTTCGACGCTAACTTATCGCATTCCCTATGCGATGACTCGTATTCCCTATGCGAAAGACTGTTTTTGTACCGTAATGCTTTATTTTCCAATGATTTCCGCCCGGATTAAATCTGATCACATTCAACAAAACCGGCTCATTCCATCACCGAAAACAAACTCAGCGACAAGCGGTAACATATAAAAATCAACAAAATTTGATTTTTTTCTGGACATCGCATAGGGAATGCGATATACACAACTCCGTGGCGTAGGAGCGAGCTTTTCCATTGCGCAAGGAAGCCACCTCTACGTTACTCAATCTTAACCATAATACTCAATCTACTATGAAAAAGACAATTATTGCACTTATAGCTCTTTGTGGAGTAAGTATGGGTGCTAATTTAACAACATCGGACTTAGTTACTGCTATTGGAACGAAGCTTGATGCGCTGGGTTATGAGGCAGGTGACTCTTTCACCATTACCTTTACTCTTGCGGAACACGGCTGGAGTGGTGCAAACTATGCAGGCATTATTGGGTTGGGTACTCCGTTTGGCACTGAATCCTCCCTCGATTACTTACGTTTAGAGACATCCAGTAGTGGTTTGTCTGGGGCTATAATTGGTATGGCTGTGGATGGAGCGTCAATAGGCAGCGGAACAGCTGAGTACTGGAATAGTGGCACCATTGTCGCAGATCCCCAGACTTCCACATACACCAAAACATTTGATAGCCCTGCGAACGCATGGATGCAATTCACGCCAACTGTTTCGACTGGGACGGACGCGTTGCCAAATAATTCAGTTGATTTGAAAGATGCTGCTATTACCTTATCCTATGACTACACAACCAGTACGTCTAGCATTAAGGTTGTAACTACGAACAATGTAACGAGCGTTCTGAACTATAAAAATACTACATGGGACGCCAAGGACATAGCAGCGTCAGGGTGGAGCGGTGTAAGATGGGGAGAAAATGTTACTGTAGGTGTTACGCAGAAGGTTCCTGAGCCCGCCACAGCTACGCTGGGCCTGCTGGCCCTGGCCGGTCTCTGTGCCCGTCGTCGTCGCGGTTAATTCGGCTTCTGCTTAATATTAGAACCTTCAAAAGCCCTTGGTGCTGTCCACCAAGGGCTTTTTGTTTACTAAAAACGCAGGCTTTCCTTTCGTTTGCGTAAAGGAGCCTCAGCCCGGGCCTCACCGGGAGGCTCCGAGCATAGGAAGTGCCAGGCTTTTGCAAGGCGATGCCACCGGCAGAGCAGGAGCGTTCAGAAACAATCAACGCAGTTTGAGGACATAGCGTCCTCGTGTTATTCCTCTGGCTTCGGTGGCCGGCATGAGTTTGCGAGCGTGTTCCGCGCCCCAGGAATCGGAATAGAGGATGGTCTGGTTTTTGAGGTTGTAGCCGATAATCATGCGCATGTGCTTGGGGATGCGCCAGATGACCGGGTAGCCCTCATCGATGTATTCTTTGATATCCTTGATCCACTTCTGCGTGCCGGTGCGGTCCTTGGCATAGATTTCCCTGAGGATATCGCGGTCCAGCTTTTCATGGAGATCCTCCATGTACGGGTCAATCAGCGGTTTCTTTTTGCGTTTCGCCAGCTTGTTGTAGGGCTTGATAATGGAGGAAAGATGACCTCGGTTTTCGTCAATAATAATGAGTTTGGTGTGGTATTTATGGCTGATTCTGTTCATGGCATCGATGGTGTCATCGACAAATGTACCTCCGCCAGCGTTGGTTTCACACAGATTGGCCAGCACGTGCTGATCGACACTTTCCATGCCATAGAACGCAAAGACGCGTGCAAAGGTAGCCACCGAGCAGTATCCTTTCTGCCCCTGGTCCACCATGGGGATGTCCTTAATCCAGACGGTGCCGTCTTCTTCCAGGACAACATGTTGCAGCAGTTCCTTCTTGTGAATGTTGTCCCGAGAGCCACCGCTGTTGAGCTCTTTTTTATCTGCGGCCATACGCAGGCGGATGAATTCGCCTGCGAATCGCCGGCCGCTGCCGTCGGAACTGCTTTCCAGGAGGATGGTGCCATTTTCCCAGCTCCATTGCCATGCCTTCAGTTTGATGGCGCCTCCGCGTTTGCCGCCGCCCATGTATTTGGGGCGTTTTTGTAACAGGCTTTCGAGTTGTTGGGCGGTTTCGTTCTGAATGTTGTGAAATTCCTTGTCGGAGATGGCGAAGTTGTCGCCCTTGTTATACACGGAGGCGTGCAGGGAAAGAGGTTTGCCGTCTTCGGCCAGGGTGACGACGACCTCGTCGGCGGAAATCTCCCCGAATGTCACCCCGGTCAGCCGGAGATGCCGGGCATCCGGTCGGGTATATCTCTGTCCTTCAAAGGTTTTTTGCGGGTCCTGCTTCCAGAATTCGCCGTTCAAAATGCTTTCAGATAAATCCAGCGCCGAAACAAGTGAGGTGAAGAACAGCAGAAAGAGGAGCGGAAGTGCCGGGTACATGGGCGTCAGGGGGTGTGGTTGTTGTCGGTGCCGAGGAGGCCTTTGATGCCGCCCCGGAACTGACGGTAGTAATCCTCCTTATCCATGATGACAGGCTGTTTGGTCTTGTTGCGGCGGGTTTCGATGTAGCCGCTCTCCTCGCTCGTGGTGAAGGGTTCGTCATCCGTCAGATACACGCTTTTGCCGCGGTCGTCGCGGTAGCGTCCCTCCAGCTGGGAACGGTCGGCGCGGCCGGCACCAGCAAAGCGCTGGCTGTGGCTGATGCCGTGGCTCTCGTTCATGAAATCCGGGCGCAGGCCGGTGGAAAACAGGCTGTGGGAGTTTTTGGAAATATCTCCCTTGCCGGGGTCGAAGCGTTTGGAAAGGGCGGAGTGGCGTTCATCCCTCAAATCGAGGCGGGCGCCGGTATCGAAGCGGCCGGTGGAGAAACTCTTGTCGATGCGCCGTGCATCATCCAGATCGCGCTGGAAGGAGCTGACGCGCGAGGAGGTGGTCATGGGAACGCCATCCTTGGTCTTCTGCTCGGAAAACGCGGCATCGAAGCGTTTTTCGAAGGTGGACATCAGGTCCTTTTCGCCGCCCGGTTCGTCGTCCACCACATTGCCGTGGGCATCGTACACCGTGCGTACCGGCGTGCAGGCGGTGCAGACCAGCAGCAGGATGAACGCAGGCAGGAGAGAGAGGCAGCGCATGCAGAGGGAAGAATCAGCTATCCTGCTGCAGCACCTGGTCCGGGGTCACCTTGTAGGTAGCCCCGCAGCGCGGGCAGGAGATTTCCAGGAAGCCCTGCTCTGAGAGCAGGTCGGCAAAGTCGTGCTTCATGGCACGCACAACAGGCAGAATCTTTTCCACCGTGCAGCCGCACTGGAACTTGAACTTGCGGGTTTCGAGCAGTTTGGTCTGCTCCACCTCGCAGATGGCGCGTACATCATCTGCCGTGAGTTCCTGCAGCCAGTCGTGGTCGGCGTCCGGCTGGGCGGTGATGAGGGCAAACTTGTCTTCCCCCAGGTCAAAGGCGCGGGACTGGCGCTGCTCGCTCTGGCGGTAGAAGTCCTGCACCCAGTCCTCCACGCTGCTCTGCGGCAGGGTGATGACGGAAGTCTGCGGTTCCTTGTTGGGCAGCAGGTTCTGGGCAAAGAGCATGTTCTTGTCGGTCTCGCGCACGCCCTCGCGGAACGCGCGTCCCACCACATCTTCCGTCAGCGAGGAGCCGGAGATAAAGTAGTTGGCCAGTCGCGGGGTGCAGACATTGAAGGTCCAGGCATGGTATTCCTGCCAGGGGCGGGAAACCAGGTGCAGCGTGAAATACGCCAGCAGCTTCTTGAGTACCGTGTCCTCGGTTTCCTCATTCCGCAGCCCATGCTGCATGAGGTGCAGGTAGTAATCCACAAACATGGGGGAGAAATCCGCCCGAAGCAGCAGGCAGTTGCGCCCCCGCACAAAGATGGACTCTACCTTCGTGAATTCCTCAACCGGTTTCTGTTCTGCGTCTGACATATGGTGTATGTGCTTATATTATGCCAAGTGGTTTGACAGTTCAAGCGTAAAGATTTGTTCAAGATTTTGAATCTTGAATTTTGGATTTTGAATGTATAGAATTCCGCTCGCTGCGCTCGCCTTAATGATGGCCGGAAGTTTTGGTGCTGGCGGTCAACATGGCAACGAACTCGCGGGATTCGTCAATGAGAGCTTGAAGTCTGCTTTGCTTCATGATGTCGGTATTCACCAGGAGTTGCAACCAGTAAAGGGTCTCATCGGCTTCACCTTCACAAATTTTGAGTTTGGAAACAAAATCTGCTGGTGATTTTCCGTGGCAGGCTTCGCGGTAGTTCGCGCCAATAGAAGTAGCGCTTTTAATCAGTTGCTTGGCGATTACGTCTTCGGCAATTCCGCGGGGCATTGCCTTCACCATGCGAACCACGCGAACAGAAAACTGCATGGTTCTTTCGTACATTTCTTCTCTGTTCATAGAAGGTACTTTATCTGGTGAGCGAAGCGAACGGAATTTAATACATTCAAGATTCAAAATTCTACATTCAACCTTCGATTCCGCTGCGGCGGAGCAGGGCGCTGCTGTCCGGGTCGCGGTGCATGAAGTCGCGGTAGAGTTCGGCGGCGGGGCGGCTGTTGCCCTGCGAGAGGATGCAGCGGCGGAAGTCGCGACCGGTGGCGGGATTGAAGATACCCTCCTGTGCGAAGCGGGAGAAGGCATCGGCGTCCAGCACCTCAGCCCACTTGTAGGAATAGTAGCCGCTTTCGTAGCCGCCGTCGAAGATGTGCGAGAAGGCGCGCAGCACGCTGTTGCCTTGTTCGGTGGTGGGCACGCGGTAGGCGGCCAGGATTTCGCGGTCCACCTCCTCCACATCGCGTCCCAGGAAGGAAGCGGTGTTGGTGTGCAGCTCCAGGTCAATCTTACCGAAACAGAGCTGGCGCATGAAGAAGGAGGCAGCGCCGTAGTTGCGGGCGGCCAGCATCTTATCCATCAGCTCGCGTGGCATCAGCTCGCCGCTCTGCCAGTGGCGGGCGTAGCGGGTAATCGCCTCAGGCTCCCAGGTCCAGTTTTCGTTAATCTGGCTGGGCAGCTCCACAAAGTCCCAGGCCACATTGCAGCCGGAGAGGGAGCGCACCTCCACATTGCTCAGAATCTGGTGCAGCAGATGCCCGAATTCATGGAAGACGGTCTCTACCTCGTAGTGGCTGAGCAGGGCTGGTTTATCGCCTACCGGGCGGCTCATGTTGCCGCACATCAGCGCCAGATGCGGCACGCGCGGCTGCCCGTTCATGGGAGGCAGCCCGGTGGAAAGCGCGTCCATCCACGCGCCGGCGCGCTTCACATCGCGCGGATACCAGTCGGCGTAGAACGAGCCCAGATGCTCGCCGCTTTCCTCATCGTGTACTTCGTAGAACAGCACTTCGGGGTGCCATACCTCCACCGCTCCGGCCGGAACTTCCTCACCGGGCTGGACGCAGGCGGTTTCCTTGCGGGTGAAGCGGATGCCGTAAAGCCCGGCGTAGATGGAGAACATGCCGTCCAGCACGTTCTGCATGGCGTAATAGGGGCGCAGTTCTTCGCTGTCGAAATCGTAGAGCGCCTTGCGGCGTTTTTCGCTCCAGTAGCCGATGCTCCACGGCTCCATGGTGGGGATGGCCGTGCCGGTCTGCTCCTCGGCGAAGCGGCGGATGGCTTCCTGTTCAGCGAGGAAGGCGGGGCGGACCTGCTCATGCAGGCGGTTGATGAAATCCAGCGCGTTCTGGCCGCTGCCAGCCATGCGGCGGCTGGTCACATAGTCGGAGTAGCGCCCGTAGCCCAGCAGGGCTGCTTTTTCGGCACGCAGGGCCAGGATTTTATTGATGAGTGGGGCGGTGTCGAATGCGCCTGTTCCCTTGCTCTGCATGCCGCGCCAGATGCGCTCGCGCAGGGCTGCATGGTCGGCAAAGGTGAGTACGGGCTGGATGCTGGTGAATTGCAGGGAGAAACGCCACATGGGGTGTTCGTCGCTGCCGTGCCCTTTGGCCAGCGCATCCTGCCGGGCGGCTTCGCGGGCCGATTCCGGCAGCCCGGCCAGTTCACTTTCATCGGCTGTCACGTATTCCCAGGCATTGGTGGAATCCAGGACATATTCCCCGAATTGCTGGGAAAGCTGGGCCAGTTCGGTGGAAAGCTCGGCGTAGCGGGTCTTCTTGTCCGGCGGCAGGTCGGCGCCGCTTTCGCGGAAATCGGCCAGGGTTTCCTGGATGAAACGATGCTTCACCGGGGAAAGCTCCTGCACCCAGGGCTGGGCGGCGGCATTCTTGAGGACGGCATAGAGCTGCGGGTTGAGTGTCACGCTGCTGGAGTAGATGACCACCTCCGGCATGAGTTCGTTGATGACTTCGCGCAGTTCGGGGGAATCCATGACCGAGCGCAGGTGGTTGAGGCGCTGCCAGCCGCGCATGAGCGCGCTGCTGCTGTTCTCCAGCGCGTCGAAGGTGTTGGCATAGGTGGGGTTCTGCACTTCGCAGATGGCATCAACGGCTGCTTTCGCCTGCCCGATGGCCAGGCGGATATCCGTGCGGGCTTTCTCCGGGCTCAACTGTGACCAGGCGGGCAGCTGTGTATCGTCAATAAAGGGGTGTTCAAGAGTCATCCTGCGGGTATTCTAGCACAGCCCCTCATGAGCCGCAACCTGCCATTGTGTTCTATTCGGAGCGAGCGGGCGGGGGCGGCGGCAGAGTCCGGGCGGTGTCCCCGGGTGGGATTTGCTCCGGGCGCAGGGTGATTAGGCTTGCAAGGGCTAGAGCTATCTGCTACAATGCCCCCAGCGTTATGACACCGAAACACATTGTAGCCGTTATCGACTATGGCTCACAGTACACGCAGCTGATTGTGCGCCGCGTGCGTGAGCTGGGCTTCCTTGCCAAGCTGTATGCTCTGGAGGATTTGCACGAAATCAGCGAACCGGGCGCCATCATTCTTTCCGGCGGCCCTCGCAGCACCTCCGAGCCGGATGCCCCGGATATTGATTTTGAATGGCTCACCTCCTTTGGTGTGCCGGTGCTGGGCGTGTGCTACGGCATGCAGCTGCTGAACATCAAGACCGGCGGCACGGTGCGCCCGAGCAACAAGCGCGAATACGGCCCCGCCGCCTTGGTTCCTGAGAAGCTCGAAGGCCTTTACGCCGGCATGAGCCCCTCCTCCCAGGTGTGGATGAGCCATTCCGACACCGTGGATCACCTGGCTGGCAACTGCCGCGTGATTGCCCGCAACAGCGATGGCGTGCCGGTGTCCCTGCAGTGGGGCGAGCAGATGTTCGGCATCCAGTTCCACCCGGAGGTGACCCACTCCCACGAGGGGCGCACCATCCTCAGGAACTTCCTTTCCTACGCCAAGGACCTGGCCAAGTTCGACATTGGTGACTTCAAGCGCGAACTCATCGAAGACATCCGCGCCAAGGTGGGCGACAAGCAGGTGGTCTGTGGCGTTTCCGGCGGTGTGGACAGTACCGTGCTGGCCGTGCTGCTGCACGAAGCCGGTGTGAATGTGCGCTGCATCTTCGTGGACAACGGCCTGCTGCGTAAGGACGAAGCCAAGGAAGTGCAGGCCAACTTTGCCCGCATGGGTGTGGAGATTGAAACCGTGGATGCCAGCGAACGCTTCCTGGCCGCCCTGGCTGGCGAAACTGCCCCGGAAAAGAAGCGCCGCATCATCGGCAACCTCTTCATCGACGTGTTCTGGGATGCCGTGGGCGATGCCGAAATGCTGGCCCAGGGTACTCTCTACCCGGACGTGATTGAAAGTGCCTCCAACGCCAAGAGCAAAGCTTCGGTCATCAAGACCCACCACAACCGCGTGGAGCGCGTACTCAAGATGCAGGAAGAGGGCAAGGTCATCGAGCCGCTGGCTTTCCTGTTCAAGGACGAAGTGCGCGAACTGGGTGCTTCCATGGGCATTTCGCATGACATCCTGTGGCGCCATCCCTTCCCGGGTCCGGGGCTGGCCGTGCGCTGCCCCGGTGAGGTGACCAAGGACCGCCTCGACATCATCCGCGAATGCGATGCCATCTTCATCGGCACGCTCCGCAAGTGGGACTGGTACGACAAGTGCTGGCAGGCCTACGCCGGCCTTATCCCCGTGAAGACCGTGGGTGTGAAGGGCGACGAACGCTCCTACGAGTTCGCCACCAACCTGCGCGCCATTGTGTCTGAGGACGCCATGACCGCCGACTGGGTACAGCTGCCCTACGACCTGCTGCGCGAGGCTTCCAACCGCATTCTCAACGAGGTTTCCGGCATCAACCGCGTGCTGTTCGACGTCAGCACCAAGCCGCCGGCATCCATCGAGTGGGAATAAAGCATCTCGCAGGAGATTCTTCCGGCAGGCGCGGTGTTCCGCGCCTGCCTTTTTTCCTCCCCGGCGGAAAGCTGGCTTGACCGCCGGGGGCTGCCTGTGGTAGAATGAAAGGCTGACAAGAAGGGGGCAGACGATACCATGTTCATCAACCGAGAAATCTCCTGGCTGGAATTCAACCAGCGCGTGCTTAACCAGGCGCAGCGGGCCGAACTGCCCTTGCTGGAGCGCATCAAGTTCCTTTCCATCAGCGCGAGCAACCTGGATGAATTCTTCCAGGTGCGCGTGGGCGGGCTGATGCTGCTGCGGCAGACGGGTAAGTTCAAGCCGGATATCATCGGCCTCTCCCCCAGCGAGCAGCTCGAACGCATCCGCGAACGTGCCGGTGCCATGGTGGACGAGCAGTACAAGCTCTTGCAGACCGTGCTGATGCCGCTCATGGAGGAAGCCGGGCTCAGCCCGCTGGATATGGAAGAGCTGACCGAAGCCCAGCTTGCCGGGCTGGAGGAGTATTTCATCAACAACATAGCCCCGGTCCTCACCCCGCTGGCTATGGAAGTGGAGCAGCCGCCTCTGCTGCCCAACCTGAGCCTCATTCTGGGCGTGGAACTGCTGCCGGAGGGGGCAGGGGAAGCCCGTTTCGTGGCCGTTACCCTGCCGGAGGTGCTGCCCCGCCGCCTGCAATCAGCGGTGCTGGGGCGCAAGGGCTATGTGATGCTGGAGGATGTCGTCAGCCGCTTTTGCACGCTTCTGTTCCCCGGTGAAAAAGTGGTCAGCAGCACGCCTTTCCGCGTCACGCGCAATGGCGATATTGCCGTGGCCGAGGAGGAAGGGGGCGACTTCGCCCGCGAGATGGAAAGTGTGCTGGTTGCCCGCAAATTCTCTGATTGTGTGCGTCTGGAACTGCCTGCCGGCACGCCGGCGCACATTGTGGAGCGCATTTCCGCCATTGTCGGGGCCGATGCCGGGGCAACCTACCAGGTGCCTGGTCTGCTGCGCCTGGTGGATTTCGGGCAGATGGCCTTTGAACCGGGCAATGACCAGCACAAAGTGCAGGCATGGACTCCCTGCTGGCCGGCAGGGGTGGATGCCTCGCTCACCATGTTTGAGAACATTGCCCAGGGCGATATCCTCATCCACAATCCCTACGAGAGCTACGAGCCCGTGGTGAAGCTCATTGAGGAAGCTGCCGAGGATGCCGATGTCATCGCCATCAAGCAGGTACTCTACCGCACCGCGGAGAATTCACGCTTCATTGCTGCCCTTTGCCGCGCTGCCGAAACCGGCAAGCAGGTGACGGTGCTGGTGGAACTCAAGGCACGTTTCGATGAACGCCACAACCTGGCGCAGGCAGAGAAGCTGCAGCGTTCGGGTGTGCAGGTGGTCTATGGGGTCAAAGGCTTCAAGACCCATGCCAAGATTCTGCTCATCGTGCGGCGGGAGAACGGGGCGTTGCGCCGCTACTGCCACATCGGCACCGGAAATTACAACGAAAAGACTGCCCGCATTTACAGCGATATTTCCTTGCTTACCTGCAACGAACACCTGGGGGCTGATGCCTCCCAGTTCTTCAACTCCGTCACCGGGTTGACGCGCCTGATGCGCTTCCGCCGCCTCTATCCGGCTCCGGCTACCATGAAGAGCCGCCTGCTGGAACTTATCGAGGCGGAAACCCGCCGCGCCGAGCAGGGGGAACGCGCCCTCATCCGCGCCAAGATGAACTCGCTGAATGATGTGGAGATGATGGAGGCGCTGGAGCGTGCTGCTGAGGCAGGTGTCCGCATCCAGCTGAATGTGCGTGGTATCTGCTGCTGGTCTCCCACATCGGAAAAGGCGCGCGCCTGCACCCGCATTACCAGCATTGTGGACCGCTATCTGGAGCATGCCCGCCTGTTCCACTTCCACAATGGCGGCAGCCCGCTGGTCTACATGGCCAGCGCGGACTGGATGAGCCGCAATCTCGACCGGCGCGTCGAGCTGCTCGTGCCTATTGAAGACCCGCGGCTGGCTCACCGTATTCTGGAGATTCTGGATGCCTGCTTTGCGGACAATACGCAGGCCAGCGACATGGCGCCCGATGGAACGTACCACCCGGCTACCCATGGCAAGAAGAATTTTGCCATGCAGGCGCACCTGCAGCGCGAGGCACGCCGCCGCGCCCGCACCCAGGAGAGTACGAACATGCGGGTACTGGAGCCGCATAAGCCCCGCCGGCAGCATTCGTAGCAACGGCTTATTCCTGCACCACCCGGAGTTTCGGGATGGCCTGCTGCAGGTGGGTGTTGACGGCATCGGCCTCGGCGCGGTCGATGTAGATAGTATAGGGCGGCTTGTTGAATTCCAGACGCACCAGACCGTTTTCCGTCGTTTCATCCAGCAGGGCAGGTAAATCGGCAAAGCAGCTTACTGGCTTGCCATTCACGGCCACGAGGCGGCTCATCCGCAGGTCGGTGTAGCCCTGGGTGGCGGCGGTGGGCAGGACGAAAGTCAGCCCCACCGGCTCGGTGCAGCCGCTCTGGCGCAGTTCTTCCTGGTTCTGCACCAGGGTTTGCAGTTCCAGCGGCAGCACGCCCTTGTGGCGGTCTGTCAGCGAATCAATCAGCGTACTGGTGAGCGGCTGGAAGAGCAGCCCGCCCCACATGATGTAGCGGGGCTGCACACCGCTCTTCTGTGGCCGGAACAGTGCATTGTCCACCGCCGCGCGGTTCAGTTTCACCGCTACCTGCTGTTCTTCGCCGCCCCGGCTGATGGTGAGCTGCAATTCCTGCCCGCGTTCCTTCATGCCGCGCAGCAGGACGGCCGCGCTGTGCAGACCATAGCGCGGGTGGTTGCATCGCCCCTGGTTGTCAACCGGCAGGTCTTCCACCGCGGTGATGACATCGCCCACCCGGATGCCGGCTTCCTCGGCGGCGCTGGCCGGCAGCACTTTGCTCACATAGAGTCCATTGGCGGCGGTATCCAGCTTCAGATAGCGGCGGAACAAGGGGTCGTCCAGCGGGGTGAGCTGCACTCCCATCACCGGTACGCCTGCTTCCTCCTGTGTCAGGAAACGCTCAATCAGTTCCGCATTGACCACCTGGAGAAGATGCTCCTGCTTGCGGTAGGAAACGCCCAGCGCGCAGAGGGTGCCTTCGCGCACTACCGGGGCACCGGTTGTCTGCCCCTCCGGAAGGGGGCGGGCAGCGCGCATGACCATGAGAGGTACCTTGTCGCCGTCTACATTCTCGGCCCGTAATTCCACCTGCACCGGTTCCACGCCGTCTATCAGCCCGGCGTAGGTGGCGGCTTCGCCGCGCTGGAGGGCTTTGCCCAGCGCCAGGGGGGTGCGGGTGTCAAAGAAGGAAAGATCCTCTTCATGCGCCACCGTCAGCAGCGCCAGGTTCATGTCCTCGTCAAAACGTTCCACGCGGGCGGGCACGGTGCGGCTGGCATCGGGCAGCGTCATTTCCACATAGGTGGATTCCCGCACGACCCTCGCTGTTGTCAGCACGCGCCCCTCGCCGATGCAGACCCCCAGCGCCTGCATCTGGCGGGGTTCTTCTTTTTCCCAGGGCTGGTGCGGGTTGTATTCCTGAATCGTGGCGTCTATCACCAGCAGGCTGGCCGAGGGTTCGAGCGGTTCAGGTTCGGGAAGGGGTGCCGGGGCGGGCGGTTCCGGCAGCAGTTCCGCCCCGGCCGCCGCGGGAGCTGTGGCCAGCTCGGCCTGCTTTTTCTTGAGCGCGGTGCGTTCGGTCGGCTTGCAGCCGCACAGGAGCAGGCCTGAGAACAGGAGGAGGGTAAGCGTCCGAATCATTGACGTAGAGAGATAGGGTTATTTCAGTCGGCTGTGGGCAGATATGTTGTAGCGTTCTGCAATGCGTTCATTGGCGGCCTCGATGGCAGCGTTGTCGATGACCAGCGGGCGTTCGGCATCGGCCAGCTCAATGACCGTGTATTCCGGGCGGGCCTGGCCCTCTGCCGGGTAAAGCAGGCTGTACAGATGCGCCAGCCCCTTGATTTCCACTCCGTTCACCCTGGTGACAATACTGCGCCCGGTGTCGGAGAAGCGCGCATTCACCTCGTCCGGCAGGGAGCGGGTCAGGAGGACGATGTCTTCCTTCTCTGCCGATGCCCCGCCGCGGGTGAATTTGTCCAGCTCCACCATGACGTGAGCCGAGGGAATCTGGTGTTCCTGCACCACATTGAAGCATAACGGCTGGAAGACCAGTCCGCCGAACACCACATAGCGGGGCTGCTCATCATAGCGGCGGGAAAGTACGCGAATGGAGGTCAGCGGCGCCAGCGTCGCTTCGGTTTCCATGACCTCGCCCTGGCGCAGGAGGGTGAAGTGAACCTTATCTCCGGCAAAGCCTCGTTCGGCCAGTTCTTCCAGTCGCACGCGCACGCCGTCCAGTTCAATCATGGCGGTGGCATCAACCGGCAGGCCGTTCACCGCCAGCACGACATCGCCCACCTGCAGGGCGGTACCGCAGGAACCGCCTTTCACCAGATCGGCCACCAGGCAGCCCAGTCCGTTATCCGGCAGGCCGTAATGGCGGCGCATGGCCTTGTTTTCCAGAGGCTGGAATTGCGCCCCCATCTCCACATAGCCGTCGTAGCGGCCGTCTTCCACGTCTTTCAGGAAATGGCGGATCACCGGCATGGGGATGACGTAGCCTGTGGAATTGGCTTGCAACAGCCCCTGGAAGGCTACGCCGATGACCTTGTCGCCCTTGAGGACAGGCCCGCCGCTGTTGCCGGGGTTGATGGCGGCATCCACCTGCAGGGCCAGGTGGGCAATGTTGCGGGGGTGGGCATAGGGAATGGTATCCACGCGAGACACGATGCCCCGTGTTACCGAAAGGCGGTTGCCTCCGATGGGGAAGCCGATGGCGCGCACCGTATCCTCCAGCAGGGGCATTTCCTCGCTGAACTCCAGGCAGGGCACACCCTCAAAGGCCGAGCAGTCATCAATCTCCAGCAGGGCAAGGTCGGCATCGTGGGCGATGTATTTCACCCGCGCCGGGATGCGGCGGGCATCGGCATAGAGGGAAATATCCACCTTTTCCGCATTGGCGACCACATGGGCGTTGGTCATGAACAGGCCGGGGGCTACCAGGAAACCTGTTCCTGTTCCACGGCCGTAGCTGCCTGCCTGCCAAGGTGTTTCGTAATCCGGCGTGCAGTTGACCACATCAATCTTCACAATGCCGCGGTAGGCATCTGCCAGGCTGACGGCAGGTGCCGGAGGCTCCGGGGCTGTGGCTTCGGTCGGTGTTGCTTCCGGGGTGGGTGCAGGGGCTTCAGCCGGTGCAGGAGGCTCAACCGGTGCGGGTTCTGCCGCAGGGGTTTCGTTCGCTGTTTCAGCGGGAGGGACAGGTTCAGGCTCCGGTGCGGGTGTTTCCTCAACCGGGGCAGGGGACTCAACCGGTGCAGGTTCTGCCGCAGGGGCTTCCGGGGCAGGGGCTTCTTCTGCCGTTGCGGGTTCTGCCTGGGGAGCATCGGGGACGGGAGCCTCTGGTGCAGAGCTCTCGGCCACGGCTTCAACGGGGAAAGGAGTCGGCGCTTCCGGGGCAGCCTCTTCGGCTGCGGCACTCTCAGCCATGACAGGTAGTGCCGACATCAGCGCGATTAAAGTGAGTCGTATCTTCACCTCATCATTTTGCTACGCGGTTGCGGTTAAGTCAAGCAGAAAGACCGTACGCGCCTCACGTGCGCGCGTTAATTCGGGGCTCTGTGGGAATTTGCGCTTGCACGGCTGGCGCTTAACTGGTAGAATGGCGCGCCGTGCAAGCAGTTTCTCCCTACCAGAATCCCCTATGGCCCGATGCCGTGTGGGATGTTTCAGGCGCGTTCGTCAACGACCGCGAGCTGGTGGGTTTTTACGACTACTGCAAATTGCTGCTGGGATTCGAGGCGTTCAACATTGTGCATGGTTCGCCGCTCTGCGAATGGAATTCGGGGCGTGTCCTCAAGCACATGCTGCGTGAAGCAGAGGAAATCCGCACGGCCGGGCTGGAATACGCCCGGCGTAACATAGCCGTCTACCTGACCTTTACCAACCTGCTGCTGCAGGAAAAACAGATGAAAGACCCGCTGGGGAATGCCGTCTGTACCTTTTTCTCGCGCCACAATCCCACCGGCAGAAACGCGGTGATTCTTGCCAATGACCTGCTGCGCGAGCATATCCGCAGGGAATACCCCGCGCTGCGCCTCGTCTCGTCCATCCTGGAAATCACCCATGGCGGCGGCAAGGGCAGGCTGGATGTGTACAAGCGCCTGGCCGATGAGTATGATGAGGTGATGGTACACCCGGATGATGTCCTCAACTACGACCTGTTGGAAAAAATTGAGGATAAGGAACGCCATATTCTGCTCATCAACGAATACTGCATCCGTAACTGCCCGATACGCCCCTTCCATTATCGTTCTCTTTCGGAATCGGCACTCTCTTTCATGAGCTACGACAGCGCTCCCTTTGAGGCGAAGCAGGCCGCGAATGGCTGCCGCAGCCTCTATACGCTGCTGACCGACGAGAAGAAGAGTGTGCTGGCGCTCAATACCCCTGAAATCAGCAGACTGCGCGAGATGGGCTTCCTCCATTTCAAGGTGCAGGGGCGCGGGCATGCCAATGCATCTGCCATTCTCTTTGACTTGCTGCGCCTTGTTCTGCGCGCAGATGAACCCGGTGAAAATGCCATGCACCGCAACGGCCAGATGTTCTGGGAATCCTTCTTACCCCATTAAGTCCATGAGCCAGCAGGAAATTACACCGGAACAAGCTCTTGAGAAGCTGCAATTCCTGACGCGCGACTACCTGCCCCAGGCGCGTTGGACGGTCGGTGGGGCGATGCGTTTTGACAAGAGCCTCTTCATCATCAACGAATTCCTGACGCAGATGCTGGGGGTTCGCCGCATGAGCAGCGTGGCAGGCAGCCCGCCCTGCCTGTGGTCGCTGGACTGGTATGTGCAGCGCCGCCCCATGGCCTATGATGCCTACTGCCAGCTGCTGGAGAACTATGCCCGGCAGCAGGTGGGGGTTGTGCTGGTGTTCGATAACCCGAATCTGGGGGAAGCCGAACTGGCAGACCCCTATGGTCTGCAGCTGGTGCAGTCGCTTTACGAGCGCGACCGCCTGCGGCTCAATGCCGTCTGTGTGGCCAGCGATGCCCTGGCAGAGCGTCTGCGTGCCGTGCTTCCCAAGCTCAAGGTATACTGCCATGTCAACCGCCTGGTCATGGAAAAGGGAAAACGCAGCGCGCAGCTCTACAACAAGCTGGCCGCCCTGTATGACCGCGTCTGCCTGCACCCGGCCGATGCCGTCAAACCTGCCCTGACCGCCGCGCTGGAGGATAAGTCGAAGTTTGACATCGTGGTCAATGACCCCTGCCTGCGTACCTGCCCGGTGCGGCGTGACCACATCCATCTGCTGTCGCAGATGCGCCGTGCGCCCTATGATACCGGGCTGATGCGCCGCCGCGCCGACCTCGTTTCCCGCATAGCCTGCCAGAAGACCGATCCGGCGGCGCTGCATCAGGGAGCCAGCTGCAACCTCACCCGCGCCGAAGCCTGCGCGCTTTACGAAGCCGGATTCCGCAGTTTCGTGATTCAGGCGCAGCAGTTCCGCAATGAAATGACGCTGCTCTGGGATATGTTCCACTGCATGCTCGACTGGTCTCCCGAAATCAGTAACAAAGCTGCTCTGATTGCCAATTCGGCCATGGCTGAGTTCGGCAAGGCCAGCACGGCGCTCCCCAGCGGTCTGGGGCAGTTCAGTTTTACAAATTACGAATAAAGAACAACAGCAACATGAAATACACGAACATATTCACCTCTGAATCCGTAGGCGAGGGCCATCCCGACAAAGTAGCCGACCTCATCTCCGATTCCATCCTCGATGCCTGCCTCGCGCAGGACCCCGCCAGCCGTGTTGCCTGCGAGACGCTGGTCAAGGATAACCACGTTGTGCTTGCTGGTGAGATTACCACCAAGGCCGTGATTGACTACGATAAGATTGTGCGTGCAACGATTGCCGAAATCGGCTACCGCACCGCTGCCGATGATGCTCTCTTCAATGCGGAGAACGTGGATATCACCAACTATCTTTCCACCCAGAGCCCGGATATTGCCCAGGGCGTTGATGCCTGTGCTGCCGAGGGTAAGGACGGGGCAGAGCAGGGTGCCGGTGACCAGGGTATCATGTTCGGCTATGCTTCCAACGAAACGCCGGAGCTGATGCCCGCCCCCATCATGTTCTCCCACCGCATCATGATGGAGCTGGCCAAGGTGCGCCACAGCGGCGCCATCACCTGGCTGCGCCCCGACAGCAAGAGCCAGGTAGCCGTTGAATATGGTGAGAACGGCCGCCCCGCCCGCATTCTCAACGTGGTACTCAGCACCCAGCACAGTGAGGATGTTGACATCGCCACCATCCGCGAATTCTGCACCGCACTCATCCGCCGTTGCCTGCCGGCTGAACTCATCACCCCTGAAACGGAATTCTTCATTAACCCGACCGGCCGGTTCGTGGTGGGTGGCCCGCACGGTGACTCCGGCCTTACCGGCCGCAAGATTATCGTCGATACCTACGGCGGCATGGGTCGCCACGGTGGTGGTGCATTCTCCGGCAAGGACTGCAGCAAGGTGGACCGCTCCGGTGCCTACATGTGCCGCTGGGTGGCCAAGCATGTGGTGGCCGCTGGCCTGGCCGACCGCTGCGAGCTGCAGGTGGGCTATGCCATCGGTAAGGCCAGCCCGGTCTCCATCATGGTGGATGTCGAGACCTTCGGTACTGGTAAGGTGGATAAGCAGGTCATCATCGACCGCATCAACGAAGCCTTCTCCTTCAAGCCTGCCGATATGGAGCGCGTGCTGGGGCTGCGCGAACCCATTTTCCGCAAGACGACCAACTACGGTCACTTCACCAAGGCAGACCTGCCCTGGGAGCAGCTCGACCCGCGCTGCCTGAGCATCCTCATGGGTTAAGAAAAAAGCCCCGCCTGCCAGGGCGGGGCTTTTTTTGTGTGTGCAGGCGGCCTCATCGGAAGACGATGCGGCCGTCTTCGGCATCGACCAGGATGGTGCTGCCCTCCGGGTAGCGTCCCTCCAGAATGGCCATGCTCAGGGGGTCGAGAATATCGTGCTGAATGGCGCGTTTGAGAGGGCGCGCCCCGTAGACCGGGTCGTAGCCATGCTCAGCCACCAGCTCGGCAGCGGCATCGCTGAGCTGCATGCGGAGCCCGCGGTTTTCCAGGCGTTTGAGGACGCGGCGCAGCTGGATACCCACAATCTGCTTGAGGTCGTTGCCCTGCAGGCGGTCAAAGATGATGATTTCATCGATGCGGTTGAGGAACTCCGGGCGGAAATGCCCGCGCAGCGCATCCAGCGCCCGCGTGTTGCGGGTGGCGGCATCGGTTTCGTTCAGGATGAACTGGCTGCCGATGTTGCTGGTCATGATGAGGACGGTGTTGGTGAAATCCACCGTGCGTCCCTGGCCATCGGTGATGCGGCCGTCGTCCAGCACTTGCAGCAGCACGTTGAAGACATCCGGGTGGGCTTTTTCGATTTCGTCGAACAGCACCACACTGTACGGCCGGCGGCGTACGGCTTCGGTGAGCTGGCCGCCCTCATCGTACCCCACATAGCCTGGAGGTGCCCCGATGAGGCGCGAGACGCTGTGCTTCTCCATGTATTCGCTCATGTCGATACGCACCATGGCAGCCTCATCATCGAAGAGGAACTCGGCCAGCGCCTTGGCCAGCTCGGTCTTGCCCACGCCGGTGGGACCCAGAAAGATGAACGACCCCAGCGGTCGGTTCTCATCCTGCAGGCCGGCGCGGGAGCGGCGCACGGCATCCGATACCGCCTTGACGGCTTCCTTCTGCCCGATGAGGCGCTGCCCCAGACGCTCTTCCATGTGCAGCAGCTTTTCGCGTTCGCCCTCGGCCATGCGGGCGGCGGGAATCCCCGTCCAGGTGGAAACCACCTTGGCAATGTCCGCTTCGGTCACTTCTTCCTTGAGCAGGCCGGTACCGCTTTTCTGCAGGGCGGCCAGCGCTTCGCGTGCTTCGCGGGCGGCGGTTTCTGCGGCGGGGATTTCGCCGTAGAGAATGGCAGAGGCACGGCCTAAATCGCCCTTGCGCTGGGCCTGCTCGGCCTCCGTACGCAGGGTATCAATCTTCTTCTGCGCGTCGCGGGCTTTCACGACCACGTCTTTCTCGCTCTTCCACTGGGCCACCATGGCGTCTACCTTCTCGCGGGTATCGGCCAGCTCGCGGGTGATTTTCTCCAGCCGGGCCTTGGAGTCGGCGTCTTTTTCCTTGGAAAGAGCCTGGCGTTCCATTTCCAGCTGCATGGCGCTGCGGTTCAGCTCGTCGATTTCGCTGGGCATGGAATCCAGCTCGATTTTGAGGCGGGCGGCGGCTTCATCCACCAGGTCCACCGCCTTGTCCGGCAGGAAACGGTCGGTGATGTATCGGTTGCTCAGCGTGGCGGCGGCCACCAGCGCGCCATCGGTGATGTGGACACCGTGGTGAACCTCATAACGCTCCTTCAGCCCACGCAGAATGGCAATGGTGTCCTCTACGCTCGGCTCGGCCACATAGACCGGCTGGAATCGGCGTTCCAGCGCCGCGTCTTTTTCGATGTACTTGCGGTATTCGTCCAGCGTGGTGGCGCCGATGGTACGCAGCTCTCCGCGCGCCAGAGCCGGTTTGAGCAGGTTTGCGGCATCCATCGAGCCTTCGCCGCCTGCGCCCGCGCCTACCAGCGTGTGCAGCTCGTCAATGAAGAGGATGATTTCTCCATTACTGGCGGTGACTTCCTTGATAAAGGCTTTCAGGCGTTCTTCGAACTCGCCGCGGTATTTTGCCCCCGCCAGCATGGAACCGATGTTCAGGCTCACCAGGCGCTTGCCTTTCATGC
Source organism: uncultured Verrucomicrobiales bacterium (assembly GCA_937901085.1). Classification (GTDB taxonomy): domain Bacteria; phylum Verrucomicrobiota; class Verrucomicrobiia; order Verrucomicrobiales; family Akkermansiaceae; genus Akkermansia. The sequence goes on along the minus strand of CALCHQ010000032.1, from coordinate 82,547 downwards.
TGTCCGGCACATCTCCATTCACAATGCGGCGGGCCAGGCCTTCGGCAATGGCGGTCTTGCCCACGCCCGGCTCACCGATGAGAACCGGGTTGTTCTTGGTGCGGCGGGAGAGAATCTGCAACACGCGGCGGATTTCGGCATCGCGGCCGATGACTGGGTCAATCTTGCCCTGACGGGCGCGGGCGGTCAGGTCGGTGCCATATTTTTCCAGCGTCTGGTATTTCTGCTCCGGGTCCTGGTCGGTGATGCGCTGGTTGCCGCGCACTTCCTTGAGGGCTTCCAGGTACTTCGCCTTGCTCAGGCCGCAGCTTTCCAGCAGGGGGGAAAGGGCCGCGTCGGCCTCAAAGATGCCGAGGACAAAATGCTCGACGCTCAGGTAGTCGTCCTGCATGCTCCGGCGCTGTTCTTCGGCGGCGTTCAGGTCGCGGTCCAGCTCCTGGCTGATGCCCGGACTCTGTGCTACGCCGCCCCTCTGCCGGGGCTGGCGCTCCAGCAAGGCGGCTAACTCGCGCTGCAGCCGCGGAATCTCTACACCGGCGCGGGTCAGGATGGCCCCCAGCACGCCTCCTTCCTGCTGTATGAGAGCCAGCAGAAGCTCGGCCGGATAAATCTGCGCCCGCCCCGCAGACTGCGCGGCTTTCTGCGCGGCCTGCAGGCCTTCCATGAATTTTGTAGTAAGATTATTGTTCATCATAAGGGATATGACTGCATCTGATAGCAGGAGTGTTCAAAAATATTATGCGAAGTCAGAAGAAATGATAAATGATGCGTGAAAAAATGGGGAGGGGGCAAACAAAAACGCGTCTGGAAAAACCAGACGCGTAATTGTAATGTGAAATTGGAAAGAAATCTTTCCTGAAATCACTTACTTGCCCTTTACAACTTCCACGGGAGCGGGAGCGGGAGCCTCGGGGGTCACCTGCTGCTGCTGCTGCTGCTGGCAGGAAACGAAAGCGGCGGCCGTAAGAGCGAGGATAGCAATCTTCTTCATAATTATCTTACTAGTTTTGATGTTGTTTGATGCACCCAACCAGGCAAGAGTAGCTTGGCGGGCTAAACACACTATACCAGTATTCTCCTACAAATCAAGCCTAAAATGATTTTTTTTACGCTTGACAAGCGAACAATCATTATAACAAGCCGTCTGAAGTGCAGCTGGAAACGCAGAAAAAGGTTGCTTGTCCCCCTCAGATGTGGGAATATCATGCCCATGTTGCAGAGCGATACCATAGCGGCCATAGCCACCGCGCCGGGTACAGGCGCCATTGCTGTTATCCGGGTGAGCGGCCCGCAGGCTGCTGCGGTGGTGCAGGCATGTACCCGCGGCCGGTGGCTGACACCCCGCCTTGCCACGCTTGTGCGTGTGCGCGATGCCCGCGATGCTGTGATTGATGAATGCGTGGCTACCTTCTTTGCGGCTCCTGCCAGTTTTACGGGTGAGGATACGGTGGAATTGAGCTGCCATGGCGGCATGCTGGTGACCCGGCGTGTGCTGGAACGCCTGCTGGCCTGCGGGGCGCGCCCGGCAGAGCCGGGGGAATTCTCGCGCCGGGCATTCGAGAACGGCAAGCTGGACCTGACCCAGGCAGAAGCGGTCATGGACATCATCAACGCCGGGAGCGACCTGGCCCTGCGCGCCGCGCAGAACCAGCTGCAGGGGGCTATCGGCCGCCGTGTGACGGCCGCCGCCGACACGCTTATCAACGTGGCTGCCCATGTGGAGGCCTATATCGATTTCCCGGAAGAGGACATTGCGCCGGATACGGCAGACAGCCTGCTGCAGCAGCTGGATTCTGTGGTGCAGGAACTGGAACGCCTGCTGGCCACGGCCGATGAAGGCCGCCTGCTGCGAGAGGGAATCCGCACCGCCATTGTCGGGGCTCCGAATGTGGGCAAGTCCAGCCTGCTGAACATGCTGCTGGGCTATGAACGCGCCATTGTGAGCAGCACCGCCGGCACCACGCGCGATACCATCGAGGAAAGTGTGGCTCTGGGCGGGCTGCGCCTGCGGCTGATTGATACGGCCGGGCTGCATGAAAGCGCCGATGCGATTGAACGCGCCGGCATGGAACGCAGCCGCCGTGCCGGAGCAGAGGCTGATTTGATTCTGGAGGTGGCCGATGTGACTGCGCCGCGCGTGCCGCTGGAGCTGCCTGCCACAGGCGCGCATCACCTGCTGCTGCTCAACAAATGTGACCTGCCCGCCCACGCCGACTGGGAGGGCGAGACGGCGGCCATCCGCCTCTCCTGTGCCGCAGGCACCGGGCGCGGGGCTCTGGAGCAGGCTGTCGCGCAAGTGTTCCTGCGCGAGACCGGCGAGAGGGACAACCTCGCCGCCATCAACACCCGCCACCGCCATGCCCTGCAGCAGGCGCTGGAGTACCTGGCTGCGGCCCGTGCCGCCCTTGTGGCGGGAGAATCACCGGAGTTTGTGGATGTGGAGCTGCGCGCGGCGCTCGATGCCGTGGGTTCCATTACCGGGCGTATCGACACGGAGGATATCCTCACGCGCGTGTTCGCCACCTTCTGCCTGGGGAAATGAATGTCCGCCTGGGCATTCAGGGCTGGTGCGCCGTGTCCTCCGGGTGCGCCACATCCACCAGCGGGCGGTAGGACGGCAGCTTCCAGTTCATGTAGACAGCCGCCATGCGGACAATGAAGACCAGCGCCGTACCCAGAATGTAGGAGAGCTGGTAGGGGCAGTTGAAATACTGCATCACGACAAAGAGCAGGCTGCCCGAAAAGGCGGCCGAGGCATACACTTCCTTGGAACGGAAAACGTAGGGAACATTGCCGGTGAGGACATCGCGCAGCGCGCCGCCTGCCACGCCGGTGCAGACCCCCATGCAGATGCAGACAATGCCGGAGCAGCCCAGGTAATAGGCCTTGGCCGCCCCCAGCAGGGTGAAGAAGGCCATGGCAAAGGCGTCGGCAATGCGGATAGTACCCACGGGCGGATTCCAGAAGCGGGTGACATAGAACATCACCAGAGACGTAATGAGCGCCATGTAGAGGAACTGGACATCGTGCCCCACCACCCAGTATACCGTAACGGGGGTTCCCTGCTGGGTAATCATGCCGCTGAGCAGCAGGTCACGCACGGTACCACCCCCCAGCGAGGCAATCGTGCCACAGACCAGCACACCGATAATATCCATGCGGACGCGGCTGGAGGCGGTGGCGCCGGCAATGGCACCCACCACGGTGGCAAAGACGCAGCAGAAGTAGAACAGGGGGTGATCCCCGAAGTCCTGCACGGCCTGCAGGCCATCGAGGTTGCAGGTGTCGAGACTCGTCATTTCAGAGCTTTGGAGAGTAACCAGATGATGAAGAGTACCAGCAGCACCGGCCAGAAGAGCTTGATGGCACCGATGGTGATGGCGATGAAGAGTATCAGCCCTATGATAATGACCAGAAGGGGACCCAGCAGTCCGCTGTTCTTCAGCAGCGTGAACAGGCCGGGATTGCGGATTTCTTCCTCTTCTTCGCTCAGGTTGACGGTATGCAGCGGCCGCCAGGTGGAACTGTCGGCGCGGCGTACCCAGGTGTCGTCGCTGATTTCACCGCTGGCACGCAGGCGCACCAGGTCTTCCCCGCTGACGGGGCCGACTTTTTCTGCGCCGGTATCGTAGAAGAATTGCCGTGCCATAGTATCAGAAAAAATCATCAGGCGTGAATTGCGCGGCCATCCGCTGCCAGCACGGCTTCATGAATGGCCTCCGACAGCGTCGGGTGGGCATAAATCATGGCGTTGAGGTCAGCGTCGGTCAGTTCGCTGTTGAGAGCCAGTTCCGGCGCGGTGAGCAGTTCGGTGGCGTTGTCACCCACGATGTGAGCGCCCAGCAGCTCGCCGTGTTCCTTGCCGAAAAGGAGTTTCACAAAGCCCTCAGTATCGCCACCGGCCACGGCGCGGCCGATGGCCTGGAAGGGGAACTTGCCCACCTTGTATTCCACACCGGCTTCCTTCAGCTCGCGTTCGCGCTTGCCCACGCTGGCCACCTGCGGGTGGCAATAGGTGCAGCCGGGGACAATGCGGGGCTGTTTCGGGCTGTGGCCATCCACATACATGCCCTCGACGGCCTGCTCGGCTTCGTAGCTGGCGGTGTGGGCAAGCATGATGCCGCCGATGCAGTCGCCCACGGCGTAGACACCCGGTATGCTGGTCTCGTAACGCTCATTCACCTTGATGAAGCCGCGGTCGGTGAGTTCCAGGCCGGCAGCTTCCGGCACGACGGGGACGACACCGATGGCCACCAGGCACACATCGGCGGTGATTTCCTGCACCTTGCCGTTTTTGGCGGTAATGGTGGCGGTTACGCTGTCGCCGTTATCCTGGAGGGCGTCCACCTTGGCACCAGCCATGCAGGTGATGCCCTGCTTCTTGAAGGAACGCTCCACCGCCTGGCTCACCTCATCATCCTCATTGGGCAGGATGCGGGGAAGCGCCTCCACCAGGGTCACCTTGGTGCCGAAGCAGTGGTATACATAGGAAAGTTCGCTGCCGATGGCGCCGGAACCGATGACAATCATGCTTTCGGGGCGCTTCTTCATGACCAGCGCATCCTTGCTGCCGATGATGGTTCTGCCATTGAAGGGGAAAACCGGCACTTCGCGGGTGCGGGCCCCCGTGGCAATGAGAATCTGCGGAGCCTCCAGCGTGGTGACCGTGCCGTCGGCAGCGGTTACTTCCACCTTGCCGGGGGCGGGGATGCGGGCTTCGCCGCTGATGTTCTCAATCTTGTTCTTCTTGAAAAGGAAGGCGATACCGGCAGAGAGACGGTCGCTGATCTGGCGGGAACGGCCGATGACGGCGTCCCAGTCCACGCTGAGCCCTTCGGTGCTGATGCCGAATTCGGCAGCGCGTTTGTTCACAGTATTGTAGACCTCACCGTTCTTCAGCAGGGCCTTGGTGGGAATGCAGCCCCAGTTCAGGCAGGTGCCGCCAACGCGTTCGCGCTCGACGCATGCAACACGCTTGCCCAGCTGGGCTGCACGAATGGCACCAACATAGCCGGCAGGGCCGCCGCCAATCACAATCAGGTCGTAACTCATGCTTCGCATGATACTCTTTCTGCCCCCGGCTGGCAAGGAGTATTGTGCGGTTATGACCTTAAAATTCCTGCGCTGCCGCTGCTCGTCGGCACGATGGAATCATACAACGCGCCGGTGGTGTATAATAAACAAGCCCCCGCGCCGGAAGCGCGGGGGCTTGTTCCTTTACAGGATGGAGGCCAGGGCTTCTTCGGCCAGCAGCTTGCAGGAACGGAGGTCCAGCTTGCCGGTGGGAAGAATCGGGATGGCTTCCACGGGGACAATGTACTTGGGCGCCCAGAGGGTGGGAATCTGGCGCTCGTTCATGGCGGCACGAATCTTCTGCAGAATCTCCTTTTCTTCAGAGGTGCGCTGGTGTTCATCCAGAGCAGAGAGCAGCACCAGGGCTTCGCCCTTCTGCGGGTCGCTCACGCCGGCGATGGCAATCTGCACGCCACCTTCGGCGGTGGGGTCGATGTTCAGAATCTCGGTGAGGGCCTGTTCCACGCCTTCGTGCGGCACCATTTCACCGCCAATCTTGGAGAAGCGGGAAAGGCGGCCACCCAGGGTGATGAAGCCGTTGAGGTCCATGCGGCCGATGTCGCCTGTCTTGAACCAGCCATCCTTGAAGATGGTGGGGTTCAGATCTGCCTTGCCTACATAGCCGGTGAAGATGTTGGCACCCTTGAACCAGATCATGCCCTGCTCGGTGAGGGGGAGTTCCTTGGTGTCGTCGTCCACATCGGTAATCTTGACGGCAATGCCGGGCAGCGGCTGGCCGATGGTGCGGGAAATATGGCCGGGCACATAGAAGGCAGATTCCGGCAGCATTTCCACATTCGGCACGTTCACGGAGCATACCGGGGCAGCTTCGGTAAGGCCGTAGCCCTCCAGCAGCTGTACGCCGCAGCGTTCCTTGAACTCTTCCTCCAGATCCGGCGGCAGCTTCTCGGCGCCCACGATGAAGTACTTGGCGGTCTTGAAGGTGTCGGCATCAGCGCGGCGCAGCATGGCGCGGGCAAAGGTGGGGGTGGCGCAGACCACGGTGAGCCCGTAGCGCTTGCAGAGTTCGCAGAGGTTGCGGGCATCCGTCGGGTTCGGGTAGGCGCAGTAGCTGTAACCGGTGAGCAGCGGCAGCATCATGGTGACCGTGAGGCCGAAGCTGTGGAAGATCGGCAGACTGGCCAGGAATTTTTCATTGCTGAGTGTGAGACGGTTGGCACACTGGGCCACGTTGGCCAGAATCATGCGGTGGCTGAGTACCACACCCTTGGGCTCACCGCTGGAACCGGAGGTGAAGAGCATGACGGCTTCATCGTTGTTGCGGCGGGCATCGGTGTCAAACATCTTGCAGATGACGCTGGCTGGGGCAGCCTTGGCCATGAGGACGTTGGTGATGAGGGCCTTCTTGTCCAGGCCTTTCAGCAGGTCTTCCACCAGGATGAGCTGGTCTTCCGGCGGCCAGGGGAAGGTGTCCAGCTTCTGCATGAACTTGCGGGCAGTAATGAAGGTCTTGAGTCCGGCCTGGCGTACGGTGCTTTCAAAGGCAGCCTTGGAGGACGCGTAGTTGATGAGTACCGGGGTGGCGCCTGCCAGCAGGCAGCTCAGTGTGGCAATGGTGCCGCCGGGGCCGGGAGGCAGGATGACACCGATGCGCTTATCGCCGCGTTCCTTGAGCAGCTTGGCCACGGTCATGGACACACCCAGCACCTTGAAGAAGGGCAGGGCGCTGTGGCTCAGGCCGTCGATGATTTCGGCCTTCGGGCTGGCCTTCATGGATTTCACCAGCGCGGTGGTGAGGGAGCCGCGCAGAAGCGGCTGGGCAGAGTAGATTTCCGAGCTGCGCTGCAGCCAGGCAGAGAGCAGGCGCTCACCGGTCTTGGGGCCGGGGTGCAGCTGCGGCAGAATGCTCAGCTCCTCGCTGTAGCCAGCCTTGGGTTCGCTGCGGAACAGGTCGCGCACGGTGTCGTCGTAGTACCCCACAAATACTGGCACGGGAGAGATGTGCAGGCTGCCCACGGTGGAGAGGAAGGGGGAGGGTACGTCTGCATGGCAGCCGCGCGGCTTGCTCACCAGCCCCGGCAGGAAGACCACGCTGTTGCCCTGGTGCATCTGGTCCAGAATCTGTTCGCGCACCGCACGGGAGGTGGTGTGGCGGAAGTCAAAGTATTCAATGTGTACTTTCTTCTTGGTGAGGTACTCCATGATTTCCGGGTGCGGCGGGAAGGTGGGGTCCACCAGGTAGCACACTTTGCCGTCCAGCAGTTTGTGCAGGGCCTTACCCACGGCCACGCTCATGCGGTTCGGCATGTAGAAGCCGGGGCTGACGATGTTTTCTTCGCCGGTGACATGCACCGGATTACCTTTGAGACTCAACAGATTGACCATAGTATAAGATAGGGGGAGAGGGTGTTTCTGTATTCGCAGAATTTGCAGCTGAAAAGCCGCCCGACTGTATCTGTCAGCGGGCGGCTTCTCTGCCCACAGACTTTATGCTAGCATATTGTCTGCGTTATTTCCAGCGTAAAACGCCGGGTTGGATTAGAATTTGTAGGTTGCGGTGATTTCACCCACCACAGCGAAGTTGCGGAACGGCTTGTAATGATAGCCGTATGCCTTGGCTTCAGACTTTTCGTTGGCCTTCATACCGCCCTTGCCCAGCCAGTTGCAGCTGACAGCGGGGGTCAGAATGAAGTTCTTTTCGTCGTTCACGAACCAGGGGGTGGAGAGCTTCAGCCAGAAAGCCTGGGTGCCGTTGGAGCAGGCGTTGTGGTCGGAATCATAGAAGTTGGCGCACCAGCTCATACCGTACTCGAAGATACCGGCCACGGTGATGTCTTCGGGCGTGCCGATGATGGGGGCCTTGAGGCGGGCGTGAGCCTCGAACCACCAGCCCTCAACCGTGTCAAAGGTACGGGCAACGTTCAGGTCGGCGGAGAACCAGGCCACCGGAGTTACTTCGAAGGTGGTGAAGACCTGCTGCATCTTGGAGTCCTTCTGGTGGTCGAAGTGCTTGGCTACCACGCCGGGGATACCGCCGTGAATGTAGTCATGACCCATGGTCACGTTCCAGTACTGCTTGGTGTGCTTCAGACCGTTGCGGACGATGAATTCGTTCTCCACGTTCTTTTCACCCATGGGGCGTTCCATTGTGTGTCCCGGCGGCAGCAGGGGATGGTTGACAACGGTGGTCGGAGCTCCGTACAGGGTGTGGCCGGAGAAGGGGGCCTTGTAGGAAATGGCGCCGGTGTAGCTCCAGAAGCCTTCCTTGCCGAAGTCGTAGTTGTACTGGATGGCACCCATGCCGTAGCCTTCACCCTGAATGACGGGGCGGGAGACAACGTAGCCGTGCAGGGTGTAGGCCGTGCCTGCACCAACGTGGACAGCGCCGCTGAGACGCTTGAAATCCTGAGAGGAGGAAACCTGGTAGGAGTCTGTGGTGGCATCACCGGCGAAAGCGGAGGCGCTCATCAGGGCGGCGGCCATCATCGTAATAAGGCTCTTTTTCATATAGTGTGTGTTGTTGTATTGGTTTGGTTGGGAACTTGCCAGCCGGGAGTCCGGAAAGGAACTTCCCTGGGTTGCTCCGCAGCTATCTTAACTAAAAACTAGAGAGGGGTCAATATAAAAATGTAGACCATACTCTAGAATCTTGCTCAAATTTCGTTTCTTTTTAGATGAAAATGGTTAGAATTTGGGATATTTTGGGAATTAGGGATAAAAATAAGACGCAAAATGACACAAAAAGCATAAAAATGCTGCAAGATGGCGCAGAGAACAGAAAGAAACCGATATTCCTGGCACGAGTACGCGCGCTCGCGTATGGGATTAAAAGCAGGAAAGGGCTGGACTGGCGCTTTATCGGGAAGCGCAGTATTGACAGGGCGGGGCTCTCTATGGTAGAAAGACAGTATGGCAAAGGTTTATACGACAACGCAGAAGGCGGGGATATGGTCCACCATCGCCGCTGGTGCGCTGATGGTGATGGGCGGTGCAGGTCTGTTTGTGGCCATGAACTGCTCGAATGAAAAGGTGGATGGCGGCTATGCGGCCTATGTGTACACAAATCCGATTTTTGGCATCAAGGAATTCCGTGGTGTCATCAAGGGGCCGGGTGGTACAGGCTATGTGTGGCGGCAGAAGTCCATCCCCATCTGCGTGACCCCCTACACCATGACGGAGGCTTTTGATGACATTCGCGCGGCCGATCAGCTGAAGATGAAGGCAGAGGCCTACCTCGTGTACCGCATTGATGCCAACAAGGTCAAGGAGTTCGTGGAGAATTACGGCGCGATTGCCGATGTGCCGAATAACCCGGACGAAATTGCCAAGGATGCCTACGATTCCTTTATCTGCCAGCCTTTCCGCACGGCGGTGCGCACGGCTATTGCTCAGTTCCGCGGACTGGATGCCCCCGGCAAGATTCCTGAAATCACACAGATGGTGGAAGCCAGCCTGCGTAAGCAGCTGGAAGGAACTCCTTTCATTGTGGAATCGGTGACGATTGGTTCTACCCTGCCGCCGGAAAGTGTGACCGCCGGTATCACGAAGAAGGTGGAGGCCACGCAGGAGTATGAGCGCCAGGCCATCATGCTCGAAATCGCCAAGCGTTCCGAGGAAATAGCCGAGGCCGAGGGGCGGGCCAAGGCAAACCGCGTGAACCAGGAGGCGCAGGGCGAGCTGCTCCGCGCCAAGGCCGAGGCAGATGCCAAGCTCTACGCCAAGCAGCAGGAGGCTGCCGCCGTTGTGGCCATGAAGAAGGCGGAATCCGAGGGTATGATTCTGGAGGCTGCCGGTAAGAAGGCGCTCAACGAAGCTATCGGAGAGAACATCATCCGCGTGGAAACCATCCGTAATCTGGATAAGATTAAGTTCCCGCACATCCTGGTGGGGAGCGATGCCGTAAGCCCTCTTTTCGATGCGCTGAACAACATCCGCAAGGCGGTGGCGCCGCAGCCCGCCCCTGCGCCGGAAACGCCGCAGATATAAGTACTACTCCCGCAAGGGTGCGACTAACAGGCCCCACAGGTCATCCTGCGGGGCCTGCTGCATTATCCCATCCGCAGAAAGCCATCTTGCAGGAGGTGGGGAAAGGCGACGCATATTTGCTTTACATGGGGGCAGAAGCGGTGTATGCTAGGTCTGTACCCGTATACCTATACCGCATAATCATATCGTTATGATGACATCCGCGCAGATTCGCCAGAGTTTTCTTGATTTTTTCCAGGAAAAGCAGCATGCCGTAGTGCCTTCCGCCTCGCTCATGCCGCAGAGCCCCGGCCTGTTGTTCACCAACGCAGGCATGAACCAGTTTGTCCCCTACTTCCTGGGGGTGATGACCCCGCCGTGGAATCCCGCGCGCGCCAGCGATACGCAGAAGTGCATCCGCGCCGGTGGTAAGCACAATGATCTCGAAGATGTGGGGCAGGACTCCTACCACCACACCTTCTTCGAGATGCTGGGTAACTGGTCCTTCGGCGATTATTTCAAGAAGGAGGCCATTGCCTGGTCATGGGAGCTGATTGTGGAACGCTGGGGCTTCCCGGTGGAGCGCCTGTATGCTACTGTCTACGCCCCGGACAAGGAGAAGGGCGACCCCGGTGAGTTCGATCAGGAAGCCTACGATACCTGGGCGGCGCTCTTTGCGGCCAAGGGCATGGACCCCAAGGTGCATGTGGTGAACGGCGGCGTGAAGGATAATTTCTGGATGATGGGTGAGACCGGCCCCTGCGGTCCCTGTTCGGAGCTGCATGTGGACCTGACGCCGGAGGGGGATACCCAGGGGCGTCTGGTGAATGGCGACAGCGACAAGTGCATCGAAATCTGGAACCTTGTGTTCATCCAGTACAATGCCGAGAGCGACGGTACATTCCGCCCGCTGCCCGCCTGCCATGTGGACACCGGCATGGGGTTTGAACGCGCCTGCGCCATGATTCAGTGTACCAACGGCTTTACGGATTTCTCCCGCCGGGTCTCCAACTACAGCACGGATGTCTTCCGCCCCATCTTCAGCCGCATCGAAGAGATTTCCGGCCGCAAGTATGTGGATATCTACCCGCAGGATGCCACGCCGGAGCAGAAGGAGACACTGCGCGAAAGCATTGCTTTCCGCGTGATTGCCGACCACATCCGCACGCTGAGCTTTTCCATTGCCGACGGTATTCTGCCTGGCAACAACGGCCGTAACTATGTGCTGCGCCGCATTCTGCGCCGCGCTGTGCGCTATGGCCGCACCCTGGGGCTCGAAAAACCCTTCCTTTCAGAGCTGGTGGATACGCTGGCGGGTGAGATGGGCCGCGTGTTCCCTGAACTGGTGGGACGCAAGGCCACCATCAAGGATGTGCTGCTGCGCGAGGAGACCAGCTTCAATGAAACGCTGGACCGCGGGCTTGAACTCTTTGACAAGGAAGTTGCTGCCAGCGGCAAGGTTTCCGGTGATTTCGCCTTCAAACTGTATGATACCTACGGTTTCCCGATTGACCTGACCGCCCTTATGGCTCGCGAACGTGGGCTGGAGGTGGATACCGAGCGCTTTGATGCCCTCATGGAGGAGCAGCGTCAGCGCGCCAAGGCTGCCCAGAAGAAGCAGGTGGTGCGGGCGCTCGACCTCAAGACCGAACAGGTGACGGCGTTCACCGGCTATACTGAGGATGCCACCACCGCGGTAGTGACCGAGGTGCATGAGGCCGATGGTATTCTCTTTGTCATTACCGACAAGACTCCTTTCTATGCCGAAATGGGTGGCCAGATGAGTGACGGTGGCACACTTTCCGTCGGGGGCGACAGCTGCCCGGTGATTGGAGTGCAGCAGATTGGCCAGGCTCGAGCCCACCTGGTTTCGGTGGCCGAAGGTGTGACTCCTGCCGTGGGCGACACGGTGGAATTGCGCCTCGATGTGGAACGCCGCCGAGCCCTGGAATCCCACCACAGCGCCACGCACCTGCTGCACAAGGCTCTCCGTACGCTGGTGAGCGAGGATATTGCCCAGCAGGGCTCGCTGGTGGATGCCGACCGCCTGCGCTTCGATGTGAACAGCGCCGCCATTTCCAAGGCCGACCTGCGCCGCGTGGAGGTGCTGGTGAACCAGTGGATTGGTGAGAATCTGCCCGTGGTCTGCAACGAATACCCGATGGCCGAAATCAAGAAGCACCCGGAAATCTGCCAGTTCTTCGGCGATAAGTACGGTGATGTGGTGCGTCTGGTGCAGATGGGTGGCGAGGCCGGTGCTTTCAATGGTGTCTCCATGGAACTCTGCGGCGGTACTCATGCGGCCACGACGGGGCAGCTGGGCTTCTTCAAGATTAAGAGCGAGGGCGCAATCGCCAGCGGTGTGCGCCGTATCGAGGCGGCTACTGGTGCTGCTGCCTATGCGGTGGTGCAGGATATGGTCAGCGCCCGCATCCCGGAAGGTAAGGAAATGCTCGATAAGCTGACCGAGGCCAACGCGAAGCTGGCGGCTCTTGGTCAGCCTGTGGTGGCGGCCCCCTGCTGCGAGGCCAAGGTGGACGAGCAACTGCGCAACGCGAAGGATATTGCTTCCGTTAATGCCCTTCTGGATGCTTATAACACCTACTGCGACACGCTGAAGGAAGCCGCTATCGAGGCCGAGAAGCAGTTGAGGAAGGCCCTGGTGGCCGCAGCTGCCGGCGCGGCAGATGCACTGCTGGCCGAGAAGCTGACCGGTGGCAATGTGGTGGTATGCGCCGAGGGAGGCAACGAATTGCTCACCGAGCTGTTCAATGGCCTCAAGAAGCGCCACTATGCTGCCGCTGCCTTCCTGATCTGCGATGACGGCGCAAGCCTTTCCCTGGGTGCATACTGCGGTGATGCTGCCCAGGCAGCCGGCCTGAAGGCTGGTGACCTCATCCGCGTACTCGCTCCCATTGTGGGCGGCAAGGGCGGCGGCAAGGCTGATATGGCCCGTGGTTCCGGTAAGGATCGCAGCGCCCTGGAAGCCCTGCTGGCCGAAGCGGCCAAGACTCTCTCCTGAACTATCATAACCTTACAACCCATAGAAACAGATAATATGTCTACTCCCCAGCCCCCGGTTTACCCGGACGAACCCAAGATTCCGGTCTTGCCGAACCTGCTGACCGCTGGCAATCTCCTCTGCGGCTTCTTTGCTATCCTCACTATTTTTGAGGGTATGAAGTTCCCGTCCGGCACAGAAGAGGCCTTCGTGCATTATCAGAATGCCACCTACCTCATCTTTGCCGCCTGCATTTTCGACCTTCTGGATGGCCGTGTAGCCCGTATGTGCAAGAGCGACGGCCCCTTCGGCCGCGAGTTCGACTCCATTGCCGACGTGGTTTCCTTCGGTATTGCCCCGGCCATGCTTCTGGCGCAGGCCGTGTTGTTCAATCTGGAGGTCCCGTACCTGGGCTGGGCCATTGCGGTGCTGTACCTGCTGTGCGCGGCCCTGCGTCTGGCTCGTTTCAACTGCATGGCGGCCGCCCCTAAGAAGCCCAATCAGAGCATGGACTTTGTGGGCCTGCCGGTGCCGATGGCGGCCGGTGCAGTGGTGAGTACCATGTACCTGGTCATTGATGTGACCTCCAACCGCAACCTTATCATTCCCCCGGTGTGGCAGTATGTGATGGCTGCGGTGATGGCCGTGGTGGCTATCCTGATGATGAGCCGCGTCATCTACCCCAGCTTCAAGCATGTGAACTTTGAGAAGCGAGGCACGGCTATGGCCATCCTCATGGCGGTGGTGGTTATCTGTGCCTTCATCTTCTTCCCCTGGATTGCGCCTGCCTTCGTGTTTGTGTGCTACCTGGGCTATGGCCTGGTGGTGCGTCCGTTTCTGACCCGCCGCATGCGCCGCGCGTTGGAGGCCATGGACGACGAGGAGGACTCCCAGTCATAACGCGCTTCAGCATCTAATCGCTTATGCCGTCTGCACGCATTCAATGGATTGATTTCTGCCGCGTGTGGACGGCATTCTTCGTGGTGCTGCGCCATGTGGACCGCCCCTACGGCAGCTTTAACTACATTATCGACCTGTTCAACTACCGCAGCCTGATTTTCTTCTTCTTCCTGGCGGCGGGGTATTTTACGCACAAGGCGGCTGCCGGGCAATGGCTGGACTGGAAGCGCGTCCGGACGCTGCTGGTTCCCTTTGTGTTCTGGACGGCGGTGGCCTCTATCCTGCTGTTGCAGCCCATGATGCATTGGCCGCAGACGCTGGCCGGGGACTTCAGCTGGTTCAAGTGGGAGCTTGTTCCCCGTGAAATGGGCCTCATCAATTGGTGCTACTGGGACTTTGACAATGTGCCGTTGTGGTTTCTGCGCACGCTGATTCTTCTGGCCTTGTTCAGTCCGCTGCTGCAACGCTTACCGGGCAAGGTGCTGCTGGTGCTGGTGCTGTTCTGCTTTGCCGGCAGCGATGTGCTTTGCGCCCGCGATGCCGAAACCGCCGCGAGCCATAAATCGTGGAAGGTGGGCTGGCTGCCCTTCCGCCTGTATGAGAGTGTTCTGGCGCTGGGCTTCTATGCGCTGGGACTGTGGGTGCGCCGCTATGCCGATTTTGCACGCTTCACCGCCTTTGTGCGTAGTTATGCCTGGGCGCCTGTGTTGGCAGCACTTGTGCTGCTGCCGCTGGTGTACAGCTTTGGCTTCTACCCCCCTGTGCAGAGCAGCGCTCTGGTGCTGCTGGGGGTAAGCTGCACCATGGGGATCGGGGCGCTCTGTGAGCAATACCTGCCGCGCTTCACGCGTGCCGTGGTGGCCCTGGCACCGGCTTCTTTCTTCATTTATGTGACGCACTATATTGTGCTGCATGCGCTGCGTCTGGTCTGGACTGGTTCGTACGGCGGTTCTTTCACGCCGACCCAGTGCCTGTATATGCCGCTGGTGATTCTGGCTATCTGTGCCAGTATCTTCTTTCTGTTGCGTCGCTTCTGTCCGGCGTTCCTGCGGGCGGTGGCTCTGGATAAATAAACATATACCCCGGCCATGGCGGACCGGGGTATGGAAAACGGAGCTGATTTCCGGCAATATATTACTTGCTGTCTCCGGAAGCGTAGATTTTGATGTAATGATCAGCCGTCACGCCGAGGTGGGAATTCGGATTCAGCTTCTTCATTTCCAGTACAGCACCCTTGAGCTGGGCGGCAGATGCGCCACTGCGGCGTAATGTGCCGATGATGACAGCGTGCATGGCCTGCTTCTGTTCAGGCGTATAGGCCGGGTCCTTGAGCAGCTCGCGCATGGCGCTAATCGTGCCTTCTGTGCCCAGCTCCTTGCCGCCATCTTCCTTTCTGCCGCAGTATGCCTGTGAGAAGCCATAGTAGTCAAAGTTCAGACGCCGTACCATGCCGGACTGGTCTCCCGGATCGGCATTTTTAACCATGTCGCGCCAGCCTGCGGGGCGCTCAATGCCTTCGATGGCACAGGCCTCCGCAATCAACTTGGCTTGTTCTACGCCGCTTGCTGCTTCTGCCTTGAGCATGATGGCCTCCTGCTGGTGCTTGGCTTCCAGTTTTGCCTTTACTTCGGCAGCTACCTCGGCCATGGTACCGTTGAGGAAGCTGGTGCCCTGCACGCGCCCGTACAGATGCCCGCTCTTGTCGTACATGAGGATGCAGGGGTAGGTTTCCATGGAAGTGGCGCTGGGTTCTCTCAGGTCACCCCAGACTTTGGCCTGCTCCACCTTGTCGTCGGCAGAGGCGTACTGGTAGAAAGGTGCCAGAATCAACGCGGCTTTGCCTGCGGCTTCCTGTATTTCAGGGGCTGCAATCACCTTTTTACAGAATGGCTCGCTGAAGCGATCCCAGCCCTTGGCATAGACTACGAGCATATAGCCGTCCTCTGTAACGGCTCCGGCAGCTGCTTGCTGGGTCTCATACACCGTAGCGGCGGAACCGGGCAGGGGGGACAGCAGACATGCTGCCGACATTATCATGAAAAGTGTCTTTTTCATATTTCTGAAAAGTATAGCAAGGGTTATGCGCCGTCTCGGCCGTAGCAGTAGATACCATACAGGTGGAAGAAGTCCGGCCCGCCCTTACGCAGGATGCGTACAAAACGGGCACCCATTTCCGGGAACTCGACCTTGATGACCTGCTGGGTACACTCACCCAGGTTCTTACTGGCGTTCTGCCAGCTCTGGCCATCGTTAGATACCTGCACAATCATGTTGTTGAGGCGTTGATGGTTGCCGCCGGAGGTGACGATAATGACGCCATTCACATAGCTGGGCTTGGGCAGCATGACGGTAGCCCAGGCATCGTTGTCTTTGTCTGTGTGGAAACGGCCACCGGAGAGACGCAGCACGCCCCAGTGCGATACGGGGGAGTCATGGCTGCAGGTCGAGCTGGTGATGAGCAGACCTTCCTCGGAGAGGAGCTTGCCGGGTAATGCCTCGAATTCGGGCATGTTGACGGTATCTGCGGTGTCGGCGGCATTGGCGCCCAGGCGCTGGAAAGTGGCGATGTCCTTGGATTTGGCGGCCGAGAGCATCATGGCACCCGTGGCGCTAGCATTGCCGCTGCCCCCCATGGCGCCGACACCTGTCTTGGCGATATCCTTGCACAAGGTGGCGAGCGTGGTGGCGTGCTTGCCTCCCAGCCCCTTGCCCATTTCCTCACCCCAGCCTACCATGACGGGCAGGTAGTCAGCCTTGGATGCCAGGTTGTTCATCATCATGGTGAACACGGGCACGGCACGCTCCGGGTCAGGCGGCGGAATTTCCTTACCATCAGGCGGGGGCTGGTAGGCCAGAAGCTCAATCTGGCGGCGTCCGAACTTCTCAATACGCCAGCGCTCCGGTCCCATCTTCTCCACATTGTCCCAGAATACATGGAAACGGGTCATGAGTTCCTTGGCCGGTACTTTGGCATTCATCATCTTGGGGTACACCCAGGCTCCCAGGAATTCGGAGACAACCTCCGGATAACGGGGGGCTACGTTGTAGCACAGGTTGTCCTGCATATCGCTGAGCAGCTGCATGTCCTCACCCTTGTGCTGGGTGAGGTAATTGTTGTATTCCTGCCACACGGCGATGTTGATGGGCTGGGCGCTGACGGCATCCTTGAAGTAGGCGATGGCCTGTTTGTCTTTCTTGGTGATGGAAGCGTGGTGTGCCAGCACGCGGTACACATTGGAGGCGTGGGTGTCCGGGTCGAGCTTCGTGTAGAGTTCAGACCCCAGGTGAAGCGAGGAGAAAGCCCCCCACATGTTGAGGACAGGCTGCCAATGCAGGCCGCGTTCCCAGCTCACGGTGTTGCCAGGCATCCACACGCCATTGTTCCAGAGTACATAGGCACAGTGGCCGGGTTCGCCGCAGGTCATGGCCGGCACACCGTTGGCAAGTGCAGAGAAGGCACCGAAGTGGGAAATGCCGCCGCACACGCAACCAACGTAGAGCGAACGGGTGAAGAAGTTGCCTCCATAGACGTGGTCCCACGGGCTGTAGTAATGGCTGCCGTGGATGCTTTCACCAAAGAGGTTGTACAGGCGGTAGCCATTGCGGTGCGGGGCACCCATGTAGCGTTCGGCAGATACGTGGACGTTGTCCAATGCCCATTCAAGACTGACGCGGTCGCCGGCAATGTTGTCGCCCTTGCAGCCGCAGACGATACGGCGCAGGTACATCGGCAGCGTATCGAAGAGGACGTTGAGGCGGCCTTCCTTCCACTTTTCAATGTAGTAGTCGGCACGAATCATGGCCTTTTCGAAGTCCCAGTTGTAGCGGGCCCATTCGATACCGACGGCGGTGGCGATGTCGCGCACTACCTTGTCCTTGTATACATCGGGGTGTTTCTTGGCAATGTTGGCAATGATATGCAGGGCGCGGCCAGGGGCTACGCAGGGGCCGGAGAAGCAGATATTCTCCATCCACTCCAGGTTGCCGGTGACCTGTTTGAGGACGACGCGGCCATCGCGGTGGGCGGCCAGTTCCTTGAGACTCCAGGGCATGTTCTTGAGTTCGCCCTCCATCTTCTTGAGGAGTTCCTTCTTGGCCTTGATAGCGGCCATGAAGGCGGTGCGTTCCTTGCCTTTGAGCGTGCGGAGCTTGGCGTTGTCTTCCTCAATTTCGACGGGCAGCTTGGCCAGCGCATCCACCACTTTCTTACGGCTCTGCTCAGCCATGTCCGGCGGGGTCATCTTGTCGTACTGAGCCAGCATGTACTGGGCAATCATGAGCCGGTTCTTCGGACTCTCGACAAACTTCATGACCTGCTCCGGGTCGGTGCCTTTCAGGCCGCGCGTAATGGCGCTGTACAGCGAGCGCTGTGCCGCTTCCGGGTTGCTCCAGCCGGGAATGCTGGAGGAGATGTAGTTATCATCCTCGGCGGCGGCCTTTTCGGTCTTGCTGGAGCTGGCTTTCTTCGAGGCTTTGGCGGGGGCTTCATCCTGGGCGTGCAGGGAAGCCAGGCAAAGCGGTGCTGCCAGCGCGAGTGCTAATGTTCTGAAAAAGGTTCTGGTTTTCATTGCCACGCTGATACTCTACCCTGTACACCCTCACGAGTCAACCCTAAAAAGTAATTCTGAAGAGGATTAAACGACGAAGTAGGTTTTTTTAGCATACCGTTATGGTAGAATTTCTGTCAGCAAGGCGCAGAAAACTTGTATCGGGGAATTGAATATGCTATAAAGCAGGCAAGTTATGAAGACATCCACCATATGCGTTCAGAGCGGCTGGCAGCCTCGCAAGGGAGAACCCCGTGTGCTGCCCATTTACCAGTCTACCACTTTCAAGTACGAGACAAGCGATCAGATGGCACGCCTGTTTGACCTGGAGGAAGCTGGTTTCTTCTATACACGCCTGCAGAATCCCACCAACGAATGCGTGGCCAAGAAAATTGCCGAGCTGGAAGGTGGCGTGGCAGCCATCCTGACGTCCTCCGGCCAGGCGGCCTCGTTCTATTCGGTGTTCAACATCTGTGAAGCCGGCGATCATTTCATCTGCACCAGCGCTCTCTACGGCGGTACTTTCAATCTCTTTGCCGTCACCTTCAAGAAGTTCGGCATTGACTGCACCTTTGTGGACCAGGATGCCCCGGAGGAGGAAATCCAGAAAGCCTTCCGCCCCAACACCAAGTGCGTGTTCGGCGAGACGATTTCCAACCCCTCGCTGCAGGTGCTGGATATTGCCAAGATGGCCCGCATTGCCCACAAGAACGGTGTGCCGCTGATTGTGGATAACACCTTTGCCACGCCCATGAACTGCCGCCCGTTCGAGCATGGGGCTGATATAGTGATGCACTCCACCACCAAGTACATGGATGGCCACGCCACCCAGGTAGGCGGTGTGGTGGTGGACAGCGGCAAGTTTGACTGGGCGGCTCATGCCGACAAGTTCCCCGGTCTTACCCAGCCCGATGATTCCTACCACGGCCTGGTGTACACCGAGGCATTCGGTGCCGGTGCCTACATCACGAAATGCACCGTGCAGCTCATGCGCGACCTGGGTTCCATTCCCTCGCCCATGAATGCGTTCCTGCTCAACCTGGGTCTGGAAACGCTGCACCTGCGTATGCCGCGCCATTGTGAGAACGCCCAGAAGGTGGCCGAGTTCCTTTCCACCCAGGAGGATGTGGCCTGGATTAACTACGCCGGATTGCCGGACAACCCCTACTACGAGCTGGCTCAGAAGCAGTTTGACGGTGGCCGTACCTGTGGTGTGGTGACCTTCGGCATCAAGGGCGGCCGCGAACGCGCCATCAAGTTCATGGACAGCCTGAAACTCTGTTCCATTGTGACGCATGTGGCTGATGCCCGCACCTGTGTGCTGCACCCCGCCAGCCACACGCACCGCCAGCTCACCGACCAGCAGCTCATTGAGGCCGGTGTGAAGCCCGACCTCATCCGCTTCTCCGTGGGTATCGAGGATGCAGAGGACATCATCGATGACCTCAAGCAGGCGCTGGCCCAGATTTAAGCGGCGCCTTCATGACTTTTCCCCGCGCCGGGCAGGACTTTGTTCCTCCCGGCGCGTGTTGTTTACTGCTGCTGCAGCCACTCGCGGTAGCGCAGGGGGGAGATTTCGCTGGGGCGGATTTCTGCCTTGAGGCTCCAGAAAACAGCCGTGTGGAGAACCGGGATGCCGCAGGAGGCCAGGTGAGCATCGATGGCGGCTTTGTGCGCCAGTACTTCTTCCCGCGTGGCAGCATGCACCACTCCCATAATCTGCGCGTTGCCGAATTTCCGGCCGCCACTGCGCCAGTAGCAGTGGGTCATGCAGATGTGGCGGCCGCATTCGGCACCGGCGCGTTCCTCCATGCCGGCAGGGACACTCCAATGGAAGAGTCCGGCGGCCCCGGTGCCGGTGCTGCGGCTGCTGCCGCCGCGCTGGTGGTCGAGGAAGGTGGCGAAGCGGCCGATGACTTTTTTAGCGTCGAGCCCGGCGGCAATGCGGCAGTATTCCTCTGTGTTCATGCCGAGGGCGGCGGCGCGCTGCTCCCAGGGGCAGGGGATGAATTCGTCCGGTTGCAGGCTTTCCTTGAGGCTGAGGAGTATGCTCCATTCTTGCTCGCTGAGCTGCGGGGTGCAGGGGCGCTGCATGGTGGGAGGCGTGGGCATTTTATCGCCAGGTTTCAACCCGGCGCGGCGGGCGTGGCCCACGCCCAGGGCAAACATGCCCACCACGGGCAGCGCCACCCAGTCGCGCGCGCCGATATGGCGCATGAGCCGCTCGTTGTGTGCTTCGATGCTGCCGTAACCGCTGGGTACTTTGAGCGTGGTCCACAGGCGGTAGTCCGCGCCCGGAGCGGCGGGGTCACTGCATTCGCGGATGACGACATGCCCGGTGAAAGGGTCATGGGCGCAGAGCCAGTCATAGGCGCTTTCAAGGTTGGTCTCCGGTACGTCCCAGGCGATGAGCGCGCCCTCTGCCAGGCTGGTGGAAAGGAGAGTCTGGCGCACGCGGCGGATGGTACCGGCGGCGAGCATGGCTTTCAGACGGCCGATGACTTCGGCTTCCTCCAGGCCGCAGCGTCCGGCAATGGTGCGGAAAGGGAAGCGGTGGAATCCCTGCACGGCATCTTCTGCCACGCAGAGGAGGCGGTGGTTTACCGGGTCTGCAGCGGTGGCCGGGTAGCTCATTCGGCGCTGGGCTGGGGGTTGACGGTGCCGCAGTAGGTGAAGAGGCTGGGGTCGAGTTCCTGCAGGGCGCGGGTGGCAATGGCGCGGGCCTGTTCCGGGGTTTCGGTGAGGGCAAACATGGTGGAACCGCTGCCGCTCATGAGGGCGGCGCGGGTGCCGGGCTGCTCCAGCAGCCAGTGCTTCATGCGCGCCAGAACCGGGAACTTGGCAAAGACCGGGCGCTCCAGGTCGTTGGTCAGGGTGATGCCGTCCACTTTCTGCGGGCTATAGGAAATGCCTTTGAGGCGGCGGCTGCATGTCAGGGCCTTGTAAGCCGTGGGGGTGCTGACGCCGAAGGCGGGTTTGAGCAGGACGATGGGGCTGCTCCAGCCGGCCAGTTCGGGAACCGGGGTGACGATTTCGCCCCGCCCCTGGCAACGGCAGATGGTGGGGGTCAGGAAATAGGGAACATCGCTGCCCAGGGCAGCGGCCATGGCGCTCAGTTCGGCCAGGTCGTAGTTGGTGCCCAGGATGCTGTTGACGGCCTGCAGGGTGATGGCGGCATCGCTGCTGCCGCCGCCCAGCCCTGCGCCGTGGGGAATACGCTTGGTCAGGGTGATGCGCTGCTTGGCCTTGCGTCCGTAGGCTTTTTCAAATTCACGGATGGCCTTGAACACCAGGTTGCTTTCATCGGTCGGCACGCCGGGGGTGTCGCAGAGCAGGGTGGTGGTGCGCGAGTTGTGGAATTCCAGGGTGTCGCAGAGGTCGAGCGGTGCCATCAGGATATCCACATTGTGGTAGCCGTCTTCACGCACTTTGTTCTGGACGCGCAGGGAAAGGTTGATTTTGGCGGGGGCCTGGCAGGTGGTCATGGTGAAAAAATGAGGGGGGTAAGGGTGGTGTCAGTCGCGGCGGCGCGGGGTGCGGGGCTGGCGCTTGCTGCGGGCTTCCTGTTCCATTTTCTGGCGTTCTTCGGCCGTGGGACGGCGGATGATGTGTTCGCCGCTCTTGGCCTGGTTGGCGCGGTCGCGGGCCATTTGCTCAAAGTATTCGGGGTCCGACATCCAGAGGAAGCGGTTGTAGGCTTCGGCTTCTGCGGCTTTGGCGCGGCGCAGCTGGTGCTGGGCCTGCTCGCGTTCCTGTTCCAGCGTGTGTAGCTCCATGAGCGGGGTGAGAAGCAGCATGGAGGCCAGGAAGGCCACCAGCACAAGGACGATGATGCCCGCCACCTTGAGCATGCCGCGGATGCCCCTGGTGCGACTGATGCGCTGGGCTTCAATCTCTTCCAGAGTGGGCGTGCGCCGGGTGAAGAAGGGGGTGAGCATGGCTGGTGCCGGTATCAGCGTTCAGCGAAGGGGACAAAGCGGCCACGGCGGGCCAGTACCAGGGTATGCAGGCGCAGCTGCTTGCCCTTGGAGGAGGCAGGTACCAGAGTGGTGCTGACTTCGAAGCCGGCGCGGCGCAGGGTGGCTTCCAGGCGCTTGTCGGCCTTAGACAGGCAGATGGCCAGCAGGCTGCCGCCCTTGAGGGCATTGAAGTAGGCCTGGGCATCGCCGAGACTCATTTCGCAGCGGGTGTGGGCGCTGCGGAGGAGGATGGCATGGAGTGAGCCGGTGCGCTTGCGGCACAGCTCGGCGGCGCTGGCCGGCTCGGTGCTGACGCGCTTGTCCTCGAAGAGGGCTTTGTTTTCGCTGTATTCGCGGTTCCACTTCACGATTTCCGGCACGGGTTCGGCTACGATGAAGCGGGCTTTTTCCTTGGGCAGACACTCCATGGCCTTGGCCAGGCCGTAGCCCAGTCCCAGTCCGGCAATCATGATGCAGGGCTGCCCGGCGCGGGTGATGGGCGAGGTAGCCAGCTCGGCCATGGCGACTTCGCTGCCGTAGGTGAAGGAATTGGCGCAGGGCATGCCGTCGAGCTGCAGGGTGAGTACGCCATCGCGTTCCCAGAGTTCCCAGACGGAGCCGTTTTCAAGTGCTTTTTCTCCCAGTTTGGTAAGGGGTTTCATAATTCAGTATCAGTTCAAGGTGATGGAGACGGGGCAGTGGTCGGAACCAGTGATGCCGGGGTGGATGTCGGCGCTCTGTATGCGGGGCAGCAGTGGGTTCGAGACGCAGAAGTAGTCGATGCGCCAGCCCACGTTCCGGGCGCGGGCGCCCCCGCGGAAGCTCCACCAGGAGTAGGCGTCGCGGGTATCCGGGTGCAGGCTGCGGAAAGTATCGGCAAAGCCGGCCTGCAGCAGGCTGGTGAAACCGGCGCGCTCTTCGTCCGAGAACCCGGCGGAGAAGTGGTTGGCGGCCGGGCGGGCCAGGTCGATTTCCTCATGCGCTACGTTGAGGTCGCCGCAGAAGATGACAGGTTTCTTTTCTGCCAGGCCGCTGACATAGGCGCGGAAAGCGGCATCCCATTCCTGGCGGTACGGCAGGCGGGCTAGTTCGTTCTGGGAGTTCGGGGTGTAGCAGTTCACCAGGTAGAAATCTTTGAACTCCATGGTAGCTACGCGGCCTTCGTTGTCGTGTTCCGGGCAGCCGATGCCGGTGCTGGTGGAAAGCGGTTCTACGCGGGACAGAATCAGCACACCGGAATAACCGGGTTTCTGCGCCGGGTTCCACAGGCTGTATGGCCAGGAGGCCAGCCAGAGGTCGCATACTTGTTCCGGGCGGGCCTTGACTTCCTGCAGGCAGAGGATGTCGGGCTGCAGGGTGTCCATTTGCTCCGCCAGCCCTTTGCCCAGGGTGGCGCGGATACCGTTCACATTCCAGCTGACGAGTTTCATGGCAGGGTTATTTGCGGTGGTGGGGGTGAATGGAGCGCAGTTTGTGCAGGCGCTGCTCCATGCGGGGGCGCAGGTTTTCCTCAATCCAGGCATTGGCGGCGGCCAGCCCCTCGGCTTTATAGATGCGGCCGATCTGGGCTTCGACTCCGGTGGCGTTGCCGGTGAGGCGCAGGAAGTTGTTGCTGGTAAACTCAATAAAGAGAGCGCCGTCAATTTCTCCCTTGAATGAGAGAATCCACTCGCGCACATAGAGGGCAAGCACGGCATCTCCCACCCAGGCTTGGGCGCGTGCAACGGGGTCCTGGTCAGGGCTTAAGTTCGGCATGGCGGTAGGGGGTGTTCTGGGGCTGGGGCTTGACGGGTACGGCGGTGCGGCCGGCGTAATCCAGTTCCAGCCCGATGGTGCTGTGGGGCAGCGTGGTGTCGGTGTGGACGAAGAGGACGCGCCGCGGCGGCTGAAGCATACCCAGCTGCATGGCAATGACGCGTTCTTCGACAGAGAAGTGGGGGCGGCCGCTGAGGAGTTCCCGGAGGTGGCTGCGGAGGCGGGCGTTGCCGGGCTTGCGGCGGTTGGCTGGGCTTTCGAGTTCTCGGCAGACCCAGATTCTGGCGCTGAGGCGTTCCTCGCTTTCCATGAGGTCGAGCGTTTCGCGCAGGGTGCCGACATTGCTGGCCAGCACGGAGACGCTGTCCGCTTCGGGCAGTTTGACGGCCTGCCTTATGCCTTCGGTGGGGCCGATGACAATCCAGTCTCCCGGCTGAAGGTTCTCGATGTGGTCTTCCACATCATCCCGCAGGTCGATGAGAGCCTGGGTACGGGGGTCAGAATGGCTGCAGCTTGCCACCAGGAGGGGCAGGGCTGCAGCCAGACAGAGAATGATGCTGTGGAGATTCCGCATGGGGCGGTTATCAGCCGCGGGAGCGCGGTTCGCGTTCGCCGGCGGTCTTGACACCCGGCGTCGTGATGAACGGCGCGCCACCCGTGGGGGCTTTCTGGGTAAAGGCCACACCGGCCTGTTCAAAATCCTTACCAGCAACGGGGAAGTCCTTACGCAGCGGGTGGTAGGGATAGCCCTCCCACATCATGATGCGGCGCAGATCGGGATGCCCGGTGAACTCGATACCCATCAGGTCATACTGTTCGCGTTCCAGCCAGTTGGCGGCGCGCCACACCGGCACCATGCTCGGTACGGCGTTCTCGGCCTCGCTCACCGGGGTGCGTACCAGCAGGTTGGCCCCTGTCTCTGCCTGGGTGATGGTGTAGTTGACCTCGAAACGCGGCTCCTCGCCCAGATGGTCAACGGAGGAGACGCACACCAGCATGTCGAAGCCGCAGGAGTCCTTGGCGTAACGCATGGCCTGCTCCAGAATCTCCGGGGCGATGGACAGCGTGATGTCTCCGCGGAATTCCTTGGCGGTAACCTGCGGAAAACGCGCGCAGATTTTGTCTGCTGCGGCTTTCTGGAGAACGGAAAGTGTGTTGTCGGACATGGTTGTGGGAAAGGGAAGGTGCGGTTAGTCCTGGGTGATGATGCCGGCGGGGATGGTGTGGGCATTCTGAGCCTGGCGCAGGTCGTGTTCCTTGAAGAAGCCCTTGAGCGGGTGATCCGTCGCCATAATCTTGTCCTGGAGCGTGATGAGGCCTTGCAGCAGGGCTTCGGGGCGGGGAGGACAGCCGGAGATGTACACGTCCACCGGTACAATCTTGTCCACACCCTGCAGCACGGAGTAGCTGCGGAACATGCCGCCGGTGCAGGCGCAGGCGCCGCAGGCAATGCACCACTTGGGAGCGGGCATCTGGTCCCAGATGCGGCGTACCAGGGCAGCCATCTTGTAGGTGATGGTGCCGCAGATGAACATGAAGTCGGCCTGGCGCGGGGCGTAGCGGTTCACTTCTGCACCAAAGCGGGAAATGTCATAGCGGGAGCAGGAGGCGGCCATGTATTCGATGGCGCAGCAGGAAGTACCCATGGGCATGGGCCACATGGAATACTTGTGCATCCAGTTGATGGCGGCTTCCACGGTGGTGTAGACGAAACCGCCGTCTGCATCCGGGTCGCACATGAAATTTGTCTCGAGTTCCTGAAGGTTATCGCTGGCCATAATGCTACACGCGGGGGTATAGTACCGCCCCGCTCCGACAAGCATACCGCATTTCAGGTGAAAGGCAAGCCAAAATTGGGTGTCTGCTTTCAAAAAGTGCGCGCAACGCGCGCGCTATTATTTGTGATGCTCTAATAAATTCTTGACGAAGCAGGAGGTGGAGTATAGGATGGCTACCATGAACAAGCCCAAAATGCACTGGAGTGCCGCGCTTACGGCGCTGGCATTGACAATGGCAGCCCCGGCATTTGGTCAGGAATCAACAGGAGACCCCTTCCTGGATGCAATGATGATGGACCAGCAGGCTGCCAAGGAGGATGCGACTTCTGCTGCCAAACAGCAGGGCGATGATTTTGAGTCCGGTGCAGCCGCCAGAAAGGCCGCCGGTGAGCAGTCTGCGGAAGAAGCACTCAAGACGGTAGAGACCAAGCTGGTTTCGACTGCCTCTGATACCCGTTTGCTGGATGAATCAGAGGTGGTGCGCGAACTGGGGCCAGCCACCGGCCTGTTCCAGAACGATGCTGCCTTTGATGGTAAGCGCGTTTCCGGCGTGGAGTTCCGCTACACAGGGGAAAGGATCCTGCCTGACCGCCGCCTGCTGGACGTGATTCAGACCCGCGCCGGGGGGGAATATGCTTCGGTGCGCGTTAATGCCGACCTGGAGCGTCTCATTGAGCGCAGCCTGGTGGACCCCGATGCCACGGTTTCGGTGGAGCCGCAGAAGAATGCCGTCAAGGTTATTTTCCATGTGCGCGCGAGCAGCGTGCTGGCCGGTGTGGGCTTTACCGGCAATGAAGAGTTTGACGATGAAGACCTGCGCGAGACCTGCAAATTGCAGCCGGGTGCGGTATTGAGTGATACCACTCTGGCCGCTGCCCGTGCCAACATCATCAAGGCCTATCAGGAGGCCGGTTACCCGGATACCCAGGTGAGCTGGAAGGCTGTTGCCACCGAGAATAACTCGTACAAGGATGTGATGTTTGAGATTACCGAAGGCCGCGAGGTAAGCATCAACACCATCGAGTTCGAGGGTAATACGACCTTTGATGATGAACAGCTGCGCCAGCTCATGCAGACCAAGGAGCGCGGGATGTTCACCTGGTTTACCAAGTCTGGCCGTGTCGACCGCGAACAGGTGGAAGATGATCTGGAAGCTGTGGTGAAACATTACCGCAACTATGGTTATCTGCGTGCCCGCCTGGCCAATGTGGAATACCTTGCAAGTGATAATGCCGAAGGCCGCCAGAGACTCCACCTCAAGGTCACGGTGGAGGAAGGCCCCCGCTACATGGTGCGGAACGTGAGCTTCGGCCCGATTAAGGCCTATACCCAGGAGGAACTGGAGCCGGGTCTGAGCATGCTCAATGGAGATATCTACTCCCTGCAGAAGGTGTCGGATGACGTGACGATGATTCGCCGCTATTACGGAGCCAAGGGCTATGCCGATGCCGATGTGCGTCCTGACATCACCGAGGCCGGGGAAGCCCCCGATGGTACGCGCCTGATTGATATCCGCTACGATGTGACGGAGGGCGATTGCTACAAGGTGG
This sequence comes from uncultured Verrucomicrobiales bacterium, assembly GCA_937901085.1. GTDB lineage: Bacteria > Verrucomicrobiota > Verrucomicrobiia > Verrucomicrobiales > Akkermansiaceae > Akkermansia. The sequence continues at coordinate 55,058 of CALCHQ010000032.1, read as the reverse complement.
GGCGCATCAACGTGCGCGGCAACACCAAGACCCGCCAGCATGTCATTCTGCGCGAACTGCCACTCAAGCCGGGTGAAAACCTCAACTCGGTGGACCTGGAGACCGCCAAGAAGCGCCTCGACAACCTCAACTACTTCGACCAGGTGGAGGTGTCGCAGGGCTTGTCCTCCACCAGCGGCTACCGCGACATCAACGTGAATGTTCACGAGAAGATGACCGGCAGCCTGACACTGGGTGTGGCCTTCTCCACGGTGGAAAACGTGTACCTGTACACGACGGTGACGCAGTCGAACTTCGATATCCGCGGGTTCGTGAACGGCGGTACCTTTGTGGGCGGTGGTCAGCGCCTGACGGTGAGCGGCAAGCTGGGTACGGAATACACCAGTGCTTCCATCTACCTGCTCGAACCCTGGTTCCTGGATCGCAAGCTGGCTCTGGGTAATGAGTTGTACTTCTCCAACTCCTCCTACATGAGCGATTACTACGAGCAGGAGAACTACGGCTGGTCTGTTTCCCTGCGTAAGGCTGTCTCTGACCTCACCTCCGTGAAGTTCGAGTACCGCCTGGAGAAGTATGGTATTGATACCTTCCGCTACTCCCCCATCTGGTTCCGCGAGCAGGATGGGGAATACACCCGCAGCCACTTCCGCCTGAGCTACGAATACGATTCCCGCGATTCCATGGTCACGCCCCGCAAAGGCGGGCATCTGGAAACCCACCTGGGTTACAGCGGTCCCGGCAGCACGGCACAGACATACAGCGCCGGTGTGAGCGGTTCGTACTACTACAATTCGTTCTGGGATTCCATCTTCAGCGTCAATTTTGGTATCGAGACGGTGAATGGCATCTCCGGGGATGAAGTGCCCATCTTTGAGCGCTGCTACCTCGGCGGGCCTGCCAATTTGCGTGGTTTCCGCTATCGCGATGTGGGCATGATTGATGAAGCGCTGTCCGGCGACGAAACCATGGGTGGTAAGTCCTCTGCCTATGTGCAGTTCGAAGTGACGCTGCCTGTTGTGGAATCGGTTCGCTTTGCCATGTTCGTGGACCTGGGCTTTGTGCATGAGGACAGCTTTGACTTTGCTCCCAATGAACTGGCGGCAGACTACGGTATCGGTCTCCGCATCAACCTGCCCATGGGCCCGCTGGCTGTGGACTACGCCATTCCGTTCAAGAGCGAGAACTGCGCGAATGATGATGGACAGTTCCAGTTCTATGTGGACTACAAGTACTAAGCCCCGCAAGGGCTGATGAAACAAGCACCCCCGGATGCCTGCTGGCAGCCGGGGGTGCTTTTCTGCCGGGAGACGCGGCGGGGGTGGCTTTTTAATCGTCCTCGTCCTCCCCGCTGGAGTGATTCTCCACGCCTTCTTGCAGGCGCTCTTCGGCCATTTCGAGGAGCTTCTTGGCCTTGCGTTCGTTGCCGGCCTTGGCCCAGGCCGAGGCGATGAATTGCTGAATTTGAACCTCTTTCTTGAGTTTGAAGAAATCGCTGCCGTTGGTCTGCACATGCTTTTCAAAGAGCTTTTCGGCATCCTTGGCCAGGGTGGTCCATGCGCGGGGGGAGGCATCGTCTCCCAGAATCTGCATGTACTGTTCGAGCAGGTCGCCGAAAATATCACCGCGCTTGCTGTATTTCTTGAGCTGCTTGCGGTAGAGCAGTGCCAGCCCGGTCAGGTTGCCGGCTTCCTTGTAGGTGACGGCCTGGCGTTCTACTGCGCTCAGCACCAGGTCGGCGCGGTCATCGCCGCCGCGTTTTTCCAGTTGCGACATCGAGCGGCGCATGGCCATCTGTTTGCTGGCGGCATTCTTGCCGCTCAACAGGTATTTATCTTCCACCTCGGCGGCAATGTCGAGCAGCTCGGAGTTCTTTTTGCTCAGGCGGATGAGGTCGCTGTCAATTTTGCGCCAGACCGATACCGGGGGCAGGTTCTTCTCGTCGTGCCCCAGCACCTTGATGAAATGCGCCCAGGAGACAGTTTCATTGGGGAAGGCCCCGGTGACATAGCGGGCGGCGGCGTGGGCTTCTGCGGAGCAGCCGATGCGTGTCAGGTAATCCGCCAGAATCATGGCATCGGTCGCTGGAATGAGTTTGGTATCCGTGGTCTTGGAGTCCTTGTTCAGCAGGGTGGCGGCGTGCTGCTGACGGCCGGAGCAGGGGTTGGTGAAACGCCCGCTGTTGTAGCCGGTGGAGTTGGTCTGAACCCAGGAGTTGGCATCGACCAGGTTCAGCATCCAGGCATGGGGGCCGCGGTCGCCGTCGCCGGAGACGTAGACGGTGGGGACTCCGCGGCATTTGCCCGTATTGCAGGCGAAGTAGGCCTGGTCCATGCAGATGCCGCCTTCTTTGCGGATTTCCTCGAAAGAGTAGTTTTCGTAGGGGTCTTTCCCCTTGGTGGCTCGGTCCATCAGGTATTCAATCGAGCCGAGGGCGTCACCCCAGTTGGCCTGGGAATAGGAGGTGTTTTCGCAGGCCCAGTCAAATTCCGACTGGGGCAGGCGCACGTTGACTACATGGATGAGCTGGGAGACGCTCAGCTTCTTGATGTCGGTCACGAGTTTGCGCTTGCCGTCCATTTCCCGGAGATAGGCGCAGACTTCCGGCACGCTCAGTGCCATGGCATCCGGGTCGCGGTACATCCCTTTGTTTTCGCATACTTGCGGGCTCATCAGCGCTCCTGCTACCATGAGGTTGAGGTATCCGGGGCGGCTTTTTTCCTCCGTTTCCTTCCATATCTGGTAGAAAAGGTTCAGGGAGTGGGCCATGTTCTCATCCTGTCCCTCCTGGGCAAGGTAGCTCTGCAGGAAAAGATGCAGCGGGCGGGTTTTGTCCCGCAGCGCCCAGCGCAGGAAATCAACGCCATTATTATCATTGTCGTCTCCCTCAATGGCGGCCAGGGCATCCATTTCCTTCTGTCCGGCCATCTGGATGAGCAGGCAGAGATCCACCGCCTGCATCAGGTTGCGGTTGTTCTTGTACTGGCCGTAGTTGAGCTTGCCATTGCCGGTATAGGCCTGGATGCCCTCTTTAATTTTTGCCGACATGGCTTGCTCGAAGGCATCGAAATCGCGTTTTTCGAGCAGATTGTCCACCATGGTGTCAAACTGTTTGCGGGTGCTGATGCTGTTGGCGTCGGCACCATGCATGGGCAGCTGCTCGTCGTACATCGTCGGCCCCTGCGGCGTTTCCGGCTCTTCATCCGGCTCGTCAGACCCGGTGTCGGTCTTCTTTCTGTTGTTGAGCGATTCGCGCAAGCGGCGGCGGCGTTCGGCTTCTTCTTCGGCCGCCCGGCGGCGGGCTTCTTCTTCTGCAGCCAGGCGGTTGCGCTCGGCCTGCTCGGCCGCCAGGCGTTCCTGTTCGGCCTTTTCAGCGGCCAGGCGCGCCATTTCCTCTGCGAGGCGCTTGTCGGCGGCGATGCGGGCGCGGCGGGCTTCTTCTTCTGCCCTGCGTTCATTTTCCTTCTGCTGGTAGAGGCCGTAACCGTAGTATCCCCCGCCGCCAAGGGCAATCAGGAGCAGGGCGGTCACCCACCCACCCTTGCCGGAGGTGGATTTTCTGCCGGAACCTGCTGTTTTTCTGATGCTGCGTTTTGCCATGCTTCTATGCTACACTTTTGCGGGGTTTAGTAAAGTCAAAACTGGCTTGTGGGCGTTAATTGTGACATGATGCTGGAAACGGAGCCGCGTTTGCGGTATAGTAGGTGCATGAGCGATCTGCAATGGAACAGCGTGACTCTGGAGGAGGATGAGAAGCCCCGCGTGATGCCTGAGGACTTGCGCGAGATGGCGGCTGACCTCGACCCGGATGATTATGATGAACCTGTGCAGGAATTCCTGGATGCCCTCATGAAGGGGGAAGACCTGGAAACGCTCAGCCGTGCGGCCACCCTGCTGCTGCAGGATGAGGTGGATTTAGCGCCCGACCTGGCCTCTGTGGGGGTGGAGCCCGATGCCGCCCTGATTTCCCTGCTGCTGGCTGCCGGGGCAGATGTGAATGCCCGCAATGCTTATGGTCAGCCTCCGCTGCACCTGGCCGCTTACTATGGTTATGAGGGTATTGTGGACCAGCTGCTGGCTGCAGGTGCCAACCTGCGTACCCGCAACCTGCATGGCCGCTTTGCGGCAGAAGTGGCGGCCACGCCCACGCTGGCGGCACGCCTGGAACCGCCCTACCACCCGGAGGATGACATACCCTTGCCCCCGGAGATTGAAGATGCCGACTATGTTCCTGAAGAGGAGCATGAGTGCTGCTGTGGCAAGCCCGATTGCGATTGCGGCGGACACGGTGAATGCCAGTGCGGCCACCACCATTGAGATCTTTTTTTCCTTATTTGCTTATGAGTAGAATCGTTACCTTCCGTTGCCCTGAGGATTTGCTGCAGATGATTGACAGCACTGCCGGTCATTACAAGCGCACCCGCAATACGGTGCTGCTGGCGGCCATGCGCCTCTTCTCCCGCCAGCTGCGCGAGCAGGGTGGTTCCCTTGTGCCTCCCATGTCTTCCGATGTGCTGACCCGCCAGACCATGTTCCCCAAGCCGGAGAGCCGCGGCGGGCGTCCCCGTAAGAAGCACCAGAAGCCGGAGGCCTGATATCTCCAGCCAGGCGGTCCGCCTGTTTCTCCTGCATTATTGAGGGCGTTGTAGAAGTAGAACGCCAGGTGCGGAGTGTGTTGTTATGCTTCCGTCCGTCTTGAGCCGCTCATGAGCCCATGAGCGGCTTTCATCGTGTCCGCCCCTGGCGCAGAACGGCGGATAAAAAATCGCCTCCCCCGTTGGCGTGCCGGGGGAGGCGGAGCAAAGAATCCGGATGAACGGTCGATCAGTTCTTTTCAGGCATCTTGCCCGTCTTGAAGTACTGCTCGATTTCCTCAAGGGTGCGACCCTTGGTCTCAGGCATGAAGAAGGCAGCGGTGATGAAGTAGATGACCGTGAAGCCAGCCAGCCAGAAGAAGACCGTGGAGTAGCCGGAGGAACCCACCCAGGGCAGGAAAGTACCGGCGATGGTGGTGGAGACACCCTGGTTGATGAGCAGGGCGATGGCCATGCCGTTGGCGCGGATGCGGGTGGGCATCAGCTCGGAGAGAGCCAGCCACACGCACACGCCGGGACCAGCAGCGTAGAAGGCGATGAACACCACGAAGAAACCAGCCACGAGCCACCCGGTCACAGTGTCGGGCTTCATACCGATTTCAGCCTTGGTGATGGTCACTTCCTTCACGGCGCCTTCGGGCAGCGGTGTGGACCAGAAGCAGATATCATCCATGAAGGTGGGAGCCAGAGCCGTACTCTTGGCAATGGAGATGGTCGTTCCTTCGCTGGCGGCATCGGCGCGCACTTCGGCTACATCCTGCATGCTGTCCTGACCCTGCGTGTAGGTCACGATGAGCTGCATGCCGGGGGCAACGGATTCACCCTGCATGAATTCGGGGTGGGCAGCCAAAACCTCAGGGGTGATGGCGGTCTTCACGACATCGGCAGCGGCGATGTTCAGCGCGTTGTCCTGAACCTGGGCGGCCACCTGGGCAGTCACGTCAACACGTTCGTTTTCCACCGTCAGGAACATGGTGCCGACACCAGCCAGACCGGCGATGATGCCCAGCGTACCCATCTTGAGCAGGAAGGTGCGGCCCTTCTTGTCCACCAGGGTGACAGCCACCATGGTCATGACCATATTGGTAATCTTGATGGCCAGGTCAGCCCAGTTGGCTACTTCGCCCTGCAGGCCGGCCTGCTGGAAAATCTTGACGGAGTAGTTGAGTACGGAGTTGATACCGGTGGCCTGCGTGCAGGCCAGCACCACGACGGCCAGGATGAAGGGAATCACATACTTGCGCTGCAGCAGGGAATCGCCCTTGGCAGCGGCAGCCAAATCAGCCTTGGCGGCTTCTTCGGCGGCATCGGAGGCAATCATTTCGTCCAGAATCTCCTTGGCGGCGGCATCACCGTTGTTGGAGGCCAGGGAGCAGAGAGCCAGTTCGCGCTGACCGCGGCGGTACAGCCAGCGGGGGGATTCCTTCAGCTTGAACGCACCGAAGAAGAGGATGAGACCGGGGATGGAGGAACACCAGAAGATAACCTGCCAGGCGGCCACCTTGCTTTCGGCCGTCACGGTGGGGTCATCGGCTGCACCTACCAGCATGGTGGTCACCAGGCCGATGACGGCGGCAAACACGAGACCGACGGTGAGCATGAACTGGAACATGCCGGTACCCTTACCACGGGAATTGGCATCCAGACATTCAGCCAGGTACATGGGAACTACCACACCTACGAGACCTGCGCTTGCACCCTGCAGGATACGGCCACCCATCAGCATCTCGAACACGCCATTGGAGAAGCAGATGACCGGAATGCTCAGCGTGAAGAGCAGGGCGGAGATGATGATGACCTTCTTGCGGCCCAGCCATTCGGCCAGCATGCCGGCGAACAGGGAGGAAAGAACGGAACCGAACAGCACGGCGGCCACGACGATGGCGAGCTGCTGCGGGGTGTAGGAAGAGGTCTTTTCAATGTACGGCAGAGCAGCAGCGATAACGCCAACGTCGATACCGTAGAGAAGACCACCAAGACCAGCCATGACCATCAGGTACAGGGCATAGCGTTTCACAGAGCTGGGAAGCTCTACTTTGGTTGCGTCGGTACTCATAACGCTTGATATTATACCAGCCCCGGAGTACAGTTCAACCCTAAATTCTCAGAATCTCGCCTTTTTTTAGCCGTAGGGGCTATCGGGCCAGTACTCCCGGTGTGCCGCTCACCCCTGTGGGAGAGACCGGGCGCACGGCAATGCGGTCAAGCGTGTTGGCCACGCGGGGGGGCAGGGTGAGCCGGGTACAGTTCCCTGGCAGCACATCCAGCGTGAACCAGCGCCCCCGGCTTCCCACCTGAATGACCCACTTGCGGGCCTGTCCCTGCCAGGTGAGGGTGCAGCCCTGACCACTATCCTGCGCCTGCACGACCGGGCGTTCCGGCCGGTTGCTGCCGCACCAGGGCATGGCGGGCGTCAGTGCCAGCGATTTGTAGCAGCCTGCCAGCACCTTGTGAATGCCTCCCCTGTTAGTACCCAGCGACTTCCAGCTCCAGAAAAGCTGGCCGCTGCTCTGGCGCGCCAGCTGGCGTGAGTAGCCAATCTGCCGCCCTATTTCAGAAGCCTTGCGGCCGGGGTCTTCCTTGCTGTCGACGCGTACGGAGGCAATACCCGGCCACACCGGGCGCGCGGGGTTGATGCTGCTCCACCATTGCATGAGGGCGGGGAAGCTCTGCGGGCCTTCACAACGCCAGTACAATTGGGGCGAAAGGTAGTCCACCCAGCCTCTGGCCAGCCATTTGCGGGCATCGCAGGCCAGGTCTTCGTAGGCGTTGATACCGGCCTGCACCTCAGCCGGGAAGCCGGGCTGCCAGATACCGAAGGGGCTGATGCCCACCCGCACATGCGGCTTGACTTGCTTGACCTGGCGGTAGAGTTCCTGCACAAAGGTATCAATGGCTTCGCGGCGCTGCGCCGGGGTCCGCCCGTCGGCTACCTTGTGGTGGGGCGGGTAAGGGTAGAAATAGTCATCCAGATGCACGCCGTCGATATTATAGCGGCGCACGACATCCAGGATGACGCGCAGGACATGTCCGCGGGCCTGCGGGCGCGCCGGGTTGAGCATGGTGGTGCTGCCGGCCTTGAGCAACCATCCGGGCTGGCGGCGGGAAATATGCCCGCGCCCTACTTCGCGGCTGCTTACGGTGGCGCGGAAGGGGTTGAACCAGGCGTGGATTTCAATGCCGCGGCGGTGAGCCTCCTCAATGGCGAAGGCGAGGGGGTCGTAACCGGGATTGACACCGGGACCGCTCAGCCAGGCGCTCCAGGGTTCCAGGTCGGAACGGTACAGGGCATCGCCATTCGGGCGCACCTGGAGGATGATGGCGTTGAGCCGCAGGCGCGCCGCCTGCTGGATGATGTTGAGCAACTCGGCTTTCTGCGTGGCAGCTGGTAGCCCGGCCTTGCTCGGCCAGTCCAGATTGAACACTGTTGCTACCCAGGCTGCGCGGAATTCGCGCGCCGGTTCGGGAGCGTTTTCATTGACCTGCTGCCAGGCCTGTGCCAGGCTGGCCGCTGCCAGAAAAAGAAGGAGGAGAATCGACTTCACTTGTGCGGTGGTGGGGTTATACTTCTTCCGCCGCATCATCCTGCGGCAGGCCATCAATATCGGGGGTGGCATCGGGGTCTTCGGCCACATCGTCGGCCGGGGTATCTGTATCGGGGTCTTCGGCCAGTTCGGCATGCACGGTACACATACCGCGCTTCTTGGTGAAATCGGCCATGGTTTCGATGTAGGCCTTGCCCTCGTACTCGCACCCGGCATGTGCCAGCATGCCTGATACGCGGCAGAGCCTCAATCCGTAGTTGCGGGCGCCGGAGGGGCTGGTGCGGATGGGCTTCATCTGGTAGCCGCGGGCGGCGGCGCATTTCATCACGCCCACCCAGAGGGGCAGGGCCACCGTGCCGCCGTAGGCCTTGTCGGCAATCTGAGCCGGACGGTCAAAGCCGACCCACACCGCGGCGGTGAGGTCAGAGGTGAAACCGCAGAACCATGCGTTGGTGTAGTTGTTGGTGGTGCCGGTCTTGCCTCCACAGGGGTGTTTGAAGCCCAGCGCCTGCATGCTGCCGGCCGTGCCGCCGGGCTTGGTAATCTGTTGCAGCACAGCGGAGATGGCATTGGCAGCGCGGGTGGAGCAGAGACGTCGGGCAGAGGGTGTGTTCTGCCACACGACGCGACCCTCCTTGTCGGTGATGTGCTGGATGATGTAGGGCGTGGGGCGGACACCGCCATTGGCAAAGGCGGTGAAAGCACCTGCCACCTCCAGCGGAGAGGCTTCCCAGGTACCCAGGTAAATGGTGGGGCCAGGCGTGTGCGTCGGGCGGGGGAAGCCTGCCGTCAATGCGGTGTTGATGACGTTCTGCAGCCCGGCGGCATTACCGGCGCGCACCGCCATGGTGTTGCGGCTTTTGAGCAAGCCCCAGCTGGCCGGGTGCAGCCCGGTGAACAAACCATCGGAATTGCGCGGCCGCCAGTGCCGGGCTCCGGCAATCTCGCCGCGCTGAATCGGGCCGTCCGAAATCATGCTGCGCGGGCCGTAGCCGCGTTCGAAAAAGGCGGTGTACACCAGCGGTTTGAACACAGAACCCACCTGGCGGCGGCTCTGGATGGCGCGGTTCAGGGGAGATTCGGTGCTGTCCCGTCCGCCTACGACGGCCAGCAGCGCCCCGGTGGCGTTGTCGATGACACAGCAGGCGGCCTGCAGGTACTTCGGCCGCAGTTTATCCTGCTCCGCCTGTGGGGTTTTCTCTTTCAGGGCCTTGAACTGGGCGCGGGTCTGGTGTTTCCAGCCCTTCCGGCGTTCGAACATGGCGGTGAGGCGGGAATCAATCTCGCGCATCGCATCATCCTGGAGGTCAATGTCCAGCGTGGTCTGTACGCGCAGGCCGCCGGAGATGACGACCTCCTCCTTCAGGCGTTCATCCTTGGAATCCAGCAGGGAAAGCAGGTGATCCACCTCGGTGCGTACCAGGTCGAGCGCGTAGTTGTCGTTGCCGCGGCGTTCGGGTTTGCGGGTCACGAGTTGTTCCTTGAGGGCGAATTCGTATTCATTGCGCGTGATTTTTCCATGCTCATACATGAGCTTCAGCACCTTGTCGCGCTGAACCCGCGCCGAGGAAGGATTGCGGTAGGGAGAGAACTGGTTGGGGCTGCAGATGATGCCGGCCAGCATGGCGGCTTCGCCCACCGTGAGGTCGCGCGGCAGCTTGTCGAAATACCCGTAGGCCGCCTGCTTAAGCCCCAGGAAGGTATGCCCCCAGAAGACGCGGTTGAGGTAGCAGGTGATGATGGTTTCTTTGTCGTAAGTGGATTCGATGCGGCGGGCAAGCGCCATTTCGGTGAACTTGGCATCGAAACTGCGTTCGCTGTGGTTGTAGGTGTTCTTGGCCAGCTGCATCGTCAGGGTGGAAGCGCCCTGGGTGGTGCGGTGGTGCTTGAATACCTGGGCCACGGCGCGCAGCAGGCCGCGCGGGTCGATGCCGCCGTGCGTCCAGAACGAGCGGTCTTCCTGCATGACCAGCGCGTCAATCATGTAGCGCGGCACTTCCTCGTGGATATTGGCAATACTTCGGCGGTTCTCGCCATGCAGCGTGCCGATTTCGTTGCCCTTGCGGTCCAGTACAATGGTGCGTTCCGGCATGCGCGTCACCTGCGAGAGGTCGTAACGCCCGGCTTTGACACCGTAGATAATGGCCAGGATTCCCGTCAGAATCAGTCCCACAAAACCGAAACTGAGGATGATTTTCGTGGGAATGAGGATGATTTTCGGCAGTTTTCGCAGCGCCCAGAACACCAGGCGCAGCGGCAGCGTCAGCATGAGCCACAGCGCGCGCAGGCACCCGGTTCCCTTGCGGGGCGGCTTCTGGAACTCCTGAATAGGGTTCACATGCTCCGGCAGCGGCTCATACTCTGTCTCCCACGCGCGGCGGGGCGCCTGGCGGCGGGGGGGCGGCGTGCGGTAATCCTCCCGCTCCGGGTAGTTTTCCCGTGTGGTGTCATCATCGTCGGTGGATTTGTAGCGGGCCATGGCTCAGGATTCGAGGCTCTTGATGGTGAGTTTTCCCAGCGTATCGACCTTGCGGCCGGGGATGTAGCAGCTCTGCAGGCGGCGGGCAGAGATGCGGGGCTTGCGGGTGTAGGTGCGGTACACCTCACCGGTATCGCGATGGCACAGGCTGAAGCGGGCAGGGCGGGGCGGGCGGGGGCTGCTGAAGCAGATGCCGCGTGTGCTGGCGCGTTCCCCGGCAATGCCCAGCGCGGCGCAGTAGCGTTGCCACACCGCCCCGTGGCCGCTGGCGCGGTGGTGAACCCAGGCCAGGGCATGCGCTAGTTCGTGCAGCAGGGTACGCCAGAGCTGTGCGGGTTCTTTCGCGGCATAGGCCTCGGCATAATAGCAGGAAAGGCTGATGCGCCGCTGCTGCATCTTGCAGCAGCCCAGGCGGCGTACCGTCTTATCCCAGCCGAAGTGCCAGTCGTGGAGGTGCAGGTGGGTGAGGCAGGCAGCCGCATATTGCTCCACCGCGTCCGGCGTGGCCTGGGGCGGGCGGGGAGGCAGGGGAATGCTTGCTGCGGGCTGCTTCATAAAAAAAGGCGGCCGGGGATGCCGACCGCCTGGAAAATAGGTTACTTGGTGCCGGCGGCGTCCATCTTCTCGCGCACCTTGGCTTCGATTTCGGCGTACAGCTCCGGGTTGTTCCGCAGAGCATCCTTGGCGCCGTCGCGGCCCTGGGCAAGCTGCCCGCCGTTGTAGCTGAACCAGGAGCCGCGCTTCTGCACGATGTCGAATTCCATGGCCAGGTCAATGAGGCTGCCGACGGAGGAGATGCCTTCGTTGTACATGATGTCGAATTCGCATTCCTTGAAAGGCGGAGCCACCTTGTTCTTGACTACTTTCAGCTTGGTGCGGTTGCCGGAGACCGAGCCGTCCGTGCCCTTGATCTGGCCAATGCGGCGGATATCGCAGCGCACCGAGGCGTAGAACTTCAGCGCGCGGCCACCGGGGGTGGTTTCCGGGTTGCCGAACATGACGCCAATCTTCTCACGGATCTGGTTGGTGAAGATGCAGATGGTGCGGGCTTTGGAAATAAGGGAAGTCAGCTTACGCAGCGCGGCGCTCATCAGGCGGGCCTGGGCACCTACCGTGCTGTCACCGATGTCTCCTTCCAGTTCCTGCTTGGTCACGAGTGCGGCCACGGAGTCCACCACCACCACATCGATGGCGTTGGAGCGCACCAGGGCTTCGCAGATCTGCAGGGCTTCCTCGCCGCTGTTCGGCTGGGAAACGAGGAGGTCATCCAGGTTCACGCCCAGCTTGGCGGCATAGGCGGGGTCGAGCGCATGCTCCACATCGATGAAGGCAGCCAGACCGCCGGCCTTCTGTGCCTGGGCAATCACCGTCAGGGTCAGGGTTGTCTTACCGGAGGATTCCGGACCGAATACTTCCACGATACGCCCGCGCGGGAAACCACCCACGCCCAGGGCGCGGTCGATAAGCAGGTTGCCGGTCGGAATCGTTTCCACCTCCATGGTCTTGCGGTCGCCCAGACGCATGATGGCGTTTTCACCAAAATCTTTCTGAATCTGAAGCATAGCGGCATCCAGCGCTCGCTGGCGCTGGGCCATCAGCTTATCTTGCTCAAGGGTAATCTCTTTGCTCATATACCCGTCAGTCTACCCGTTTCCCTACCCTGTTGCAAGCGCAAATTGCGCCACGCGGAGGAATAGTTTTATGAGGTGTTTGAACTTCCTCCGACAAGCTGCAGCATTTCCTCCGGCGAGAGGTGGAGCAGGAGTTTTTCCAGCCCTTCGGAAAGCAGTTTATCGGCCATGTCGCGCTTGCGGGTGAGCATGGTGTGGATGTTTTCCTCAATGGTGCCGCGGCAGATGAGCGGGTGGATGATGACCGGGTTCTGCTGGCCGATTCGGTAGGCGCGGTCGCTGGCCTGGTTTTCTACGGCGGGGTTCCACCAGCGGTCGAAGTGGATGACGTGGCGCGCCCGGGTGAGGGTGAGCCCGGTGCCGGCGGCTTTGAGCGAGAGCAGGAAGAAAGGTGGCCCGGCGGGGTGCTGGAATTGCTGCACCAGCCGCTGGCGCTCGGCAATGGGAGTGCCACCATGCAGCACCAGACCGGGGGTCCCGAAAATGCCGGCCAGGAAGTCGTGCAGCGGTTCCATCATGCTGCGGTACTGGGTGAAGATGAGGGCGGCATCGCCCGCGGCGGCAATCTGCCGGGCCAGGTAGCCCAGGCGTGTCATTTTGCCGCTCTGGGCGGGGTCGTAATAGCTCTCACCCAAGTACTGGGCGGGGTGGTTGCAGATTTGCTTCAGGTGGCTGAGGATGGGGAGCAGGAGGGTGAGACGCGTCTGCGGGTCGGGTTCGTGGATGATGCTTTGCAGTCTCTCCACCTCGCGGGCATAGAGGCGGGTCTGTTCCGGCGTGAGCAGGCAGTAGGCGGGCTGCTCGGTCTTGGGCGGCAGTTCGGGAAGCAGGCCGGGGTCGGTCTTGAGGCGGCGCAGCATGAAAGGCCGCACCAGCCGCCGCAGAGGGGTGTAATCCGTACCCATTTTCTGCACCAGGGTGTTGAATTCCTTTTCCGTGCCCAGCAGACCGGGGGTGAGGAAGTGGAAGAGTCTGTGCAGCTCACCCAGCGAGTTTTCCACCGGGGTGCCGGTGAGCGCTACCCGGCGAGCTGCCTGAAGCTGCACCAGGGCGCGGGTGCGTTGCGAATCTGCATTCTTGATGGCCTGCGCCTCATCCAGCACCAGGGCGGGCAGGGGCTCGGCCGGCAGCAGTTCAGCCAGCCGCGTGGCCATGCCGTAGGTGGTGAGTGCCACATGCGCCCGCCGCAGCAGCCACATGGGGTTTCGTTGCAGGTAACCGGCATCCTGGCGGCTCAGCATATCGGGGTGCAGCACCAGGGTGTTGAGCTGGGGGGCAAAGCGGCGCAGTTCTTCCTGCCAGTTGGTGAGCAGAGAGGCCGGGGCTACGATGAGTGCTGCTCGTTCTTCCAGCACCCCGGTGGCATGCAGATGCGCCAGCCAGGCAATGACCTGCAAGGTCTTTCCCAGTCCCATGTCATCTGCCAGACAGGCCCCGAATCCTGCCTCCGTTACCCCCAGCAGGAACTGCACACCGTCCCTCTGGTATGGCCGCAGGATATGTGCCAGATTTCCGGGCAGCTGTGCCGCATGCTGGCTGATGCAGAGCCGTTGCAAGGCTTCCTGCAAGGCAGGTGCCGCTATGGCGCGCATGCCGTCCTCATCCGGCGGTGGCAGATTCGGCAGGGCATCGCTGTGCTTGCCGAGCAACCAGCGCAGCCCCGCCAGCAGGGGAATGCCCCCGGCCGCCATGCGGGTGGCCTGCCGCCAGCTGTTGAGCAGATTCTCCAGCTTCTCCCTGTCCAGCCGCACCCACTCACCGCGGAATCGGATAAGCCCGTCCTCTCCGGCCAGCAATTCCTCCAGCTCGGCTTCGGTGAGGGCATAGTTGCCCAGCACCACACGCGGGTTGAAGCGCAGCAGGGTAGAGATATTGAGTGCGGGGGCGCGGTCGGGCTTCTGGTTCTCGCCGCCGGGCTGCAGCTGCACCTCCAGCTCCACCCGCGGCGGACGGCTCTGCCACAGGTTCACCATGCGGGTCTCGATTCCTGCCTGCTCCAGCAGGGACTGGCTTTCCAGAAAATCGTAGGCCTGGCGCGGCCCCCAGGCACAGGGCTTGTAGACCTCTCCGCTGTTGATGAGCTGGTTCAGGAACGGATGCTGCGCCGCCGCCTGCTGCAGCGGGCGCAGAAGTGCTGCCAGCGCCGCGGTATCATCGGCATACACCTGGCGGGCCATGGCCAGCGGCGCATGGCGCGGCCTGCCGTCCTGCCCGGCGCGGTGAATAAAGGTCGCCAGAAAGGCAAAAGGATGCGTTTCTGCCCCCTCACCGCCATTTTCAGCCAGGTGAAAACACAACTTGCCCAGTTGCTGCCAGCCCTCGCCCAGCGATTCAAGCCATTTCTCCGGCGTCATCAGCTCGCGCTCTGCCTGCCAGGCCAGCGCGGCCTCCAGCGAGCCGAACCACTCGCCCAGCAGCCCCGCTGTCACCGCGCCGCCATACACCGGCGGCATCCCCTCCAGCCAGGCAGCTGCCTGCCGGACAGAAAGCTGTGGAAACTCGACCTCCCCGCGCCGCAATTGCCGCAAATGCTGCATGCAAAGCTCCTGCGCGCGCTCCCGCAACCATGCCGGGAAAGCCCCTGCGCCCAGCGGCAGCCCATGGCGCAGCAAATCCAGCATGCCCGCCCCTGCGCTGCGGGCAAACGCCCGCTCCAGCCGGGGAAAAGCCCCTGCCGGCACCACGCCCAGCCGTCCACCGGCCAGGCTCAGCGAAAATGTGGGTTGTTCTGCGATGCTTTCAGTCTAACTTACCCTCCCCTTTGTTGTCAATAGGGTAAAAAAAAGCTGTTTTTTTGATGAAATTATCGCTAAACTCAATAAAGGACAGACGGAAAAGCGTCCAGATACTGGTATGAATAAAATTTTTGCAATGTGGGTAGCGGTGGTACCTGCGATATGTGCCGCCGGGCAGCCCGGGCAGGAAATCCCGCCCATGAATCAGGAGCAACTGGGAGGTGTTGAGGCTTTTCGTGCCGGCATTGTGCCGTTGGCTGAGAAGTTGCGTGCTGCAACACATGCTCTTTCTGCAGCGAATTCTCAGTCTGCGGCCGATGCTGCAGCGGTGCAGGTGCGGCAGGTGAGCGAAGCTGAAAAACGGGTGAAAGAAGCAGCCCGGGCAATGATGGACACTGGCGTGACCCTGGAGCAATTGTATGAGGAGGGACAGCTGGTGCAGATGCTCGGCTTACTTTCCGTAGCTGAATATAATGAGACTGTCCAGAAACAATTGAAGGAAGGCTGCCAGGGAAGTACTCAGCTTTTCCTGGCTATCTGCGAACGCGAGGATGAAAAAGTCGTGGGTGCTTTGCAACCGGCAGAGGTGCAGGATTTGAAACAGGTGGAGAAGCTGTTTACTCTTTTGCGGGAAATTGCACCTGTATCGCATTGGCGGGCGCTGGAGGCGGATTTCGTGAAGCTTTATGATGAGGTGCTGCCCGTGGTGGCGCGTTTGCAGCAGAATCCGGTGACCGCTATGCATCTGCGCCAGCTCATCGAGCAAAATGAACAGGCGCTGCATGAGTTGTGCAACAATCGTTTTCATGGTAATGGAAATCTGGAAGAGCGTTTTTTGTTACGGAAGGATGATTTTCTGGGAACCTATTATTCCAGATCCGCGTTGGCTGAATATTTT
The DNA here is from genome assembly GCA_937901085.1 of uncultured Verrucomicrobiales bacterium. Classification (GTDB taxonomy): domain Bacteria; phylum Verrucomicrobiota; class Verrucomicrobiia; order Verrucomicrobiales; family Akkermansiaceae; genus Akkermansia. The sequence goes on along the minus strand of CALCHQ010000032.1, from coordinate 39,178 downwards.
TACATGCGCGCCGGTGAATGGGATGAGAAAAGGCTTGAGCTGAAGGGGAATAAATTGTGGAATGATGCCGCTGCGCGGCTGGAAGATTTCCGCAGAAAACATGACCTGGGAAAAGGCGATGGCCGCACGCCTGAAACGGCTTTTGAGATTCCCGCGATTGTGGAGGAAAAGGACTATGCGACATTTGTGAACCGGTTTACACGTGAGGTGTTTGGAGAGTTGCACCTGCCGGCGGAGTTCCGCTTCAGCAGTTTGTCGAGCACTGGCCGCCAGGTCATTTATGGTCTGGTATATGCAGGGCGTTCCGGGAATGGGAACAGCAGTTATGACCCGGTGCTGGTGATGCCTTGTTATTTTAATCTGCCCGAAAAGAAGGAGGATACGAAATGAAGTACTTGTTGATGCTGATAGGATGCGTGGGGGCGGCTCTGGCGGCAGAGTTCCGTTGCGTGGAGGGTACGGTTACACCTCCGCAGTTTCTGACGCCCTCGGAAGAACGCACCTGGACTCCTGCTGGAGAGCGGCCGTTCCGGGCAAAGCTGCAGGGGATTCAAGGTGAGTGGGGAAATGAGGCTGCGGTGATTCTCTGCACGCCGACCGGCCGGCGTCTGGAGTATGCTGCCTACACTTTGTCAGATGCGGATCTGGATGTGGTGCGTACCTGGTTAAAGGCCAATTCATTTGAGAGCTTTGAGACCTACCGTGAGGGAAAGCAGCTGGTGCGCATTCTTTCTGTTGTTCCCTTGCGCGACTCGTATTATGTGCGCCTGGTGTTGAGTAATGGAAACTGCTATGCGCTAAAAACGAATCTGAAACCGATGACGGCAACAGAGGCGCGAGTACAGGTGGATGACCGCTTTAAGGTGACGAATGCCACTCTGGAAATGCTGCAACGCTACGCGGCCTGTAAAACGGAGGAAGCGCCGGTGTTACCAGTCGTGACGAGCGTGGATGATGCTTTGCTGTATGCGGCATTGCACCGTGTCGGTATAGTGGTGATGTATCTGAACCGTCGGGGAAGCGCGGTCGATGTGGCGTTCCGGCAGTATGTGGAGGCACATCCGGAATGGGTGAACCGTTGGGGAAAGCAGTTCGTTTTCATGCTGATGTATGCGGATGATAACGGCCTGTATTCCCCGAAGTGCCACGAAGACACCATGCGCTTGTACTATGCCTATAATGTGGTCAGTGAACACACCAAGTATCCGTTTCACTCGGAAGCTGCCACCGCCGGGCTCCGGAACGCGACTTTGCATAATACGCAACAGGTTAATTATGCGGTGTTCTATCACCATGTGTTGAATGGCAACCCCTACCAGCGGAGGGCGCAGAAAGGCATGCTCAGCGGCTCGGTGTTTGCCGACCGTTTGTTTAACGCCCGGCAGGATGAATTTAATTTTTACAGTAAGTAACTCCCTTTTAAGTAGATGAAAAAGTTTTCTCTTATACCCGCCCTGGCATTTCTGGTGTTTCCCTCGTGGGCTGATGAGTATTTGCGCCTGTACCTTTTCCCGGATTGCCGCGAACCTGTGCCAGCAGAGGTACACCCGGTGGAGTGGTTCCCCGGCCTGGATCTGAACCAGCGTTCCCGCATGCGCGAATATTGCCGTCGGCATGTGACTGATACGCAGGCTATGGTGGAGCGCCTCAAAGCTGATCCGGATGACGAGGAGGCATTCTGCGCACTGGTGGATAATCAGCCGCATGTGACTCAGCTGGTGCAGATGTTGCTTTCCAGCGTGCCGAAGGAGAAGCTCTCGGCGCTGGCCCCTCTCAGACAATTCAGGGAAATTTACCGCTATCCGGGGTTGAATGCGGATTGGTTGCGCCGGTTGAATCAGGCCCCGCGCCGGGAATTCATCATCTCATTGAGAAATCATCTGCGGGATAAGACACCCCAGGAACAGTTCATCCAGGAGATTTACCGCATGCTGGAGCATGATAAAAAGCTCAACCACGCGGAGCTGGATATCCTCTGCCGCGGCTTGCAGGCATGGTGCGATGTGAATGGTGCGTACCGGGTGGCGGGTGCTGCTGCGCGCATTTACCTGCAGGAGTTCCGGAACGGAAAAGAGGTGCGCCTTTCGTCTCAGATGGAATATGATATGTCGGTGCGTTACCCGCATTTGACGGGTTTTGTATCAGCTGAACGCAGCCTGAATGGCAGCGTGCCGCGTTTTCTGACCGGGGGATTTGATTGGGAATACCTGACGCTCAACGCTCTGCTTTGGCGTGATTCATCAAAAGCGGTGCAGCTGGCGCGCTGCATGCGCCTGACTGGGTATGATTTGCTGGAACACAAGCCGGATGCGTTGCGCCGCTATCTGCAATACCGCGGTATTCAGCATTACCGCACCATGGGGCAGGAAGTGCCGGAATGCTGCTTGACGGCACTGGCCGGTGGAAATGAAAAGACGCTGCTCCAGCAGGTGAAAAACCTGGAACAGGAGCTGCTGCCACTGGCTCCACGCTGTCTGCTGGCACTGGGACGCCGCGTGGCGGGTATCTGGAAGCCTGTCAATGTTTCGACCCGCGGCAGGATTCACCCCTCCTGGCCTGATGCTTCGGCTGTGCAGTTGCCCATGTGGGATGATTCCTTGCTTGGGGTGAAAGCTGGCGCCGCTATTCCGGTTGAGTTTCAGAAAGAGCTGAAATTGTTCGAGAAACTGACAGCAGATGTGAAACAGCACCGCGGTACCGGATTTGTGCTGGCTTCTGCCCTTGGTGAGTGCGAGCGAGTGCGCCCGAATCGCCGGGATCTGGTGACGCCGGTGTACCATCGCATTGCGATGCGATTCGCAGAGGACGGTGTGACGCTCAGTTATCTGCCGGAGGACGATGAGTTTCAGATTACATGCGAGGGAATGCCGGATCCTCTCATGGCCAAAGCTCTGTACATGTTGCCCCAGCATTTGCACCGTCTCACGCTGATGCTGGCAGTGTTGGAAAAGCAGGGAAATGTGCAGGAACTGGAAAAGGCCTGTTCCCAGCTGGCTCGTGTGCTCAACCGCAGTGAGCTCTGGCCCCTGGTTATCTGCCAGCGTGAATTGCGGGGCTTCAGTACACGTGCTCTGCTTACCTTGTTTGCCGACTATGAGGGTGAGGATGATGCTTTGTTTGAATATGGCGAGGCGATGGGGCTGCGGCATGAAATGAGCATTGCCCGCTTGGGGCATGAAGATGAATTGGGAGATAATCTGTTGCGGGCAGCGGTCATCAGTGGTGCTTTGCCTGCTTCGCAAGAGGAACGCCAGGATGCGGTAGAGGTGTTTATGGAGTTGGCACGTGAGCATGCGTGGGACGATGATGCCCGCCTTACCGGGGATATTCTGCTGCATCTTCTGCGCTGGGGAATGACAGAGCCCGTGATGCAGTGGCAGGATTGCCCGCCCAGGTACTTCCGCGGTAATTATGCTACAAATGGTCTGCGTCTTATCCGGGCATACCTGTCGCAAGGGAAGCAGAAAGATGCAGACCGCCTGTGCCAGATGATGGCAGCAGACCCGGAAACGGATACAACGCCGGCTTATCGTCTGGCTCGTGCTCTGCTTTGTGCCGATTCTGCACAGGCAGCCCGCTTCCGGAAAGATGCCTTGCTGCTGGCAATGTTGTACCGCCATGTGGACTATGCTACGTATGCTGATTACCTGGCAGAACTCGCAGAGGAGGGGGATGCAGGAAATGATATCATGCGCCTGGAGTTGATGTTCAGCCGGGGACGCGAGGCTGGAATGTCTCCGGGGCTTGGTTTCAGTTATGCCCGCCGCGGTCGCTGGGAATCTGCACTGTTTGCCTTTGAGTACATGCTGACCCAGGGGTTGACAACAACGACACCTTATGGCACGGTGCCCAGCCATGCAGATTTGTTCTATTACAAAGCCTACGCGGATATATGCCGGGGTAAGTTGCAGAAAACTCCAGGTCTGGTGGAAACGGCTCTGGCTGCTGTGGCGGGGACTCCAGCAGAGCCAAAGGCGCGTGAATTAGCTGCGCTGGAGACGAAAGCCGCTTCGCAGCCAGCAGAGGAGAAGATGATTCCGCACGGGGCTGTGGGTGATGCGCTGACGGTTCTTCCTGCCCGCAGCTGGAAGTTGAAGACTGGTTCATCGGTTGAAGGTGCGTTGATGTCGTTCTGCCAGGGTGGAAAGTCGATTCAGTTGCGCTTACCGGAAGGCTCAACCCGCGTTCTTCCTGTCCAGCAGCTGGAGGGGGATGAGCAGCCGTATTTCCAGCAGTGGCGGAAAAAGAATGGCTTTGAAACATGGTCTGCCCGCCCGGATGAACTCAGCGAGCGTTATGTGGTCAAGGTCACGGGGCGCCCGGTGGGCGCGCTGCCGGATTTCGGGCATCCGGGGGCTTATTACATGGCGGTGATGAACGATTCCGGGATGGTGCAGTGGCTCCGAACCTGGGGACTTCCGGAGGCTGAGCGGAACCGGGCTCATGCGTTCTGCTCTGAGCAGCCGGCCGTCAAGGCCCTGAAACTGGCTGCCACGCCGCAGGAATCTCTGCAGCTTTCTGCCAGACACAAATTACCCATATTGCTTCTCTGTGCGCCTGCTGCCAAGGGCGATGTGCAGGGCCTGTTGCAGTACCTGATGCTGCACCCTGAGGCGGCTGAGGTGTGGGGCAGGCAGTATATCATTCTTCCTGCGGCTCCACAGAATACCCGGGTGCGTCCGTTGAAGTACACGGAGGAGTACCGCCGCGAATTGCTGGAACTCGAACAGCTTTTTGTGCCGGATACCACGCTGGAAAATGCCCAGTCAGCCAGGGCGCTGGATGCAGTGCAGAAAGAGCGGAATCTGATAATCGGCTGCCTGTTCCGGCAGGGAGAGGTGCAGTCTTTCCTGCTGAAGCCAGATTTTATGTTGACTCCGGAGGCTTTTTTCCGGTACCATGAACCTTTGCCTGAATCTGCCGTGATTGTCCGATGAGAACGCTCGTGTTGATTTTATTCTGCCTGTTGCCGGCGATGGCTCAATCCGCCGTACTGGGAGTGCGGGTGGTTGAGGCGGATGCCGGGGTGCGGGTGCATTTTGCTGATGTCCTGCCGGAAAATCAGGGCCTGGTAATCTGCTACGTTGCACCGGGAACACCGGCCGCAGAGTTTCTGCTTCCTGGTGATATTCTGCTGCGGGCTGGCGGCACGGAGCTGCGCAAACCTGCAGACCTGGCGTGCTTGGTGCAGCAGATGCAGGCCGGAGATGTGCTGCACCTGGAGCTGGTGCGTCTGGGGGTGCTGTTGACGGTGAAGTTTTCTTTGGGCGGGCGCCCCTGCCAGCCTGTGCTGAATGCGGAGCAGCAGTCGGCATTGAATCAATTGCTCCTCCTGCTGGTGCCTCCGGGAGAGGTTGATGTAGATGTCCCGGCGGTGCGGCGGCAGATGCTGGAGCTGGCTGATGTCGGGCTCGCTTCGCGTGATGAATACGCGACCTGTGTTCTGTACTTGCGGCAGGAGAATTACCTGCTTTGTATCAAATCGACCGAGCGTATACTGAGTGTTTCTTCCAATACGCCGCATGTGCCCGACGTTGTGTTGCGCGCAGATTTCTACCAGCGCGATGCAGCCCGCCTGCCGGAATCTCTGGCTCAATTACTTCTTCAAGCTGAATATTATCGTCCATGAATTCTGTTTTCTATCTGCCCCTTGTTGCTGTTATTTGTCCTGTTGCCGTGGCCACACAGGAGGCCGGGCTGGTGCAACGTTGTGAGGACGCGCGTCTGGAGCGCGATGCTCTGCTGGTGCTCCAGCGTATCCAGCAAGGTTTGACCCCCGATGCAGATGCGCTTCTTCCCGCTGTGGACAGGGCGTTATTCATGCAGGGATTCCGTGAGGGGCTGAGCTGTAAGCCGGAAACCGTGCTTGAGATGTCTGAGATGCTGAGCAGGCAGAGCAGGGAATTATGGATTTCGCAGATTGAAAAAGCGGATTTCCTTACGCCCCATGCGGCTCAGCCAGGGGTGGTGAAGCTTGATTCCGGGGTGCAGTATGATGTGTTTGTGTCTGCCTCCAGCCGTCAGAATTACAAGGCACGCCGGGCGCATGCCCTGGAGGCCTATGTGCCGGGAAGCCGACTCCGGGTATCAGTTTCCGGTTTGCCTGTGATGGTGGGAGAGGCGATGTACGAAGCGCCCCGCGGTGTTGCCTGGCGTTTTTTGCTTCCGGTAGGGCTGTTGGATGAGGTGGATGCCGCTCCCCTGCGAAAGACCGGGGTGCATACGGTTGAGATTTTTGCGGTGAGGGAATCGCTGAGCCGGGAATTGCGGCAGGAAGCGCGGGATTACTTTGCTGTGCGTACTCCCGCTCTTCCAGTTATTCAGCTGGAAACGCCTGGAATGTTTGCCCTGCGTTCCCGTTTGCTGGGGATGTGTGTGGCGCAGGGACAGGCGGGGGCTGATTCCCGACTCCTGGCTCGTGTTGAAGCTTGGGTGGAGGCTGGCATACCGCCCGCAGAGGAACTGGAAGCCCGCCTTGAGGATGCTTCTGCGGCTTACGATAAAGTCCGAGAGGAGCTGCGCCGGCTGGAACACCGCCAGATTGCTGCCCAGTTGATGCAGCTGCAGGAACAGTTGCCTGGTACGCTCCGGCTGAGTAATGGCCTTCTGTGCCGTGCCTTGCCGGGAGCGTCAGTGCCGTTGGACCTGGTCCGGTATGTGGAAACGGAGGAATTGGGCACGGAGCAGTATTGGCGTGTGCGCGAACGCGTTGTGCATGCGGAGAATGATTTGCCGGAGTTGGTGCAGTCGGTGGCGGCAGAGCTGCCTGCCGGTAGAGGTTGGGATATTATTGTTCCCCCGGTCCTCCGCGGGGAGGGCGAGGAGCTTCCTCTGTTGTACCGCATTCGTGTCGAAGCGCCTAAAGGAAGTAAGGAGATACCGCTTCTTCCGGATACTATCTGATTTCCAGTAGTTGGTGCAGGCGTTGCTGCACTGTTGCCGGCAGAGCTGCCCGCTGAGCCGGGGTGTCGATTGCGGCCCGGTATTCGCAGCTGCCTCTGGTGTTGAGAAACTCCAGCCACAATTGCTCCCCCTGCATCCGCAGGACAACGCGGCCCGCAGCATCGGGCAGTTCCAGCTGCATGTCAACGGTGCTTCCTTGCAGCCATTGCGAGTGGGTGGCCGGAATGCTGCGTGCCAGCACCAGCAGTTCGCGCATATCGGCCAGCACTTGTTCCCGGTTCATGCGGTGCGGCAGACGTGCCAATTGAAGGCGGAGGCGTGTGCGCGCCTGGGAAAATTGCAGGCGTTGTTCCGCGGATAAGACGGGAGACTCCGCATGGAATGTTTTTTTCTGGGGCGATTCGGGGAGGGGCTGCAAGGTGGCGATTGCGGCTCGCTGCTTGCTGTTTCTCTGGTAATAGATGCGGATAATGCTGCCTGGTGATTGCGCTGCCAGTACTTTGCGGAGGGTGGCGGTGGTGTCGATATGAGTGTTGTTGATGCGGGTGATGGTGTCACCTGCCTGTAGCCCGGCCAGGTGTGCCGGGGTTCCGGGATGCACGTGGCTCACAGTTATTCCTGGTGCTGGCGTTTTTTCTGCGGGTATTATGCCAAACACAACAGCTGCTCCTGCCTGCTGTACGATGATGAAGTAAAGCAGGACGAGAAACTGCAGCGCTGTGTGCGGGAGGGTCATATGAGGTTTTCAGGCAGCGGCGGGGGAGGGGGCGATTGTACCCGGATAACAATACGGCTCTGGTCGCTATCTTCCAGAATGAAGGTGTCCTGCTGGTTTTCGCGTTGCATGATGAGGCGCGGCGTGCCTGCCTGCGGTGAATCGGCGTTCTGCTGCAATAGACATACAGAGAAAGCGCCCAGCACCAGGGCAGCGGCAGCTGTTATGTAGTGCTTTTTCCGGAAAACGTGATATGCAGTGGCAGATACGTGCTGCTGTGCGTTACAGACAATGGGAGACGGTGTGTATTGTGTGAGTAGTTCGTGTTCCAGGGCTTCATCTGCTGCGCATTCGCGTTCTTCCTGCGCCAGGGCCGCCAGAATACGAGCCCGTACATCCGGCGGCAGGGCTGCTGCCGGATGCTGCCGGGCAAGGTCATGAATGTCGGGTATTTCTGGTTTCATTCCGGTCGGTTTATTTCGTGTTCGAGATTCTGGCGGAATAATCGCAGCGCTGCGCGGTACCGGGTGGCGATGGTGGCGGGGTTCTCGTTCAGAATCGTGGCAATTTCGCGGAAGGTCAGAGATTCCCATATGTGCAGAATCACGACTTCGGCGTAATCCGGTCGCATCTCCCGCAAGACTTTTTCGATGCATTGCTGCCGGAATCTGGTATCCATTGTGCTGGTTAACCAAGGCATTTCCGTGTAGCGGGTGGGGGCTTCCTGGGCTGCGGCCATGGCAGTGGCCTGCTGGCGGGCACTGGCTTTGCCCAGATCTATGGCTTTGGTGCGGATGCAACGGATGACATAGGCAACCCATTGTTCCTGACTGCGCCGGAATTCTCCCTTCCGGGTAACCCTGAGTAGTTCGATAAGCGCATTTTGCAGCACATCTTCTGCATCGGCCATGTTGCGGGTGCGTTGGCGCGCATAGAGCATCAGCCGCGGCCCGTACTCATTCAGCCAGGATTCCCAATCGGGCATGTTGCCCCCTTCTGTTGAATCATGTATCATCCTGTTTCATTTACATGGACGCAGGATGCAGTACCATTTATTGCTGTTGTTGTGCGTTTTTTTATAAAATCTGCAGTGTCTCTGTGTGAACCGCGGCGGATGAAAAGCCCCTGCCGGCACCACTCCCAGCCGTCCACCGGCAAGACTCAACGAAAATGTGGGTTGTTCTGCGATGCTCCCAGTCTAGCCATCCCCCCGGCCTTTGTCAACTCTACAAATATTCGAAGGAGATGGATGATTGACTATTGACGATTGCTTCTGCCCTGCGGAATTCAATACATTCAACATCCGGAAAAAATCCGCCGCGGCTCAGAACGAACCGCGGCGGATGTGTGAAAATTAATCACTAATCATTAGTCATTAATCACTTAATCGCATCATAGGCGCCCTTGAAGAAGTAGTAGCCCCAGCCCCAGTCGGGGTCGCCGGACCAATCCGGGTCGTAGTGGTGGCGGGGCTTGAGGAAGCGTTCGGGGTGGGGCATGAGGCCCATGGCGCGACCGGTGGGGTCCATGAGGCCGGCGATGCGGAGTTCGGAACCGTTGTGGTTATCGGCGTACTGGAGGGCAACGCAGCCGGAGTCGAGGTATTTCTGGGCGTCGCCGGGTTCGCAGACGAGACGGCCTTCAGCGTGGGCGGAGGGAAGCTCGAAGTTTTCGGGCAGGTAGGTGGTGTAGGGGCAGTTGGGGGCCACTTTCACCAGCTTGTCCCACATGCATTCGAAGCGCTCGCTCTTGTTCCAGATGAGGGAGGCCTTGGGCAGGATGCTCAGCTTGGTGAGAATCTGGAAGCCGTTGCAGATGCCGAAGAGGAAGCCGCCGTTGGCGTGGTGCTTCTGCAGGGCATCGCCCAGGAAACGCTCGGTTTCCAGCTGGGCCAGGCGGCCGCTCATCACATAGTCACCGTAGGAGAAGCCGCCGGAGAAAACGACGAGCTGGGCCTTGGCCACATGGGCCGGGGTGGCGGTGGCGATGGGCTGCACCTGGGTGGAGAAACCGGCGGCGTTGAGGGCGCGTGCGGTTTCGACGTCGCAGTTGGTGCCGGGGTATTTGAGAAGTAATGCGTGAGGCATATTGAAGTACGAAGTACGAGGTTAGAAGTACGAAGTGTGTATCAATAGAACGGGGTGAGGCCGTTCTTCCAGATGCTCTTCAGCTCGGCAATCTCAGCCTGCAGCACGGTGCTGCCCTTGGCGGTGATGGTGAGCTGACCGTCGGTGGTGGCGGAGCCGATGCGGGCGCAGGGGAAGCCAGCCATGGCGGCTTCGAACTCAGCGGCCATGTCTTCGTCCACTTCCACGAGGAAGCGGCCGGTGCTTTCGGAGAAGCAGGGCACGGCGTTGTTCTGCCAGCCGTTCACGGTGGGCAGGGCGTCCAGGTCGAGCTTCATGCCGCCGATGCCGGAGAAGGCCATTTCGGCTGCTGCCACGGCAAGACCACCTTCCGAGAGGTCGTGGGCGGACAGCACCAGACCCTGGGTGAGGGCTTTGTTGTAGTAGGCCTTGTAGAGTTCGTAGTTCTTCGCGCAGTCGGTCTGCGGCACCTTGGCGCCGGAGATGCCCTTCTGGCGGGCGTAGACAGAGGCACCCATTTCGTCCTCGGTGTTGCCGACCATGAAGATGGCGCTGTTGTTGCGGCGCAGGGAAGCACCACGCACATGAGAGGCATCCTCTACCACGCCGAAGCCGGAGCAGAGGAAGGTGACGGGGATGTTCACCGGGCCGTCCTCGGTCTCGAAGTAGTTGTAGAAGCTGTCCTTACCGGAAACGTAGGGGGCACCGTAGGCCAGAGCGGCGCTGCGGATGCCCTTGGCGCATTCCACGATGCGGCCCAGCTCGGTGGGTTCTTCGGGGTTGCCCATGCAGAAGTTATCAAGGAGGGCAATCTTGTCCGGGTTGGTACCGGCCAGCACCAGCTGGCGCACGGTTTCGTCCACGGTGCCGGTGCCCATGGCGTAGGGGTCGGTCTTGCCCCACTCCGGCAGAATGGCCAGAGCCAGGGACATGAGCTTGTCGGAACCGTCGATATCGATGACGGAGGCGTCCTGCGGGGCATCGGCGCTGGCGCCGGCAAGCGGCTTCAGCACGGTGTTGCCCTGCACCTCGTGGTCGTATTCGCGGATGATGGGTTCGCGGGAAACGATGGCGAAGTCGCCGAAGAGCTTCTTCAGGTCGCCGGCCAGGTCAGAATCATCCAGCGCCAGACCGGTCCTGGCTTCGCCCTTGGTGAACACGGAGGTCAGCTTCTTGATGGGGGCGTCGTGCAGCTTGGAGTTATCCATCTCCACTACGCACTCGCCGTTGTGCCACACGCGCAGCACGCCGCTGTCGTTGGATTCACCCAGCACGGTCATTTCCGTCTGGAAGGTATCGGCCAGCTTCTGCAGCTCATCGAGGTTCTCCGGCTTCACGGCCATTACCATACGCTCCTGGGACTCGGAAAGGAAAATCTGCCAGGAAAGCATGTTGGTCTCCTTGAGCGGGGCGCGCTCCAGGTACAGGTTGCCGCCGGTCTCGGAAAGCATTTCACCCGCAGCGGAGGAGAAACCACCGGCGCCGCAGTCGGTCACGAACTCGATGAGGCCGCGCTCGCGGGCTTCCAGAATCACGTCCAGCGTCTTCTTTTCCTCGATGGGGTTGCCAATCTGTACGGCCTGCTGGTCTTCCTCGGCAGAAGCTTCACCCATGGCGGCAGAGGAGAAGGTGGCACCGTGCAGGCCGTCCTTGCCGGTGCGGCCGCCGATGACCACCACGGCCAGACCGGGCTTCATTTCCTTGGCAATGTCCTCCTGCGGAATCACACCAGCGGTGCCGCAGAATACAAGCGGGTTGTAGATGTAGGTGGGGTCGAACTGGATGGCGCCGCTCGTGGTGGGAATACCCATGCGGTTGCCGTAGTCGCGTACGCCGTGTACCACGCCGCGCATGATGCCCAGCGGGTGGATGATGTTGTGCCCCTCCACCATCTCCTGCGGAGTATCGGGGGCGCCGAAGCAGAACACATCCAGGTTGGCAATGGGCTTGGCGCCCTTGCCCGCGCCCAGAATGTCGCGGATCACACCGCCCAGACCCGTGTTGGCACCGGCGTAGGGCTCAATGGCAGAGGGGTGGTTGTGCGTTTCGGCCTTCAGGCACACAGAAAGCTTGTCGTCCAGCTTGATGAAGCCGGCGTTATCCACAAAGCAGCTCAGCACAAAACCGGGCTTCTTGGCCATGAGTTCCTTCGTGGTGCTCTGGATGAAGGTCTTGTACATGCTCTTAATCTCCTCCGTCTGGCCATCCACCGTGTGGTTGATGGTGGCGGCGAAGATGCGGTGCTTGCAGTGTTCAGACCAGGTCTGGGCGATTACCTCGAGCTCCACATCCGTGGGGTCGCGGTCAATCTCGCAGAAAATCTGCTGCACCACCAGCATATCTTCGGTGGAAAGGGAAAGTTTCATGTTCTGGCTCAGCGCGGTCAGCTCGGCTTCGCTCAGGTTGCGGACAGGAATGGTACGATACGTTGCCATAATTTTTTGAATTGACTATTGACGATTGACAAATGACGATTGAATTTTTTAATTCGTAATTCGTAACTCGTAATTCGTACTTTTAGTTGATTTTCCAAGTGTGGATGGCGGGGTTGCACACGTCCTTGCAGAAACGTGCCGAAAGCGCAGCGGCATCGCCCTGGCCGAACACATACACCTTCTGGGTGATGGTGAGCGCCGTGATGTTGAAGGGCAGTCCCTTGCGGCCGCGGTAATTGGTCAGGATGGCCTCCTTCTCCAGATCCAGCGCACCCTTCTTGATGCCGTAGGAAATGCTGAACAGCTCGCCGCTCAGCGCGGGGGTGCCGTCCTCCTGCACTTTCTGGGAGATGGAATCCACCAGCACGCTGCGCATGTAAGCGGCGGCGGCTTCGAGATCGCCCTCGCACTCAATGGTGTACAGGCGGGTGTGGTTGTAGGTCAGCTGGTCTGCAATCGGCGTGTAGAGCAGCTTGTTGGCGTCCGTGGCCGATTGGAAACGGCTGAATACTTCAAACGTCAGTGTTGCCATATGGGTTTGTTTTCTTGGGGTTTGCGCGGGCGCGCGGTAAGGTAAAAAGGCCACCGGCGGGCGCATTGCCACCGGTGGCCGGTTGGAAAATTACTTCTGCAGGCGGTCCAGCACGTCGGCGTAGGCTTCCATGAAGCCGCCGAGTCCCTGGCGGAAACGGTCCTTGTCCATCTTCTTGCCCGTGGCAACATCCCACAGACGGCAGGTATCCGGAGAAATCTCGTCGGCCAGCACAATCTGGCTGGGGTCGCTGGCCAGGCGGCCGAACTCAATCTTGAAGTCGATGAGGCGCAGGTTGGCGGTCATGAAGAACTCCTTGAGCGTCTCATTGATGAGCAGGGCCATCTGCTTGATGGAAGCGCATTCCTCCTCGGTGGCGGCGCCCATCTCGCGGGCGTAGTCATCGTTGATGAAGGGGTCGTTGAGGGCGTCATCCTTGTAGGAGAACTCCACGATGGGCTTCTTGAACTCCGTGCCCTCGGCCACGCCCATGCGCTTGGAGAACGAACCGGCAGCCACGTTGCGCACAATCACCTCCAGCGGCATAATGGAAACCCTCTTTACCAGCAGGTTGATGTCGTCCACATCGTCCACCAGGTGGGTCTTCACACCCTTTTCTTCCAGCATGCGGTAGATGATGAGGGTGATAGCCTTGTTAAAACGGCCCTTGTTCTCGAAGTCTTCCTTCTTCACACCATTGAATGCGGTGGCGGAGTCCTTGTACTCCATGCGCAGAACTTCCGGATTTTCCGTCGTGAACAGTCTCTTGGCTTTGCCTTCGTAAATAGGTTCCATGATTGTATGCGGGGGCTTTTCGGTTTCTCTCCCCGCGGAAAGTATACCCACCCATGCCCCAAAGTCAAGCCCAAAGGAACGCTGAATGTAGAATGTAGAATTTTGAATGTTGAAAGTAGAATTTCTCCCCCGTCTCCCCGTTCACCGGCTTCTGCCGGCGGATATCGTTGCGCGCAGCGCAATATCGTTTTTGCCACAGGCAGAAATATCGTTCGAACAGAGTGAGAATATCGTTTTTGCAGCAAGGTGCTTCATCGTGGGCTGATGGATGATTAGGCTCTATCCCCCACCGGGGCATGATGGTATACGGCTCATGAGTATAAGGACAAATGGGATATTGTTCTGAAGTTGACCTCAACAGGTCATTATGGTATAGCTGCGGTGTGTCGATATGATTTCCAGCTGGCGTTCTGAAGTTGACCTCAACAGGTCATTATGGTATAAGAGTTATGGCTGAACGAAAAAAGAAAACGGCGTTCTGAAGTTGACCTCAACAGGTCATTATGGTATAGGCATACACAGCGGCATCAAAGACGTCAACGAGTTCTGAAGTTGACCTCAACAGGTCATTATGGTATAGTCATTTGTGCTTGTTCTGTTTTGAGTCTCAGGTTCTGAAGTTGACCTCAACAGGTCATTATGGTATAGTGGCTCCATTGCAGCGCACCTCCATCAGGTAGTTCTGAAGTTGACCTCAACAGGTCATTATGGTATAAAGGCATCAATATGGCTGCACCAACACCGTCGTTCTGAAGTTGACCTCAACAGGTCATTATGGTATAAGAAAACCGTCATCACCGGGTACGCTAACGTAGTTCTGAAGTTGACCTCAACAGGTCATTATGGTATACGCAACACATGGAATAATGCTCCGAATCTGTAGTTCTGAAGTTGACCTCAACAGGTCATTATGGTATATTTGATTTTGGATTGTTCTTCTTTTAATTGTTGTTCTGAAGTTGACCTCAACAGGTCATTATGGTATACACAAAGTCAATGCCATTGTTCACAGAACCTTGTTCTGAAGTTGACCTCAACAGGTCATTATGGTATACTTTTTTACATAGAACGGTGTTTTGAATGTGTGTTCTGAAGTTGACCTCAACAGGTCATTATGGTATAGCACTGTTCAATGTTTACGCTTATGGTAAAGGTTCTGAAGTTGACCTCAACAGGTCATTATGGTATATCTGCCACCGCCTTGTGTACAGCAATGCTGCTGTTCTGAAGTTGACCTCAACAGGTCATTATGGTATACGAACATGTCCGACATTTGCAGCATTACATGCGTTCTGAAGTTGACCTCAACAGGTCATTATGGTATAGCCAACATGAAAAATATAATATCCATACTCAAGTTCTGAAGTTGACCTCAACAGGTCATTATGGTATAACCGTGATTTATCAACAAGCCGCCCCACTTCCGTTCTGAAGTTGACCTCAACAGGTCATTATGGTATACCCTGCGCGACCACTTCGCCGCCTGACTAAATGTTCTGAAGTTGACCTCAACAGGTCATTATGGTATACAAGAGCATCCAAGAGAAATAAAATCAACCTCTTGGATGCTCCTGCGTTTTTGTGAATCGAAATTTTTAGGGTGTTTTTGCTACCAGAAAAGGACGAAATTCTGGAAGGGACGTTCAACGGGCGCTTCAGTTTCGCCTAAAAGGACGACCTGTTGTTCCCAGACGGATCGCTCCATGGGGATGAGGCGGATATCACCTTGCGGAACCTGTGCTGCTACGCGGCGCATGTAGCGGATGACGCGGTCGATTTCATGGTCTTCTCCTTCGAAGAGGTAAAGACTGTACTGGACACGCATTCCCCCCAAAGCCTCAAACTCTTTTCGCAGCAGGGTCTGGTGCTTAGTCTCGGGGACATCATAAGCAAGCATCACGAGCATGAAGGGTGAATGGGTGGAAAAGGTTTGTATTCTGCGCCAGCAGGGCGCGGGTAAATGATTCTACATGCAGGCGGATGATGGTGCGGAGACGGAAGCGTTTGTCTGCATAGCACCAGAAGGATTCCATCATTTCCGCGAAGCGACCCGCCATTTTGCGGGTGTCGTGCATTTCATCCAGATAGCGCATGACGGTGAGTTCGACGCAGCAGCGGAATGGTTCGATGAGGTCGCAGGCAAGGCTGGGGCGGCTGCGGCGCAGTTTGTGGATGATGCCGATGCCGGGCTCGATGCCGGAGGCGATGCATTGCCATTCCAGCGCATGGTAAAGGAAACCGTATCCGTAATTGAGCGCAATGTTGAGCGGGGCCTGAGCCTGGCGCTTTTCGCGGGTGAATAAATCCTGGGCTGCGGCGCGGAAATAGCGCGCCCAGAAGAAACGTGCCCATTTGGCTTCCAGACGCAGGATGCGGTTGAAGGAGTTGGATGCTAATCTGGGGAGCGGGGATAGGGTGGGGTCGAGTGAGCGGATGAGGGTGTGCTGATTCTGCACTTTGGTCATCAGAATATCAGAGGCCAGCTGGGTGGCATGTCGGGGTTTTAGGGTACAGAGTCGGTAGGTGGCATCCGGATTGACATAGCGGCAGCGGGGCAGGAGGGAGGAGGTGTCCCATTTGCCTGTAGCGGTGTTCCACCGAGCTATAACCACAGGGCACTGCTGCGCCACTGAACAAAGAGCAGCCTGACTCCACCGTGCGTGTGAAGCCAGGCATTGTAAAGAACCCAGAACCTGGAGGGCGATTTTGTGTTCTCCGCTATACAGTATCCCATCTCTGATTCGCAAATCAGCCGATTCGTCCATCAGGATGAGGTGGTGTATCATATGTTTGGCCGGAGGTTTCTTTTTTCTGCTTCTTTATCAGCATCAAGGAGATGGAGGAATTTTGCCAAGTCGGCGGGCGAAGCAAGTTTTTTGATTTTTCTGTCTTTATGCGTTAAAGATTTTGTTTCCATTATCTTATCACTCATAATCGCTGTAATTCTCCCCCACGTCTGGATGGTTTTAGGATGGTCGAGTATGTCGACATGCCCCTTCTTTTGCAGCTTCTCGATGTATTTGTCATCCCGTTCGTACAAGAGGTTAAATACATCCCCCTTTCTGAAGGTTGCCACTTTGACGGCGTGCGGAGGCAGGATGCCGCAAATCATTTCGTGCAGGTCGCGAGCTTTGTTTTTCTGCAACAAGTCAAGCAGGTACTGGGGCGCGCCTTTTGTGCCACGCCAGGGGAGTCCCATGCGTTTCAGTCCATCGAGCGCGGCTTTGGTGGGAATGATGCGCTTGTAGTATGCCCAGCATTTCTTTTTTGCGTTCCAGCCGAGCCAGAGTTCCAGGCGGTCATTAGAAGAGGAGAGGCTGCGGAGTTGGTCGAATTTGCCGGATTCGGTGATGATGCCGTTCCAGCCGATGGGGGATTTATCCAAATTGCCTTTGCTGCCGAATTTCCAGATATTGCGTACGGGAGTGCCGTTGAGGAGCTTCAGTTCCGGTGCGGGGTTGGTGGCATCTGCCTTAGTGGCTGCCTGGCAGTTGTGCAGCCATTGTGAGATGGCTTTCTCGCTGGGAATGTTTTTGGCGGGGATGCCCATTTTCTCCAGCGTAGCCCGCAACTCGGCAGCCTTGATATCTGCCGATAATGGGGTTCGCTGGTGGGTCATGCCCTCTGCGTATACGCCCCAGAAAGTGCTGTCACCCAGGGATTTGTATTTGCTGCGGCTTTCTTTTTTCTCGATGGGGCAGACGGAGGTATCGTGCCACATTTGATAGAAATCGGGCAGGGGGAGCCCCTGGATGCACATGAGGCGGCGGTCGCCCTTGTGTGTTTTCTCGGTTTCAAAAATGCCTTTGTACTGGATGTCGTTGAGCCCTTCGGGCGGGAGGCAGGACATGACGGCGGCATCGAGTCGGTGGTGCAGGTTGTTGGAGCGGTCTTTCTTGTATTCCGGCCAGAGCCAGCTTCGGCGTGCCGCAGCGGTGTAGACACCGCAGGGGTTGCCGATGCGCTGGCGGATCTGCTCCTCGTCTCCGTTGATGCCGAGCCAGGCAATGAGGGAGGTTCTCAGCTCGCGTGCGAGCTGGGCAGTGCGGGTGATGTTGTTGAAATTGGGGAAAGAAGCGGAATCGTGGGCAAAGTGACCTCGTTTTTCGTCTTTCCAGTGGATTTTTTTTGTTACGGCGAGCATGCCTGACCAATCCAGCCATCCGGGGAGGTGGGCAGCAGCTGCTTCCTTGGGGGTGCGGGGGCCCATGGCGGCATTGACTGCGCGGGTGGTGAGTACCAGGTTTTCAGCCATGTAGAGGCCGCCGCGGGCATCGGGGTAGATGTGCGCCAGTTCCAGCTCACCGGAGAAGAGGTCGGAGGGCTTCAGCTCCTGCCCGGTAAAAGGGCAGGTGGCGGGTTTATCGGGGGAGCCACCTTGTTCCTCGAAGAGACGCATGCGTATGAAATCGGCATTGCTGGCATTAGTCCTATTGTAGGCTTCTGCGTGCTTGATGCGGCGTTCGCGGTTAGCTTTCTGCTCCTTTTCTTTTTTCGCGGCATCATCTTTATTGGTTGCGGCGTCCTTGATGGTTTCGATAACGCAATAATCGGGAACCAGCTTTTCGATTTGATGAGACTCTTTCAAATCGCGGAAGATGCGCTGGAGTACCCCCTGGGTGACGAGTTCTACCTTGATATGAGGCTGTTCGCCGTTGACGCCGGGGATGGTACGAGCCTTTCGATAGCCGAGCAATGCTTCCACCTGGGGGTAGCTGCCGCTTTCAGCGGGCATGCTCTTGCGGTAGTCGTACAAGCCGGATTCCTGCTTCCATTGTTCCATGGTGTCGGGGGCAAAGCAGGTGCCGTTCCGGGTGGCGGCTTCGTACATTTTCTGCGCAGCGGCGGCAGACATGGAAGCGCGTCCTTTGCGGGCAATTATGGTGGGGGCAACGATGTTTTTGAGCTGCTCAAACTGTTCGTTGTTCCACTCGCTTTTTTTGGGGAGGGCGTAATTTTCAGCTTTGAGGGCAGCTTCGAATGCCTTTTTGGCTTCGCTCCACTTGGTGATGCCGCTTTCGATGGCGGCGAATAGGGAGGCCGATGCCTGCTCCGGCAATTTTACCTTGCCCAGGGGGATTTTGTTGATGGCGAGTTCGAATTTGCGAACGGAGAGGAAATCAACCAGTGCCCAGCGACGGTAAGCCGTTTCGCCTGCAGTGCAGCATTTCGCCGGGGGCAATCCCAGCCAATAGCAATAGGGGCAGTTTTTGACTTTACGCTCGAAAACCTTCTTCGCTTCGTCCGGCGTCTTGCGGTTGTAAAGGAAGATGGCTTTCTTCTTGTTGGTTGGCGGGCAGAAAAGCGCGGAGGTAAAACCATCGGCATCATCGATGAGGTCTTGGTGGCGGGAGATAATGGTTTCCAGATGGCTGCGCACGTGGGCGCGCGGGTAGTTGAAGCCGCGGGCTTTGCGTTCGTTGAGCTTTTTGGCGGCGTAGGCGGCCAGCATGGAATCGATGCCTTCATTTGCGGCTTTGTTGTGGCGTTCGTCTACCAGCTTTTTCCAGTCTTCCTGCTTCTTTTCATTTTCCTCCAGCGATTCCGTCAGCTGGAGAAGGTAGTTCCGCATTTCAGCATCGACAAAAGCGGATTGCAGCCACTTGGTTGCTTCTTTGAGGTTCGGCTCTGTGCCCCAGGGGTATTCGCCGGTGGTGTCATCATCCATGGCGAAGTAATCATACCCGCGACGCAACACGCAGGAGCGGATGCAGATGGAAAGTGCTTCGCGTGAAGCGAGCTTGCTGGTGATGGCGCGGTGGCGGAGTTTGAAAGGGTCGCTGCGGGACATGATGTCATCATCCACCCAGGGGAGTCCGTGTTGTGCGAAAAGTGCCTTGAGGCGGCGCATGCGGGTGCGACGGTTCTTGCGCGCATGGCGACTGGCGCGGAATGCCCGCCGGGTGGCAAGTGCCTGCGCTTCCGGCAGGTCAACAAGCAGGGTTTTGCAGTATAGCAGTTCGGTGCCTTTGCGTACGGCGATGCCAATGCCTTCGATGCCGATATCAATGCCAAGCACGACGGTGCCAGAGGCGTAGAATTTGTGCTGGTTCCAGTAATTCAGGGCCGCGGTTCGGTATGCCTGGAGTGCAGGTTCAGGTGTGGTGGTCATATCAGGGGTAGGGGCCTTCGCTGGGAGTATTCAGACGTGGTAGCTATTCTGTAATGCGAACACTTATGATTCTACTCTTTTGCCTATTGGAGTCAATCATATTTGAGCTTGAAACAGGAAAAAGAATCTAACAAGATTTTTGTGCTTGCGAATACGGTTTTTCTCTGCTAAATTAAAGCCACTTCAGAACCAGCACTCGTGTGAACACATAGCGTAGGAGAGCGCGTTTGCACGGTTATAGTGTGACTCCATACATACCCCCGCTTATTCAGCGGGGGTTAATTTTTGTGAGGGGGGTGGGGGTAAATGGGCTGAAGAGCGGCAGAGGGGGTGGGATGCTCCGCAAAGCGATAGTGGCGATAATAGTACAGCAATATAAGGACGTATGCGCGCACGCGTGCGCGCGCGAGATGGCTTAAGCGTGAGCCGGGTAGAAAAATCTCTGTCATTTTTTTAAGAAAAATGGGATAAAAAATGGTGGGGAGAGGGGGAGAGAGGTGGTGAAAGTGCCTGGTTTGGCGGGGTGAAAAATTTGAAAAATTCTGTTGAAATTCACAGAAAAGGCTTGATTTATGGGAAAATTGGAGTAAACTAGCGCGACCGCGGACTGTACAGGGATGTACTGTCCTCTGGTCACTATCGGGTAATCCGGTGAGGTGGAAAGCTGCGTTCCTCAAGGGATGAGGGGGTGGCGACACAAGCCGTAAAACCTTGAAAAACAAAATCATAAATAAGTAACATGCCGACTATTAATCAGCTCGTCCGCAAAGGACGTACCGTACCGGAAGAGAAGTCGAAGTCTCGCGCTCTTCACAGCTGCCCGCAGCGCCGTGGCGTTTGCCTGCAGGTGATGACCCGTACCCCGAAGAAGCCGAACTCCGCTCTGCGTAAAGTTGCTAAGGTTCGCCTTACCAACGGTGAAGAAGTAATCGCCTACATCGGCGGTGAAGGCCACAATCTGCAGGAACACTCCATCGTGCTTGTGCGTGGTGGCCGTGTGAAGGACCTTCCCGGTGTTCGTTATCATATTGTTCGTGGTGCTCTTGACTGCCTTGGCGTTGATAAGCGCCGCCGTGGCCGCTCGAAGTACGGTGCCAAGCGCCCGAAGGCCGGTGCCGCCGCCGCTCCCGCTAAGAAGCGCTAAGAATTAACCCTGAACTAACTGAAATTTAAGACTATGGCTCGTCGCAAACGCGTCTACAAGAAGATTGAACGTCGTGACTCCCGTTACGATTCCGTGCTGGTTGGCCGCCTGATTTGCAAGGTGATGCTGGACGGCAAGCGCTCCCTGGCTGAGCGTATCGTGTACAAGGCTATCGACCTTGCTAACGAGGGTACTGACACTGTGAGCCCGCTGGAGGTGCTGACCCGCGCCATCGAGAACGCCAAGCCCCGTGTGGAGGTGAAGAGTCGCCGCGTGGGTGGTGCTACTTACCAGGTTCCGTTGGAAGTGGCTCCCGATCGTTCTGAGGCTCTGGCTATGCGCTGGATCATCAACTATGCCCGCAACCGCAAGGGTATCCCCATGGCTAAGGCTCTGGCTAACGAAATCAAGGAAGCCGCTGCCAACCAGGGTGCCGCCGTGCGTAAGCGCGATGATGTGCACAAGATGGCCCAGGCCAACCGTGCCTTCGCTCACTTCCGCTGGTAATAAGCGCCTGCTGGAAGTTTTGATGTAATCTCTGAACTTTAAAACATTCATATTACTTTATGGCTAATAACTATAGCAGCCCTGACCGTAAGGCCCCGCTTGAGCGCTACCGTAACTTCGGTATTGCCGCTCACATTGACGGCGGCAAGACCACGCTGTCCGAGCGTATTCTGTTCTACACCGGCATGATCCACAAGATCGGCGAGACCCACGAGGGTTCTGCGACGACCGACTGGATGGAGCAGGAGCAGGAGCGTGGTATTACCATTACCTCCGCTGCCGTTACGACCAACTGGAAGCAGCTGCCCGCTGAGGGCTGCCACAAGCTTTTCGAGAACGAGAACTTCCAGCTCAACGTTATTGATACTCCCGGGCACGTGGACTTCACCGCTGAGGTGGAGCGTTCCCTGCGCGTGCTCGACGGCGCTATCGTGGTGTTCTGTGGTGTTGCCGGCGTGCAGCCCCAGACGCAGACGGTGTGGCGCCAGGCCAACAAGTACGAGGTGCCCCGCCTCTGCTTCGTGAACAAGATGGACCGCACTGGCGCTAACTTCGCCAATGTGCTTAACGACATCCGCACCAAGCTGGGTGCCAACGCTGCTCCGATTCTGGTGCCCATCGGCGCCGAGGACCAGCTCTGCGGCCAGATTGACGTGGTGAACCAGAAGGCTATCTTCTACAATGACTCCGACCGCCAGGGTTCCACCTATGAGGTGAAGGACCTGGAGGGCGAGCTGCTCGAAATCGGCCAGGCCTACCTTGAAGAACTCAAGGAATGCGTGGCTAACGTGGACGACGAGCTGGGTGAACTCTACCTCATGGAAGAACCCATCGATGCTCCGACCCTGAAGCAGGCTATCCGCCGCGCTACCATCGCCAACAAGTTCATCCCCGTGGCTGGTGGTTCCGCTTTCAAGAACAAGGGTGTGCAGGGCCTCCTGGACGCTGTGGTGGATTACCTGCCCAGCCCGCTGGAGTGTAAGCAGGCCACTGTGACCAGCACGATTGCTTCCGGTCTCGACGAGAACGGCTACGAGGTGTTCGACGTGAAGGAAATCAACCCCTCCGACAACGACAAGCCCGTGGTGCTGGCATTCAAGCTCTGGGCCGACAAGTTCGTGGGTTCTCTGGTGTTCATCCGCGTATACACCGGCGTGGTGCGCAAGGGCGACACTGTTTACAACCCCCGTACCCGCAAGCGTGAGCGCGTGGGCCGTCTGCTCCAGATCCAGGCCAACGTTCACACCGACGTGGACGCTGTGTACTCCGGCGACATCGCCGCTATCGTGGGTCTGAAGAACGCTACCACGGGTGACACCCTGGCTTCCGACGACTTCGACTACACGCTCGAGCCTCCGACCTTCCCGGACACCGTGATTTCCATGGCTGTGGAACCCCTGACCAAGGGCGACCAGGAGAAGATGTCCAACGCTCTGCAGCGCCTCTCTGCTGAAGACCCCACCTTCCGCGTGAAGACCGACGAAGAAACCGGTCAGACCATCATCGCCGGCATGGGTGAACTCCACCTCGACATTATCGTGGACCGCCTCAAGCGCGAGTTCAAGGTGGAAGCCAACACCGGCAAGCCCCAGATTGCCTACCGCGAAACCATCACCGGTTCTGCTGACCGTGTGCAGGGTAAGCTGGTGAAGCAGTCCGGTGGTCGTGGTCAGTACGGTGACGTGGTGATTGCCATGCGTCCCGGCGAGCGCGGTACCGGTCTCAAGATTGCCAACAAGATTGTGGGTGGTGCTATTCCCAAGGAGTACATGAACGCTGTGTACGCCGGGCTGAATGAAGCCATGAACTCCGGTTCTGTTGCGGGTTATCCCGTGGAGGACGTGGAGGTGGACGTCATCGACGGTTCCTACCACGAAGTGGACTCCAACGAAAACGCCTTCAAGATGGCTGCTATCTTCGCTATGAAGAACGCCTTTGCCAAGTGCAGCCCCGTGCTGCTGGAGCCCATCATGGCTGTTGAAGTAGTGACCCCCGCTGAAAACCAGGGCGATATCATGGGCGACCTTAACCGCCGCCGCGCCATGGTGAAGAACATGGAGCACAAGGGTGCTGAGTGCGTACTCACCGCCGATGTGCCGCTGGCCGAAATGTTCGGTTACTCCACCGACATCCGTACCCTTTCCAAGGGCCTGGCCTCCTACTCCATGGAACCCTCTCACTTCGAACAAGTACCCCAGAACCTTGTCAACGAAATCGTCAAGGCTCGCGGTGGTAACAAGTAAACCAACCAAACAATATTAACCTAAACATAACCGCACGTTCATGCAAAGTCCCAAAATCCGCATCCGTCTCCGTGCATTTGACAGCCGCGCTATCGACCGTTCCGCTTCCGAGATCGTCGAGACCGCCAAGCGTACAGGTGCAAAAGTCGCCGGGCCGATTCCTTTGCCGACTCGTATCGAGAAGTTCTCTGTGAACCGCTCGGTCCATGTTAATAAGAAATCTGCCGACCAGTTCGAAATCCGTACCCACAAGCGCCTGCTCGACATCGTTGAGCCGACCTCCCGCACGGTGGAAGAGCTCAAGAAGCTCAACCTGCCTGCCGGTGTGGACATCACGATCAAGATCTGATTCCCGTCACGTTAATACTCACATTTAACCAGATTTTTTAATAACATGTCTTTAGGACTTATTGGTAAGAAGGTTGGCATGACCCGCGTCTTCAACAAGGAGACCGGCGCCATGATTCCCGTCACGGTTATCGACGTGACCGGCAACACTTACGGCCAGATCAAGACCGAGGAGAAGGATGGCTACTCCGCCATCCAGGTGGCCTTCGACGCTCAGAAGGAAAGCCGCCTCTCCAAGCCGGTTGCTGGCCACTTCAAGAAGCTGGGTATCGCCCCCGCCAAGCTCCTCAAGGAGTTCCGCGTGGACGCCAGCGAGCTGCCCGCTGAGGGCGCTGAGCATCCCGGTTGCAGCCTCTTTGAAGAGGGTGCCTGGGTGGACGTGATCGGCACGTCCAAGGGTAAGGGCTTCCAGGGTGTTATGCGCCGTCATAACTTCCACGGCTCTCCCATGACGCACGGTTCCATGATGCACCGCCGTACCGGTGGTGTGGGTGCCTGCGCTACGCCGTCCCGCGTGTGGAAGGGCCAGAAGATGCCCGGCCACCAGGGTGCTGAGCGCAAGACCGTGCAGAACCTGAAGATCGTTCAGGTGCGTAAGGATGACAACGTGATCCTTGTGTCTGGCCCCGTGCCCGGCGCCAAGGGCTCCTACGTTGTGGTTCGCCCCGCCAAGAAGAAGAACGGTAAATAAACAAACGAACTAGGAAAACCTATCTATGTCCGCTAATACACTGACAATTGAGGCAGCCAACGCCGCCGGTGTCGTGACGGTGGGTCCCGAGAAGGGTAGCCAGGCCGTACACGACCTGGTGACTGCCTACCGCGCTAACCGCCGCACCGGTTCTGCCAACACGAAGACCCGCGGTGAGGTTGCTGGTAACAACCGCAAGATCTACCGCCAGAAGGGCACGGGTAATGCCCGTCACGGCGACCACCAGTCCCCCATCTTTGTGGGTGGTGGCGTGGTGTTCGGTCCCCGCCCCTGCGACTACTCCAAGAAGGTGAACAAGTCCACCCGCAAGCTGGCTCTGCGCCGCGTGCTGGGCGACATCATCACCGGTGGTAAAGTTGTAACCGTTCCCTCCTTCTCCATCGAGGACGGCAAGACGAAGTCCTTCGTTGCCGCTGTGTCCGAGATTGCCGAGGGCAAGAAGATCCTCATCATCGCCGACAGCTTCGACGAAATGACCAAGCGCGCCGGCCGCAACGTGGCCGAGGTGCTTCTCATGAGCGCCGCTGAGGTGAACGTGGAGCATCTGCTTGACGCCCGCAAGGTCGTCATCGTTGACTCCGCTATGGAAATCATCGCCAACCGCACCAAGTAATCATGAACGATATCTACGACGTAATCAAGAAGCCGCGCGTTTCCGAAAAGGCTACCGTGCTGCACGAGGAGAACGGCGTGCTGACGCTCGAAGTGGCGGTGAAGGCCACCAAGATTGAGATCAAGCAGGCTGTGGAGAAAGCCTTCGGCAAGAAGGTTGCCTCCGTCCGCACCGCTAACTACGATGGCAAGGTGCGCCGCAAGCGCACGAAGGATGCCGGTAGCGCACCCGCCTGGAAGAAGGCATTTGTGCGCCTGGCCGCTGGTGAGTCTCTGGACCTTGTCTAATATTGGAACCCTAAATAGAAAGTAAGCTATCATGTCCCTCAAGTCATTTAAGCCTACCACTCCGTCCAACCGTTACAAGGTTCTGCCCTCTTTCGACGAGATCACCAAGTCCAAGCCTGAGAAGAGCCTCCTGCAGCCCATCCGCAAGAGCGGTGGCCGCAACAACAACGGCCGCATCACCACCCGCCACATCGGCGGTGGCCACAAGTACCACTACCGTCTGGTAGACTTCCGCCGCACCCGCACGGAAGCCGCTACCGTACTCGGTATTGAGTATGATCCGAACCGCACTTGCCGCATCGCCCTCATCCAGTACGCAGACGGCACCAAGAGCTACATCCTGGCTCCGGTGGGTCTGACCGTCGGTATGACCGTGCAGAGCGGTGAGAACGTGGCTCCCAAGGTGGGCAACGCCATGCCCCTCAAGAACGTACCGCTTGGTACTGCTATTCACAACATCGAGATTCGTCCCGGTTCCGGTGGTAAGATTGCTCGCTCCGCCGGTCAGCAGGCTGTACTCTCCAACCGTGATGGTGAGTACGCCCTGGTTAAGATGCCTTCCGGCGAAATCCGCAAGTTCCGTGTCGAGTGCTACTGCACCATCGGTCAGGTGGGCAACGCTCAGCACATGAACGAGTCCTCCGGTAAGGCTGGCCGCACCCGTTGGATGGGTATCCGTCCGACCGTGCGCGGTATGTGTATGAACCCCGTCGACCACCCCAACGGTGGTGGTGAGGGTAAGTCCAAGTCCGGTGGTGGTCGTCAGCACCTGAAGTCCCCCTGGGGTCACGTCAAGGGCCAGAAGACCCGCCGTCTCCGCAAGCCCTCCGATGTGTTCATCGTGCAGCGCCGTAACGCCAAGTAATTTTAACCACAAACATTTCTAAGAACAATGGGACGTTCCCTCAAAAAAGGACCCTTCGTAAGCCAGCCTCTTCTCGACAAGGTTGACGCCCAGCTGCAGAGCGGGGATCGCAAGCCGATCAAGACGTGGAGCCGCGCATCCATGGTGATTCCGGATTTCGTCGGTCTCACCTTCCTGGTACACACCGGTAAGTCTTTCGCCACGGTATATGTGACGGAGAACATGGTGGGCCACAAGCTCGGTGAATTTGCTCCTACGCGCATCTTCAAGGCTCACGGTGGCATCGGCAAGAAGTAAAAAGATTAACCGAAACTGAACCATGACCGCTGCTCACCTCAGCTCCTGCCTTGTTGCCCTGGCCGCTCTGGCCTCGGGTACCTGTGCCGGTGCTGGTGAGGGTGGAAATGGTGCTACGGACCGCAGAATCGACCAGCTGGAACGCCAGGTGGCCAGTCTCCGCGAAAGCTACATGCTTGCCCGGTCAGATGCAGATGCTGCCCGCAAGCAGCTCAGGGAAGTCAGCGTGCGCCTTGAGGCGCTTGGTGGCACCGCCCTGGGAGGGCAGGAGGAAAAGCTCATCGAAACCGCCGCTATGCTTGAGTCCACCCGGACCGAGCTGGATGAGGTTCGCCAGGGCAGCCTCCGCCTCGTCTCTGCCGTTGCCGAATACAAGCGCAACGCCATGGTGGAGGACGAGACCGCCCGCCAGACGCTGGAGACCGCTCTGCAGGAGCTGGAGGTGGCCCTCGGCCTCCGCCAGAAGCAGCAGAGCGAACTGGACGGTACTCTGGATGAGGCCAAGGTGCTGAGCATCGACTCCGAATCCGGGCTCATCGTCATCAATGCCGGCCGCAAGGGCGGGGTGGAAGTGGGCATGCCCATGGAAATCTCCCGCGGCGACCAGGTCATTGCTGATACGATGGTGACAGACGTACGCAAGAGCGTCTCCGGCCTGCTGGTTCAGCGTCACCTCAACCCGGTGCTGAGCATCGCTGTGGGTGACCGCGTGTCCGTGAAAACAAACGACTAATTCTTCAACAAATATCCAAACATGGAAGTGAAAGCAGTATACAAGAATGCACGCATCTCTGCGAAGAAGATGCGCGACGTAGCCGCCGCCGTCCAGGGTATGTCTGTAACTCAGGCTACCGACGTGCTGAGCTACACCCCCAAGAAGGGCGCTTATCTCCTGAATAAGACCCTGAAGGCCGCTGTGGCCAACGCCGAGAACAATAACGGTCTCTCCGCTGATGAACTCGTGCTCAAGAGCGTGATGGTGGACGAAGGTCCGACCTTCCGTCGTACGATGGCCCGCGCCCGCGGTTCCGCTAACATGATCCGCAAGCGCACCTCCCACATCACTGTCATCCTCGCAAACAAAGAGGCATAACCATAACAAACTAACATAACACTATGGGTCAGAAAGTAAATCCTATCGGCTTCCGTCTTGCCGTTACTAAAGACTGGCGTTCCAAGTGGTATGCTACGGGCAAGGACTATGCCACGAAGCTCCACGAGGACCTCAAGATCCGCAAGTTCATCAAGGACTACACCGCCGATCTCAACAAAGATCTCAAGGGCTCCACGCCTGCGATTTCCCGCATCACCATCGAGCGCGCCTGGAACAGCGTCCGCGTGACCATCGCCACCGCTCGTCCCGGCCTCATCATCGGGCCGAAGGGCAAGAATATCGAGGAAATGACCGCCGCCCTCTCCAAGCTGTGCAGTGGCGCCCAGGTCAAGCTCGACATCATGGAAATCCGCCAGCCGGAACTCGACGCCCAGCTCGTGGCTGAGAACATCGCCACTCAGCTTGAGCGCCGTGTATCCTTCCGCCGCGCCATGAAGCGTGCCGTGCAGGTCGCCATGGACTTCGGTGCAGAGGGTATCCGCGTTCGTTGCGCTGGTCGTCTGGGTGGTGCCGATATCGCCCGCGCTGAGCAGTACCGCGAGGGTAAAGTGCCGTTGCAGACTCTGCGCGCCCCGATTGATTACGGCTTTGCCGAAGCCCGTACCCTGTACGGTATCATCGGTATCAAGTGCTGGATCAACAAGCGCCCCGAGGTTGCCGGTGCCCCGCAGATGGGTGGCCGTCAGAACCGTCCGCAGCGTCCCCGCCGCGATTCCCGCCGCGACGCCTAATGTCTAACACGAAACTTTAAACAATAGGAGAATAAGACTATGCCTTTAATGCCCAAACGTATTAAGGACAACCACCGCAAGATGCACCGCGGCAACCGCGGCGGCAATGCAACCAGCGGTGACTATGTTGCCTTTGGCGACTTCGGTCTGCAGGTTCTCACCCGCGGCTGGGTGACCAACAACCAGATCGAGGCTTGCCGTATCGCCATCAACCGTTACCTGCGCCGTCGTGGCCGCGTGTACATCCGCATCTTCCCGCAGAAGTCCTTCACCAAGCGTCCGCCGGACACCCGTATGGGTAAGGGTAAGGGTGCTGTTGAGGGTTGGGTAGCTGTCTGCCGCCCCGGCAACATCATGTTCGAGGTGGGTGGCGTGACAGAATCCGCTGCTCGTGAGGCTCTCCGCCTCGCTTCCAACAAGCTGGGTATCCGCACACGTTTCGTCTATCGCCAGGGTGTTGAACCCCAGGCCTAAAACAAGTAACTATACAAACATTACACTATTATGCCTGTAAAGAAAGCTAAAGACTTCCGCGGTATGCCCGCCAAGGAACTCGCCGCCCACATCCGTGGTCTGCGCGAGGAATACTTCAACCTGCGTATTCAGCAGGCCACCGGCCAGCTGGAGAACAACCAGCGCATCCGCATCGTCCGCAAGGAACTCGCCTGCGCCCTGACTGTTCAGGGCGAGGGCAGCGCCGAAGCCTGATATCAAACGAAAACCCAAGGACTTAGAATATGAGCGAAGAAACTACTACGACCAAGCCCCAGGGCCTTCGTAAGACACGCGTCGGCGTTGTTGTCTCCACCAAGATGAGCAAGACCATCGTTGTGGAGTACGTGGCCCGCGTTCCGCACCCCGTGTTCAAGAAAATCGTGAAGAAGAGCAAGAAGTTCTATGCTCACGATGAGAACGAGACCGCCAAGCTCGGCGACAAGGTGCGTATCCGTGAAACCCGCCCGCTTTCCGCGCTGAAGCGCTGGGAGCTTGTGGAAATCCTGCAACACTAATTCTAACCAGAAAGGACATTACCTACTATGCTCCAGATGGAATCCCTCGTTCAGGTGGCCGACAACACCGGCGCCCGTACCGCCAAGATGATTGGCGTGATTGGCAAGAGCGGTGCTGACCAGGCTCACATCGGTGATATCATCACCTGCCACATCCGCGAATCCATCCCGACCGCTTCTGTGAAGAAGGGTACGGTGGTGAAGGCTGTGGTGGTGCGTACCGCCGCCCCCATCCGTCGCGACGACGGCTCCGTGCTTCGTTTCGACACCAACGCTGTGGTGGTTATCGATAAGGATAACAACCCGCGTGGTACCCGTATCTTCGGGCCGGTGGCTCGCGAACTTCGTGAAAAAGGCTTCATGAAGATCGTGTCCCTTGCTCCCGAGGTGCTGTAAGGCGGAAGGGTATTTGTTGAAGTTTATCACTTCCACACACCTTACAATCCAGAAACCGGCAGGTTCGATGAGAACCTGCCGGTTTTGCGTTGTCATGCCTGCGCGTATTTGTTGGCAATAACACGTTGACACGGTTTGCCCGGCCGTCTAAGATTACAGGAAATGCGCCGCCTGCTTTCCCTGTTCTGTATTCTGTTACTACTTGCTGCCTGCTCTGCACCGCTCGTTCCGCCTGCCACCAACCCGGCACCAGCACGGCAGCAGCTCAGCGATGCCGACCTGCTCGTGCGCCTGCGGCATCATTGGAAAGCCCTGGAGCGTGGCATTCCTGATGCCGCCGCCCGTGCCCGCACGGTAGCCGCTTACAATGCTGATCTGCTCCTGTTGCTGCGGCGGTTGCGGCATGATACCACCCTTGCCGGAGAGTTACGGATGCTCGACGCTTTGCGTGTGCGCGTGCAGGTGGGTGGCCGGGAGGTGCGCCCCTTGTCCGTGTTCGACGATGTTGTTCCGGCGGCAGATATTCCGCTGGATTCCCTGGAGGAGCGCTACACGCTGCCCGGCATTGGCGTGCCGATGGTCGGCATCATCCCGTATGAAAAAGCGAAGCTCAACGACCGGGAACTGAATTCCATCGGCACGCGCGGCACCGTCAGCACGCTTACAGCCGTCCTCCGCTTTCCGAAGCAGGGCCGGCCGGAGCTGCTGCTGCTCGAACGCAGCGACGACAACTGGGTGCGTGCCGGACGCTACCGTTACCAGCTCGCCGCCGACTGGAGCGCACCGCTCGAAATGTACTGGAACCTGACCCGCGTCAAGGAAGACCGCCTGCTGGGGCTGCTGCGTCCCCAGGAATTGCGCGACACCACCGGGCTTACTTCCATCCATCCCTACGAGCCCGGCAAAATACCCGTGATTCTCACCCATGGCCTTGCGTCCTCGGCTGGTACCTTCGATAATCTCGTCAACCGCCTGCTCAACGACCCGGTCATCCGCCGGAACTACCAGTTCTGGTACTTCAATTACCCGACGGGCATCGCCTGGACCATTTCGGCACGCGCCTACCGTGATTCCATCCGCCAGCTGCGTGAAAAAGTTGACCCGCTGCACCGCAACCCCAACTGGGAGCGCATGGTCGTCGTCGGGCATTCCATGGGTGGGCTTATCACTCATTATAGCCAGTGTACCGAGCCCTGGAACCTCTTGCGTGCCTCCCGGATTCCCGAAGAACGCCTCATGGCGCACCTCCACCCCCGCCACCGCGACATCCCCTTTGCTGATGCGCGCCTGGAACCCCTGCGGCAGGACTATTTCTTCCACCCCGTCAAGGCCGGGCTTGTGGTCTACATGGCCACACCGCACCGGGGTGCGCCGATGGCAACTAGCGGTTTAGTCACCTTTCTTTCGAAATTAGTCACCCTGCCGAAGTATCTGATTCAGGAGGCTTACAATATTGTTACGCTGCAGCAGGATATGCTGATACTCAATCCGCAGCATGCCTACCAATGGTTTACGAGCCTGAATCAGCTCAAGCCCGGCAGCTATTCCATCCGCGGCCTGCAGGGACTCCGTGTACGCCCGGTGCAGACTCACTCCATCATCGGTGATCGCGGCTGCGCCACCTGCCCGCAATGTTCAGACGGCGTTGTCCCCTACTGGTCCAGTCACATCAACTGGGGCAGCGAAACCATCGTACCTGCCCACCATTCCGTGCAGGACAGCAAGGAAGCGGCCGCGGATATGCAGAAACTCCTGGACGATTATGCACGCAAGGTCCCGGCGGTCAGGCTTGCAGAGTAGCCAGCGCCTCGCGTTCCCCTGCGCTGTATGGGGCGGCAGAACCATCTTTCTGCCGCCGTGCCGATACCATCTGCACCGTGGCGCAAAGGGTGTTTCCGCTGCTGATTTCGAATTTCCACGTAATTGAGCTGGAACCGATACGGACGATGCAGGCGTGTACTGACACCTCATCGAAGAATTGCAGCGGTGCCTGGTAATCGGCCTCGGCATGAACGCGGGGGTACAGGTAGCCGTCTCGCGTGACGATGCTGCCCAGCGAGGCCATGGCGTGGGTCTCGGCTTCCTCGGCCAGCCGGAAGTAATTGGCGAAATAGACCACCCCGGCGGCGTCGGTCTCGTGAAAGGCAATGCGGCGTTTGTAAGTAAAGGCAGGCATAAGCGGGAAATCAACGGTAAAGAGCGCTCCAGTCAGTGCCGGTACGGCGGCGGTTTTCGTCGGCCACCGCATCCCAGCCCGCATCCTGGAATTCGGAAATGATAATAGAACCGTCGGCGGCGTTTGTCCGTACATACAGCACGCAGAAATGGCGGCCGTCGGTAATCGTCAGGAAACGCGTGCGGTTTTCGTGCATGCTGTTGGTGGAATCCAGGTGAATCGGGCGGGAATCGCGCATCCATTGCCGAGCAGAGTCGGGCAGGGTGTGCAGGCCGAGCCATTGTTCCGCTTCCTCAGGGCTCATGCCTGCAAAGCTCTCCTCATCCGAGATATGCTTCATCACACGCGCCGCCGCATGCACCGCCGCGCGGGTGGCCAGCGGGTAGCCGTTGGCGGCGGGACGGTGCTGCAACATCAGGCGCAAATCGCGCTGCAATGCTTCCCCGGCCGTGGGGCGCGGATACAAGGCACACCAGAGTACCAGCAGCAGCACCCCGGCACCCAGACAGAGATTCGCCAGGCGGCTCCGCAGCAGCATGCGCTGGATAATGAGCTTGAAGCGCAGGGCATTGCGCTGGTTGCCCTCTTTGAACTGGAACTTCGGCGCTTTCGCCTTCTCCTCGGCGGCAATTTCCTTCAGCGTCCGGGCGGCGGCCGGATTCAGGGCAGAGGCCGACACGAACCCCACCTCCAGTTGTTCCTGCAAATCTTCCGGAGGAAAGGCATAGGCCAGGAACACCTTGCGGATGACGAAGCTGATGCCGGTGAAGACCGCGAAATGCCACAGCCCGGTCGAAAGCATGCCCCCTTGGTACACAAACGTGGGGCCGACATATTCCGGGCGGCATGCGGCCAGCACCGGGTAGGCCAGCAGCCCCAGCACCAGCACGCTGAACAAGGCCGAAAACCACACCAGATTACGGCGTGGGCCGCAGCAGCTCACCAGCTCCATGAACAGAACCGGTACAATCCAAAGGAAAGGCTTGAAACTGTACAGCGTGATGCCCTCCGCATGCTCCCAGACCGGATTGGGCGGCATCACCTCATCCGGGAATGAGAAAACCCAGAGCAAGGCAGCTGCCCCCATCAGGCAGAACCAGAAACGCAGCACTAGCAGGATATTCAGCATCAGTATCTTCATTCTATGCCGCCCACCCCGCAGCTGTCAAGCCCACTTTCTGTCGTTCAGCAGATGAATGTCCTCGCCGATGAGACCGCGCGAGCAGGCCACATTCAGGAGGCGTTCCTCTACATCCGGCGGGGGCAGCAGGCAGCTGTGCGGCAAATCTGCCGTGAGCAGCTCCAGTGCGCAGGCATTGTGCAGTGCCATGGTGGTTTCAATGAAGCGCATGGAGGTAGGTTCCTCCAGCATGAAATTGAGCGGTTTCTTCTGGTTCAGGACGCGGTTCTCCGGGATGACGGCGCCGTATTCATCCTCTACCCCCAGATTCGCCAGCAGCGCCGGGCTGGGCACCACCACCGAGGGACGCAGCACGCGGCGCAGCGCGGCAATATGCCCGGTTACCGTCACGGTGCACCAGGAAGCCGCAATGGCCGCATTCAGCGTGTCGGCGTTATTCGCATCAATAAAAGCCACATTGCCGGGCAGCTCTGCGCTCTTGTCCACCACATCAGCCACGCTCACGCGCATCTTATTCTTCAGAGCATAGTACAGCACTCCGCGCCCCACCTTGCCGAAACCAACGATGAGCAGCGGCTTGCCTGCCAGCTCGGTGTGCCCCAGCTGCGCCAGCGCGCGGAAAAAGCTCTCGCCCGTGCCCAGCACGGTTTCAATACGCTTGATGCGCCCGGAATCTGCCAGAATAACCGGGTGGTGCGGATGCACATAGCGGTGCACCCCGGTGCGCGTGAGCTCGGCAAAACCCAGGCGGGGATGCAGCTCGCAGAACTGCCCGCTACAATCCAGCACCATATCAAAATCATCCATGCTGCGCGGTGCTTTCCGGATGCCTAACTCCGGCAGCATCTGCATGATGGACGCATCATACGGCATACCCGGGCGCTCCGGTACCCACACCTCAGCCCCGGCGGCCAGCAGCGCCATGAACTTCCCCAGCGTGTTGCGGAAAAGCGGGGTGCCATCCAGCACCCGCAGCCCCTCCAGCGGGCGGGAGTGCGACCACTCCTCGGCCTGCCAGAGCAGGGTAGGCCACTCCTCCGGGCGATAATACCGGCTCAGATAATCACGAATTTTCTCGGCGTACGCATTCATGCTGCCTCCAGTCTACTCCTGCGCTCCCGAAAAGCAAGAATAAACGCGCCTTTCCTCGTGCAGGAAAGACGCGTGCTGAAATCACGGATGGCCGATTTACTTGATGCGGTCATTCTCACCCGGTCCCCAGGAGGGCTTGAAGTCCGGGATACGGTTGCCGCTGCCTGGGCAGTCTGCCGGCACGCGGTACTGCTCGCGCAGCTTGTGGTAAGTCTCCGTAAGCTGCTTCATGACATCGGCATATTCCGGGTCCTGAGCCACATTCCGCATCTGCTCCGGGTCTTTCTCATTGTCGATGAGCAACCATTCATTCTCTGGCTTGCGGACACCGGCCTTGCGTTCCTCACCTGTGGGCGTCCAGATACGGGCAAAGGTGTAACGCTGTGTGCGCAGACCATCGTGGCGCGGGGCATTGTGTTCGCCCGGCTGCTCGTAGAAAGCATAGTAGAGCGGGCGGTCGCGGAATTCCGGCGCATCACCCGTCTTGAACAGCGGGGTAAGGGACACACCTTCCATGGTACGAGTATTCTCCGGTGTGTTCACCCCGGCAATCTCCAGAATCGTGGGAGCGTAGTCAATATTCTGCACCATCGCCTGCGAGCGCGTACCGGCAGTAATATGCCCCTTCCAGCGCATCACCAGAGGCATGCGGAAACTCTGCTCGAAAATCCAGCGTTTGTCGTACAGCCCGTGTTCGCCCAGGTAGAAACCCTGGTCGCCCACATAGATAACCAGCGTATTCTCCGAAAGCCCGTGGCGGTCGAGGTAATCCAGCAGGCTGGAAATCGACTGGTCAACGGAGAGCAGCGTGCCCAGGTAATCCTCCATATACCAGCGCCAGCGGTATACAGCCATATCATGCTCCGTCTGCACCTTGCCTGCGCGGAAAGCCTCCACGAATTCGCGGGTGCGGGTAGCAAAGAAATCATCGTAGATTTCCTTCGTGCCGGGGTCCATGTGGTTGGTATCCCAGCCATAATTATTCTTGGCGGCAAACTTCGGCTTGTGGGCATCCCAGTCAAAATTCTCCGGCACACCGCCATTGTTCTTGAATACGCCCTGGTTCACCATATTCCGCAACGCCCACTTCGGCACAATCTCCTTCATCACATCGAAGGGAATTTCCTTCTGCACCAGGTGGTTGTCATTCCAGTTGCACATATCCCACAGCACGCTCTGGCGGTTGTGGCGCAGGAATTCCGGGCGGTTGGCATAATCATCCATCAGGGAATCGGGCGGTGTCAGCTTCGCTACATACTCCTTTACCGCCTTGAGGTGGCGCGGGGCAGGAATCCAGTTGCGGTGCGGAGCCTTGTGACCCACAATCAGCGCAAAGGGCTTGCTCTTGTCGCGGTTCTCCATCCAGTCAATCGCCTTGGTCGTCACCAGGTCAGTCACATAGCCGCGGTCCTGGTGGTGCGTGGTGCGACCCTGCACCCCCAGCTGGTGGAAAGTCGGATTCCAGTAATCGCCCTGGCTCGGAAATACCTGCCAGGAATGGAACCCGGTCGGCTGGGAAATGAGATGCCACTTGCCCACAATACCAGTCTGGTAGCCGGCAGCCTGGAGCATCTTCGGGTAGGTTGGCTGTGCGCCGTTGAAGGCAGGGCCGCCGTAATTATACAGGAACCCATTATTGTGCGAGTGGCGCCCAGTCAGCATACAGGCACGGGACGGCCCGCAGAGCGAATTCGCGCAGTAGGAGCGGTCAAACACCATACCCTCATTGGACAGACGGCGGAATCCCGGCATCGGCATGGGGGTATCAGCATCGCAGCTGCCCAGCACCTCCGGCGAGTGGTCATCCGTAATAATGAAAAGCAGATTCGGCCGGGTATCAGCCCCAGCAGCTGCCCCCACACAGAAAAGCGTGGCTAAAGTTGTCAGAATCGGAGTCAGCTTCATATCTCTGCTATCCTACTAAATCCTGTCCCCCGCGTCAATCATAGAATGTTTTCATCCCTCCTCATCCCCCGGTCCGCTCCGCAGGAGCGGATATCGTCCCCGCCTGCGGCGGGGATATCGTCCACCTATGGTGGATTTCGTCCGCGAAGCGGATTTCGTTTCCTGTCGGCAGTTGCATATCTTCTTCCCAATCCATGGGTAGTGCTTCACCTTCGGTAAAATGGTTAACGAAATCGCCGCTGGCGCGGCGACGAAATCCACGCTGCGCGTGGACGATATCGCGGCTCATGCCGCGACGATATCCTCACTACGTTCGGACTGGCCCCAGAAACGCTGCGCGTTTCTGACCCCTCGTTGGTCCACATACCGCGTGCGCAGCAGTGTAGCATCCCTGTGCCCTATCTCCAGCTGCAGCTCGGCATAGCTGCGGAAGTGGCTCAGGTGATAACTCGCAAAGGTATGCCGCAGTGCATCCTGAGGCCAGCGGCGGGCAGGGGAGTCCCAGCCCGCTGCGCGGCGCAGCTCCCGCCAGCGGTGCAGCCAGTTCGCCGGGCATATCTTTTCATTATCCGCACGTTTGTGAGCCCGTAGAATCCGCAGCAGCGGCTTGTGAATCGTCACCCGCCGCGCGCCGCCGGTCTTGCTGTGGCGGGGCAGAATATAAATTGCCCGCTCCCGTAAATCCACCTGTGCCCAGGTGAGCCGCGCCACCTCATGCGGGCGGATGCCGGCATACAGCATCATTCCCACCGCCGCCGCGCAGCTGCCGTCTTGGTATTTTTCCGCCGTCGTTGTAATCTGCTCAATCTCCTGCGGTGTCAGAATCGGCACCTGCTGTTCCACCACACGCGGCGCCTCCATCCGCGCCACGGGATTCGCATCACACCAGCCCCGCTTCACTGCTGTGCCGAATACCCCGCTGAGAATCAGCCGAGCCTTCTGTCGCTGCCGCGGCGTATCAAAAGCCTGTTCAATATAGCCCGCGCACTCCTGTGGCGTGATGCTCCGCACCCGCCGTTTTGCTAATCCCTTGCAGCGCAGCATGAACCGCCGCGTAAAGTAGCGGAAATCGTAGAGCGTCCGGATGCGTCGTTCCTTCCGCGCCTCCAGTGCTGCGGCCACCGCTTTCTCAAATGTCACCGTTTTCTCCTGCAGCCGGAGCGCCTCTGCTCCGGCGATGATGCATTTCAGCGCCCGCTTTACCTTGCCGCGGGCTGCTTCCATGGCCGATTTTGCCACCAGGGCAGCCTCCAGTACATCTGCTCCGGTGCTTCTTAAAATCTCTAGTGCGGCGTTGTCAGTTTGTTTTTGTTTCGTCATAGCTGGAATTCGGAATCCGTAAGTCAAGCACACAAACTGTTTTATTTCGAGAAAATTGTGATACCCGGTACATCGTTCCGTAAGATGGTGTATTTTTATGATGAAAGTTGTTATTATTTCATCTCCAATCACTAATCAAATGTATTCTTACGGATTCCGAAATCGTAAAATGCAATCAATATGGCAGTGGATAATGTACATGGTGTCTTGAATCGCATTTTACTGTTTGGAAATGGTGTAAATCTTGTTGCCGGTTGCCATTCAGCTTTGTCGCAAGAGACGGTTAAGGCAAATTTTGTCAAGTGGGAGAATGGTGAACGAAAGTTGACTGAGGAGTTTATCAGCAAATGCCAGAATTTAAGACCCACCTTTGCTCACCATGCGCTGTTGGCATTGGAGAAGCATTTCTCTGCGTTCTATACGACCAATTATGACTTCGCCATGGAGCGGGCTTTATGCGGTCGCTCCTCTCATCCGAAGGTGATGCATATTCATGGCGACGCAACGGAGGCTGACCAGTGTATTTACTTTCCAAGTCAGTATAAGGAAGCTATTGAGCATTTGGAGATTTCTGGCAGTAGCGAGTTTCAGACCTGGCATAAGGAATTTCT
The DNA here is from genome assembly GCA_937901085.1 of uncultured Verrucomicrobiales bacterium. Taxonomy (GTDB): domain Bacteria; phylum Verrucomicrobiota; class Verrucomicrobiia; order Verrucomicrobiales; family Akkermansiaceae; genus Akkermansia. Next base: position 1,087 of record CALCHQ010000032.1, on the reverse strand, counting down.
GAGCAAGGAGGTTCATGTTGTCGGAATGACCTTTGGGGCGGACGAAAAGATTCTCTATACCCTGCTTCAGAAACGATGGCACGAGCTGCAGAAACAGGAAAGCTTCCAATGGACAGGTAAACAAAGCCGGATTTACGTATGGCTGATGCGAGACGAAGAGAATCCTGGAGATTTCGATTATCGTGCGACCATGTTACGTAGCCTGAGTGTGACTGTCCTTCCGGTGCCCGTATACAAGGGGGATTATAAGGCTGCCTGGGAATGTCTGATAGGAAAACTCCTCATGCACCTGTATGGTATTCATTACCAATACTGTGGGGAAAGCGACGTCCTCCGCCTCAGCTGCGATGATAAACATATCACCACGGGCTTGAATGTCTCGTATTCCTGTGAGCCCGATTTGAAATACCCCGAATTGTGCCTTATGTGGGTTGGAAAGACGACCTTTGAAAAGCAAAACAATAGAACATACTGGCTTTTTTATTGCAATCTTCCGGGGAATACTGCTTTGTGGCGCGTAGACCGTACTTTTATCGCTCCTTATGTGATGAATGGTGATTCCTATTTCTACCTTGATTTCCGTAATGGTGCCTTGTACGCCAGAGGGGAATCGCCTCTTCCGCCTGTTCCTGTGGCCCAGTGTATCTCAGTTCCTGATATAAAAACGTTCGATATCTATATCCTTCACCCCTTTATCTCTTCTGAAAAATAAACTCTTCATCTTCTAATATGAAACTTCATCTCCCTGTTTTGTTTCGTAAGGCACTGTTGGCCTGTTTCTCTTTTTCCTTCGCTTGTTCGGAAGTCTCTTCTGCTGCTGATCTCACGCTGGATGGCGATGCTTCGCTGACTATCGATTATGCTGATGCGAATTCTATTCCCGACCTGGCAGGTGACACTCTTCAGCTGAGTGGTGATGCCATCCTTCTTCTTTCCAATTGCGGGGTGGGCGATGGCAAGACCTATACCCTCCTTACTGGTTTTTCCGGTCTTGTGGATGCCGATGGTAATGCTATTACTCTGGATTCCACGAATAACGCTATCTCCAACTATTTCGATTACACCCGCCCTGGCTCCGGTTTCTGGG
>CALCHQ010000031.1 GCA_937901085.1 uncultured Verrucomicrobiales bacterium | reverse complement strand
GAGTTGCGGGAGCAGGATTTGAACCTGCGGCCTTCAGGTTATGAGCCTGACGAGCTACCTGGCTGCTCCATCCCGCGATTTTATTAAGGCCACCCTTGCGGGTGCGGCAGGAATATACCACCACATGACCAATGCGTCAAGACCTTTTTTAATTTTTTTCTTTATTTTTCTGGTTCTGCGCCAGAATATCAGCCGCCGTCTGGTTGCCGGCCTCTGCCGCATTCACGAGCCAGCCAAGCATAAGTTCTTCATTTTTAGGCACACCCTTACCGGTGGCGTAGCAGGTGCTGAGCATCAGACACGCCTCGCCGTCCCCCTGCATCGCCGCATAGCGCAGGTAGCGGATGCCCTCGGCCACGCTGGCATTCCGGGCTGTGCCATTCAGATGCATGCGCGCCAGCATCAGCTGCGCCGGCACCGAATCATCATCTGCCATGCGCTCCAGCCATTGCAGCGCCCCACGGAGATTCCCGGAGCGGGCCTCCATCTGCACCAGGGTGCTGCAGGCATCATCATTCCCCTCATCCACCGCCGCGGCATACCAGCTGCGTGCCTTGCTCATCGAGCGGGGCACGCCGATACCGCGTTCATAGCACAGCCCCATGGCCGCCATCGCGCGAGGCTCGCGTTTTTCTGCCGCCCGTGAAAACCAGCGGAACGCATACTTATAGGAACGAATCGCCCCTTTCTGCCCGGTCAGCAGGCGGCGCCCATACTCGTACTGGGCAGCAGGGTCCCCAGCCACGGCATCGCGCCGCAGCTTGTAAATGCCATGGCAGCCGGTCAGCGCCAGCAGCACACAAAGCATAACGCCGAGCCTCTTCATCTGAAATAATTCCGTTGTTTCTCGCTTACAGGCATACCCAGACGCTCCATGACGCAGAGCATATCCTCCCACAGCGCACGGCGTGCCGAGAGTGCCTCATTCCGCAGCAGATAACTGGGGTGGTAAGTGACGCGCACCGGCACAGCCTGGCATTCCAGCCATTGCCCGCGCAGCGCATTCACCCCCTGCTGGGTTCCCAGCAGCCCCTTGGCCGAGCTGCCGCCAAGGCACACAATGCAGGCAGGCTGAATCGCGCGGATTTCCGCCATGATGAGCGGCAGACACGCCGCCAGTTCCTCCTCGCTGGGAGGCCGGTTAGCAGTTCCCTGGTTCTCGCCCATGGAGGGGCGGAACTTGCACACGTTGGAAATATACACCTCCTCGCGTTTCAGGCCCATGGCGCCCAGAATCTTCGTGAGCAACTGGCCAGCCGGGCCTACAAACGGCGCTCCCTGGCGTTCTTCCTCATAGCCGGGAGCCTCGCCCACCAGCATGAGCCGCGCATGCGGATTTCCCACGGCAAACACCATAGTCTCGCGCAGCGTACCCAGCCGCCGGGCGGGTTTCCAATCCGCCGCCTTCTGCTGCAGATACGCCAGCTTCTCCTCCACCGACATGGCGTCCGAAGAGGCAGCCGGAACAGGCGCTGGCATTTGCGTTCCGCGGCGCGCGGCCTGCATCCATTCGCGCAGAATACCACGCGCATCATCATCCACCGCCAGACGCTCCTGCCCGCCCTCCACCAGGTGGGTAAGGGATTCAACCGCGAGCTGCTTGAGCGTAGGCATAGTGACATTCTAGCATATATGCAAGGGATAGCAAGGAATTTTGGATGTTGATTTTTGGATGTTGAATGTATAAAAGTTCCTGCGCTGCGCGCAGCAGAATGAACCGTTGCCGCTCCGGCCTCAAACCGGGCGAGCCGTAAGGACTGCACTACGACAAATTCCGCAGGCGTCAGCCTGCCGAACTCAATACATTCAAAATTATACTTTCTACATTCAACAGAGACATATTGTCCTCTTGACGCCGAATTTTCCATCTGATAGAATTCCAGCAATGAACAGCCAGCGGCCAGGCGGAGAGGACCCGCGGTATCTCCAGGAACAGCTTATCACCTACTTGGGTAATAAGCGGCGGCTGCTCAATTTCATCGGTCGCGCCGTTGAACAGGTGCGGGTGCGGATGGGCGGAAAGAAACTGCGCTGCTTCGATGCCTTTTCCGGCTCAGGCATTGTGAGCCGTTATCTGAAACAACATGCAGAGGTTCTGTATACCAATGATTTGGAGGACTACTCCCGCGTACTCAACACCTGCTACCTGGCCAACAGCGACACCGTCCGCTCTGCCGGGCTGCCCGCCGTGCATGCCGGGCTGACCTCCCGGATTGCAGCCAGCCTGGCCCCCGGACTCATTGCCACCCATTACGCGCCGCAGGATGATGCCCGCATCCGCCCCGGCGAGCGAGTCTTCTACACCCGGCGCAACGCCATCTACCTGGATACAGCCCGCCGCTGCATCGGCGAACTGCCGCCGGAGCTGCAACCGTTCTTTCTCGCACCCCTGCTCTGCGAAGCCTCGGTACACACCAACACCGCCGGTATCTTCAAAGGCTTCTACAAGGACAAAAGCGGCACAGGCAAATTCGGCGGCAGCGGAGCAAACGCCCTGCAGCGCATCCTGGCGCCCATTGAACTGCCCCTGCCTCTCTTCTCCCGTTTCGACTGCGAACACCACATATTGCAGCAGGATGCCACCGCTGCCTCGGCCACCCTGCCCGAACTGGATCTGGCCTACCTGGATCCGCCCTACAACCAGCACCCCTACGGCTCCAATTATTTCATGCTGAACCTGCTGCTCCAATACAAGGAACCACAGCAAGCTTCGCGTGTATCGGGCATCCCGGCAGATTGGAACCGCTCCTGCTACAACAAGAAAGCGCAGGCGCAGCAGGCGCTGGACACCTTGCTCACCACCCTGCCCGCCCGCTTTATCCTCATTTCCTACAACTCGGAAGGCCACATTCCCCTGCCCTCCATGCTCCAGATGCTGGAACAACACGGCACGGTCCAGCACATGGAAACCGACTACGCCACCTTCCGAGGCTGCCGGAATCTGCACGGGCGCGCCCTCTCCGTCAAGGAATACCTGTTCCTGCTGGAAAAGAACTGAGCCGGAACCCAGCCGCTGCCGCAGAACCGCCCCCCGGTGATTCTCTGACGCAGAACTTGCTTGACGAAAAGCGGAGCAGGAGTATCATGATAGCGTGAATTATCTCTCCCCCATATCCCGAACCGGGATCTGCCTCCTGCTCCTTTCGCTGAGCAGCTGTTTCCCGCAGACCTCCAACCCCGACCAGCTCCGCGTGGCGCACGAGCAGAATGCCGCCATGCGGCAGGAAATTGCCCGCATGCAGCAACTCATCAACCAGGCGGGAGAAGCCGAAATGGGACTCGCAGAAACCGTGGAAGCCAAGGAACAGGAACTGACCGATGCCCTCAACGAGCTTAAAGTCATGAAACGTCAGGAAACCCAGCACAAGCTGCGCGTCATCGAACTTCAGGACAGGCTGGATGCCTTCCGGGCCAATTTCCGCATCATGCAGAACGAAACCGCTAACCTTCACAAACGCTCATGAACTCGGAAAGCGCCAACTCCAAACGGACAGCGGATATTTCTCTGACCTGGAAGGACATGCCCGCCCCCACGGGTGAAACCGTGAACCCCGACACCCTGGAAACCAGCAAAACGGCCCCGGAAACGCCCTCGCCCGCTCAGGAAGAGACCGCCCCGGCGCCAGAGAAAGCCGAAGTGAAGCCGGAAGATACAGCCCCTGCCCGGAAGCCGGGACGCAGCGGCGTGTTCGTCGATACGCTGCTGGTACTTCTGCTGCTGGGGGCTCTGGGCAGCGGCGCCTGGTACACCCACCGTGAGCTGGAGCAGTACCGTGTGCCCACGCCCATGGAATTAGCCCAGGCCGAACACCTCGAACTCTGCAAACAGCACGAACAGCTCCAGGATGCCGCCTACCGCGCCGATGAACAGATTCGCATGCGCGAACGCATCGACAGCCTGAACCTGCAGATTGCCGACACCCGCCGCCAGATTGCCGAGCGGAAGGCATCCATCGAGGACCAGCACGCCCGTGTGCTGGCGCTGCAGCAGGAAATCCGCCAGGAAGACAAGACATCCCGCGCCGTGGCTCGCAACCTGCTCATCGGCCTGCCCATCGGCAATGCAGCCACCACCACCGGGAAAGCCTACCCCGATGCCGTCATCCACAGGCTGGAACATGGCTACATCACGCTGCGTACACCCTATGGCCAGTCCCGCTTCCCGCTTGCCCGGCTGGTCAAGGATAATCTGCCCGACATCGTGCGCTACGCCTTCGGTATTGACGACATGGTGGACATGAGCGATTTCGAGTCAGCTCCGCGCAAGAAACGCCAGGGCAAGCTCATCACGCCGCGCAGACCCTCCACCAAGGTGGTAGAACCCAGCTACGAACCGGAAACCAACGCCCCGGTGGTGAACACCCAGGCGCAGGAACCAGCCGGCATCACCGTCGAACCCGGTTCTGCCCCGGAAGAGAGCGGCACATGGGATGCCCCCACCGCTCCCCTTCCCATCGGAGAATAACTCCCAGAAGCCCGCACCTGCGGGCTTTTCTCTTTCCCATCCCCAGGAATAAGAAAGCGCACCGGAATCATGGTTCCGGTGCGCTCGTGCTTTCCGTTGCGGAAAAACTTACTTTTTCTTGCGGCAGCCGCACTTCTTCTTGGCAGGAGCCTCGCAGGCATCCTTAGGAGCCAGGGTGCGGTTCATCTGCTTCCAGCTCCAGTCCCAGCGGGTCAGGGAGGTAAAGCAGGCCGTGAGCAGGTTCACGCTGGCGTCAATATCCACCTTGTGAGCCATTTCAATGCTCTGGTGTACATTGCGCACCGGAATGGAGATAGCACCCGTGACCGCGCCACCAGCGGTGAACTTCTGCATGGCACCGGCATCTGTACCACCGGCGGCCAGCAGCTCCAGCTGGTAGGGGATTTCGTTCTCCTGGCAGAGAGCCGTCATGAACTTCACCATGCGGGGATCGGTAATCAGCGTCCCGTCGTACACCTTCACCGCCGTGCCCTTGCCCAGCACCGTGCATTTATCATGCGCGCCGCTGCCGGGGGTATCGAAGGCGATGGTCACGTCCAGAGCGAAAGCGAAATCGGGGTTGATAGCAAGCGTGGCCGCATGAGCGCCGCGCAGGCCCACCTCCTCCTGCACCGTGAACACGGCATACAGGTCGTAGTCCGGCAGGTTGCCGCTTTCCTTGATGGCGCGCACCGCCTCAATCAGCATGTAGCAGCCGCCGCGGTTGTCGATGCTCTTCACATTCAGGCAATCGCCCATTTCCACCAGGTCGCCGATGCGGGTGATGGAATCACCGATGGAAACATACTTCTCCACCTCTTCCTTGCTCATACCGAGGTCCACCACATAGTCCGTCACCTGGGGCATCTTGGTGCGTTCCTCAGGGCTCATCACATGGATGGGCTTCACGCCCATGCAACCGGGCAGGTCCTTCGTGCCATGCACCACCACGCGCTGGGCGGTGAGAGTCTTGGGGTCGAACCCACCCAGGGGCAGGATGCGGATAAAGCCATTGTCATCAATATGGCGCACAATGAAGCCGATTTCGTCCATGTGGGCGGCGCACATGATGCTCTTCCCGGAGCATTTACCCTTGATGAGGGCCACGACATTACCCACATTGTCCACCGTGATTTCATCGGCCAGCGGGGTCATCTCCTTGATGACCAGCTCGCGGATGCCATACTCAAAACCGGGAGCGCCGGTTGCCTCGCAGAGGTCTTTAAAAAGCTGGATGTTCATGGCGCCTACTTTACTCCTTTCCGCCCCGCTTGGCAAGGGCAGACTAACTTTCTGACAGCATTTTCCGCCCACGCGCACGCGAAACACCTTGCATTGCAGGGGCAATGTGCTATCATACAGGCATGAACCGCCTGCCGATTCCGCAATACGTCATGGCCCTGGCCCATGTGGCAGCCCTGCGCTCCGAAGACCCCTACCGCAAGGTGGGTGCCGCTGCGCTGGATAAGGACAACCGCGTCATCGGCACCGCCTACAACGGACTCTTCCCAGGCTTTGATGCACCGGAGGGCTTCTGGGCATCCCGCGATGAACGTCAGAAGTTCATGCTGCATGCCGAAATCAACCTGTGCAGCCTCTTCAAGCGTGGTGAGGCGCGCATCGTGGCCTGCACCACCATGCCCTGCACCTCCTGCATGCAGGCGCTCTGTGCCCACGGCGTCAAGACCATCTATTACGGTGAGGACTACGCCGCCTCGCAGGCTCCAGCCATTGCAGCCATGTACGGAGTGGAACTCATCAAAGTGGAGGACTACCCCCTCTCCACCCGCTTCCCGCTGGTGCAGGCGCAGAACCCGGTCCCGGGCTGCAGCTGCGGCGGCGAACACCAGAACCTGGAGGACCGCGCCAAAGGATGCCTCATGGGTCTCATGTGCGGCGATGCCCTGGGCGCACCGCTGGAATTCCACACCCCGGCCGAACTCGATACCCGTTTCCCCGGCGGCATCACCGGCATGGTGGATGGATGGGACACCACCTCCCGCCGCCACAAAGGCCAGATTACCGATGACTCCGAAATGGCCCTTGCCCTGCTCCGCAGCCTACTCAACGAGCGCGGCTACAACAGCCTGGCAACCCACGCCCAGTACATCGACTGGCTCTCCACCGGCCCGG
>CALCHQ010000030.1 GCA_937901085.1 uncultured Verrucomicrobiales bacterium | reverse complement strand
GAGCGCAGCGAACGGAATTCAATACATTCAAAATCCTAAATTCTACATTCAACATCCCCCATTACCATCTGGCTTTGTTGAAGCGCGCTACCTCGCGCTGCACTTCGCGCATCTCAGCGCGGGCCTTGAGGTCATAGCGCTGGTCGCGGTGGGTCTTGCCGCGGCCGATGCCGATTTCGGCCTTCACCTTGCCGGCCTTCCAGTAGAGGCGCAGCAGGGGAAGTGCAAAACCTTTCTGCGCCTGCTGGATTTCCAGCTTCAGGATTTCGCGCTTGTGCATCAGCAGACGGCGCGGGCGCTTGGCTTCGTGCTGGAACCACTTGCCGGCAGTCTCCCAGGGCTGCACGTCGCAGCCGTACAGGAAAATCTGGCCCTTTTCCACACGGGCAAAGGCATCGGCCACATTCACTTTGCCGGCGCGGATAGATTTGACCTCGGTACCGCGCAGTTCGATGCCGCATTCGTGCCGGCCCATGATTTCGTAATCACGACCTGCTTTCTTGTTGCTGGCGATGAGGTTGCTCTGCGGTGCGGGTTTCTTGGCCATGGTGGTGGTCGGGCTTAGACAGGGCGACCCGGCACTGCCGTTCGGGGAGCTTGCCGGGTCGCGCAGAAAAAGTGGAAAATCGGTTCTTTACAGATCCGGGGTAATGGTGAGGGTATCCGGCTCGGCAGGAGCAGCGGATTCGGCAAGCTCGGCAAAGGGATCGACCTCGGTAGCCTCGCCCTTGCTGGCGGCAAGCTCCTCAGGAGTCATCTCATGCCAGGTGATCTTGCCCTCGATAATCTCCGTGAGAGCGATATCGCCACACTGCATTTCCGGGGTGGTCACGATGTAGGGGTCAGAGCCGTGGTTGAGCTGCTGAACACGCTTGGAAACGATGTTGACCAGCAGCTGGTTATCGCCTACAATCTGAGCAGCCTTTTCGATAAGTTCAACTTTCATGGGGATAAAATGGTGATACTCCGCAGGGATGCGGGTGCGGCATTGTACAACGTAACGCCGCTGGATGCAAGCCTATATTCACGTCAGCAATGCAATAAAACCCCTCCATTACCACATTTTTGCTTGTCAAGCTCCACAGCAGCAGGTAGGATAACACCATATAGACAGCGCCGGGCCCTGCTCCGGCATTTTACCCAACCATACACCACTAACGAGTAAAAATGGCTAATTTGAATAAAGTAATGATTATCGGCAACCTGACGGCCGACCCCGAAGTGCGTACCACGCCGCGTGGCAACAGCGTGGCTGAACTGCGCCTGGCCGTCAACCGCGTGAGCAGCGGCCCCAACGATGGCGAACGCCGTGAGGAAACCACCTATCTGGATGTAACCTGCTGGGGTCGCACCGCAGAAATCGCCGGTCAGTACCTGGCCAAGGGTCGCCCCGTGTTCATCGAAGGCCGCCTGCAGCAGGATACCTGGGAAGACAAGCAGACCGGCCAGAAGCGCAGCAAAATCCGCATCGTGGCCGAGAACATGCAGCTGCTGGGCAGCCGCGACGGCGGTGGCCAGTCCCAGGGCGGTGGCAGCTACCAGCAGCGCTCCAACAATTACAACAACGGCGGCGGTTACCAGCAGGGCGGATACAACGGCGGCAGCCAGGGTGGTTATTCCAACGGTGGCTACCAGCAGGGTGGTTACCAGCAGCAGCGCCCGCAGCAGACACCGCCTCCCCCCATGCATGCCGAAGAGGACGACGATATCCCGTTCTAAAGCCCGAGCGGCAGCGAGGATATCGTCCTGCCAACGGCAGGATTTCGTCACGAAGTGATTTCGTCCAGCCCCGAAAGGGGCTGGATTTCGTTTTACCGGAGGCAGGCACAAGAAAACCGCCGGGCACAACACCCCGACAAGCATAGTCTGAATACCGTTGCTACCTCTCGGTCCTGGCGGGGTTTTCCAGCTATACCTCCGGGGGTGCGCCCGGCGGCAGGTGTGAGTATGCCAGCTAACTACCGCTGCGTCAAGCATTTTGTCGCTCCATTCTTGACATTGCGTCCTCCCGGCGGTATAGTGGGACAAGCCAACACATAGAAAGCACATACACACCATGGGACTTCTTGAAAATCTTAAAGCTGTCGCTATCCGCAACAAAGTGATGGGTAACCTGCGCGCCAACTGTCCGGAGGGTATCAAGACCGAACTCGAAACCCTGCTGGCCAACAAGGAAGCCGTCGGCATCATCCAGCAGTTCGTGACTGATGCCATGAAGAACGGCGGCAAAATCCAGCCCGAAGCCGTAACCACCCTGCCCTTCCCGGCCGAAATCCAGGAGCTACTGGCCGCCACCCCCAAGCTGGTGACCTACCTGGTGCTGGCCGCCCGCATGGCCGGCAGAAAATAACTTTCCGGCAATACCAGATTTCCAGTCGCACCGCTCACCGGAATGAGCGGTGCGAACTTGTCTCTACCCATTGAGAATTCAGCGTTAAAATTCTCAAATTTGCATTGACAAACGGGGGGATTAGGGGTATTCTCTGCGTCCCCGCTGATGCTGCAATACCAACAACGGAGGGCTGGGGGCTAAGCGCAGCACCTTCCAAAACCTCGTGCATCCTGCCGCAAGGTTGCACACAACATATACAAATACAATGATTAACGAACTCGTTACCAAGATGGTGGAAGCCGGTGTACACTTTGGTCACCAGACCCGCAAGTGGCATCCGAACATGAAGAAGTACATTCTCACCCAGAAGAATGGCATCCACATCATCAACCTGGAAGAAACCGAAAAGTGCCTGGACAAGGCCAGCGCTTTCCTTGGTGAACTTGCTGCCAAGAACAAGAAGATTCTCTTCGTGGGCTGCAAGCGTCAGGCTCAGGAAGCCGTGAAGGAAGCCGCCGAGGCTACCGGTCAGTATTATGTGAACTTCCGCTGGCTTGGCGGTATGCTCACCAACATGACCACCATCAAGAAGAGCATTGCCCGTCTCGACTACCTCGAGAACCTCGACAAGCAGCCCGAGTACAAGAGCATGTCCAAGAAGGAACTTGCCGCTCTGGCCCGTGAGCGTGAGAAGCTGCAGCGCAACCTGCAGGGTATCCGCAACATGGGTGGCGCTCCCGACGTGATGATCGCCATCGGTGCTGACCACGAAGACATCGCCATCCGCGAAGCCCACATCCTGGGCATTCCCGTGATTGTGCTGACTGACACGAACGCCGACCCCGAAACCGTGGATTTCCCCATCCCCGGCAACGACGACGCCGTGCGCTCCATCCGTCTGGTACTCTCCGTGCTGGTCGAGGCTATCAACAAGAACAAGCCCGCCTGAATCTCAACCCCTTTATTCCAAGACAATGGCTGATATCACACCCGCAATGGTGAAAGAGCTGCGCGTCAAGACCGACGCCGGCATGATGGACTGCAAGAAGGCCCTCATGGAGTGCGACGGCAACATGGACGAAGCCGTGAAGTACCTCCGCGAGAAGGGCATCGCCAAGGCTGCCAAGAAGGCCGACCGCGAAGCCAAGGAGGGTATCGTGACCACCGTGGTTGAAGGCAAGGATGGCATCATCCTCGAAATCAACTGCGAGACCGACTTCTGCTCCAAGGGCGAGAAGTTCCAGTCTCTGGTGGCCAAGGTAGCCGCCACGCTGAAGGCCTCCGCCGCCGCTACGCTGGCAGAGGCTCTGGAAGTGGCCATGGAAGGCACCACCGTGGAGAAGTACATTGCTGAGCAGTGCGCCGCCATCGGTGAGAACATGAAGCTGCGCAAGTTCGGCCGCTACACGCTGGCCGGCGAGGGCACCGTGACCTCCTACATCCACATGGGTGGCAAGGTGGGCGTGCTCCTGCAGGTGGAGACCGGCAAGGCCGAGACCGCCGCTGCCGAGGCATTCACCACCCTGTGCAAGGACATCACCCTGCACATCGCCGCCTGCGCTCCCAAGAGCGTGGACTCCTCCTCCCTTGACCCCGCCTTCGTGGCTGAGGAACAGGAAATCGCCAAGGCCCAGCTCATCGCTGAAGGCAAGCCCGAACACCTGCTGGAGAAGATTCTCCCCGGCAAGCTCAAGGCCCTCTACAAGCAGAGCTGCCTCCTGAGCCAGGAGTTCGTGAAGGACCCCTCCATATCTGTCGAGGCCCTCGTGGCTGCCACCGGCAAGGCTCTGGGCGACACCATCACCGTGAAGGCTTTCGAGCGCTTCCAGCTCGGCGCCTAAGCCCTGGTTTTAATACCTCAAGAAAAAAAATCCCCGCTTCACAAGAGGCGGGGATTTTTCTTCGTCCGACCAGCGGGAGGATATCGTCTCCCCCTAAGGGGAGATATCGTCCCCGTCAGGGGATATCGTCCGGCAAAGCCGGATATCGTTTCCTTGTTAGCAAAAGCCAGATTTTTCCCGATGATTGGGAAATAAATAATCATGACTGCAAATGGTTAACGATAGCCTGCCGTTCCGGCAGGACGATATCTGCTTCGCAGACGATATCGCGGCTTTGCCGCGACGAAATCCTCACTTCGTTCGGACCTCAGGGATAGCGGCGCCACTTGCCATCGCCCACGGAGATAACCTCCACCGTCACCGTATCCAGCCCGCGCTCGTAGAACCCGAGTTCCTTGGCCACCTTGGTACCCACATCAATGAGGCGCCCCTTGATGTACGGCCCACGGTCGGCCACGCGCACAATACGGCTCTTGCCCGTGCGGTGGCAGGTAATACGCACCGTGCAGGGCAGCGGCAGTGTACGGTGCGCGGCATAGCGCTGGTGGCGGTACAGGCGCTGGCCAATAGCGCCGATATCACCATCGGCCTCATAATGACTGGCAATACCCGTAGCCTTGTAATGCAGGGCGTCCTCCACACTCATCGGCACAAAGCGCGTACCCTTCACCGTATAGGGCGCCCTCTTATAGCCCTTGTATTCAGGAAAAGTCGGGTGAAGAATCTGCTGGCAACCCACCAGCAGCAGCACCGCTGCCACCGCAACACAGGAAAGAAAACGTACCATGCTGGCACTCTATCATAAATCTGCCGCCCCTGCCAGCCATTTCTGCATCCTAGTGGCGAAATGCCTGCCTTTCTGAAACCATGTCACCTGCTGCCTCATCAGCCGTTTCCATGAAAGAAAGACCGTCTGCATGCCGTACTTACCTGGTATGCAGTATTGATGCGTTCTTGCCAGAGCTGGCGGAATATGTTATGCTGCAGCTTCAATTTTTCACCCAAGTCATGCTCAAGGCGGTATTATTCGATATGGACGGCACGCTGGGGGATACGCTCCCTCTGTGTGTGGAAGCGTATCGCCAATGCGTGGCAGAGCAGACCGGCTACACCCCCACCAGGGAGGAAGTGGTCTCCTGGTTCGGACTGAGCGACCGTGGCGTGCTGGCGGGGCTGCTGCACATGACCCCGGATGACCCCGCCCTGCCCATAGAGCGCTTTGTGGCCGCCTATGAACGCCTGCATGGCGAACTGGCTCCTGAACCCTTTCCCGGCGCGGAGGATATGCTGCGCGCCGTAAAATCCGCCGGGCTGCGCGTGGGTCTCATTTCCGGCAAGGAACACTTCACCGCCCTGCCCACCGTGCGGTACTACGGCATGGAGGGGCTTTTTGAATGGTTCGGCCTGGGCAAGCCGACGCACAACTGCAAGGCCGAACGCCTGCAGGAGGTGATGCAGCTGTGGGAGCTTCAACCGCACGAACTCATCTACGTGGGGGATGCCCCCAGCGATATCGAGCTGAGCCACAGCGTGGGTGTCCGTATCATCAACGCCGCCTGGGCCAGCACCGCCCCGGCTGAGGAACAGGCCTGTCTGGCGCTTCAGCCCGAATACCGGCTTCACCATTTCAACGAATTGCTTCCCCTGATTCTATCTTTATGAAAACATACCTGATGAGCATGCTGGCCACGCTGGTGATTCTGACCAGCCCTGCCACGGCAGACAACACCATGTGCCCGATTTATCCCACTCCCCAACAGGCCGAACTGCGCGAGCAGTACACAGCGGTGAACAGCCTCACCGTGGAACACCGCACCCCGCAGAGCAACGGTTACCTGTGGAGCCGCCTTCCGAATGTTTCCGGCGGCTATGCCATCGAAGTCACCCCGGAGGGGCATGTGACCGTGCTGCACAATGACGATGCCGGCTGGTTCTATGCCAAGCAGACGCTCAGCCAGATGCTGGCGAATGTCGCCAACGCCCGCGATGCCCACGCAGACCCCTTCCCGCACAAGAACATCCGCGGCATGCTGGAAATGGGTGATATTGCCGTCGGCACGGTGGTGGACTGGCCCGACCTGCCCTACCGCGGTGCAGTAGAGGGCTACTACGGCATTCCGTGGAGCTTTGAAGCCCGCCAGAGCCAGTTCCGCTTCTACGGGCGTAACAAGATGAATCTCTACATCTACGCCCCCAAGGACGACCCCTACCACCACGGTGCCGGCTGCTACCTGCCCTACCCGGAAGGCAAGGCCTACGAACTGGCAGCCCTGGTACGCTGTGCCCGCGAGAACCGCGTGCGCTTCGTCTGGGCCATCCACCCGGCCAACACTGTCGTCTGGGAAGAAAACGAGGGCCGTACCCAGCTGGATGCCCTTTGCGCCAAACTGGAGCTGATGTATAACATCGGCGTGCGCGATTTCGGCGTACTGGTGGACGATTCCTTTGGCGAAATCGGCAAGGCCGAGCGCCAGGTACAGCTGTGCAACTACATTCTGGAAAACTTCATCCGCAAGCACCCGGATGTGAACCAGGAACTCATCATGTGCCCCACCGGCTACAACAAGAGCTGGACAAACGAAACCTTCCTCAACACGCTGGGCAGCGGGCTGCACAAGGACATCCACATCATGTGGACGGGTAATACCGTGGTACACGACATCACGCTGGAAGGCCAGCAATGGGTCAATCCCAAGGTAGGCCGCCCCACCTTCATCTGGTGGAACTGGCCCTGCAACGACTTCAAACCATCCCGCCTCTCAATGGGCCGCACCTATGGCCTGGACCAGAGCCCCGAAATGAAGCAGCAGATGAGCGGTTTTGTGGCCAACCCCATGGAACGGGCAGAAGCAGGTAAAGTAGGTCTCTTCGGTGTGGCCGACTACACCTGGAACATCCGCGCTTTCGATTCCCGCAAGAGCTGGAAAGCCGGCATTGCCCGCCTCTACCCGCGCTGTGCCAGCGCCATGCAGACCTTCTGCGACCACAACTCCTACCTGCTGCCCAACAACCACGGCTACCACCGCGAGGAATCCGTGAACCTGGGCGACATGCCGGCCCGCTACCGCGAAAGCATCGTGAACGGCACACCGGATGAACAGCTGAGCAACCAGATGCTCGTGTTGTTCAGCACCGTGGCAAGCGCTGGCGAAAAACTGCGCGAAACCCGCGAGATGGGTCCCTTGCAGCGCGAAATCGGGCCCTGGCTCGAAGCCTTCTATACCATGGGCATGGCCGGTATCGACGGCGTGCGCGCCCTGCAGAGCCCCAGCCTGCCTGAGCGCATGGATATCTTCTTCCGCATGGTGGATAAGCTCAATTCCATCAAACGCCTGCGCCGCGATGCCTGGGTAGACGGCAAAGTGGAACAGGTCGAAGACGTGCAGGTAGGCGCCTACGCCATCACCCCCAGCGTGATGGCCACCTACAACTTCCTCAACGCCAGCATCTACTCCGAACTATCCGGCGGGGATTTCCGCGCCCTCATGCCCACCTTCCACACCAACATGGGTAACGAGAAAGAACAGGCCGCCAATGTATCGGACAACGATTTCAACTCCCATTGGTATTCTGCCTGCGCGCAGAAAGAGGGCGACTGGGTCTGCCTGGACTTCGGCAAACCCATGCAGGTACGCACCCTCAAGCTCGTCCTCAGCGATCGCGGCACCAGCCAGCGCAAACCCACCTGCGGGCAGCTGGAGTATTCGACCGATGGCGAGCAATGGACACCCCTGGGTGGCGAACGCAGCACAGGCGCTGTGCTGGAGGACTTGAGCAAAGCGCCCATCACCGCCCGCCTGCTGCGCTACCGCATCACCCAGCCCCAGCCGAAACGCCGTCTGGGCGTGAGCGAATTCGTCGTCAACACGCCGCTGCCGGCCCGCCTGCACAACACCGTGCAGGGTCTGCGCCTGTCGGCCTACAATGATGAAAAACACATCGCCATGGTTCGCGTCATGGAAACGGCCAAGGCCGCACCGGGGCAAGGTTTCAGCATCAGCCTGCCCACGCCCGCCACAGGCGTGAGCCTCTTGGTTGACCTGGATAAGGAAGACCTGCTCAGCTGGGGCAAGGTATACTTCACCCTGGAAGACGGCAGCACCACCGATGCCGCTCTGGAAGAATACTATGGCACTGAATTCATTGTGCAGAAACAGAATATGCCCCGCAAACCCATTACGGGCATCCATTTCAGCAACACCAGCGATACCGACCAGGAACTGCGCCTCAACACCTTCCAGCTGACGATTCCCACGGTTGACACCGCTGCCATGGCTTCCAGCCTCACCGACTGCGACTTCTCCACGGCCTACAACACCGGCGAATATGCACTCAATACTGATTTGCAGGTTCCGGCCGGGGCACGCACCCTCACCGTGGTCGGCTCTGCCCGTTGCCAGGTGGAGGGGGCGACCTCCATGGGCAGCAACGGCCTCATCCACACCTTCCGCCTCGACCCGGCAGCCAGCACTATCCGCCTGCGTGCCAGCAGGCAATACGGCACCAAGGTATACGAGGCTATTTTCCGCTGAGGAATGCAGAATATCACATGAGCGCGCCGCCTTCCGGCGGCGCGTGGCATATGAAACCGCTCTGAGATTTTTTCTCAGAGCGCTTTTCTCTTCCCGGAACGGCGGGCGCCGCAACCGTGCTTCCCTATTCTGCCTTCTGCATTCCTTCAGGCTTGCGGGCAAGGAGCGGGCGTGGTATAGTGAGGGCATGGACTTATCGGCCTTTCGTGAAGAGTACCTCAAGAATACCCTGCACCGCAGCGACCTGGCGGCCACGCCTTTTGAGCAGTTTGACCGCTGGTTCAAACAGGCGCTCGAATCGGGTATTCCCGAACCCAACGCCATGAGCATTGCCACCGCCACCCCCCAGGGGATGCCCAGCCTGCGGACAGTACTGCTCAAGTACTACGATGACCGCGGGTATGTGTTCTTCACTAATTACAAGAGCCGCAAAGCGCAGGAAATTCAATCCAACCCGGAAATGTGCATGCTGCTGCCCTGGGTGACGCTGGAACGCCAGATTATTGTGTACGGCCGGGCCGAGAAGATTTCGCGCGCCGAGACGCTCAAGTATTTCCTGAGCCGCCCGCATGAATCGCAGCTGGGGGCATGGGTCTCGCACCAAAGCCAGGTGATTTCCACCCGCAAGCTGCTCATGATGAAGCTTGCCGAGCTGAAGCACAAGTTTGCCGAGGGTAAGGTGCCGCTGCCGGATTTCTGGGGGGGCTACCGCATTGTGCCGCACCACATGGAGTTCTGGCAGGGCGGTCCCGGCCGCGTACACGACCGCTTCATGTATTCCCTGCAGCCGGATGGCAGCTGGACGATTGAACGCCTGCAGCCCTGATGCTCAGCGGGGCTGGGGAAGGAGGACGATGTCCTGCCCGAAGATGTCGGAGAAAAGCGCCCCTTTGGTTCGCAAGGCCAGGTTTTCGAGAGTGAGGTCGGCCACATCGGGCACAAGCAGCTCCAGCCGCCGGGCGTTCTGACGCACTGTAAAGCTGCGGATGCGGCGGGAATGCGCCCGCTCCATAGCTTCGGCCACGCGCAGCAGGGCTGCCAGTTTCTGCACGCGCAAACGGTCTGCCTGGCTGAGCAGGGCATAGGTGGGCTCGGAGGGTGTGGGCGCACCGTGGCGGTGGTAGCGAGCCAGCAGACCCACGATGTCGATATCGCTGCGCGAGAGGCCGAAAATTTCGGAGTTGAGGATGATGTACTGGCTGTGGTGGTGGTGCTTCTTGGGGTTGATGTAGCTGCCTACTTCGTGCAGAATGGCGGCTACTTTGAGCAGTAGGCGGTCGTGGCGGGTGAGTCCGTGCAGTTCCTGGAGCTGGTCAAAGAGCATCATGGTGAGGCGGCGTATCTGCTGCCCGTGGGCTTTATCGACGCGGTAGTGGTTGGCCAGCAGCACGGTGAAGTGAACCACTTCTTCTTCCAGCGCAAGGTCATCCCGCCGCCCCGGCAGGAGATTACGCAGGAAGGCATGGGAGAATTCTTCAGCCGGGCACATGATGCTGCGCGGGTTCAGGTCGCGCGCCACGGCCAGGTTGATGAGGACGGTGGGCAGCAGCGCGCAGAGGCTGGCGTAGTCCTCCTTATAGCGGGTCTGCCGCTGGGCGGGCGGTGTGGCGGCAATTTCATGCGCCAGCTGCGTGAGGCATTCCTCGGTCACATTCTCTCCCTGGGCCAGGGGGGAGGAGATGACGTGGAAGTCCGGCCCGAAGATGATGAGGGCATCCGGCGGTTCCGGCAGGTCATCCTCGATGTCGTAGACTACCTGTTCCATGATGCCGCGGATATGTTCACGGATGAGGGAACTTTCACTCTCAGTACCGGCCATTTCGGCAGCATCGCTGATGGCAATACCCGTGCGGTGGGCACCCATGCGGTAGCTCGCATAGTAGCTGATGCGCCCTTTGTCGAAGATGAGCAGGCGGGTGTTGCCGGGGCCGACATGCAGCACCAGCACGCGCTGGCGGCCCAGTTCCTCGTGGGAGTCGAGGATAGCGCGGGTGTTGAGGTAGAGCAGGCGGGTCATTTCCCCGTCGTCCATGACCTCCAGCTGCAACCCGCAGGTAATTTGCAGGCGGTTCACCAGGGTGTCCATATTGCGGACATCCAGGAGGATGTTCGTGGCCAGGAGGCGCACTTCCACTTTCCCGGCCAGGCGGTATTCGGCCAGCAGTTCGTTGTACCCCTGGGCAATCTGCACGCAGCGGTCCATGGTGTCGCGCGAAATGCAGCTGCCCTTGAAGACATCGTGCGCCAGCGCCACCGGCTGGGTCAGCACATCCAGCACGCGGGTTTCGCTGCCGCTCTGCTCGGCCACCATCATGGAGACGGCATCTGCCCCCAGGAAAATAACAGCTTTCACGACAGGCGCGGTGCGGGTTTCCTTGCGGGAGGCAGCGGTGCGGCGCGATTTCTGGGAACTGGTCGGCATAGTGGGTATTCTATACCAACGCCCCCGGTGTTTCAAGCCCGCAGTTCACATGATTCAATTGAAAATTGCTTTCTCATTCCTGATTTGTTACAATGCGCGCAGATGGCATATCTGGAGCTAGAGCATGTGAGTGTGCATTTTCCGGTGCGGAACACCTGGGGGACAACCGGGGAGCTGGTGCGCGCGGTGGATGATGTGTCGCTCTCAATTCCCCGCGGCAGTATTCTGGGGCTGGTGGGTGAGAGCGGCTGCGGCAAGTCCACTCTTTCACGCGCCATTATGCAGCTGCAGCCGGTGACTTCCGGGCGCATTGTGCTGGATGGCACAGAGCTGACCACCCTGCCACCGCGCGAAATACGCCGCCGCCGGCTGGATTTCCAGATGGTGTTCCAGGACCCGTACGCCTCCCTCAACCCGCGTTTCAGCATTTTTTCAACCCTGGTCGAAGCACTGGGCCAGCGAACCCCGCTGCCCCGCAGCAGGCGGGTGGAAGCGGTGGCGGCACTCATGGAGCGCGTGGGACTCAGCCCGGAGCATATGTACAAGTACCCGCACGAGTTTTCCGGCGGGCAGCGCCAGCGCATTGCCATTGCCCGCGCCATTGCTCCGCAGCCTGCCCTGCTGCTGGCCGATGAGCCGGTCTCAGCGCTGGATGTGTCGATTCAGAGCCAGATTCTCAACCTGCTCACCGACCTGGTACGGGATATGGGTATCACCATGATTTTCATCTCCCATGACCTGGGAGTCGTTCATTATCTGGCAGATGATATTGCCGTGATGCGCCGCGGGCGTATCGAGGAATACGGTACAGCCGATGCCGTTTTCCACCACCCGCAGGCGGCCTATACGCGCGACCTGCTGGCAGCAGTTCCCTCCCTGTGAGGCAAAGCAGAAAAGCTCCGGAACAACTCCCGGAGCTTTTCAGATGATGTGTTACCGCCGGATTCCAGCGGCAGGAGAGAGGGTTTCTTACTCCTGCACCATCACGAGGCGCAGGGGGGTGGAGGACACCAGCTCACCGTCGAGAGTGACGTTGATGGCGTAGGTGCCTACCTTTTCAAAACGGAGACCCTGGAAGTTCATGATGAGATTGCGGGTCAGGAAGGAAGCGCCTTCGGGCAGAGCTACCTTGAGGTCACCCACGATGGGCATGCGTTCCTTGTCAAGCGGAGTGCCGTCTTCATCGATGATGGAGATGCCCAGCTTGTGGTCGCCGGAGTCCTCAGGGGTGAGGCAGAGGCGCAGAGCCAGAGCGCAGGCGGGGTGAATCACGGGGAACTGGCGGGCGAAAAGGGTATCGAACGCACCCTGCACGCAGAGCTTGCCCTGGTAGTCGGCAGCGTAGTCGCAAAGAACGGCAACTTGAATGTCCATGGTATTAATCTATGTTGGTTTGGTTAGAATTTTCTCAGTTTCCCGACATATGGCGGGTGAAATGACTTCTCTACTTCTACCACAAAACAAGTGGCTTTCAAGCACAAAGTAAAACATGTTGCCATGCTGACACAACTTGTCATTTCAGCACGCGGCCAATCTGCCGGTTCGCCGCCACCACAATCGGGATGGATGAAACGAAGACGCAGAAGAGCAACGTAAGCGAAATCAGCTGGATTTCCGGCATGATTTCCTCCAGGGTCAGGCTGTACTGCCCCAATTTGAACTGCGCCACAATGATATGCTGCGCTTTCATGAATACCGCAATAGCGGCAGCAAAGGAGGCCGATACCAGCACCAGGTTCTCCACGATGAAGCTGCCCACCAGCAGAATGGGGTGAATACCGAAACTCTTCATGAGGGTATAGATAAACTCATTCTGGCGGTATTCCATGCCCGCAAGCGCCGTCAGCAGCACCCCCACGATAAAGACAATACCCAGGCAGAAGGTGGCCCGGCACTGGTTCTGATTGCCCAGGATGATATCCATCTCCTCCAGCAGGCCTGCCGCCGAGGAAACCGAACCTTCCACAGCTTCCAGCTTCCTGAGGGTATTCAGGTAACGCACAACACGGTGAAGCGATTCCGCCCCCTGCAACTCCCGCACCTGCAGCAGCATCCGCAAATAACGCGCTGTAGAGCCAGGGCTGATTTGCTCCACCTGCTCCGGCTGTACCAGCAGCACGCCGCTTTCCATAAGCCGCATCAGGAGATGGTCGGCCGGCAGATGGCGCACCATGACCGTGAATTTTTCGCCCCCGCCGCCGCTCAGGCTGACATCCAGAGGCCCGGCAGGGTACAAGGCTGTCTCTGCCGGGCAGAGCAGCGTGGGGCCGCCGCCGGGCGCCAGAAGCGGCATGAATTGCCCGGCGCGGCGGAAATCGTAGGTCACGATGGGGACATACTTATGCTCACCCACCCGGACATTGCCGGCAGGTATCACCACCACGGAATCAGCTCCCAGCAGTTGCTCTGCTTCCTGCTGCGTGGGCAGACATAGGGTATTCCCCCCCGCCGACTGCATGAAGAACGCCGCCACCAAATCGCCGCCCCGGCTGCGTATCTTGTCGCGTATCGCCTTGGCAGAAATGACATAGCTGCCCAGGAAGCACAGCGCACAGAGCGACAGGAAAAACACCACCAGCACGCGGGCCAGCGGACTGGAGGCTCGCGTGAACCAGCGGTGTACCGTATCTTTAGCAAGATACAGAATGGTCAAAATCAATGAGATCATCGGCCAGTTCGAGGAGTCGGCTATCGTGGGTGCTGATGATGCAGATGCGGCGGGCGGCATCCTGGGTCACCAGTTTCTTGATAATGGCGGTATTGCCGTCATCCAGCCCGGAGGTAGGTTCATCCAGCAGGATGGCGGGGGCATTCTTCATGAGGGTGCGGGCCAGCGCGGCACGCTGTGCCTGGCCGCCGGAAAGCTTGTCGGCCCGGCGGTGGCGCAAATCGACCAGTCCCAGCTCGCGCAGCAATTCCTCGCAGCGGGGTTTCCATTCGCGGCGGGGCAGCATCGCCATTTCTGCCGCCAGGTGCAGGTTGCGTTCCACACTCATGAGCGGCAGCAGGTTGATGCCCTGGAACATGTAGGCCACGCCGCAGCGGTGATACCGGCGGCTGGTCACCTTCACCCCGGTGGGGGTGATGATGCGCCCGCTGCTGACCTTGAGATACCCGGCCAGCAGTTTGAGCAGGGTGGTCTTGCCTGAACCTGAATAGCCTTTCAGCACCGTAATACCGGGCTTGAAGACATGGGAAAAGCCATCAAAGACCTTCACCTCGCGGTTGTATGCAAAGGAAATATTGTCGCAGATGAGTTCCATGGCTCCGGCAGGAAAGGGCTCAGGGGTTGCGCGGGCGGATGACGATGTTGCGCTCACCCACGAGAATCAGCACATGCTCCGGGTAGAGGCGCTGCACAAGCTGCTCCCAATTCTCACATTCGGCAGCCTCAGGGTGGGCCACCAGTTCCAGCTTGCTGACAAACTGCGCGTGGGGACCGGCTTCATACATCAGGCGGGCCTGGGCATTGCTGCCCAGCATCTGGAAAGCTGTTTCCTTGTCGGCTTCACTCACCTTGAAGTAGTAGGCCAGCATGTCTCCGCGCCCGCTGCTGTTCTGCTCCACCTTGCGGTGGTCAAAGCCGGCACAGAGTTCCCTGCCCTCCGGCAGGCTGATGGATACGCTGAAATTCTCCTCCGGCAGCTGGGTGAGTTCGGCGCGGCTCAAGGCCACGGTGATATACATGGCAGAATCATCGCACACGGTAGCAAAATGACGCCCCGGCACCGATACATATTCAAAGGGTTTCGTAATATCTGCCGGACGCGGGAATTCATATTGCAGCCGTCCGGCAAAGGGCATTTTCAGGGTCATTTTGGCGTGGTTGCGCTCAAACTCCTGCGTCATGAGGCGCGGCGCTGTTTCCTGCTCGCGCTTCAGCAGCTGCATGCGTTCCTCGATATCGCGCAGGGATTCGGGCGTGGGCGGCAGGTCACCCGACCCCATATCCTGCGCGTAGCGCCGCTCGCGGGGGGAAAGATTCAGGTAGAACTGCACTTTCTGGCGTTGCACCTCCAGCTTTCGCAGTTCATCGCGCAGGCGCATGTCCTCGCGGGCAATCTTGAGTTCCAGTTCCTCGCGCTGCTGGGCTGTGCGTTCCTCGTGTACCACGGCAATGACCGCACCGGCCGGCTGCCGCTGGGTATCGTCCACCAGGCGGGTGATGATGCCGTTTTCCAGCTGCAGGGTAGCGGCCTGCTCCGGCACAATCTTGGCAGGCAGCAGCGCCACCTGCACCGGCTCGGCGCTCAGCACTTGCACAAGCCCGGCCAGCACAGCAGCAAAGGGAACAGCGCGGCAGTTCATCATAGGAGGAAAAGGAAAGCGGAATTACATGGGGAAGCCCAGCCCGCCGGTGACCTTACGCATCTCGGCTTCGGCCATGTTCTTGGCTCCGGTCAGGGCATCCTGCACGGCTTTCAGCACCAGGGACTGCAAGAATTCAGCATCGTCCGGGTCCACGACAGCGGGGTCGATGGTGATAGCCTTAATCATGCCGGAACCATCGGCCGTGGCCTTGATTTTGCCACCGGCGGCTTCAGCGGTGAATTCCTTGGCGGCCAGGCGGGCCTGAGCCTGGGCCATGTTGGCCTGCATGGCCTGGGCCTGCTTCATGAGTTTCTGCAAGTTCATAATCGGTCTGTTCAGGGGGGGGTGAAATTATTTAATCAACGTGGCGTGAAATTCCTGCAAGGCCAGCTCCACCAGCGGGTCGTGGTAGAATTCCTCCTCGGTGGGGCGCAAGGATTCGGGCGCAGCCGGTTTTTCCGGCGCGGCTGGCTTTTTCTCAGGAGCCTTGGGTTTGGCGGCCGGACGCGGCGGCGGTACCGGCAGAGGGGCGGGCGGTGGCAGTTCTTCCACCACGGGGGGTGGCACGCTGGCATCGGTCACCAGGCGCAGGGTAATGCCATGACCGCAGATGCGGGGAGCATGCTCCGCAATCAGCTCGCTGAGCGTCTCGCCCAGCAGCGCATCACGCGAATCCGTATCATCCGGGTGAATCGCCAGCGTCACCAGGCCGTCGTCATCCGAAATAAAGAGCGTATTGCCCACAGTACCAGCCTGCAACGGCGAGGCCACACGCAGAGCATCCATGAGCGCATCCCAGCCCGCCGGAGTCATAGGACCGGGCGCAAGGGGAGCTTCCATGCCCTCCCCGGCAGAGAGAGCGGGCATTTCCTCCTCAAACAGGGGAGGCGGGGCATCCTCCAAATCCGGGTCAAGCGCAAAACTCGGCGCTTCGTCATCAATCGGTTCCAGACCGGCCGGCATGGGTGCGGGTGTGGGCGCAGGGGCTTCCTGAACCTGCACAGCAGGCACGGCCACCGGCGCAGGAGCGGGGGCGGGTACAGGTGTAGCGGCGGCAGGGGCGGCCAGCGTCACCTCAGGCAGGGGAACCGTGGCCACCGGAGTTTCGGGCAGCGGCGCACCGTTGAGCGCGCGGATGATGTCGCTGATATTGGCTTCGGCCAGCGAATGCACCGCTTGAATCAGGCCCATTTCCAGGTGCAGACGCTTGTTGGTACTCCAGCGCATGTGTTCCTCGGTGGAGGAAAGCACCTCCATGAGCCGCACAATCTTATCTGCCGGGGTGCGGGCCAGCAGTTCATCCAGCGGGGCGCGCCATTCCTCCGGCAGGGAAAGTGAGGCTTCCTGCGGGGCCACCTTGCTGATGAGCAGTTCGCGCACAGCCCCCATGATTTCGGACAGTAGCTGCCCCATATCGCGCCCGGCTTCTGAAAGCTCATGCACCAGGTGCAGCAGGCTGGGCAGCTGGCGGTCCAGAATGTACGCCAGGGCGCGCGCCACCGTCTCGCGGCTGGTCACGCCGAAAATATCATTCACATCCTGCTCCCCAATCTGGTTGCCGCAGAAGGAAACCAGCTGGTCGAGCATGGACTGCGCATCGCGCATGCCGCCATCGGCCACGCGGGCAATGGCAAAGGCCGCCGGCAGACTCAGCGTCACCCCTTCCTGCGCGGCAATGTTCACCAGGTGGTTAGCGATGATTTCTGCCGGAATCGGGCGCAAATCGAAACGCTGGCAGCGGGAAAGGATGGTGGGCAGAATCTTGTGCGGCTCGGTGGTGGCAAAGATGAACATCACGTGCGCCGGGGGTTCTTCCAGCGTCTTGAGCAGCGCATTGAACGATTCCTTGGTGAGCATGTGTACCTCGTCAATGTAGATGATGCGGTACTGCCCGCGGGTGGGGGTGAACTGCACATTGTCGCGCAAATCGCGGATGTTGTCGATACCGCGGTTGGACGCACCGTCGATTTCCAGCACATCCAGGCTGCGGCCCTCGGCAATCTCCAGGCACACATCCTCATCCGGGTCAAAATCCACCTTGGGACCGCCGGAGCAGTTGAGCGCCTTGGCAAAGATACGCGCCGTGGAGGTCTTGCCGGTACCACGCGGGCCCACAAAGAGGTACGCATGCGCCAGACGCTTCTGCTCAATCGCATTGCAGAGCGTGCGCACCACATGATCCTGACCCAGCACATCCTTGAAGGTGCGCGGACGGTATTTTCTGGCAAAAACCTGGTAACTCACGTCCGCTATTCTACCTGAATCCCCTGCCCGCCGCAAGGACTATGTAAGTCAAAATGAAAAGAAAATGCCCGCAGGAAAGTTCTGAGGCCCATGGTTCTCAATCCGCAGCCATGCCAGAGGCCTTCAGCGAATCCCAACCACCGTGCAGGGTGTAAATGGGGGCTTCAATGATACCCAGTTCGCGCAGCCCGGCAGCTATTTCCTCCGAAGCCGTGCATTCTGCCGTGCAGAACACCACAATGCATTCATTGCGTTCCGCCGCCTCCAGCATGCGGCCGATGGCAGCGTCAATCTGCTGCTGCATCTCCGCCCCCTTGCGGATGGGGAACATGCGGTTATCTGCCAGCATGAGGTGGTTGAGCTCGTAATCCGCCTGGCTGCGGGCATCGACCCACACCACGCGGTCGCCGTACTGCGCGGCCAGCGTCTCCGGGCAGATACGCCCGCTTGGCAGCGTGTCCTGCACGCAGGCGGGCTGCCGCCGCGGCGCAAAGAACACCACATCTGCCCAGCCCAGCACAAAAGCCAGGATGAGCATGTAAATGCCAAGGCGGATGGCCTGTGTAAAGGTATCTTTCATACGCAGCGGAGGACAAAAAAGCTCACAACCGGAAGTTGTGAGCTTGTTGAGTAGGGCTACAGGGACTCGAACCCCGAATAGCGGTGCCAGAAACCGATGTGTTGCCAATTACACCATAGCCCTGTGTTCTTGGAACGGCGGGAGTATATACTCTTTACCCCGTGCCGTCAAGCCAAATTCAGCACTTTTTTTATTTTTTTGCTTCAGTGTTTCTGAATCCAGACCAGCAACAGGGCAATATCAGCCGGAGTGATGCCGGGAATGCGGGCCGCCTGGCCGATGGTGCCGGGACGCACGCGGTTGAGTCGCTGGCGGGCTTCGGTTTTCATGGCCGGAATGGCGTCGTAATCCACCCAGGCAGGGATTTTCTTGTCCTCCTGGCGCTGGAGACGCTCGGCAGCGGTGCGCATGCGGTTGATGTGGCCAGCGTAGGCAATTTCGGTGGCAATGGGTTCCCAGAGTTCATCCGTGTACTGGGAGCGGAGCGGTTCGGGGAGGTTGCGCCAGTCGTTATCCGGGCGGCGCAGCCAGATTTCAAGCGTCGTGCCGTCCACGCGCTGGGAGCGGGCACGTTCGATGCCCTGCCCGATATCGGCCAGGCGTTTTTCGGCCGCCCTCCCCTGGTCTTCCGACACGAGGCCGAGTTTTGCCGCCAGGGGGGTGAGGCGCAAATCCGCATTGTCCTGGCGCAGCAGCAGACGCATTTCCGCACGGCTGGTGAACATGCGGTAGGGTTCATCGGTGCCGCGGGTCACGAGGTCATCGACCATAACACCCAGGTAGGCCTGGTCGCGGCGCAGGATGAGGGGAGCTTCCCCACGCAGGGCCAGCATGGCGTTGGCACCGGCCAGCAGCCCCTGCCCGGCGGCTTCCTCATAACCGCTGGTGCCGTTGATCTGCCCGGCAAAGTAGAGGCCGCGCACGCGTTTGGTCTCCAGGGTGGGGTTCAGCTCGGTGGGGGGCACAAAGTCGTATTCCACGGCATAGCCGGGGCGGATGAGCTGGGCATGCTCCAGCCCGGGAATGGAGTGTACGATATCCAGCTGCACGAAGAAGGGCAGACTGCTGGAAAGACCGTTGAGGTAGTATTCATCTGTGCTGCGCCCTTCGGGCTCAATGAATATCTGGTGGCGGTCCTTATCAGCAAAGCGCACCACCTTGTCCTCGATGCTGGGGCAGTAGCGCGGACCCGTGCCCTCGATGACACCACCGAAGAGCGGACTGTGTTCCAGGTTGGCGCGGATGATGTCGTGCGTGCCCTGGTGGGTGTAGGTAATGGCACAGGGCATCTGCTGCAGCTCAAAATCCGCATCGGCAAAGTGGTTGAGGGTGCAACGCGGCTCGGTTTCCCGGCGCAGCTTGGTGGAAGAACGGAAACTGAACAGCGGCGGTGGGGTATCTCCCGGCTGCATTTCCAATGCGTCAAAATCAATGCTGCTGCCCAGGATGCGGGGGGAAGTGCCAGTCTTGAAGCGCTGGAGCGGGAAGCCGAGTTTTTCCAGGCTGGCAGAGATGCCGCTGGGCGCACCGCCCAGACGCCCGCCCGGCAGGTGGTCCATGCCCACATGCAGCAGGCCGCGCATAAAAGTACCGCTGCACAGCACCACCGCGCGAGCCGCAAAGCGCTGTCCCCAGGTGGTCGTGACCCCTGCCACGCGCCCCTGCTCCACCACAATCTCA
This sequence comes from uncultured Verrucomicrobiales bacterium, assembly GCA_937901085.1. Taxonomy (GTDB): domain Bacteria; phylum Verrucomicrobiota; class Verrucomicrobiia; order Verrucomicrobiales; family Akkermansiaceae; genus Akkermansia. Next base: position 5,939 of record CALCHQ010000030.1, on the reverse strand, counting down.
TCCACATCTCCCTGGAAGAGCTGGAGACCGGGGGTGGTTTCGAGTACCCATTTCATGCGGGCGCGGTAGGCGCTCTTGTCGCACTGGGCGCGCGGGGCGCGCACGCTGGGGCCCTTGGAGGCATTGAGCATGCGGAACTGCAGGGCGGTGGCGTCGGTATTGAGCCCCATGGCACCGCCCAGGGCATCAATCTCTCGCACCATGTGCCCCTTGGCCAACCCGCCGATGGCAGGGTTGCAACTCATCTGCCCCACGGTATCGAGGTCGTGCGTGAGCAACGCCACCCGGCCACCCATGCGGGAAGCCGCCAGGGCGGCCTCAATGCCGGCATGCCCGCCACCGATGACCAGCACATCAAAAACTGTGGGAATCAGGTAACTCATGCCGTGGTGAGCGTCACAATAAGTTTGTGCAGAATATCACGCGCGTCCAGGCCGCTGGAAACAAGCGCCTTGTCTGCCGCCGCACAAGCCTGCAGGTCACGCCGCGCCTTACGCAGGCTCAGCTTGCCCACGCTGCGGGCCGCATTGAACAAACCATAGGTATTCGGCGTGCCATCCTTCTTGAGGGGGAGCAGCTTGCGCCCCTCGGCCGGCAGGCGGTTGAGCGCGGCATCAAAGGCGCGGTAATTGCCGGTATCCGGCTTGTAAGTATCTATCAGCAGCCGGGCACAGAAACGCTGGCGCACCGTGGGCACAATGGCCGCACGCATGATGGACACGCCCTGCTCGCCATGCTCCAGCTGCTCGTTGACCAGGCGCACCGCCAGGCGTGAATTGCCGCTTTCAATGGCACGCGAAATCTCAAACACCACGCCATTGCGCGAAACCGCCACCATCAGCTCCACATCCTCTGCCGTCACCATGCGGCGCTCCGGCCCCAGGTACACATCCAGCTTAGCCAGCTCATTCGCAATCTGGCGGGTGCTTTCATTCACCCGGTGAATGAACAAATCCAGCGCAGCATTATCAAAACCAAGCCCCAGCGGCTTGGCCATCCGCAGCGTCAGGGCCGAAAGCTCACCCTCCCAGCCGGGTTTGGTGGTATCAATCTTGGAAAACTCCTTCACCTCCGCCACATTCCCCATCTTCTTGAAGAACGAGCGGCGCTTATCCATCTCTGCAGCTGAAAGCACAAAGAATGTCTCCTCCGGCAGGCTGGCCATGGCCTCCACCAGCTCCTCCAGCGCCTGCTGCACCGCTTCGCTGCGCGCCCCCTGCGGGGTATCTGCCATGAAGTTCGCCCCTTTCAGCCAGATGACCTTGCGCCCGCCGAACATATTCATCATCTGCAGGCCTGAAATCGTGCGCCCGACAATATCCAGCGCCTCATCCACCGTGGCGGCAGCGCCGTCAATCGTCTCGTTGCCCCAGCCATCACTACCCTCGGCAAGACGGGCGTAAGCAGCCGCTGCGGCGGTAGCGGCAGCGCCTTCATCGCTGCCAAAAAAGACAAAACTGGCATTCTCTGCTGGCACGGCCACATTACAGCAGAAAAAGACGCCTAAGTCAATCCGTTTCCGCAGCGCGTATTTTAGCCTGGAGCGGATTTTCGGCTTGATTTAGCACCATAGGCTTGCTACTATCAGTCAAGCCTTACAAACTAGAGAATATGAAAATTTTCACCATCCTCCTTGCCTGTGCCGCCGTCGTAGCATTCATGCCTGCCCAGGCCCAGGGTCGCCGCTCGCGCGCTGCCAAGCCGGCCGCTGCCGCCACTGGCTCTGCCGCCGCAGCTGAAGCCCCTGCCCCGAAGACCGGCGTCCGCTTCGTTGTCTGCTCCCCCGCCGGAGAAAGCATGCCCTCCCCGCTCTATGTCCGCAGCGGCAAGGAATTCAAAGCCATCCAGATTGGTTCCCGCACAGCCAGCTCCCGCGTCAAACCCGTAGGCGGTGTCGTGGAATTCTGGAAGGAAAACCCGATGCCCACCGCCAACATGGGCGGCGACAAGACCAAAGCCCCGGCCGCAGACACCAAGCTCCCGGATCCGGTATTCACCGTCAGCATCCCCGGTTCTGCCGGCAGCAAGACCCTGTGCATCCTTGCCCCAAGCAAGGACATCCAGAAAACCACCTCCCTGTTCCTGAACGAAAGCGATTTCCCGCGCAAAGGCATCCACGTCATCAACCTTTCCTCCTTCCCGCTTCAGATTATGACCTCTGAAAAGGGCGATTTCTCGGACAAGAAGGAAAGCCGCATCGGTGTCTACCGCCGCGAAGACGGCATCTGCGCCAGCAACAGCTGGAACTTCAAGGGCGAAAAGGGCCAGCAGGTCGGCTTCATCCTCAGCTACACGGAAAAGGGCGCCAAGATGCCCAAGCGCCTCAAAGCCTCCTCCTTCACCATTTCCGGCCAGCAGGCTGTCATCAACGTGGTCGTGAAAGACCCCAACATGAACCGCCCGCGGCTGATGACCATCCAGATGAACGACGAATAAAGCGTCCGGCCCGGTTCACTCTCTTACTCTCTCCTCTCTCCTTATGCCTAAGAAACTGACCGAAGGCCCCATCGCTGAACGCATCGCGCGCATCGGCGACCAGTTTGCCGTGAATGGAGACTTCCTCTACGGCGAAGAATTACGCAACGGCCACATCAACACCACCTACCGCGCCTGCTACCGCGCAGAGGACGGGCAGGAAGACCGCTACATCCTGCAACGCATCAACGACTATGTCTTCAAAGACCCGGCCCAGGTCATGCGTAACGTGGAGAAAGTGACCCGCCACATCACCTGGAAACTGCTGCGCCGCCGCCGCGATGCCGCCGGCCAGACCCTCAACCTCTACCCCGCCCGCGGCGGCCGCAACTACATCGTCCTGCCCGAAGAAGGCGGCATGTGGCGCTGCTACAACAACATCGAAGGTACTCACACCTACGACGTAGTGGAAAACACCCGCCAGGCCTACCAGGCAGGCTATGCCTTCGGTTCCTTCCAGGACCTCATCTGCGACATGAACCCGGAAGATATCCGCGAATCCATTCCCGACTTCCACAATACCCCCAAACGCTACGCCGACCTGCTCAGGAGCGTAGCCGCCGATGTCAAAGGACGCGCCGCCAACTGCCAGGAAGAACTAGCCCTGCTCAAAAGCTGGGAAAGCCGCTACTCCCGCATTGTAGACATGCTCGCCAGCGGGGAAATCCCCACCCGCATCACGCACAACGACACTAAAATCAACAACGTGATGCTGGATGAAGAAACCGATGATGCCGTCTGCGTCATCGACCTCGACACCGTCATGCCCGGCAGCGTCCTGTACGACTTCGGCGATATGGTACGCACCGCCACCTGCATGGCCGAAGAAGACGAAGAAGACCTCAGCAAGGTCAAGATGGAAATGCCCTTCTTCGAATCCCTGGCCGAAGGCTACCTGGACGCCGCCCATGGCTTCCTGACCCAGAAAGAAGTCGAATTCATGCCCTTTGCCGGCTGGCTCATCACCACCGAAATCGGCATCCGCTTCCTCACCGACTATCTGGACGGCGACCTCTACTTCCGCACCGAAAAACCGGAACACAACCTCATCCGCGCCCGCAACCAGTTCAAACTGGCCCAGAGCATCGACGCACAGACCATCTCCATGGGCAAATACGTGCGCCGGCTCATGAAATCCTACAACAAGTAAATGAAGCCCGTCCGGTTCAGCGCGCGCTGCCTGCTTACGCTGACGGCAGTCCTCCTCTACTGCTCAGCCGGGCAGGCACAGGCCGTGTGGAACCTGGAAGAAGTCAGTAAAGCCTTCACCAGCACCAATGCCGTGGAAAACCACGTCTGCCTGGTACACGACGGCTGGCAGATTGCCTTCCTCTCCCACAACCAGAATGACATCAGCGCCCTGTTCATCACCGAACAGGAAGGCAATCCGCCGCACGCACACCCGCTGGAAGCAACCATAGAGCGCCTCGTCGGGCTTATCGGCATGGATAACCCGGAAAAAATGGAACTGAAAGCCGGCAGAACCCCGGCCGCCATCGTCATCGATGCCGAAACCATCAGCCAACTGGGAGACGAAGCCGAACACGTCTTCAGCGGCAGTCCGCTGGAAGGCATGGCCTACCTGCTCAGCAAGGAATTCTTCTACATCCACGGCATCCGGCCCAATGGTTACCTGCATTGGAAAACCATCAGAAAAAGCGGCGTAGACCTCCTCATGCCCATGGCCCCCCGGAAATTGTCGGCCATCGAAGTCACCGGGCGGCAGGAAATGGACGAATACGCCTCCGAAGTACTGGCCCGCAAACTGGGGCTTGGCAGCAACACCGGCAGCATCTCCCAGCGGGCCGAAACATGCAGGCAGTTAAAGGGAAGTGACGTACCCTACATGAACAAGAAGCGCAAGATGATAGGCATTCAGAAAAAGCGCCGCTACGTCATCGGCCAGCGCCAGACCGTGGGCCACATGCTGGCCAACCGCTACGGCGGCACCCTGCTCTACCCCTCCCAGCCTTGCGACTGGCCGCAGCCGCCATCAGCCAGCCCCGAACCCACCGAGCCGGAAGTAAGCGTGGAAAAAGCCCGCCCCCTCAGCCCCCAGGAAGCCCGCGAAGCCTACATGGAACGCCTCCGCGCCCTCAAGCACTAAGCCAGCGCCTGCTTCACAATTCCCCACGCTCCAACGCAGGCAGGATGTGCGCCTCATAATGCTCCACCGCCGTCCTGAGACGCGGAGCCAGGCGGGAATCCGGGGCTGCCTCAAACGCTTTCCTGTACGCTTCGTAAACCTCCTTGTAGCGGCGCTGCATAGCATACGTATCCCCCAGCGCGCGCCAGGCCACCTGCGCCAGCTCCGGCTCCAGCTCAGGAGTGCCCAGGTATTCCTGCAGACTGGCAACAGCCTTTTCTAAATCCGCAGGAGCTAAGCGCCCGCGCATGCCCCCTGTAATTTCCATGAGACGCGCCTGCTGCTGCTGGTAATTGGCATGGCGGGTCAGCACGCGGGCATATCCCAGGGTATTCTGCGGGTCAAGACTGTTGATTTCATTCACCACCTCCGGGTATTTATCGCGGCAATTTGCGGGGATGGCATTGAGACCTTCTGCCAACGCCGCCGCACGCTGCAAGCCCTGCAGGGTTGCAGCACGGGCAAAGGCAGCATCGCGCTTTTCTTTCACCACCGCGGCAGCATCAAGCTCTTTCAGGTAATCAGCCGTAGTGCGGCGCGCGCCCGCCACCTGGGCATAGGGAAATCCCCTGGAATCCAGCAGCAGCACCGTGGGCAGTCCTGTTTCGATACGGTGGTAGGCCAGCAGCCTTTCATTGGCATTGCGCTGCGCTTCCGGAATAGCAGCCACAGCAGCAGGCAGACGCGGGAATACCACCTCCACCAGCACATACTTACCACCCACCGCCTTCTCAAATTCGGCCGTTTCCAGAATCTTTGTCCGCAGGTGAATACACGGCGGGCACCATTCCCGGCCGGTGAACTCCAGCATAATATCGCGACCCTCTGCCTGCGCCAACGGTAATGCCGCCTCCACACTCCCAGCCTGCGGAAGCGCCCAGGCACACCCCACCCAGGCCCCCAGCATCATGAACATGGTCCAGTATTTCATATCGCTTATATAGGTTTAATGAAACTCTACCATATTCCGGTCAGCTTGCAAACTATTTTCTGCCCAAATCCTCTACAGCTCTCTGTTTGAAAGACAAATGGAACTCCAAAGCAGATATCGCGCAGCCGCTGCTGTCCACCTTCGTGAAGTCCGTCGGGCGGTTTTCCGCATCGTAGCTGACGGCCCAGATGCCGGTGCGGGTCTGCACGCGCGTCTGGTTGCCATCCGCATCGTAGGTGCGGATGCAGGAGGCGCAAGCGCCGATGTGATGTTTTTTCTTCGTATCTGTATTATACACGCGGTCTTAACGGAAAGTCAAGCCGCGTTCGCTAACGGAAATCACTTTACTTTCCAGCGTGGGGCTCAGCTGCGAGATGAGCTGCTTCT
>CALCHQ010000029.1 GCA_937901085.1 uncultured Verrucomicrobiales bacterium | reverse complement strand
ATGGACACAGTACCGGCTGACTGCAAGGTGCCGTTCGCTATACTTCTCTTTGCTGGAGTGCGTCCGCAAGAATTAACCAGATTGACGTGGGGTGCGGTGCGCGATGGCTTTATTCACATTACGCCTGCCGTGGCTAAAACAGGACAGGTGCGCAATGTGGAGGTAGAACCGACGCTGGCCGCTTGGTTGGCTACAGCTCCGTCTCGCGCTCAAGATGATAGAATCTGCCCGGCAAACTGGAAGCGCAAATACCAAGCGGCTCGTGCTGCTGCTGGAGTGGCCGGCCGCCAAGATGCTGCGCGCCATTCCTACGCCACCTACTATCTGGCCAAGTACAAAAACGCGGATGCTCTCAAGGTAAACATGGGACATAGCCGCGGCTCCGACATGCTGTTTGTGCATTACCGAGCCGCAGCTACACCAGCACAGGCCGAGGCGTACTGGCAAATACTTCCCAGTGCTTAAACCTGCGCAGCGAGAATCTCGCAGGCGGCATTTCCTCTCACCATGATGCCCAGGTGTGGCAGGTCCTCCCAGTTGCTCGCAGCCACCAACGTCACCCAGCCCGGCGAGAGCCGCCCATTGTGAGCTATTGGCCGGTACTCAGAGCCCATGCTCACTTTGACGTGTGCTGCCGGTGTAGGTGTTGCGAAATAAGCCTGGAAGCCTCCCACCAGCCTACGCCGATCGTTTGTCTCAGCAGTACACAGCGCAGTTGTCTCCACACAGCTAATGTAGTCTCTCCCGCCCTCGTCCTCATACGGGCTCTGTTGGTCCATCACCTCCAGATTTACGGCGCCATCACGCTCAACCACAATGTAAAGCCTGTCCTCGTTGTGTCCGTCTGGCATAGCGCACACGCTGTAAATATGGCCAGCTGTTGAGTAGCAGTGCCAGGCATTCACGTTGTGCATGGAATTGTAGGTCATGAGCGCCAGCGTCCCGTCTCGCAGCAGGAACACAGCCACATAATCGGGCTTGCGCAGCAGCGTGCCTTCCTCGATGCCGCCACCATCGCGCGCAATGTGGTCAGCAAATACTGTGGTGTCCGTGCTCACGTAGCCCTGCACTTCCTCTTTGTAACCGTACTCCAGTACTCGCCCTGCCCCTCGCTCGCAATACAACACCTTGTTTTCCGCACGCAATGCTGGCACAGGTGCGCTTCCTCGATAACCGTAGTTGCGGCACGTTGCACTGGTCGCGGTGAAGGCATTATTATTCCCTCCGGTGATGGTCCACTCCGCGTCCATGGTCCCGACCATGAGAGCGTTAGAGTGACTGGCCAACCAACAAATCGCGCTCTGTGTCTCTGTCTGCATGGTCAGCAGCAGCGCACCTGTGTCCTCGTCTGTTAACGCAAAGTTATTCAAATCATCGGTCTGGCTAAACCACAACGTCTGCGGCTGATGCTTTGTAGCGGCCAACACCAGGCGGCCTTCATGCAGCGCGACGAGCCCCGGGTACCCATAGTCCTCGTTGAAAGCAGAGCGGCTCCAGTCTTCGCTTTCTATAGTCAGGTTCTCAGTAAACAGCCATGGCATGTTTGCGCGAGCTATCCCGCCAGCTTCCTGGCGCAGGATGATGTCCTGCTTATAGGGCGGTACAACCAGAGCATTTCCGCAGGTATCAAGCGGGAAACCTACCTTTGGCGTGGTCCCCTCAACACGGCTGCGGGTCATAAACAGCCCCAACATGCACTCATCTGCTTCATCGCCGGTGATGATGTTGTTCGCCGCACCTCCGATGGGTGAGTAAGATTCCCCCAACACAGACCACGCGTCGCTCACCTTGCCCTCGCCCTCGCTTTTTCGTATTTCGTAACTACCGTACCACGTTCCACTGCAGTGGAACTTCCACGTCCCCTTGCAGGATAGGGCCTTGCCCACCATCATGCCGCGCACAAAATGTTTCGGGTGCAGCTCAAACTTGGAATCATTCAGCCCCTCGTAAGACTGAATGCAGGTCCAGTATTCCCAGTACCCGGTTTCTATCGCAATCTTGTCACCTCTTTTTAGAGTCATTTCCTTTGTGAGTCCATATATGGGCGCGACGCCTTCAAACTCGCTCGCGTCTGTAGACAGCGCAAAATCCTCGCCGTAGTTTGCCGGGCTGGTCAACCCTGCTACCAGGTCCCTGCTACCCGTCCAGTCTCCGCTGGCGCGCACGCACACATAGTATTCCCTCTGCGGCTTGCCTCTCACTGCTATGACTCGCCCCGGAATGTACAAATTCGCACCGGCTTTCAGCGGTTCCTCGCTGTACTCCGGCTCTACCAGCAGGGTAGGAGTCTCCGTATCGAGCAGCTCCGCTGCGGCAGCGCTGGCCTCCTGGCGGTCGGTGTACCGACTTACGCGCAACATGTCGCCGGTTTTCAGCGTCCCAGCTCCCTCTACTCGGAAGGTGCCGCGCCCTAGGGGGTGCAACGTCACCGGCGTGTCTCTCAGGTCTACGGTTTCCCACGGTGGGGTAGTGTATTCGTATCGCTCAAAGGTGAACGCATAGTTATCATCCAGCCGCAGCACCATCAGCGGCCAATCGGGAGATGCCAGCAATAGCAGCGCGTTGAGCTGCAACCATGTCACTTGACTCAGAGAGCCATACTTGTGCAGCCCCTCAAAATGCGCCACTACTGCGTGCGTCTTTGTGTCAAACACACGCAAGCGCTCCGGTGCCAGCTCTACCACGTACGTCACGTCTTGCGAGTACACAAAGGGTACAAGCTTGCTTTCCTCTTCGTAGGCGTCTGCCACTTTGCGGAAGCCTCTTCTGCGCCGTATGCCGCCAGTAGCGCTCACTGCGAAATTCTCCAGCACACTACACCCGCGCTGAAATGCGTCCAAGTCCGATCGCAGCGTCAGCGCAGGACTCAATTCTCCACCATTGAATGATATTCTTTTCATAGTTAGTTTAACATGTTAGATACATAATTGCTCTGGCTCCGGCGCTTAGCGCGCTGGCCTGTCTCCCACCCGCTTTCTGCTGCTACCAGCCCTCGCACCAAGGCGTCGGCAAAGGTCCGCAGCGCGTCGCTCGCGTGTGAGCTCACGTCATGCAGCGGTTCACGGCTCTCCACACCATTGGCTCCAGGTGGCCTTGTGCGGTAGTCCTTCAGCGCGTCGACCCCGCTCGGGTACCTGGTCCCGTCCACGTTGGTCGCCTCGCTGCACCGCTCATGGAAAATGCAGCTGCGCAGCAGCTCGCGCGTGTTTTCAATGCTCTGCCATTTGTTCTGCGTCCTCGGCACTCCTATGGTGCGGTAACCTGCCCGCCGGAACGCCATATCCCACGTGTCCAGGTGCATATCATGCCGCGTGCCGTCATGCGGCAGCACAACACCTGCGCAGCGCCCGTAAATCACGTCCTTTTCACGCAGCACGTCGATGTAGTGCTCCACCGGCAACCTGTTGGCTGTGTAGTTGTCCAGCACCAGCCATTTACCATGGCCATCTGGCTGTAGCCACCAAATGCTCATGAAATCGTTAATGCCAAGGTCCCATGTGGTGTACACAGGCCTGTGGGCCATGTGCTCATAGCGCGCCTTCAGGTGTCCTCTCTCCATTAGCTCCATGAGTCTACCCGCAAAAATCGTCCCCTCCATGATGGGGTTGAGCGCTTCGTCCGGCGTGGTAGGGTACTCCTGACGCATGAAGCCTCGCAGCGACCTCTCCTTGGCTGCGTACCACGCTCTCTGCTCCTGCGTGAGCACAATACCCAGCTCCCCCTCCATTTTGCGAAAATAGCTTGCCAGCTCCTGCGTCGGCATCGTCTTGCTTCCTTCGAGCGTGTAATCGGGATGCTTGTACCATGGAAAGAAAAAGAACTTGAAATCCAGCGGAGTCAGCTCATGCCCGATGCGGCTCATCGCAGCCATCACCTGCTCGTAGTTCACTCCGCTCTTGCCACCCTCGTGGGTGCTTTCAAAGTAAACTTTGCACCCCTTGCCGACACCTTCCATGGTGCCGGTGATGATTTCTTGTGCTCTCTGAGGGTCGTTCTTGCTGATGCTGCCCAACTCGCTCACATGCAGCAACTGCAACGTACCACCGCGCAACGTCGTGCCGATGCGTATTTTGCTCCCATTTACAAACACAGCCTTTTTAGCACCAACAGGACACGCCCCTGGCGTCCCATCTTCCTTGGGTGGAGCATGGAAAGCCTTGATCATCCCTCCAATCTGCGCAAGCTCCCTGTCAAGGGCGCTTGCATCTTCGGGCAAATAGTCCAAGTTCTCCCACGCGAAACGAATCTTCGCCATTTTCTCCTCAGCATCAGGAAGCGTTCGGTCCACAATGGCGCTCATGTGGTTTCTGGTGAACAAGGAACTATCAAGTATCAGCACCGCCATGTAGGTGGAAATACCCAGCTGGCGCACCTTGAGTATGTTGTTGCGCGTGTGCGCTCCCTCGTGCAGCTCACGCTGTGCCCAGTTCATGCTGAACCTGCGCATGCGCCCGTCCTTATCCGTAATCCAATACAAGTGCTCAAGCCGCCACCTCTGGTCACCCAGCAGCCTGCCCAGCACTCTATGCTGCGCCGAGGTTAATGTTAAGCCCTCTGCCGTGGTTGTCATGCCACCATCCTACCCGCCTCCCATCCTCACGGCAATATCACGAACGGGATATTTAGCTTTGCCCCATGATTTCCTCCATCACCGCGGCAAACGTGCCCTGCACGCCCACCTGCACGCGCTCCGGCTCATAAGCTCCATCCATTTTATTGAGCTCCGCCACGGCCCGTATGCTGTCAGCAAAGCGCCCTTCTCCGGCTGCCTCCTCAGCCCAACTCTGTAGCCGCTCCATGCGCTCAACCTTGCTCCATACCCGCGCTATGGAGCGTGCTGTATGTTCGCGCTCCAGCTCTCGGTCCTTGCGCTTTTGCCTCTCGGTTGAGAGACGGTTAATTTCCTCGGCTATCTCAACCCGTTTCAGCCATTTGCTGGCCATGGTTGCAGCGCTATTCGTCTTGCACTCAGAGAGTGACGCATAAGCCGCGGTCGCGCTCATGCCCTCAACCGCTATCAACCGGCAAAATTTTTTCTGCTGTTCTGTCATCCGTTTTCAAGCTGCGCTGTAA
>CALCHQ010000028.1 GCA_937901085.1 uncultured Verrucomicrobiales bacterium | reverse complement strand
GCTCCGGGTTCCTCCGAGGAGGAACTGATTGCCGTGCGCCGCGAGAAGGTGAGCAAGATTCGCGACCTGGGGGTCAATCCCTATGGTGGCCGATTCGATGTGACCACTACTGCGGGCGAAATCAAGGCAGATTTTGCAGAGGGTAAACAGGTGAAATTCCTCGGTCGCATCACCGCCCTGCGCGACATGGGCAACACCCAGTTCTTCACCGTGGGCGATGTTCGAGGCGCTATCCAGTGCATGCTGACCAAGAAATCCATGGAGCCGGAAACCTGGGCTCTCTGGAAGCTGCTGGAACGCGGTGACTGGGTGGGCATCGAAGGCGAAACCTTCATCACCCGCACCGGCGAGCCTTCCGTGCGCGTGGCCAGCTTCAAGGTACTTTCCAAGGCCCTGCGCCCCATGCCCGACAAGTTCCACGGCCTGGCCGACATGGACCTGCGCTACCGCCGCCGCCACCTGGACCTGATGAGCAACGCCGAAAGTGCCGACCGCTTCGTGAAGCGTTCCCTCATCGTGCAGGAAATCCGCCAGTACCTCATCAACCGCGGCTTCCTGGAGGTAGAAACCCCCATGCTCCAGGACATTGCCGGTGGTGCTTCCGCCAAGCCTTTCGAATCCTACTACAACGCCCTCAAGAAGGCCGTTACCCTGCGTATTGCGCCGGAATTGTTCCTGAAGCGCCTCCTCGTGGGTGGTTTCCCCAAGGTATTCGAGCTGAACCGCAACTTCCGCAATGAGGGTGTGGACCGCCGCCACAACCCGGAATTCACCGTGCTTGAGGTATACGAAGCCGGTGGCGACTACGAGACCATGGCCGAAATGATGGAGGACATGATCTGCACCGTAGCCGAAAAGGTGTTCGGCACGCTGAAGTTCGACCAGTATGATGACAACGGCAACCTTCGCTGGACGGTGGATCTGACCCGCCCCTGGCGCCGCGCCGATTACAACGACCTGGTGAAGGAAGTGGCCGGTGCCGACTGGTTCGACCTCTCCCCGGAACAGCGCCGCGACCGTGCCGAAAACGAGCTGCATGTGCAGATTGGCGACGACCTGAACGACACCGACGTCACCCAGCAGGTGTACGAGAAGCTGGTGGAGGAGAAGCAGGCCAACCCGCTCTTTGTGTGCCATGTGGCCCGCGACCTGGTTCCCCTGGCCAAGGCCAACCCCGAAGACCCCAGCGTGGTGGACGTGTTCGAGCTGGTCATGAACGGTCAGGAACTCTGCCCCGGATACTCCGAGCAGAACGACCCCGTGGAGCAGCTGGAGCGCCTGCAGCACCAGGCAGGTGAGGACACCCAGAAGATTGACTACGACTTCGTGGAAACGCTGGAAAGCGGCATGCCCAGCGCCGGTGGTATCGGCATCGGCATCGACCGCCTCTGCATGCTCCTGACCGGCGCCTGCTCCATCCGCGACATCATCCTCTTCCCGCAGCTCAAGAACCGAGGTTAAGCTGGTTCAATATTCCGTAAAACAGCCCGGCAGATTAACCTGCCGGGCTGTTTTGCTGTCCGTTCACTTTTTCTTTTCCCAGGAGAAAGGTTCAAATTCAGCGGCTGCCGCCGGGTCTGCCCAGGAGGGCTTACGCATAGCGTAGATAAGGAAGGGAATACCCGCAAAAATCAAGGTGCCGATGATGAGGATTCCCACATACACCGCCGGGCTGCCCACCGGAATCTGTCCGGGCGGAATGAAGCTGAAGAAGAAGGCCGTGAGGCTTCCCAGCAGCCCCAGGCCACCGATAATCCACATGCCCAGGTATTTGCCGCAGGGCACACGGAAAGCGCGGGGAGTATCCGGCTCGCGGTGGCGCAGGTAAATGGCGGCAGCAAACATAAGCATATACATGATGAGATAGAGCAGAATGGTGAGCTGCGAAATAATCTGATACGCCGTCTGCACGCTGGGCAGCACGACAAAGAGGATGGAAAGCAGCGTGACGATGCAGCCTTGGATAATGAGGATGCCGACCTGCACGCCCGCCTTGTTGGTGCGCTGCATGAAACGCGGCAGATACCCGGCACAGCCCACCTGCAGCAAGCCCTTGGACGGGCCGCCCACCCAGGCCACGACCTGGGCCAGCACGCCAAACGCCAGGCAGAGCGCCAGGATCGGCCCAAGCCAGGACACATGGAAATAGGCAAAGAGGTTGTCGAAGGCGATTAAGAGGCTCTGCGTCAGGTTAATCTGACTCTGGGGAATGATGAAGCCGATAGCCAGCGTACCGAATACGAAGATGCACACGGTCACAACAGAGGCAATGGCAATGGCCAGAGGATAGTCGCGGCTGGGATTTTCTGTTTCTTTGACATGTACGGCGCTCATTTCCATGCCGGCGTAGAAGAGGAAGATACTGGCGGCAAGAACAATGTTGTTGAAGTTCGAGAGGTCGGGGACAAAATCGCTCGCCTGCATGCTGATATCGATGGGATTCCCCTGCCCCCAGTACACCATGCCCATGAGAACAAGCAGGGCTGCGGGTATCACCGTGCCGAGCATAGCACCCCATTTGGTGATGCTGCCACTGGTCTGCATGCCACGCATGTTGAGCAGTGTGGCAACCCAGTACACCAGCAGCACAATGACCAGAACGTAGATGTTGTTGGACGCAAGGGCGTGGTCCCATCGCTGGTCGGGTCCCATGAAGGCCAGGGATACAGCGGCAAAGGTCAGCACCGTGGGGAACCAGATGGTGGTCTGAATCCATTGCAGCCAGATGGCGAGAAAGCCCAGGCGAGTGCCAAAGGCTTCGCCCACCCAGCGGAACACGCCGCCTTTCTGCGGCCAGCCGGTGGTCAGTTCAGCTGCCACCAGCGAAACCGGAATCAGGAAAAACACAGCGGCAAAGATATAGTAGAATGCCGAGCTGAGTCCGTAGGTACTTTCCGCAGGAAGCCCACGCAGGCTCACAATGGCGGACACATTGATCATGGCCAGGGTAAATACGCCCAATTTGGCAATACGGCCACTATTGCCGGGGCTTTTTGAATCATTTTTCATGGCTAGGAGATATGACCCCCGGCCATGAACTCGCGTTTCATATATGGTATTCCCCTCCCCCGTTCGCACCACCGGTGCGAATATCGTTACGGCGAAACCTTAATATCGTTTTTGCCAGCGGCAAAAATATCGTTCAGACTCGTCAGAGTCTGAACGATATTCTCCCGTTGGTCGAAAGACTGGTCTCAGACCTCATCAGAGGTAATCGGAGTCTTATCCAGCGCCCGCCAGGCCCAGGCAATGTAGGCCAGCACAAAGGGAATGAGGAAGGAGACAATAGTCATGGTCTTAAGGGTAAACAGACTCGATGAACTGTTCTCAATGGTAAGCGAACTCTGCAAATCGGCCACGGAGGGGTAGTAGGACGTATTGTTCCACCCGGCGCAAAGCAGCAGCGCCAGCACGGTCTGCACGCTTCCCGGACCTGCCAGCCAGAACGCCTTGCCCCAGCCACGCAAGCCCAGCACCAGGCCAGCCAGCACAAGCACCACCCCCAGCAGCAACACCACAGCCACAGCAGGCATATTCAGCAGATTATGCAGGTACTTATATTCCTGCAGGTACACCATGCCGTTTTCGGGTATATAGCCAAAGCCGGTGGAAGTCAGCCAGTAGCCCAGCCATGTCAGGAAGAAAAGGAGGAAGAAAGCCCCCTCCATCCACAGGCGGCGGCGGCAGGTTTCACGCAGCTCCGCATCAGCCATGCAGCCCAGAAAATACAGGCAGGCCAGCAGGCGGGTGAGCAGGAACACGCTGATGCCCAGCAGCAGGTTCTGCGGCACCAGGGCAGCTTCCAGCCCATGCAGCGGATTTGCCCAGCGGGAAATCACCGGCATGGTGGGGTTGGTGACAGCCAGTTGATCGACCACAAACTCGGCCCCGGTAAAGAAAGTACCCACGGCTGTACCGATGAGCAGCGGGCCAAGCACGCCGTTCAGGAAAAGGAATGCGCGATAGGTATTCATGCCGAGCAAGTTGCTGCGCTTGAGCTGAAATTCATACGAAACAGCCTGCAGCACAAAGCAGAGCAGAATGAGCGTCCACACCCAGTACGCACCGCCGAAGCTGGTGCTGTAAAAAAGAGGGAACGAAGCAAAGAACGCCCCGCCGAAGGTGACCAGGGTGGTAAAGGTGAGTTCCCACTTGCGCCCGGTAGCCAGCAGGAGCATGCGGCGGTGTTCCTCTGTCCTGCCGAGAGTCCAGATGAGTGACTGCCCGCCCTGCACAAACATAAGGAAGACGAGCAGCGCCCCCAGCAGAGATACCAGGAACCACCAGTAATGTTGGAGTAAGGAAATATCGTTCATCGTTATGCAGGAGCGTTATCGGTTTCAGGGCCAGTAGCAAGGGCTCGCGCCATGATGCTCACTTCTGCCACCAGCAGAAGGGTAAACAAGACCAGGAAGAGGAAGAACGTGGTCTGTACCGAGCCCACATCCAGCCGGGAAATAGCGGCTACATTCGGGAGCAGGCCCTGAATGGCCCAGGGCTGGCGCCCCACCTCGGCCACCACCCAGCCCGCCTGGCTGGCCAGCCATGCCAGAGGTGTGGTGAGTGCAATCGCCAGCAGCGCCCATTTCCAACGCAAAATATACTTACCCAGCAGGAGCAGCCCGGCAAAAAGCGCCAGGAAATAGCCGCCCAGTATCACCATGATGCGGAAGCTGTAGAAAGTCAGGGGTACATTGGGTACTAAATCTGCCGGGGATTTGAGGTATCCATAGCCGAAGCAGTCGAAATTTGCCCGCAGCGTTTCCAGCGCAGCCTGCTTTTCCGTGGCATCGCGGGTGGTGCGATAGGTGGCGAGGGCAGCAATGGCGGTGCGGCCGCGCTGCATTTTCTCCTCGGCAGAGAGCGCCACCCCGCCCTCCGGCAGCAGGTAGCCGCCCTCCAGCAGGTTGCGGATGCCGGGTACATAGCCATCCCACTCATGCGTGGCCAGGAATGAAAGCGCACAGGGCATTTCCACATGGAAGAGGAACCGGTCCAGCTCCGCCGGTGCAGCCCAGTCCACACCGGGGGTGAGTACGCCACCCAGCACCAGCCCCTGGCTGGTGCCACCCTCATAAAGGCCTTCGGCAGCGGCCAGCTTCATGGGCTGGTGCAGCGCGATATCCCGACCGCTCTTGTGGCCGGTGTACGCGGTAAGTAGCGCCGCCACCAGACCAAACCAGCAGGCAACCCGGATACTTGCTCTGGCAAAATCGGTATGGAGGCCACGCAGCATATACCAGCAGCTCACGCCCACCACAAACATGGCCCCCAGAACCCAGGAGGAAGTGACAGTGTGGCAGAACTTCACCACCGCCACCGGAGAAAGCGCCACGGCAGCAAAATCCACCATTTCATTTCGTACGGTATCAGGATTGAACTCCATGCCCACAGGATACTGCATCCAGGCATTGGCCACGAGAATCCACCAAGCCGAAAGTGTGGCGCCGATGATGGTGAGCCAGGTGGAGGCCAGATGCGCGCCCTTGCTCACTTTGTTCCAACCAAAGTACATGATGGCAATGAAGGTGGATTCCATGAAGAAAGCGACAATGCCCTCAATGGCCAGAGGAGCGCCGAAGATATCCCCCACGAACCAGCTGTAGTTGCTCCAGTTCGTACCGAACTCGAACTCCAGAATAATGCCGGTGGCCACGCCCATGGCGAAGTTGATGCCGAAGAGCTTCATCCAGAACCGTGCCGTCTGTTTCCAGAACTCACGGCCGGTACGCACATAGAGCGTTTCCATGATGGCCATCACCACGCCCAGCCCCAGGGTGAGCGGCACAAATATCCAATGGTACATGGCCGTAAGCGCAAATTGCGCGCGCGACCAATCGACAAGAGACGAATCAATGGTATCCATACTATTATTGTTCTATTGATACGCGGTCAGTCAGTTCTGCGGAAACAGCCTCCACCTTTTCCTGCTCACTGCCCCGCAGATACGCCGGAAAGAAAAAAGTTTTCAGCACCACAAACATGATAAAGAGCTTCAGCAGAATAATGCACCACAGCGTGCGCCCCAGCGTCATGCTGCGGAAGCCATCCACATAGAATTTCACTATTCTGCCCGGAAGCATAGCCTGATTATAGACAAACTCCTCATTCGCGCAAGCTCAAAATCAGCCCA
Organism: uncultured Verrucomicrobiales bacterium; assembly: GCA_937901085.1. Classification (GTDB taxonomy): domain Bacteria; phylum Verrucomicrobiota; class Verrucomicrobiia; order Verrucomicrobiales; family Akkermansiaceae; genus Akkermansia. Next base: position 3,097 of record CALCHQ010000028.1, on the reverse strand, counting down.
TATCAGCCGCGATTCAGGCACGCCCGGCCGCAACCGAAAGCTGCCTGAGCCAGGCGCTTTGCTCCATCTGTGCAGCTTCAGCTGCCGTGAACGGCATGCGGGGCCGCCAGTTCGTCCCGCCCTCGGTTCCCGGCGTATTCAGCCGCACAGGAATATCGAACAACTCCGTCCACATCAGGGCTGCATAGGCCGAGTTGCATTGCAGCAGCGCCCGGACGAGCGCTTCTTTGATACCCTGGTGCCAGGCCACCATACAGTCATGGTGAGGCAAGCCGGCAAAATCACCCAGCCAGCACAGCACACGCGCACAGTCGCAGCCCTTCTGCCGGATGGCACGGCGCACATCAGGCGCGAGGGAGGGGTCGCCGACCATGGAGCAGGCTTCCTGAACAGCCTCCACCCAGTCATTCCAGTCGTTGCACAGGGGCGGGAAGTCGTGCGTGGCGTAAGTGGCAAAGGAACAGGGGTTATAGCTTTCGCCCCGCGCAATCTGCTGCGTGGGGGTAATCTCCCAATGCGGAATCTTGAATCCGGCAATACGCAGGCAGGATAAATCCGGGCGCACGTAATCGGGCACGCAACCCAGGTCCTCGCCCACCACCCGCATACCGGGCGCTGCCTTGAGCAACTGGCGCAGCAGGTAATCGCCACGTGCCAGATTATCGCGCCGTTCCTGCTCCGTCCAGTCTCCATGCGGGCGGAATCCCGGTCTCCTCCCGCCGCAGCGGGAGGCAGCCTCATCGGCATCCAGCGGCAGGAATTCCGCGTTGCGCTCCGGCATCCAAGGAAAGGCATAAATGCGGTAGAAGCCCAGAATGTGGTCAATACGGTACATGGAGAACAGCTCCGACAGTTTGCGGATTCGACGGCTCCACCAGGCGTAGCCATCGCGTTCCATCACATCCCAGCGGTAGAGAGGAATGCCCCAGTTCTGCCCCCATTTGGCCGTAAAGGGATCATCGGCAAAATTCCCCTCGGCCGGGGCCCCGCCGCTCCAGTCCATATCAAAGAGGTAGCGTTCAAAAAACACATCGGCGCTGGCCACCGAGACACCGATGGGGACATCGCCCATGAGTAGTACCCCCTTCTCATCGGCCAGGGCGCGCACTCCGGCCCATTCGCGCGCACAAAGCCATTGCAGCCATTGCTGGTAGCGCTTCTGCCCGCGGGACTCGGCGCCCTCATTCACCAGGCGGCGCACCACATCGGTGTTCTGCTCCGGCCACAGCCACCAGGCAATCGTGCCGAAAGCGAAGCTGGCCACATAAAAGGTGGTGAAATCATCCAGCCAGCGGCCCTGCTTCTGTACCCACGCCTCAAATTCGGCACGCAGCGCTTCCATATCTGCATCGTACTGGAAATGAGCCCAGGCCTGGCGGAACCAGTAGCGTTTGTAGGTGCGCACGCGGGCATAATCCACCAGGTCGCGCCCCCCCGGCCATTGCAGCGGCGGCAGATTCGCAGGATAGGGCGGACGTTCCAGTGGCATGCCGGGAATACGCTCCAGAGACAGATAAAGAGGCTCCAGCGCCACCGAGCTGATGGCGGAATAGGGAGAGGGCGCCTCATCCTCACCCAGGGCATTCACCGGCAGCAGCTGCAGAAAGCCGACCCCATGCGATGCCGCCCAGTCAATCCACTCCTCCAGAGCGGCAAGGTCGCCGATACCGGCATCACCTGCCCTCCGTAAAGAAAAAAGCGGGAGCAGCACGCCCGTTTTCCGTTCCATCACCATGGCATGGCATCATAGCAGAGTCTGCAGGCTGGCGCAATGAGAAAGCCGCCTATATAGGGGCTTTTTTGAAATATTCCTCTCCAATACGCGGAATTATGCTACCATTTAGCAGAATTTACTTGAATTTTCCTTCCAGTTATGGTAGTAGCAGACAAATCATTTATGCCGCTCGCTGCGGTGCCCGATTTCAAGCAACTTACGCGAAAGATTATATGGCTACGACCAAGAAAACGACAAGCAAGGAGACAAAGGCTACGGCTGATACAAAAAAGAAAGCGCCCGCCAGAAGCGCCGCCAAGGAAGATGCACCCGCTGCGGCCAAGAAGCCCCAGGTGCGCGAAACGCTGACGGCCGAAGAAAAGGCCCGCGTCAAGAAGCTCAAGGAAACGCTGGCGCTGCTGAAGGCTGACCCGGAATGGCCGCAGTTCCTGCAGGAACAGAAGCTGGCTCTCCAGAATCTGCGCGATGAACTGCTGCCCAACATGCAGAATGTGACACGCGACCACCTGCGCAGCGGTGCCTCCAATGTCGCCTCCTCCTCCGGCCAGCACATTGGTGATGCTGGCAGCGAAGCAGAAGTGCGAGACCTCACCATCCGCCTGCTCGACAAGGACCGCGAGCAGATTTTTGAAATTGATGCCGCCCTGGAACGCATCCGCCGCGGCACCTACGGCATCTGCGAAATCTCCCTCGACCCCATTCCCAAAAAGCGTCTCCAGGTGCGTCCGTTCTGCCGTCTCACCGTAAAGTGCCAGGAGGAATACGAGAAGAAATATGGCTCCTACGCCAATTACAGAGCCAAAAAACAGGACCATGTCGGGTACGCTGACCTACAAAATGACATGGAAAATGCGATTTCTCTTGACGAAAGCGACGAATAGTGTAAAATGTGCGCCCGCAAGTCAACAATTCGCAATTATGCCTAGAGATATTATCATTCTGGAATGCACGGAGGCCAAGGCCGAGGGTAAGACCCCTTCCCGTTACGTGACCACCCGCAACAAGAAGAGCCAGCGCACGCCCGGCCGTCTGGAGAAGGTTAAGTTCAACCCCTACCTGAAGCGCCGCACTCTGCACCGCGAGATGCGCTAAACCTCCTAACGCACTTCTATACGATTATGATGACCGAATTCAAGAGCGTCGAACGCCGTATCCGTTTCCGCACCTGCAACAAGACCATGCCCCGCCGCCGCATCGACATTCCCGCAGGCGCCGTGGACATGTGCAACCCGGAATTCCTTTCCAAGTTCACGTCTGAGACCGGCAAGATTCTTCCCCGCCGCGTCACGGGCGTGTCCGCCAAGATGCACCGCAAGATCACGCGCGAAATCCGCCGTGCTCGTGCCGTGAACCTGCTCCCCT
>CALCHQ010000027.1 GCA_937901085.1 uncultured Verrucomicrobiales bacterium | reverse complement strand
CAAATCTACGCCAGAAGGTATATGGAATGTTCGCCACTACAATCATGGCCACCAATCCCACAATAGATGCGAACAGCTGCTTTTTCAGAAAAAATGCTGCATCATTATAGGATGCATGGGCTTCATAAGAGCTTACGGAATAAATCATAATCAAACCAAAGCCCAGCAAAAACAATACCACAAAAAGCAGTGTATAATCAAAAAAGTATTCTGTTTGTTCTTTCTTTTTTCTTACTCGTTCTGCCATTATTTATCAAATCCTTACTTTTCCAGTTGATTTACATATTCCTTAAAGATTTTGCCTCTCACTTCATAATTGGGAAACATTCCCCAGCTGGCACATGCAGGTGATAACAATACTGCGTCGCCTTCTTCGGCAAATGCCAGCAGAAGCTCCCAGAATTCCTCCGGCTCGCCTTCCAGCACTCGCGTGAGCGAGCAGAAGCTGTCCACCACCTCGCCATCGGGGGAAATATGCCAGTGTGCTTTGGGTGGATGCGTACGCAGCAGCCTCTTGAAACGCTTGGAAATCACATCGCCCCCGCAGGTGATGAGCAGATCGGGGCTCCATTCTTCGCCCGGAGTCGCACCAATGATAGTGTCGGGACGGCAGCAGTCTGCAAAGGGGGCGTTGGCAATATGCTCGCCGACAATGGTAAATTGCTTATCCTCCGCCAGCTTTGCCAGCAGGGGGGACGCTGCGGGCTGCTGCCCCAGAAGTATCAGTCGGCGAGGCAGGGCAGCAGCTTCTTCAAGCAAGGCTTCCTCTTCGTCTGCGCCCATGCGGGCTGCTTCTGTGCGCTGAATGACCCGTACGGGCGGCAGTGCTTCATCCTGCATGCCGAAGAAAGGCTCCGTAAGCGGTATGTTGAGCTGCACAGGACCACCACCACGGTGGCGTAATTCCAGCAGAGCTTCATTGATAACCCTGTTCGCATGCCATGCATCATCCTCCGGCACCTGGGCGGAATACCGGGCCAGAGAGTTGAATACGCCAGGCTGGGGTATTGTCTGGCCATCGTTCTGGCCCACCCAGGCGGCTGGCCTGTCTGCGGAGATAACAAGCAGGGGGGCTTTGCGGTAAAATGCTTCAGCCACAGCCGGGTGCAGGTTCAGCACCGCGCTGCCGGAGGTAACGACCACGGCCACGGGAGCCTGCGCCTGCTGCGCCCAGCCGAGCGCCACGAATCCGGCACTTCGTTCATCGGTCACGCTGCGGCATTCCATCTTCGGTTGCTCTGCCAGAGTGGCAACAATAGGGGAATTTCTGCTGCCTGGGCAGAGAACAGCTCTTGTCACCCCATGTGCCAGCATCAGTGCCACCAGTTCCTGAACCACCGCTTTTTCGCTTACCATGCGCAGGATAGTATCACATCGTCCTCGCCTCGGCAAGACCGATTTGCGCGCGCGCCACGCGGGTGCGCTTTGAGTTTGACACAATTTCGGGATTATGTTAGCCTGACTGCAATATGTTCTCTTTCTCTCTGCGCGCTTTGAACCGATATTTTCTGCTGCTTGTTGCTCTGCTTGCTTTTGCGGGAGTGCCATCGTCCGCATGGGCAGATTCATCCAGACCCGCCAAGGCTGGTAAGGGAAAGAAAAAAGAGAAGAAGGGTGCGAAGAAGAGCCGGAAGCCTGCCACAGCGGCAGAAAATTCGGAGCTTGCCGCATTGCTGATACCAGAGGAAAAAATTGAGTGTCCCTTTGACCGCATGTATAACCGCGCTATGCAGATGGTGTACCAGGGGAAATGTGGCCCGGATGATATAATTATTGGCGGTGATAAAGAAAGCTGCTCTA
>CALCHQ010000026.1 GCA_937901085.1 uncultured Verrucomicrobiales bacterium | reverse complement strand
TTGAAAACCGCCGAAGGTTAATCCCTTCCGTGGGTTCGAATCCCACCCCATCCGTCATCAATAAAAAAGCCCCACATGTCAGGATGTGGGGCTTTTTTTATTGATTTAGCGCGGAAAAATAACATTTTCCTGCTTGCTATGCTACGCTCACATGCGTATAATATGAGATTAAGAAAAATCCATTTTCTTCTTTCTCTCACTCATTTGAAGCAAACTATGAAACTGCAGTTCAAATCGCTTTTCGGAGCCCTGCTCAGTGCCTCTCTTTTCCTGATAGCCGGCAACCAGTCGGCAGACGGCGTTGTCATCTACCCCCAGCCACAGATGAACGGTATGCGTTCCGTGACCACGAGGGTCACCGAAGCGCAGACTTTCATACGCACACCGGAAAGCAAAGGGGGCTTGTGGGATAAACTGCCCAATGTTCCCGGTGGCTACGCCATCGACATCACGCCCGGCAAACTCACTATCTATGCCAATGATGCCGACGGCCGTTACTATGCCCGTCAATCCATCATCCAGATGCTCTACAACGTGCCGGATGCCACGCTGGCACATAACGATGTATTTGCAGACAAAAGCCTGCGCGAAGTAACCCGGCTGGGTGAACTCCCCATGGGCATCCTGGTAGACTGGCCGGATCTGCCGGCCCGTGGCGTGGTGGAAGGCTATTATGGAGCCCCCTGGAGCTTTGAGGCACGCTGCTCCATGTTCCGTTTCATGGGACGCAACAAGATGAACACCTACATCTACGCCCCCAAGGATGACCCCTACCACCACGGCAAAGGCTGCTACCAGCCCTATCCTCCCCTGAAAGCCGCGGAACTGAAAGACCTCATCAGCTATGCCCGCCAGAACCATGTGCGCTTCGTATGGGCCATTCACCCGGCCAACACGGTAAAATGGAATGAAAACGGCGGCAAGAACCAGCTGGACGGCCTCTGCACCAAGCTGCAGCAGATGTATGACCTGGGGGTGCGCGACTTCGGTGTGCTGGTGGATGACTCCAGCGGCGAAATCGGCAAGGCTGATCGCCAGGTGCAACTCACCAATTATATTCTGGAAAACTTCATCCGCAAGCACCCGGATGTCAACCAGACGCTCATCATGTGCCCCACCGGCTACAACCGCAGCTGGACCAATGAGCAATTCCTCACCACACTGGGCAAAGGGCTGGATAAGAGCATCCCCATCATGTGGACAGGTGATACCGTGGTGCATGACATCACCTACTCCGGCCAGAAATGGGTGAATGGCCACGTGCAGCGCCCCACCTTCATCTGGTGGAACTGGCCCTGCAACGACTTCAAACGCAGCCGCCTGTCCATGGGCCGCACTTATGGGCTAGATACCCGGGACGACATGAAGAACCAGATGAGCGGCTTTGTGGCCAACCCCATGGAACACGCTGAAGCCAGCAAAGTGGGGCTCTTCGGTGTAGCCAATTACACCTGGAATATCGAGGACTTCGAATCCAAAACCACATGGGAGGAAGGCATCAAGCGCCTTTACCCGCGCCACCGCGAAGCCATGCGTGTGTTCTGCGAGCATAACTCCTACCTCCTGCCCAACGGACACGGCTACTTCCGTGAGGAATCGGTCGACATCAACGATACCGCCAAAGCGTTCATTGCCAGCATCGATGCCGATGCCCCGGATAAAAAAGCCGGCCAGCGACTGCAGCTGGAGTTCGACCGCATGGTAACCGCCGCGCGCGAACTGAAGCACACCTCCCACCCTATTGCCGGGCTGTGCCAGGAAATCCGCCCTTGGCTCGACCAGTTTGAACTGGTGGGCGTGGCCGGCGCCTCCATCATGACCGCCTTTGCCACGCAGGATGCCTATCTCTTCCACTACTTCTTCGACACCGTACAGGCTCTTTACGACATGCGCTCCACCATGCGCAACGAATGGTCTGCCCAGGGGGTGCGCCTGGTGGACGATGTGGAAGTGGCGGCCTACGCCATGACCCCGGTACTCAACTCGGCCTTCTCCTACCTCAACGCCCGCGTCTATGCCGAGCTTTCGGGGCAGAAACGCTCCGTGCCCCGGTTCACGGCCTCCACCGGCAACTACCGCAGCGAAGTCCCCAAAATCATGGACGGCAAATCCAACACCTTCTGGTCTAACGATGCCTTCCAGAAAGAGGGTCAGTGGTATTGTCTGGATCATGGTTCTCCCATCAGCATCAACAACATCTGTCTGGTCATGGGTGGCGCACGCCCGCACGACTACGCCGGCAGCGTGCAATTCGAAGTCTCCGATGACGCGGCCAACTGGCAAGCCGTCGGCGCGCCGCAGCATGGTAACCTGGCCATTGTCAACCTGAGCCGGAATCCCCTCCGCGCCCGCTACGTCCGTTTCCGCATTCTCACCCCGCGCCCCAACTGGCTCTCCATCTGTGAGTTTGCCGTCAACCGCACCCTGCCGCCCTATGTGGACACAACGGCCAAGGGAACCAACTTCACCGCCTTCAGCAACAAGACCGACGTAGGCATCAACCGCGTCATGGAAGTCTTCAAGCTGCAACCCGGTGACTACATCTCGCTGGAATTGCCCACCCCCATCACCCCCGAATCTGTGCAAATCAACCTCGAAAATGAGGGACTGGGCAAGTGGGGTGACATACGCCTGAGCATGGAAAACGGCGATGTGGTGCATCTCAAAGACGAAGTCATCAACAACCGCTTCTACATGGAGAAGAAACAACTGCCAGCCGGGCGCATCACCGCCATGAGCGTGCAGAACACCAGCGGGCAGGAGCAGGAAGTCAAGCTCACCATCTTCAAAGTAGGCATTCCCGAAGGCGCGTTTGATACCGACCCCCGCTGCATTACCGACACAGATATCGCCACGTCCTATTTCTGCGGCAAAGCGCCTCTCGATGTCACCATGCCGATACCCGAAGGCGCAACGGAACTCATTACCGTGGGCAATGCGCTTCTCAACATCACCAACGCCACCCTCAGCAGCGATGGGGAGCATGTGCGGCGCTACAAGCTCAGTCCAGGAGCCAGGGAAGTCCGCCTCACCCACCCGAAGAAGCCCTATTGCTTTGTCAACGAAGTGATTTTCAAGTAATTGGAGATACGACCCTACCAAGCCTCCGATGCCGCCGGCCTGGCTGATATCTGGCTGGCGGCCTCCCTGCAGGCGCATGCCTTCATTCCCGCTGCCTACTGGCAGGCGGAAACACAGCGCATGAGAGACGAATACCTGCCCCAGAGCGAAAATCTGGTACTGGTGGGTGACGACGGCAGCGCCCAAGGCTTCATCTCTCTGATAGGGCGGCACATCGCCGCCCTCTTTGTGCATCCATCGGCACAAGGCAAGGGTTATGGAAGCGCCCTGCTCCGGCGCGCGCAGCAGCTCCACGACAAACTCACCCTCAACGTCTACGAGAAGAACAACGACTCGGTACACTTCTACCAGTACCACGGATTCAGCATCAGCACCCGCGGCATCGACCCTGCCACCGGCGAAGCAGAACTCCGCATGCGCTGGCAGCAGGAAGACCGGGAAAGAAGCCCCCGGCGGCTCACCTCTCCAGTTCGGTCTTAATGAAAGGTGCCGTGGGAGACTGAGACCTCGCCAGCTGGCGTACCGTTCCCTGAGCCGTGATTGCACCACCGGCAGCACCGGCGCCCGGCCCCATGTCGATAACGTAGTCGGCCTCGCAGATAAGCTCCAGGTTGTGTTCGATGACCACCACGGTGTTGCCCATTTCCACCAGGCGGCGCAGCACCTGTACCAGCAGCCGCACATCATGCGGATGCAGACCGATGGTTGGTTCTTCAATGATGTACAAATCCTGCGGCAGTTCGCGCCCCTTGCGGATGGCATTGAGCGCCGCCCGCCGCCCCTTGATGAGTTCGGCCACCAGCTTGATACGCTGCGCCTCACCGCCGGAAAGCGTGTTACTGGCCTGCCCCAGGGTCAGGTAGCCCAGCCCGGTATCGCACAGCAGGCGCAACGGCTCGGCCAGGCGGGGCTGGCTGGCAAAGAACTCTGCCGCTTCCTCCATGTCCATATCCAGTACCTCGGCAATATTCTTCCCCTTGTAGCGCACCTGGAGTGTGCGGGAATTGTACCGCGCCCCTCGGCATGTCTCGCAAGGCACCGTACAGGGGGGCAGGAAATCCATCTCCTGCCGCTGGTAGCCAGTTCCCTTGCAGGCCTCGCAATGCCCCGCCGCTGTATTGAACGAGAAGCGCCCGGCATCGAAGCCCATACGGCGGGCATCTGCACTCTGGGCAAAGAGCGCGCGGATTTCATTGAAAATGCCTATGTAGGTGGCAGGCGTGCTGCGGGGTGTCTTGCCGATGGGTGACTGGTCTACCTGATACAGGGCGCGCACCGAATCCAACCCCTTGCTGCGTTTCCAGGCAGCGCGTTCCTCGCTCGTGATGCTGCCGCCCAGCGCTTCCCGCACCGCCGGACCAAGAGTTCCGGTGATGAGGGACGTCTTACCCGCACCACTCGGCCCGGTCACCACGGTGAAACGCGCACGGGGAATGCGCAGGGTCACCTCCTTGAGATTATGCAGGGTGCAGCCCTCCACCACTAGCCACCCGGCCTCCTTCATCGGCAGATATTTTCCACAGAAGGGGTGTTTTTCCCGGCTGATCAGGGCGCGTCCGGTCACAGAATCAGGATTGTGTACCACTTCATCAAATGTACCCTGCGCCATAATCTCACCACCATGCACCCCTGCTGCAGGCCCCAGGTCGATGAGATGGTCAGCCGCGCGCATGGTATCTTCATCGTGTTCCACCACCAGCAGGGTATTGCCCCGCTGCTTCAAATCATCCAGCGTCCGCAGCAGGCGTTCATTATCCTGCGGGTGCAGACCGATGGTCGGTTCATCCAGCACATAAAGCACCCCGCGCAGCTCCGAACCCAGCTGGGCCGCCAGCCGGATACGCTGCGTTTCGCCGCCGGAAAGCGTGGTGGCCGGGCGGTTCAACGCCAGATACCCCAGACCCACACGCTGTAGGAAACGCAGGCGCGGAGCAATCTCTGCCAACACATTGCGGGCAATATCGGCCTCCCGGTCCTCAAACTTCCAGCTTTCCACGAGCGGCAGAGCTTCATCTGCCGCCAGCGCCCCCACCTCGGCAATGTTGCGGCCTGAAAGAGTCACCCCCAGAGCAAAGGGATTCAGGCGGGTTCCCCGGCACACCGGGCAAAGCACACTCTCCTCATCCTTGGCAGCGGCGCGCTCCACCTCGCGGTCATATTTGAGTTCCACCTCCAGCTGGCTGAGCTTTTCATCCGGCTTCGCCCCGCTTTTCACCTTGCCCACGCGACCGTGCCCCAGGCAATGCGGACACCACCCACGCGGCGAGTTGAACGAGAAAGTGGAGGGTTCCGGCTCGGCAAACGATTCCCCGCAGGAGGGACAGGTGAGACGCGTGCCGATGAGCTGTTCCTGCTTTCCTTTCAGCAGGCGGATAAAGCCATCTCCCATCTCCAGCGCGCGGGACACCGTTTCCATGATACCGGAGTAATCCGCCGCCTGACCATTCACCGAAATGCGGTTGCCCTGCACGCTGATTTCCGCCAGCACCACATCCACATCGTGGTTCGAATAGCGGTCCAGCGGCGTGAAAGCCTCCGGAGTCACCAGCACGCCATCTGCCCGCAGGTAGGGGTATTTCTTCTTCTGCGCCCAGCGCGCCAGGTCAGCATAATGTCCCTTGCGGTTGCGCACCACCGGAGCGGCTATCATGAGGCTGGCCGGGCGAGCCGCAATTTCCTGCTGCACCAGAGTCTGAATTTCTGCGGGAGAACGACGCCCTACCGGCACCTGGCATTTCGGGCAATGCGGCTGCCCCAGTTTGGCATACAGCAGGCGCAGGAACTGCCAGATTTCCGTCACCGTTCCCACGGTGGACTTGCAACCGCCGCGCGAGCGGTTCTGCTCAATCGCCACGGTGGGCGGCAGGCCGGTCAGGCGGTCAATGTCCGGCGTTTCCATCTGCTCGGTAAACTGGCGGGCATAGGGACTCATCACATCCATGAAACGCTTCTGTCCCTCGGCAAAGATAATATCAAAAGCCAGCGTACTCTTGCCGCTGCCGGAAAGCCCCGTCACCACCGTCATGGCCTCGCGCGGAATATCCACGTCGATATTCTTGAGCTGGTGGTGGCGGGCGCCTCGCAGGGCAATCACCCCCTCCGGCACACTGGAATCATGCTCCTCCGCCGCCATGAGCGGCAACTCGTCATACTCCATCTGCAGGGCATCGGCCAGGAAATGCGAGGTATAGCCCGCCCCGGTGGCAGCCACTTCCTCCGGCGTCCCCTGCGCCACCAGCTGGCCGCCCCCGGTGCCGCCCTCCGGCCCCAGGTCAATCACGTGGTCAGCGCATTTGATGAGTTCCATATTGTGCTCAATGACCAGCAGGGTATTCCCCTGCTCCACCAGGCGGTCGAACACGCGCAACAGCACCTCCAGATCACTGAAATGCAGGCCCGTTCCCGGTTCATCCAGAATCAGCAGGCGGCCTTTTCCCTGTTTCTCAGCCGTGAGGGTATCTACCAGGATATGCGCCAGTTTGAGGCGCTGGTTCTCGCCACCGGAAAGCGTGTTGAGCGGCTGCCCCAGCCCCAGATGCCCCAGGCCTACATCCACCAGCACCTGCAACCGCGCCGCAATGCGGCGGGCGCGGGCATTCTTCTCATGCGCAAAGAGACGCTGCGCCGTGGCAATATCCAGCGCCAGCATCTCAGCCATGTTGTAACCCAGCAGGGTGATGGAAAGAGCCTGCTCGGTGTAGCGCGTGCCGTGGCACAAGGCGCAAGGCACATAAATATCGGACAGGAACTGCATTTCCACCTTTTCCTGCCCCAGACCAGCGCAGCGGGGGCAGCGTCCATCACCGCTGTTGAAGGAGAAATAGCCCGGTTTGAGTCCCCTGGCCTGTGCTGCAGGTTCAGCCACAAACAAGGCGCGGATATCCTCAAACACGCCGATATACACCGCGGGTGTACTGCGCGGAGTCCGCACAATGGGGCTCTGATCCACCAGCACCACTTCCTCCACGGCATCCAGCCCGATGATGCGGCGCACCAGCACCTCATCCTCGTCATCCAGTTCCTCTGGATGCACCGAACCATACAGCACCTGGCAGGCCAGCGTACTCTTGCCACTGCCGGAAACACCCGTGAGGCAGTTATACACGCCCAGCGGAATCTCCACGGTAAAATCATGCAGGTTGTGGCACTCTGCCCCCTCGATGCGGAGGCAGCCCTTCCCCTTGCGGCGGCGGGACGGCACCGGGATGCGGCGCCGGCCGGCCAGATACTGCCCGGTGAGGGAAGCCCCCTCCGCCGGAATCTCGCTGGGAGGCCCGGAGTACACTAGCTCCCCCCCGGCGGCACCGCTGCCCGGCCCCATATCCACCAGGTAATCAGACGCGCGCATGACGGCTTCCTCATGCTCCACCACCACCAGCGTATTCCCACGGTGAGCCAGCCGCCGCATGGCCGAAATCAGGCGCGCTGTATCGCGGGCGTGCAGACCGACCGTCGGTTCATCCAGCACAAAGAGCGTTTCTGTGAGCGCCGCGCCCAGACATGTCGTCAGGCTCACCCGCTCAATTTCGCCACCCGAAAGCGAGCGGGTCAGGCGGTTGGCGGCAATGTAGCCCAGTCCCACTTCGCAGAGATACGCCACACGGCTGCGGAACTCCCTCACCGCCTGCTCCAGCGATCGGTCTGCCCCGGTACTGCCCAGCACATGCTCATCCAGCCAGGGCAGCAGTTCCTCCATGGGCAGCGCCTGCACCTGCGGCACAGTCAGCCCGCCAATCGTAAATGCCAGCGCCTCCGGGCGCAGACGCCCACCATGGCAGGCGGGGCATACACTATACACCCGGTAATGAGCCAGAAACACACGCACACTCATCTTGTGGGCATGCTTCTCCATATCGTCAAAAATCCCCTTATAGCCATACCACAATCCACGGTCATACGCCTCCCAGGGGTCAAGCTCTCCCGCCTCGCCATAGAACACCCAGTCCTGTTCCTTTGCGGACAGCTCGCACCAAGGTACATCCATGCGCACCGCGCGGCGCTTCCTGTTAGCGCGTTCAAAATCCTTGTAACAGGCCGACAGCGTGGCCGAGGAAAGCATCTTCAGCGCGCCCCCGGCAATGCTCTTATCCGGCATAATGCCCTTGTTGTAATCATAGGTGATGCTGCGGCCATATCCCTTACAGGCAGGGCATGCCCCCAGCGGTGAATTGCCGCTGAACAAGCCGGGGCGGGGTTCCTGCAGAGGATACCAGTCGCTGCGGAAACAACGCGGAGGCAGCCAGCCGCCCTCCTCTGCCTGGCACGCCACTTCCACCACATCCTGCCCCAGGTGCAACGCCGTCTCCAGAGCCTCCATCAAACGCACCCGGTTTGCAGGTTCCAGTTTCACGCGGTCCTGCACCACCAGCCAGCGTTCCATACCCAAGGTCTCTTCGGCTGCATCCGCCAGGCGCAACACCTCCTGCCCGGCCAGCACGCGCAGATAGCCCTGCGCCTCCAGCGCCTGGCGCATTTCGTCAAAAGCCCCCACGGGACGCACCGCAAAACACACGAGTGCCGCCCTGCCGGCATGCTCTGCCAGCAACGCATCGGCCACACTCTGCGGCGTAGCCGGGCGCACCACATGACCAGCGGCATCACGCCCGACCGCCATGCGCGAAAAAATGAGCTTCAGGTACTCATTCATCCCCGTCATTGTCCCCACCGTACTGCGAGAATTCTTCACCGAATTGCGCTGCCCCAGCGCAATAGCAGGCGGCACATTCTCCACCGCTTTCACCACAGGCCGGTTCATGCGGTCCATGAATTGCCGTACATAGGGGGAAAAAGTCTCCACATAACGTCGCTGTCCCTCGGCATACAGCGTACTCATGGCCAGCGAGGTCTTGCCGCTGCCGCTCGGCCCGGTCACCACCGTGATTCCCCCCAGCGGGATATCAACATCCACCCCTTTCAGGTTGTGTTCCTCTGCCCCCCGGATATGGATGAGCGTGTCCTTCTTGCGCGGCTTCATGGAATTATTCTAAACTACAACCCCGGCAATAACAAGCCAAATCTGTGTCTGCCCAGCCGGAAACACCCCCGGAAACCAGAAACCCGCATCCGGCCGCCCATGGCCACGCCGCCGCCCTAACCCTCTCATCTTTAATTCCCACCCCTCCACCGCCCCCTTCATACCCCAACTGTGTACTACCATGGGGGATTTCATTGACTTTCCCGCGCAGGTCTTGTAGAATACGCGCCGGATGAATACAGCCTTTGTTCCAGAAAATTATTTTACGCGTTACGAAGTCGCGCAGATATTCGGCTCTGGGGAAACGTGTGAAGTAGACCTGGGCTGTGGCGACGGCGGTTTCCTGCTGGCCATGGCAGAGCATTACCCGGAAACACGATTCCTGGGCGTGGAACGCCTGCTGGGGCGCATCCGCAAGGTGTGCAACGAGAGCGCCCGCCGTGGGCTGGGCAATGTACGCGGCCTGCGCGTGGAGAGCCGCTACTTCCTGGAATGGCTGGTGGCGCCGGGCAGCATCAGCCGCCTGCACTACCTCTTCCCCGACCCCTGGCCCAAGGAAAAGCACCACAAGAACCGCCTGGTGCAGGACTCTTTCATCCCCGTGCTGCACCGCGCCCTGGCTCCCGGCGGCGAAGTCCTGTTCAAGACAGACCACGAAGAATACTTCCAATGGGTCTGCGAGCGCATGGATGCCAGCCCGCTGTTCCGCCGCGAGGAATGGAATGCCCCCTTCTACCCGAAAACCGATTTCCAGAAACAATGGGAGGCCATGGGCAAGCCCATCTATGCCGCCCGCTATGTGAAGAACGATGGCGTTTGATTTACACAAGACCGACCCGAGTGGAGCCCGACTGGGTACGCTGCACCTGCCGCACGGCGATGTGCAGACCCCGATTTTCATGCCCGTGGGTACGCAGGGTACGGTAAAGACCCTGCATCCGGAAGACCTCGAAGCCCTGGGGGCGCAGATTATCCTGGGCAATACCTACCACCTGTGCCTGCGGCCGGGGGATGAAGCCATCCGCAACCTGGGTGGTCTGCACAGCTTCACCGGCTGGAACAAGCCCATGCTCACCGACTCCGGCGGCTTCCAGGTATGGAGCCTGGCGCGCCTGCGGAAAATCACCGAGGAGGGCGTGCGCTTCTGCAACCACATCGACGGGTCGTACATGATGCTCAGCCCGGAGCGAAGCATGGAAATCCAGGCCAACCTGGGCAGCGACATCGCCATGCTGTTCGACGAATGCCCGCCCTACCCCTGCGACCGCAAGTATGCCGAAAAATCACTGGGGCTCACCCTGCGCTGGGCAAAGCGCTGCAAGGCCTGGATTGACGAACACCAGCCCATGAGCGGCAACGGCCTGCAAAACCACTTCGGCATCGTGCAGGGCTCGGTATACGAAGACCTGCGCCGCGCCTGCGCCGAGGAACTGGCCGCCATGGATTTCGACGGCTACGCCATCGGCGGTGTCTCCGTGGGCGAGCCGGAGCATGAAATGCTGCGCGCCATAGAGAACAGCACCCCCTACCTCCCCCAGAACAAGGCACGCTACGCCATGGGGCTGGGTACGCCCACCCAGATTCTTGAAATGATTGAACGCGGGGTCGACATGTTCGACTGCGTGATGCCCACCCGCCTGGCACGCCACGGTATTGCCATGACCCCGGATGGTCCCATCCACATCAAGAACCAGCGCTGGAAAGACGACCCGAAGCCGCTCGACCCGGAGGGGCATCCGCACGTGACCCGCTTCTCCCGCGCCGCCCTGCGCCACTTCTTCCGCGCGGGCGAAATGCTGGCACTCCGCGTGCTTTCGTTCCAGAACCTTCACTTTTACCTGCGGCTCATGGCGCAAGCGAGAAGCGCCATTGCAGCCGGTGAATTCGCTGCTTTCAAGAGCAGCTTCATCTCGCGTTACCAAGCAAACGACATACAATGAACACACTCTACATTGCCCAGGCAGCAGCTGGTCAGGAAGGTGACCCCATGAGCATGCTCATCACCTTCGGTCTTATCGGTATCATCTTCTACTTCCTGCTCATCCGCCCGCAGCGCAAGCAGCAGAAGGAACTCAAGGAGCGCCAGGACAGCCTCAAGGCTGGTGACAAGGTGGTTTCCGCCGGTGGCATCTACGGCATTGTGCGCGAAGTTCAGCAGGACACTGTGAAGCTGGAAATCGCCCCCAATACCATCATCAAGATTGCCAAGACCAGCATCGTGACCAGCGTGGCCAAAGATGGCTCCGCCGAGACCGATAAGAAGTAATTCTCCTGTTTTCCCAGCAGATTAACGCAAATTGAGTCCCCGCTTCATTTTGCGTTAATCTTTTTCCACCATGCTCACAGTTTACACAATAAGACAACTCAAAAAGCTCCCCGCAGATGCCCGATTAGGCGTCATCGGCAACCCGATTGCGCATTCCAAATCGCCGCAGATGCAGCAACCCGCGCTGGATGCTGAAAAGAAAAAAGTGAAGTATGTACGTCTACAGGCCGGTCTTAAAACAGCTTCATTTCATAATCTTCTGGAGCAACTTAAAAAGCATCATTTCATTGGGGTAAATGTCACTGTACCCTATAAGCGCAAAGCATATTCCATTGCAGTAAAACGTGATAAACTCTCTGAACTCAGTGGTTCAGTCAACACTCTCGTACTAAAAAAAGATGGCTGGCATGGCTTTAATACCGATGGGAAAGGATTCTCTAAAGCCATTCAGGAGTTCAGTGGAAAGCCTCTGCGAAACTTAAAAGTTCTGATTTTAGGAGCGTGTGGGGGGGCAGGAAGAGCCCTAGCATGCCAATGCGTTATAGAAAAATGTCCATCTCTCACCTTAGTTAACCGCCCGAAACCTCAACTCAAGCGTTTAGTTAACAAATTAAAGGCTCACACCTCAAAGCCTCTCACCTATTTATACTTTGACTCACCCGAACTCCAAAGTGCAGTAGCTCAGGCGGATTTAATCGTAAACGCCACTAGTCTGGGGCTTCGAAAAGAAGATCCTTCCCCCATATCTACGGATTGGCTGCACGCCGGTCAAATGGTCTATGACATAGTGACCCATCAAACCAATCTATCTCTGGAAGCAAAACAAAAAAAGTGCATCAGCGCTACAGGTGAAACCATGTTACTCAATCAGGGAGCATACGCATTCAAACAATGGTTTAGAAAGCTCCCCGACACAAATATAATGCGGCGCGGATTAGGCTTGGAATAATACGCAGTGAGGACTTGCCAAGCGGATAGGCGCGCGCTATAATGCGCGCAGGTATGAATGCTACGATTCTTGATGCACTGAAGCAGGCAGTTGCCGAGGGCAAGCTGCTGGAATCCTCTCTGGAAAACATCGCGCTGCTCACCGGCGGCACGCAGGACCCGGTGGTACCCGCCGCCATTGAACAACTGGTAGAGGCCGGCGAATGGGCCGAACTCAACAACCGATTCTACAAGACGCTGGCCTTCGGCACGGGTGGTCTGCGCGGCCGCACCATCGGCACCGTCGTGACCATCGCCGAGCAAGGACAGGGCGGCGTGAACGGACGCCCGGAATTCCCCTGCGTGGGCACCGCCAGCATGAACTACTTCAACGTGGGGCGCGCCATGCGCGGCCTCATCACCTATGTGCGCCGCTTCGTGGAAGCTGAAGGCACCGGCCGCAAGCCCCTCATCGTTGTGGGGCATGACACCCGCCACTTCTCCCGCGACTTTGCCGAGTACTGCGCTAAGATTGCCACCGACCTGGGCTGCGACTGCGCCCTGTTCGACGGCCCCTGCTCCACCCCGGAAGTTTCCTTCGCCATCCGCGAGCTGAATGCCGACACCGGCGTGGTGCTTACCGCCTCCCACAACCCGGCTCACGACAACGGATTCAAGGCCTACTTCAACGACGGCGCCCAGCTCATCGCCCCGCACGATAAAGCCGTCATTGCCGAGGTGAACGCCCTCACCAGCGACACCTATGAAGCCCTGCCCGCCGACCAGCAGGGCAGCCTCCGCATCCTCGGTCCGGAGTTCGATGCCATCTACATTGAAAAGCTCAAAGGCATCATCCTGCGCCCGGATGTATTCGCCAAAGCCTCTGCCAAGGTGGTCTACACCAACCTGCACGGCACCGGCGGCCGCTGCATCGTCCCCATCCTCAAGCAGATTGGCTGCAACGTCAGCACCGTGGCCGAGCAGGACTCCCTCGATGGCCGCTTCCCCACCGTGGCCAGCCCGAACCCGGAAAATGCACCGGCTCTCGATATGGCCATTGCCCAGGCAGATGCCGAGCAGGCTGACCTCGTCATCGCCACCGACCCCGACAGCGACCGCATGGGCATCGCCGTGCGCGACACCGCCACCGGCAAGATGCAGCTCCTCACCGGCAACCAGATTGGCTCCCTGCTGGCCTGGTACCGCTGCATGAGCGCCATCGAGCTGGGTATCATCACCCCGGAGAACATCGACCACGCCGTCATGGTCAAGACCTTCGTGACCAGCCCGCTGCAGGATGCCATCGCCGCCTCCTTCGGCATTGCCACGGTCAACGTGCTCACCGGCTTCAAATACATTGCCGCCAAGCTCGGCAAGTATGAGCAGGCCATCCCCGCCGAACTGCGCCAGGGTTACCGCTCCATGACCGAGGCCGAAACCCGCGCCCTCCGTCTGGAGTACAGCAAGTTCTTCATCTTCGGCGGTGAGGAAAGCTACGGCTACCTCGCCCAGGACTTCGTGCGCGACAAGGATGCCAACGCCGCCGCCCTCTGCCTCGCTGAGATGAACGCCTACCTCGCCTCCAGGGGCATCGGCCTGCTGGAGTGCCTCAACAACATCTACTCCGAACTCGGTTTCTACAAGGAACTCGGCAAGAGCATCGTGATGGAAGGCGCCGATGGTGCCGCCAAGATTGCCGCCCTCACCAAGAGCTACATCGAGAACCCGCCCACCGAAATGGACGGCACCGCTGTGGCCGGCCTGCGCGATTTCTCCGCCGGCACCATGGTCGATGCCGAAGGCGACCCCATCCCCGCCGAAAAGATGCTCTTCATCGACCTGGTGGATGGCCGCAGCTTCGCCGTGCGCCCCAGCGGCACCGAGCCCAAGATCAAGTACTACCTCTTTGCCCACGGCGCCGCCGGTGCAGAACTCACCGCCGCCAAGGCAGAGGTGGAGTGCCGCATCAATTCCCTCTGGGCCGCCGTCGAGGCCGACGCCTACGCCCGCATGGCATAAGGTTCGTTTTTCAGGCCTCCGCAGCACCGCTGCGGAGGCTTTCTTTTTTTTCTGCGGCTTACACTCGCCATCAGTCTCTGTTTCTATCAGAGGCATTTGTGCATCAAATGCGAAAGCTGATACGCCAGACAAAAAAGGCGTGACTTTTAGATTTTAAGCGGTATAATATCCGCGTAAAACTTTCCCGAATCATGAAATACCAGGGACTTTATACTGCAATTGTTACCCCTTTCAAGAACGGAGTGGTGGATTATGATGCCTACAAGGCATTGATTGAAGCCCAGATTGCCGGCGGCGTAGACGGCATTGTGCCCATGGGCACGACCGGCGAATCCCCGACCGTGAGCACCGAGGAGCACCTCGAAATCATCCGCAAGTGTGTGGAATTCGTGGCCGGCCGCTGCCAGGTGATTGCCGGCACCGGCGCCAACTGCACCGCCGAAGCCATCGAACTGACCAAGGCTGCCGCCGCCATGGGCGCCGATGGCACCCTGCAGGTCTGCCCCTACTACAACAAGCCCAACCAGGAGGGCGTGTACCAGCATTTCAAGGCCATTGCCGAGGCTACCGACCTGCCCATCATGCTGTACAGCATCCCCGGCCGCAGCGGCATTGAGATTGCCGTGGATACCGTGGCCCGCCTGGCTGCAGATTGCCCCACCATCGTGGCTATCAAGGAAGCCGGTGGCAGCGTAGAGCGCGTGAACCAGCTGGTGCAGGCTCTGCCCGCAGATTTTGCCGTACTGAGCGGCGATGATGGCCTGACCGTCCCCTTCATCTCCTGCGGCGCTGTGGGTCTGGTATCCGTGACCTCCAACATTGCCCCGGCAGAGATGAAGTCTCTCGTGGATGCCGCCATGAGTGGCGATGGCAAGAAAGCCCTGGAACTGCAGAAGAAGTACTACCCGCTCATGAAGGGCCTCATGTCCCTGGATGTGAACCCGGTGCCCGCCAAGGCCGCCCTGGCACTGCGTGGCGAAATCGGCTGGGAAATCCGCCTGCCGCTCGTACCGCTGGCCGAGGAGAAGCGAAGCAAGCTGGCCGACCTGCTCAAGAGCTTTAACCTGCTGTAATACTGCCATGATGAAGATTCTCGTTACCGGCATTTCCGGCCGCATGGGCCAGACGGTGAAGCAGGCCGTGGAGCTGAATGAAGCCACCGAAATGGCCGCCACCCACGATGTGGGGCAGGACATTGCTGCCGCCATGAGCGCCGCCGACTGTACCATCGACTTCTCCTTCCACGGTTTCACCCCGGAACTGCTGGCCACCGCCGTAGCCCAGGGCAAGCCCCTCGTCATCGGCACCACCGGCCACACCGATGAGGAACGCGCCGCCATTGCCGAAGCCGCCAAGCAAATTCCCATCGTATTCGCCTCCAACTACTCCGTGGGTGTGAACACCCTTTTCTGGCTCACCCGCAAAGCCACCCAGATTCTCAAGGATTACGATATCGAAATCATTGAGATGCACCACCACCACAAGCTCGATGCCCCCAGCGGCACCGCCCGCTCCCTGGCCGAGGTGGTGTGCGAGGAAACCGGCATGGATTACAACAAGGACGTGATGCACGGCCGCGAAGGGCTCGTGGGTGCCCGCCCCCAGCGCCAGATCGGTATGCACTCCATGCGCGGTGGCGATGTGGTGGGCGACCACACCGTCATGTATGCCACCGATGGCGAGCGAGTGGAGCTGACGCACAAGGCCTCCAGCCGCATGACCTTTGCCGGTGGCGCCGTGCGCGCGGCCCTCTGGCTGGCAGACAAGCCCGCCGGGCTTTACAACATGCAGGACGTGCTCGGTTTCACCAACTAATCCCCATGGCTGCCGCTGCAACCATGCGCCGCTGTGTCTTTTCCCTGGGTTCCAACCTGGGGGACAGGCTGGCGCTGCTCGAATCCGCCTGCGATTACCTGGCCGATGTCTTCGGCGGGCTGCGGCTTTCCCAGGTGTACGAAACCGAGCCGGTGGGATGCCCGGAAGGCTCGCCCTGTTATCTGAACGCCTGCGTGGAGGTGGAGACCAGCATGCCCGCAGAGGAAATACTGCAGCTTTGCCTGCGTATTGAAGCTGAGCTGGGGCGCACCCGCAGCGGCGAATACGGCGAAGCCCGCACCTGCGACATCGACCTCATCTGCTGCGGTAGCGAAACCTGCCAGACCGATACCCTCACCCTGCCCCACCCCCGGGCGCACGAACGGGAATTTGTTTTGCGCCCGCTGTGCGATCTCGACCCGCTGCTCATTCTGCCGGGGCAGACCCAGACCGCTGCCCAACTGATTGCCGCCCTGCCAGCCGGGCCGGCCGTAACACCCTACCCGCTTTGATATTTCTCCCATGACCACGAGTGAAAAAATTGCCGCCATTCAGGCAAAGATGGGCAAAACAGCCATCTCCCAGCTCACCGCCTACGATTACCCCACCGCCCGCATGCTGGATGAAGCCGGCATTGATATGATTCTGGTGGGCGATTCCCTGGGCATGACCATGCTGGGTTACCCGGACACCACCCATGTAACCCTGGCGCACATGCTGCACCACGGCGAATGCGTGGCGCGCGCGGCTAAGAATGCGCTGGTGGTTCTGGACATGCCCATCCATACCTTCGACACCCCGGAACAGGCCGTCGAAAATGCCCGTAAGCTCATGGAAACCGGGGTGGATGCCGTGAAACTGGAAGGCGGCGCAGCCAAGGAAGCGGAAATCCGCGCCATTGTGCAGGCTGGCATTCCGGTACAGGCGCACATCGGCCTGCTGCCCCAGAAAGTCAAGGAAGAGGGCGGTTACAAGATGAAGGGCAAGACCGATGCCGAGGCTGCCCTGCTCATGGCAGATTTGGAAGCCGTGGTACGCGCCGGTTCATTCAGCGTCGTTATCGAATGCACGCGCCACAGCGTGGCCGCCCAGCTCACCGCAGCCAGCCCCATTCCGACCATCGGCATCGGTTCCGGCCACGGCACCTGCCACGGCGAAGTCAGCGTATTCCACGACCTGGTGGGCGGATTCCCCTGGTTCATTCCCAGCTTTGTGCAGCCCAAGGCCAACATAGCAGCCGACATTATCCGCGGCGTGACTGAGTGGAAAAACGAACTGCAGCCCCCGCAGAACTGAGTGTTACTGCGGCAGATTTTCTGCAACGAGGGCGCGCTGTTCAACCCAGCGCGCTTTTTCTTCGCTGGGCGGCAGACTCAGGCTGCCCAGAGAGCCGCCGCGGTAGGCAGCCGCCAGCGCAGCGCAGGCCTGCGCCTGCCCAGCAAGCCCGGCGCGATGCAGGGCCACGGCTTCCGCATACGCATGGGCATGCTGCGCCACAGGTGCCAGGGGATTATGTTCCTGCAGCCAGAGCAGCAGGTAAATGCGGGACAATTCAGCATCCTGCTCCAGCATGGCCGCCTGCCAGGAATCCTGAGCGGCAGCGGAGCGGGGTACACCCTGGCTCACCGCCTGCCAGGCACGCGCCATTTCGGCTGTATCCAGCGTAACGGGGTCGCGGCTCTCCAGCAGAGAGGCCTGAGCCCCGGAAACAAGGCAGAGCAGTAGCAGAAAAGCGGGTTTCATCTCACTTACGGTTGGCCGAACGGCGGGCAAAATGATGCGTCATCACCGTCCAGAGTTCCTGCATGTTCTCCGATTCAAAATACGGCTGTTTCATCATTTCCCACATGATGTCACTCACTTTGTTCTGCGCGCGGGCCAGCGCCTCCAACTGAGCATCGTTGCCATGCAGCAGTGGACGCAGCAGGGAGAACTTATGCATGAGCTTCACCTTTACCTGCTTGGCCGTCTTGGCATCGGACACCGTCTTCAGCATGGTTTCAGCCTCCGTCAAAGCCTTGATTTCAGCCGTATAGGCGCGATCCAACCCCGCCATCGGGGCATCATCGGCAGCAAGAGGTGAAAAGCCCCACACGGCGGCAGTCAGCAATATAAAGAGTTTACGCATAGCAGAAATGGTTGTGTATGCCTGAAGCATAGCATACGAATGAGCCTCTGTCAAACCCTGGATGTTGCGTTTTTGCAAGCCTTACTCACCCAGCACTGCTGCCAGATTAGCCGCCACCTCGTGGAACGCCGCCGATACAGGATTCGTTTCCGGCGATTCCAGCGCCACAGGCGTACCGGCATCGCCGCTCTCGCGCGTGCGGGCATCCAGCGGCAGCTTGCCCAGCAGAGGCACGCCCAGCTTAGCCGCCTCGCGTTCGCCGCCGCCCTCGCCGAAGATATGGTAAATCTGGTTATCGCTGGGACAATGGAAATAGCTCATGTTCTCGATGATGCCCAGAATGGGGGTCTCCACGCGCTGGAACAAGCCCACGGCCTTGCGGGCATCGATGAGCGCCACCTCCTGCGGCGTGGTCACAATCACCGCACCGGCCAGCGCAACAGTCTGCACAATAGTCAGCTGAATATCCCCTGTGCCGGGAGGCATATCCAGAATCAGGAAATCGAGTCCGCCCCACTCCACATCGCGCAGGAACTGCTGCACATAGCGCGTGGCCAGCGGCCCGCGTACAGCCAGCGGGGTATCGCCATCCACCAGCAGAGCCATGGAGAGCAACTTCACCCCGTGAGCCTCCACGGGCAGGAATTGTTCCTTATCGCTGCATCCGGGACGCTCCTGCGTGCCGAACATCAGTCCCATGGACGGGCCGTACAAATCCAGATCCAGCAGACCGACCTTGTACCCCAGGCGGGAAAGCGCCACGGCCAGATTGGCAGACACGGTACTCTTGCCCACCCCGCCCTTGCCGGAAGCCACGGCAATCACATGCTTCACACCCGGCACGCTGGACTTCCAGTCGCCGGGGTTGTCGCCAGCCTCACGCTCGGCCTTCTTTTGCTCCGGGGCATGGTGTTCCATGCGGACATCATGCGCGGTGACACCAGGCAGCTCCTGAAGCACACTCATCACGCGTTCGTAAATATAGCGGGGAACATCGGAATTCTTGCTCTCCACCTGCAAATCGACCACCACGCTCCCCTCCGGGCTCACCTGGATATTCTTCACCAGGCCAAAGGCCACAATATCGCGGCTGAAACCGGGGTACTTGACCGTGGTCAACGCCGCGCGCACCAGTTCGGGGGTCAGTTGTGCTTCACTCATGCGCCCATTCTAGCACCCGGAGAGTCCCCGCGCAAGTCCAACATTTGTCTTGCGCCTTCCAGAAAACCGCGGTTGGAGTTTCGGGTTCTTCTCCTGCCGCTCGCCTGAAGCATCAGCCGCGGAGCTGGCATTCAAACTGGCGGAACTGGATGGCCTCGAACAAGTGGGCATCCGAGGGCTGTTCGCAACCTGCCAGGTCGGCAATGGTGCGAGCCACGCGCAGAATACGGTCAAAGGCACGGGCAGAAAGCCCCAGCTGGCTCACCGCGTCCAGGAGCATCTGCTGCTGCGAGGAGGTCAGCGGGCAATACTGGCGCAGCTTTTTACCGCTCAGGCGGGCGTTGCAGCTTGCCCCGGTTGCGGCATAGCGCTGCATCTGGCGGGAGCGGGCTGCCACCACGCGCTCACGGATAGCGGCACTACTCTCGCCATCCGGCTTGTTGAGCAGGCTGGCTGGCGCAACCGGCGGCACTTCGATAATGATATCAAAACGGTCGAGCAAGGGTCCCGAAATCTTCTTGCGGTAGCGCGTCACATCCGCAGGCGAACAACGGCAGCGGTGCGTGGGGTCGCCCAGATAGCCGCAGGGACACGGATTCATAGCCGCAACAAACATGAAGGCACAGGGAAAATCCATGCTCCCGCTGGCGCGCGAAATCGTCACCACGCCACTCTCCAGCGGCTGGCGAAGCGTCTCCAGCGTGCGGCGGGCAAACTCCGGCAGTTCATCGAGGAACAACACCCCGTGGTGCGCCAGCGAAATCTCGCCCGGCGTAATCGTCGAGCCGCCCCCCATCAGCCCCACATCGGAAATCGTGTGGTGCGGGCTGCGGAACGGACGGTGTTCCAGCAAACCGCCGCTGCGCGGCAGCTGCCCGCAGACAGAATGAATCGAACTGGCCTCCAGGGCTTCCTCCTGCGTCAGCGGCGGCAGAATCGTCGGCAGGCGGCTGGCCAGCATGCTCTTACCGCTGCCGGGACTGCCGCACATCAGCAAATTATGACCACCCGCCGCAGCAATCTCCATGGCGCGCCGGGCATAAGGCTGCCCCTTCACTTCATCGAAATCCACCTCCGCAGGCAAAGGAGGCACATCCGCCGGCAAGGTATAAGGGGTAAAGCGGGCCGGATTCAAGAGTACCTCCCAGGCCTCGCGCAGCGTATCCACTGCGTACACCGTCAGCCCCTCCACCACGGCCGCCTCGGCCGCATTCTCCCGCGCCACCATCATGCACGAACGCCCGGCCTCGCGCGCCGCCACAGCCAGCGGCAGCACACCGCGCACTCCGCGCACCATGCCGTCCAGCGCCAGTTCCCCTACCAGACACCAGGCATCCAGCCCGGTGGGTACGCGGCGTTTGAACGCCTCCGGCACATCCCGGTAATTCTCCTGAATGGCCATTTCCAGCGCCAGCGCAATGGGCAAATCAAAGCCTGGCCCCTGCTTACGCACATCGGCCGGGGCAAGATTGACCGTCACCAGCACATCGCCCGGCCGGAAAAACGAACTGTTGGTCAGCGCTGATGTCACGCGCTGCACACTCTCCCGCACAGCGGCATCCGGCAACCCGACCACAACCATGCGGCCGGTATCCTCCACCGGGCGGGCATCCACCTCCACCTGGACCTCGTACCCGCGGATACCCTCTACCGCCGCCGAATGTAGCCGTGCAATCATCTTACTTCACCACCACCTTGGAACCCACTTCAAGCTTCTCGAAGAGAATGACAGCCGCTTCCTCCGGCACACGCACGCAGCCATGCGAATCAGTATTGCGCTCCACCTTGCCCACATGAAGCCCGATACCACCATTGAAACGCAGCCAGTAGGGCATATCCGTCCCCTCGAAATACATACCCGCCGGCACAGCATCATCCGCCGTCACCCCCCATTTCACCACGCTGCCATCCGCCTTGCTCATGAATACACCATAGCGGTTAGAGCGGTGCATCTCCTTTTTCTGGCTGATGCGGAATGTTCCCTTGGGAGTCTCCATGCCACCGATGCGGCCGGAGCAAATCGGGAAGTCCATGGCGATTGTATCATTGATGTACAGGCGGCCGCGCTGCTCCTTCAAAAGGATTTCCACGCGGGAATTCTTCGGGTTGTATTGCGACAGCGCCCCACCGCGCCACATATCGCGCGTCTGGCGGTACTGCGGGCTGGTAATGAAATCCTCATATGTGAACGCCTTCTGCACATGCCGGGCAGCCGCATCCAGGCGGTCACCCTCAGCTCGGAAAAAGGCCGCTCTTTCCTCCGGCGACGGCGAACAGGCCACCAGCAATAACGTAAAACTTAATGTCAGTATTCTCATATGCGATATTGGGCAATACGGGCAGCAAATTCCTTGGGCAGAATAGCTTCCACCAAGGCATCGTTCCCCTCATATTCAGTATTAAGCACCTTGCCATCACGGTGCATGATGGCAATGATACGGCTTTCCGCCAGCGGAATCCGGTAGGTCTGCCGCTCCACACGGTGCGAAAGCATCTCCACGCAGGAAGCCAGCAGCTTATCCACTCCCTGATTCTCCAGCACACTCATCGTCAGGCTGGGACATGACACCTTGGCCGCCAGAGCCGACAATGTCACCTCGCGCAGCTCTTCCGGAATCAAATCACACTTGTTCCACACCACCACCATGGGCTTATCCTGCGCGCCCAGGCTGTTGAGTACCTCGCAAGTGGTCTCATAGTGGCGCAGGGCATCCTCATCGCTCGCATCCACCACCTGAATCAGGAAATCGGCCAGCACCGCCTCCTCCAGCGTCGATTTGAACGCCTCCACCAGGCGGTGCGGCAGATTGCGGATAAAGCCCACCGTATCCGTCAGCACCAGCGGCTGGCCGTCCGGCAGCTCAATCTTGCGGCTTGTCGTATCCAGCGTGGCAAAAAGAATATTCTGTGCCAGCACGCCAGCGCCCGTCACCAGGTTCAGCAGCGAACTCTTGCCGGCATTCGTATAGCCCACGATAGCCGCCGTGGGAATCCCCTGGCGGGTGCGTTCCTTGCGCTGCGTGCCACGCTGGCGGCGCACCAGCTCCAGTTCATCGCGGATGGCTTCGATGCGTTCACGCGCCAGGCGGCGGTCCACCTCAATCTGTTTCTCACCTTCACCACGGGCAGCAGCACCACCGCCCTTGCCGCCACCGCTGCCACCGCGCTGGCGGTCCAGGTGCTTCCACATGCCGGTCATGCGCGGCAGGGCATACTGCATGCGGGCCAGATCCACCTGCATCACAGCTTCGCGGGTGCGGGCGCGCTTGGCAAAGATATCAAGAATGACCTCTTCGCGGTCAATCACGGTCACATTCGTCAGCTTTTCCCACTCGCGCTGCTGGCTGGGGGAAAGCAGATTATCAAAAATCACGCAATCGGCATTCAATTCCTCCACCTGGGCACGGATTTCCTCAGCCTTGCCGATGCCGCACAGGTACTTGGCCTGAATCTCGCGTGTGAACTCCAGCATGGTTCCCACGATGCCGATGCCCAGGTTGCTCACCAGATCTTCCAGCTCGGCCAACAGGGCCGTGCGCTCGCGGCGTGAATCACCGGGCATGCCCAGCCCTACCAGCAAGGCACGCTCCACCATCTCCGGCTTCTCGCGAATCTCAAAGGACATAGGCGTTCTTACTCGAAGCTGCGGGAGGAAGACACAGGCACATCCCGCAGGAGAGCCGGATTATACGAATTGCAGGCGCACTCACCACAGGAAGAAAAGGCAAGAGCCGCAGCCGCAGAAACCAATACAAAAGCAAGCGTCTTCATGCGCTCTATTGAAACGCAAAAAGACGCTTTTTTCAAGCACAAAATGAGCCAGAGCTTCAGTCCTGCGCCTCGGTTACGGACTGTTCGCCAGCAGCGGTCTCCAACTCGGCAATGCGGGCGAGAGCCACGTCGATATTCTCGCAGATATTTTCCGCGTGCAGCTCATTCATGAAGGGAGAATCCCGGCGAATCACCTTAAGCGGCTGCTTCTGCACACCGCAGAGCAGCAGGGTGATGTTGCGGCGCTGGCAGTATGCCAGGAAATCCTCCAGGGCATGCAGGCCGGAAGCATCCAGCGCCGGAACCAGGCGCATACGCAGCAGCACATACGATACCTCCCTGCCCAGATTACGGAACACGCGGTCTTTGAACTGCTCCACCGCACCAAAGAAGAAGGGCCCCTGCACATCGAAGATTTCCACATTCTTCGGCACCTGACGCAGGTAGCGCGAGCGGGAGGGCTGTTCCTCAGGGTCTTCACCCTCGATTTCGCGCGAAATGGACTCCACATTGCTGATTTGCGCCATGCGGCCAATGAAAAGCAGAGCCGCAAGCACCACACCCACCTCCACTGCCACAACCAGGTCAATCAGCACGGTCAGGATGAAGGTAAGGCACAGCACCACCGCATCCTGGCGAGGCCCCTTCAGCAGATGCGTAAAGGTGGAAACCTCAGCCATGTTCCAACACACAATAACCAGAATACCCGCCAGCGAAGCCAGCGGCACCATGGCTGCATACTGCCCGGCCAGCATCAGAATCAACAGCAACGTGATGGCATGAATGATGCCTGCCACCGGGCTCTTGCCGCCGGAGCGGATATTCGTAGCCGTGCGGGCAATGGCGCCCGTGGCAGGAAGCCCGCCGAACAGCGCCGAGGCCATATTGCCCACCCCCTGGCCAATCAGCTCCGTGTTCGGATGGTGGCGGGAACCCGTCATACCATCGGCCACGCTCGCGCTGAGCAGCGACTCAATGGCCGCCAGCAACGCAATCACAAATGCAGGCTGAACCAGCTGCGGCAGCCGCGCCCAATCCACCTCCGGGAGGCTCGGCATCGGCAGCCCCTGGGGCAGAGCGCCGAAACGGGAACCAATAGTCTCCACCGGCAGATTCAGCCATTGGCACACCACTGTACTCACCAGCATACCCACCAGCATGAACGGCGCGCGCGGGAACGCACGCTTCGTGAGCAGAATCGTGGCCACCGTCAGCACAGACAGCGTCAGCGCCCAGTAATTCACCGTGTGGAAATACTCGAAATAGCACTGCCACTTGGCCACAAACTCAGCCGGCACCGCCACATCAATCTGCAAGCCCAGCAAATCCTTGACCTGCGTGCAGAAAATCGTCACCGCAATACCGCTGGTAAAGCCGGTCGTCACAGGATAGGGAATAAACTTGATGAGCGAACCCATACGGCACACACCAAAAATAATCAGGAACAAGCCCGCCAGCAGCGTACACAGCACCAGCCCGCTGAAACCGAAACTCCCCACCACTCCCGAAATCAACACTACAAAAGCGCCAGTCGGCCCACCAATCTGGAACTTACTGCCCCCCAGCAGAGAAATGAGGAAACCAGCCACCACCGCCGTAATCAACCCGGTGGAGGGCGTAATCTCACTGCTGCCACAGGCAATGGCAAAGGCCATAGCAAGCGGCAGGGCTACTACACCCACGGTGAGACCTGCGCCCAGGTCAGAAAAAAACGTCTTGCGATTATAGTCTTTCAGCGAACTGACAATACTCGGTGCATGCATAGCTAACGGTTTTATACGCCCGCCTGCTATCCTTGTAAAGAAAAATAACGATTTTCCGCGTCGAAATGCCGCAAAAACCGCCGCCCGGCAACAAGGCCGGACAGCGGTGAGTTTGCGTTGTCGTTATGCGTACCAAATTATCTTGCTCCGGCCGCGCGCAGCACCTGCGCTGCCTTCACATTGCCCTCCTCCACGGCCTTATCCAGAGCCGTCTCTCCCCTGCCGTCGCTCACATTCACATCGGCTCCGGCAGCCAGCAGCAACTGCAGCACAGCCACATTGCCCTCATCAGCTGCCACCATCAAAGCCGTTTCACCTTCTCTGTCAATGATATTCACATCCGCACCCGCCTCCAGCAGCACCTTCACCGCCGCCGGGTTACCATTCTCGGCTGCCAGCATCAACGCCGTATCGCCGTCCTCATCTGTATCATTGACATAGGCGCCGGCCTTCAGCAGCAACTGCAGCACAGCGGCATGACCATCATCCGCCGCCTTCATCAGCGCCGACTCACCGTCATCATCCTTGGCATTCACCGCCGCACCGGCAGCCAGCAGACGCTGCACCTCGCTGACACGGCCACGCTCTGCCGCCTTCATGAGCAGCGTCTCGCCATCAGCATCTGCCGCATTCACACCCTGACCCGCAGCCTGCCCGGCCAGAGCAACACTCAGACCAACAGTCAGCAAAGTCCGTTTCACATTCTTCAGAGGGTTCCAATTCATTCTTCTGTTTCCTTTCTATATTATCCGGGGTCGACCTCAGAGTAGCGCCTTTTTTTCCTGTTTGCAACAAAAAAATCACATTCAGACACATTTTCCCTATCTTTTTGGTAGTTTTTCGCATTTTTTCACCCTCAATCCCTAACAAAAAAACTCCACACGGCACAAAACCGCATGGAGGATGACTGTCCAGCCGGGAAAAGGCTCATTTCTTCTCTGGGCATGCCGTCTTTTTGGGGCAGCACTTGCTCCGGGTGCAATCATGCTTCTTCGGGCAGTACACCTTTTTCTTGCAGCAGCCTTTCTGCGCAGCGCAGGGCTTGGGGCATTCCTTCATCTTGGCGCAGCAGGGCTTATCCGGGCATACCTTATCCTTGGCGCAGCACTTGTCGGTGCCGCAGTCAGCCTTCTTCGGGCATTCTGCCTTCTTGGCGCAGCACTTCTTCACACAGGGAGTTGCAGGCGCAGCCGGGGCCGGCTCCTGGGCCTGGGTCATACCAAGGGTGAACACAGCGGCAATGATAGCAAGGGCAAACTTCTTCATCATACGGAGTCTTTCTATTGGTTGTTTTTTCTGAATAGGTCGCAAGCCGCAGAACAAAGGCTCACCCTGCTACTTTACGCTACCCATGCACCATTGACAATCAAAAAATGCAGAATATCCCACTTTTTTACTATTATTAAGCCAATATTTGGACTTTTCACCACCGCTCAAGATGCTACAATAGCCTCATGGAGTTCACCAAGGCAGCAGAAGCACACATCCTGCCCCGCTTCGGCAAAAGCGCCTTGCGCGCCGGGCAGCGCCAGATTATCGAACTCGTGCTGGCCGGACAGAATGCGCTGGGCGTCCTCCCCACAGGACACGGCAAGAGCCTGTGCTACCAGGCGGCCGCCGAGCTGCTGGGCGGCACATCGCTGGTCGTATCACCGCTCATTGCCCTCATGCGGGACCAATGCGAAGCGCTCAAAAGCATAGGCATAGCAGCTGCGCGCTTCGACTCCACCCTGGAGCCGGAAGAACGCAGCGCCGTGCTGGGCCAAGTGACTACCGGGGAACTGCGACTCCTCTTTGTAGCCCCGGAATCCCTGGAAAACCGTGAACTGCAGCAGACACTGGCAGGCATCCGGCTCTCCCTGTTCGTGGTGGATGAAGCCCATTGCGTCTCCGAATGGGGACACAGTTTCCGCCCCGACTACCTGAAACTCCCCGCCCTGCAGCAACAACTCCGCCCGCACGCCACCCTGGCGCTCACCGCCACCGCCACCCCGCGCGTGCAGCAGGACTTAGGCCAGGCTTTCGGCATCCCGGCCGCTAACCACATCGTGCTGCCCCCCTACCGACCCAACATCACCCGCATCTGCCAGCCGGTGAAGGAACGCATGCCCGCCCTGCTGGCGCATCTGGAAAAGCACGATACCCTGCCCGCCATCATCTACTGCCGCACCCGCAAGGAAACCGAATGGCTGGCAGGCGAACTCGCCACCCGCCACTACCAGACCGCCCACTACCACGCCGGGCTCCCCGCTGAGCAGAGAGAACAGCTCCAGGATGCCTTCCTGCGCAACGAAATCACCGTGCTGGTGGCCACCATCGCCTTCGGCATGGGCATCGATAAGCCCGATGTCCGCTCCGTCATCCATTGGAGTACCCCCTCCTCCCCGGAAGCCTACCTCCAGGAATCCGGGCGAGCCGGACGCGACGGATCCCCCTGCACCAGCCTCATCCTCCTGCAAGCGGCAGATTTAGTCGAAGCCCGCAACCGCATCCTCGCCGCCGAGCCCGATGCCGAAGGTGTACTCCGCTGCGTCCGCTGGCTGATACCCGCCGGGAAGCGCATCGTTTCCCTCTGGGAACTCGGCACCAGCTGCGATGTTCCCGACGATGTTCCCACGCGCGCGCTCATGGCCATGGAGGGCAGCATCTGCATCGAAAGCAAAGGCAGCAAATACTACAAGATCAAACCGCTCTACCCCCTCAGCACCATACTCGATGGCCGTGACGCAGCCGAATGTGCCCGCCTCCGCTGGCTCGATTCCCACCGCGAGGGCGAGGTCGAAGCCGCCGCCGAAGCCTGGGATTGCACCTTCGCAGAAGCCGTCGAATACCTCTACGAATGCGAAGCCGCAGGCGAATGGAAACTCACCATGAGGCAACAGGCTCTCTGCCTCCGCAACACTGCAGGCACAGCCGCGCCGGATGCCCGCAGCATCACCGCCGGGCTCACAGCCGCATTCACCCGCCGCCGCGAGGCCGACCTCGCGCGCCAGCAGCGCATCATCGACATGCTGCTTGCCCCCACCTGCCTGAATGACGCGCTGGAGCAATACTTCATGGAACAGCACCGCCCCGACTGCGGCCACTGCACCGCCTGTCTCGGACTCTCCGCCCCCCTGCCCCCGGCACCCGCGCTCCCGCCCTACGATGCCGCCGCTTTCTGCCCCCCGGAAAAACCCATGCCCGAATTCGACCGCCCGTCCCAGCGCCGCCGCTTCCTGCTCGGCCTGCTCAGCCCCGGTCTCATGGCCCGCCGCCTCTGGGCACACCCCGCCTACGCCACCGCCACCGGCCACCCCTGGGAAAGCCTGTAATTCCCGGCAGGTCAAAAAACTGGCATAATTCCGCTTTTCACTTGACTCTGCCTGTATTTCACGCTTTAATTACCGCACATCAACGCTTCCACGCCGGCTTGGCGGAATGGTAGACGCGCTCGACTCAAAATCGAGTTCCCCAAAGAGTGTGGGTTCGAGTCCCACAGCCGGTAGCCCAAAAGGGCGGCAGTTGCAAAACTGCCGCTCTTTCTTTTTTTTCCGCATGTTATGCGTCAGAACGTAACATCGCTCAACATTTTGAGATAAGCGCCCACTTGATAGCCCCTGTATATGTCCTCTTTTTGAGGAGTCGGAGGATGCGCTGGGGCAAGCTCAGCTTTTGTGGGGTATTGTCCGGGGGGGCCTCAATTATTGCAGAAGATTGGATTTTGCATATTACCTGTCAAGTGCAGCGAGTGTGCATAAGTTACTTGCCATAGGGTATGAAATGTGCTAGATTCCTAGTGTGGAAGTTACGCTTGCTTGTCGTCGATCTTCAGCTTCCGGTTAACGCTTTTCTGGTGAAGGGAAATACTGTGCCGCGGGAGGAGGATTAGTACTGCGATAAGGCGAAAGACGCTGATGCTTTCCATAATGTTTACTATAATCCCCATCTCTTACAATGAAGCTTTATTATTACATAGAAGGAAGAAATCAGCAGGCAGGCCCAGTCAGCGAAGAGGTTCTGGTCGGCATGCTCCAGAAGGGGGATATTTTGTTGCAGACTCCTGTCTGGACAGAGGGTATGCCTGATTGGCGGCCGATTGGCGAAATCTTTCCAGAATTCGGCAGAAAGAAAGTAAATAAGAATGTTCTCTGGATAGTTCTGGGGGGTGTGTTGGTTATTGTTATGTTTGCAATTGCTATTGCGGGATGTGAAGCGCAGCGGAAAGCTGAGGCGCAAGCCGCAGAAGAGCGATATTACCAAATGAGAGCCAATTTAGACGCTGAAGCCCGCCGCCACCAGCGCGGGCAGGAGATTGCTTTAAGGACGTTAGAACAGTTGATAAAGACTGGGGAAATTTCAGCACCTGGCAGAATGGAGGGGTGCAGACGCTGTAATGGATCTGGTGTTGTTCCTACGGGCAATGTCTTTTCCTCTGGTTATGGCAGGTATGAAATGATTTGCCCCCAATGCCAGGGCGCAGGAAGATGCCCGGCAAATCAAAATCCCTATTATTCGCCATACTGAAGATTTTTTGTCCTTAACATCTGTATAGAGAGATTATCAGCTCTTTTCCTTCATGGAGGGAGAGGATGCTGCCCGGCCGCGGGGATGGGTAGCATCCCGCTTGCCAGACAAACAGAAACGTTTCCAATGGTAACAACCGCTGCTGAGCATTTTTGTTGCGGTGTGTTCCATACATGCCGGATTCGACATGCGCGCTCTTTATCTGCGCAATATCTATCCACAGCGCAAAATAGCGAAAACGAGACAACTGCGATACATTTAGTCATAAAACTGATAACTTTTTCCTTGTTATTCAGCGCTCTCTATGCTAGATTTGATTTCGCGGCATCAGCTCCAGCACAGGCTCGTTCTCTATATTCCCATATTGAACCTTATTGTTTCAGAATACCCCCCATGAAAATTTCTGGCCGTTTTATTGTTTTGTTGTTTCTTGCGGCTGCGGCTCTTCCTGTTACTGCAGATGTATTCGGCGGCAGTAGCTGGCTTCGAGCTACAGGTGAGGATTGGGCCCCCCGGCAGACAAAGGTCCGGGCTCTTGCAGAAGCTGCAGAAAATGGTGATACAAGAGCCATGAGACAACTGGGGCTGATGAGCATGAAGGGGCAGAAGGTTAAGAAAAGCGCCCGGATTGCTGTGCAGTGGTGGGAGAAGGCGGCCGATGCGGGAGATGCAATGTCCATGATGTACCTGGGTGATGCCAGCGCCCGGGGGCTCGGCTGCAGTAAGAATGCGTCCAAGGCCATGAAATGGTATGCAGATGCGTTCTCGGCCATGCAGGAAGAGGACGAAAGGCTGGATTGCAATCCGGAGCTGCCCCTGGTCAAGCGCATCAGGAAACTGCCCCTTAGCGTCACGCTGAAGTGGTGGAAGGAACGCTGCGAAGCGGGAGATGCCCATGCCATGTACTACCTGGGTACGCTGGGGAAAAAGAAGCGCGACGGAGAGTTGAGCGAGGAGGACGCCGCTTCCTACCTGGCTCAGGCGGCCGCAGCGGGCCATGCCAAAGCCAGGAAAAAGCTGGAACGCCAGTATGCCCGGCAGGCTAATTCCGCAGAGGAGGAGGACTGCGATTCTCAGAGTGACGTGGAAACTGAAGATGTTCCGGAGGCAGACAACGAGCAGGATGAAGACACGCCGGAGCCGGAGGACGGAGGGAAGTCTGCTGAAATCAGCGATTCTCAGCGCGATGCGGAAACTACGGATGCTCCGGAGGTAGACGACGGGCTGAATGAGGCCGGAGTGGAGACTGAACCAGGATGCAGAGAAAAGGATGCACCTGCCGATGGGGATGTTTCTCCGGAGGATAAAGCAGAACAGCCGGACGTTTCTTCTGATAAGACACAGACGGATTCAAAGGAGGCTGAGGGCTCTGCAGAAAATCATTCCCCTACTGTTGCAACAAATGGTGCTACCGATATCGACGCAAAGATAGACGCAGCTTACGATCGGATAAGAGCTAGTCAGAAAGCGACCGATCAGAGGCAGCTGCGAGAAAATGCCGCATGGGAGCGTGTGAACCATGGTGTATCGAAAGCTGGCAAAGCATATGATGCTTTGCGAGGGGCACTTGCTCTCAGAGGAAAGGCTGAGGAGAAGGCGCAGAGGGGAGATACGAGTGGTGCCAAGTATTACATGAGACTGGCCGCTGAAAGTTTCGAAATAGCGGAAGAGAATCTGGAACGCAGCAAAAGGGAGGGTGATACTTATGATGTAGAGATGTATAACCAACTTCTTCGGGAGCTGAATCCTCCTTCATACGGGCTTCCTGTATTCATTACCATAGCGATTTTAGCAGCCACTGGATTTGGTGTGTTCTATTACATCAGGAAGAAAAAAGCCAGGAGTGAAGAGTCTGCTGATAAAAATGACGAAGCCATCCACCAGTCGCCTGCCGAACCGTTCCCCCCACTTCCTGCTCACATGCAAAAGGGGGCAGATATGAAGCAATACTACATCTGCCAGCCTGGTGGCCCTGCTACCGGGCCTTTCCCCGGTGCTATGGTCATGGAAGCCGTCCATCATCGTCTCTATACGCCAGACACGCTGGCGAAGAGTGATGAGAATCCGGAATGGGTCAGCGTCTATCAACTTTTTCAATAAAGAATAAAAATAAGACTGATACAACAATATGAAACAATACTACATTTGCAAACCCGGAGGTGTTCAGGAGGGGCCTTATCCTGAAGATATGGTTCGTACCTGTTTTGTGCAGGGTGTTTTCCCAGCCGGTACTCTGGTCTGGTTCGAAGGAGCGCCCGGCTGGCTGCCGCTTCAGAATGTCTTTGCAGCTCCGCAGGTTGACGCAGCTCCGCAGGCTGGCGCAGCTCCACAGGTTGACGCAGCTCCGCAGGTTGGCGCAGCTCCGCAGGTTGGCTCAGCTCCGCAGGTTGGCGCAGCTCCGCAGGTTGGCGCAGCTCCGCAGGTTGACGCAGCTCCGCAGGTTGGCGCAGCTCCACAGGCTGCCCCTGTACCTCCTCCATTCACGCCTCCCCCATACCCTGTTCCCCAGCAGCCTCAGGAAACGCCCTCTTATTATGTGGCACAACCGGGAATGCAGCCGCAGGGGCCTTACACCAAATCTGCAGTATTGGCCGAGTATTATAAAGGAACATATCCTGCCGGAACAATGGTCTGGGGTCCGGATACAGGCACCTGGATTCCTGTCGGGAACATATTGGGCTCCTCCTTGCATTCTGGTGTCAAATCGGTTGTGGGGCATTTTCAAGGTTGGGCCAACGCTAAGAGCTGGAATCCCATCACCGCTTTTGTCAGTTGCATGAAGCGCTATATCCAGTTCAGCGGGCGCGCTTCACGATCGGAATACTGGTTCTTCAAACTGGCTACTGTTCTAATAATACTTGTTCCGACTCTGATAGCTGCAGTGATAACAGGAGATCAGGATATCTGTAATATCGTGAGCCTAATTGCATTCTTTCCTTTTCTGTTGCCCAATCTTGCCGTTCAGGCTCGCCGATTGCATGACAGAGGGATGAAAGCATGGTGGCTCTTACTTTACCTTCTTAGTTGGTTCGGGGTGATTCCTCTCTTAATCATATCTTGTTTCCCCAGCAAAAAAGAGCCTAACCAATACGGTGCAGCTTCGCTGCCCCCGGCCTGAGCACCCCTTCCGCTGGAGAGTAACCTAATGAACCACACCATAACCCATTCAAGCTATATATGAAAAACAAGCTGGAATCATTCATTACAGCCATTGCAGTATTTTTTGCTTATCTCCTGGTCAATGTACCAGCCTATGCTCAATTAGCCGGATTTCGGAAAAGCGCAGAAACAGCAAGAGAATACTACGGCACGCATGACGCCGGAGATAATCCTGTAATGGATTTTCTTGTTTTTGTGATGATTGCAGGTTTTGCTATAGTTGTATGGAGGTTTTTCCGAAAAAAATGAACAGAGAGTAATCATCACTTACTCAAGGGAGGGCTGTAACTTCCATATTCCGCGAGGTTTTATCCAGGAACATTCATAATAGAAACATGAAGCAGTACTATGTAGCAGAAGCCGGCGCCTCTCCCCATGGCCCCTACACCGAGGACATGGTAAAACGCGCCTTTGAACACGGCATGTATCCCCCCGGCACTAAGCTGTGGTGGGAAGGTGCGCCTGAGTGGGTGCCGATGGAATATGTTTGGGGGGGCTCCGTGAAACAGGCCGAGCCGCCTTCTGCCCCACCGCCGCCCCCTCCACCACCTCCTTCCGGCTACACGAATACTCCATACATGCCACCTCCTGCGGCGCCATCTTCCGGGTGGAATGTCATCAACGCTTTCACTTGCAACATGAAGCGCTATGCCCATTTTGAGGGAAGAAGCTGTAAATCTGAGTATTGGTACTTTATTCTGGCGCAGTGGATATTGGGTATACTGTCATTATGCTTTGGTGAAGTTGGTTTCTTAGTGGCATCTTTTATAATGGGGCTTGCTTTATTTGTGCCTAATATGGCCATCTGCTACCGCCGGTTACAGGATGCAGGATACGAAGGCACGGCCGGTGCTATCATCGACGGCATCTTCAACTTTATTGGCCTGTGTACCATTTTTGTCGAAGAATTGCCGTTGGGATATGGGTTCCTCCTAATCGCGCTTATCGTAATAGGCTGCCTGCCCTCAAAGAACGAGAACAATCCGTACGGCGCATCGCCGCTGCGGCCTATTTAAGCCTTTTCCTATGCAATGAAACAATACTACGTTTACATACCGGGCAATGAGGCTGCACAGGGGCCATATCCTGCCGCGATGATTCAGAATGCCTATGCTCAGGGCATCTACAACGATGCTGTTATGTTGCAGGATGTCAATGGCGGCGACTGGGTTAGTATCGGCTCGGTATTTTCAAAACCATTGCCTCCCCCGCCTCCCGTACATGTTGCTCTTCCTGGTAACGATAATAACAGTGCTGAAAATGGCAACAACAGTGGTCTTGCATTCATTAAGTACGTTGGTATCCTGATTGTTATCTGTATAGCGGTATTTGGTCGCCATTTTTTCAGGAAAAACAGTTTTCATGATTTTCCCGTGTTCGGTTGTGTTGTCCTCGTTGCAGTTATCGCTGTCGTAATAGGCATAGTAAAAGAGGGCTCCCGAAAAAAATAGTTTCACGGTTTCTTCCGATTTTCCAGCGCGAATGTCGGCAGGTAAATCTGTTTTACCTAATCAATGACACCATGACCATAGAAACAGCTTTTTCCTGAATGCCCCTGAAATCTCCCGCAGCCCCGGCTGCGGGAACTTCTCTCGCAGTGCAGCTGCGAAATTCTCTCTGCGGAGCAGAACTTCTCTCGCCGACTCGGGAGGCCGTAGCGCGAAGCGCGGAGGCCCCAGGCGAAATTAACTCACCTGACGCGCCAGTGGCAGGGGATGACAACCTTTCCCCTATCTGCGCCCGGCAAAGGCGCAGGGAGCTTCACACGCCCGCTGTGCGGGCGGTATGGGGTAGTTTCGGCCTTCTCCAGAGCCCCCCCTGTTCACGCGCAGCGTGAATATCGTTGCCCGAAGGGCAATATCGTTTTTGCCAAAG
>CALCHQ010000025.1 GCA_937901085.1 uncultured Verrucomicrobiales bacterium | reverse complement strand
CGCCCGAGTCCTGCAGAGCCGACAGCTCACTCAGGCATGCCACGCGCGCCGCAGCCAAACCGTTTTGCAGCAGCACTGCCTGCGCGGCATCTCCCGGCACCATGTTGCAGAAAACGCTCTCATTCAAGTGGAAGGGCAGCGCATCCTCCAACTCCATTTCCAGGCGTGATTCCAGGCGCGGGTCATCTGCCTCCAGCGGCAAAGCCACCAGCAGAGCATGCCGCGGGCCCCTGCCCTCGCCCACCACCTGCACCTGGCTGCGTATCTGCCCCAGCCATGCGGTGGCATCCACCGGACCGGTGGCAAAGCCCAGGGATGCAAAGCGGTCACCCGGGGCAGAGCCACGGGGGCGGATGGCATCGTACAAGTGGTCATAATATTCCCCGCCGATGTAGAAATAAAGGCGGGCACAGGCCAGCGCACGCGCCAGTTCCTGCGCCTGAGCATCGGCATCTTTCCCCGGGCTGCAGATGTAACAATGAGGCACCAGTTCCTCGTCTGCCCAGTCGAGCCATTCGGCCAGCTCGGCCGCCAGGCGCTGTTCCTGGGGAGATTGACCGGCAAAGAAAGCATAGGGCATCAACACGCTGCCCGGCTTACGGAGACAGATTTTCTCCATGTGTTGAAGAATATCCATGGCAGCGCCGCTTCCCGTTCCCCCGGCAGCAGAGAAGAAAACGTGCACCTCCAGCTGGTCAGCATCGGCCACCAGAGGGGCCAGCAGACGCTGCACTGCGGCCCAGCTCTGCAGCAGCAAGGCGCGGCCATAACGCCGCATGCCACCAGCACCAGTCACCCGGGACAAAGCGTTTTCAACCTCATACACAGGAACCTGCAAACGCTCTGCCAGCTGCCAGCGCATACCACCCACGCAATTCTTCAGCTCGGTATTCTGCTCCATCTCATTCAGGCTGCGAGCCTCGGTCCTGAGATTCAGATAGGGGATATCGGCGCAGAATTCCTGCCAGCCGGGGGTGGAAACCACATCATCCGCAGCATCCAGATACAGACAGGCCACTTCATCCCCCACCGGCGGCATGCCATTTGCCGCCAATGCCTGCCGCCAGGCCAGCAACACGCGGCCGCCCATGCCACCAAGACCAATGAG
>CALCHQ010000024.1 GCA_937901085.1 uncultured Verrucomicrobiales bacterium | reverse complement strand
GTACAAGATGAATAAAACACTTCATATTGTAGCAACTTTAGTTGCTTATGTCATGCTCGCCGCGGCTCCGGCATCAGGTTCGGAAGCCACCGTCGAATCCACGCAGAAAGCCACAGGCAAGATTGCGTGTTTTGAAGACCTGCGCGGGCGCGTGCTGGCCGTTCC
Source organism: uncultured Verrucomicrobiales bacterium (assembly GCA_937901085.1). GTDB lineage: Bacteria > Verrucomicrobiota > Verrucomicrobiia > Verrucomicrobiales > Akkermansiaceae > Akkermansia. The sequence goes on along the minus strand of CALCHQ010000024.1, from coordinate 1,809 downwards.
CTCCTCTACTGTACAGGATATTTTCGTGGAGGAAAACTACCCCGATATCAAGCTGGACCGCTTTGATACCGAGGCTGATATGATGCTTTCTCTCCAGCAGGAGAAATGCGATGGCGCCATCATGGACGATGTCATCTGCTACGCACTGGTGCGCAAGACCCAGGGCGTAACCATTCTGCCCGACAGCCCCGTTCCCCCCTGCCAGATGGGCGTGGTATTCGGCAAACACAATGCCGAGCTCTGCAAGCAATTCAATACGTTCATCACCCAACTGAAAGCCACGGGAGAACTTCAACAAATCATGGAGAAGTGGATTAAGCATTTCGACACCGCCGAAATGCCGGAGCTCCCCCTGCCCACCCAGGGCGAACCCATCCGCGTGGCCATGGAACCCTGCACCGAACCCATCGTCTTCATCAAGAATGAGAAGATTGCCGGTTTCGATGCCGAGCTGGTTCAGCGCTTCTCCGTATTCATCAACCGCCCGATTGAAATCGTGGAGATGGAGTATGACTCCCTCATTGCCTCCACCACCACCGGCAAGGCAGACATGGCCGCCTCGGGCATCCTGATTACCGATGAACGCGCCGAAAGCGTTCTGTTCTCCGAGCCTTACTAGCCACTCCCGCGTGGCCGTGCTGACCAAGAACGCAGACGCCTCCATCATCTCCGGCAACGAAGGCGAGCAGAATCTGGGCATCTGGGGCACCATCCAGCGCAGCTTCTACCGCAACATCATCGAGGAACGCCGCTACATGCTCCTGTGGGAAGGCCTGAAGGTCACCCTGCACATTTCCTTCTTCTCCGCTCTGATGGGCACCATTCTGGGTGCATTCATCTGCTATCTGCGCATGAGCCGTTCCCGCGTATTGAGCAACATCGCAAAAATATATATCGATGTGATGCGCGGCACCCCCATTCTGGTTCTGCTCATGATGATGTGCTATGTGGCATTCACCCAGTTCGACAACACACCCGTGGCCATCATCACCTTTGCCATGAACTTTGCTGCCTATGTGAGCGAAATGTTCCGAACCTCCATCAGCAGCATCGACAAAGGTCAGACCGAAGCCGGCATCGCCCTGGGCTTCACTCCCGTGAGCACCTTCTGCCACATTGTGCTGCCGCAGGCAATCCGCCGTGTGCTGCCGGTCTACAAAGGTGAGCTGATTTCCCTCATCAAGAACACCTCCATCGTGGGCTATGTGGCCGTGGCAGACCTGACCCGCGCTTCCTACATCATCCGAGGCCGCACGTTCGACCCCTTCTTCGGCGGTGGTGCCGAGATGCGCGGTGAGCTTTGCGATTTTTTCTTCCCCTGCCGCGGTCAGCAGATTGTAGTTGAGGTAAGCTCCCGCGAAGACGGCGCATGCTCTGCCGTGCGGGATGCCGCGGGTGAGGGTCAGGCTGTAGCCGAGCGGATGCGGGAAGCCCGTGCCGGTGTAGTCGATGGCAATGCCTGCGGCGCAGGAAGCGTTCGTGAGCTTTTCACGCTGTACTTTCGTGAATCCGCCCGCGTCGCGTTCGCCGTCGGCGTACATTCCGCAGAAGAGGATGTTCCAGATTTCACGTGCGGCATAAAGCGCGGCGTTTTCCGAAACTTCCGTGGATTTCGGGGAAAGATAGGATTCCATGGCGTGCGCGAGGGCGTCGAGCGCGGTGGAAACGGTGTAGTTTTCGTCAAGGGAGGCGGTGTACTTCGAAGAAACGAACGCATACTTCGGGTATGCGGAGGATGCCTTGAAGGTCTTCTTCTTTGCGCCGCCGTCCACGGTCAGGGTGTCGAACTGCTCAACGGGCAGATACACG
>CALCHQ010000023.1 GCA_937901085.1 uncultured Verrucomicrobiales bacterium | reverse complement strand
CCCGCAGCAATGAGTAGGCTCACTCGGTCCTCGAAGCCATTCTCTGCAGCGTTTATTAATTGGGAATTGTAGTCTTTTTGGAAGACTCCCCTCTTTCTCAGTTCCTCCTGAGCCTCTTGCGTTTTTCTTGCATCGGATTTCGGGGGCAGGTTGATAGTTTCGGGTTCCGGTACGGAAGCCGCCTTGGCGGCTTTTGCGGGGGCGAGGGCATTCAGCCATTCCTGCGCGCTTTGCCAGCGATCGGCGGGGGGCAGGGCGAAGGCTTTGTCGATGGAGGTAAGCAGGGCGCGGGAGAAGCGTGCTTGTAAATCAGGGCTTTTTGCCAGCAGGTCGCTGCCGGGGTCGGCAAACAGGCGGTCGTGGCAATCCGGTGGGTTTTTCCCGGTGAGCAGGTAATAGCAGGTGGCACCCAGGGCGTAGAGGTCAGTCCACGGACCGCTCATGGCACCGCTTGCCCATTGCTCAGGCGGGGCGTAGCCCACCGTGCCGATTTTGGTTTGGGTTTTGTTGCTGATTACAGCACGCGCGGCGCCGAAGTCGATGAGTACCGGTGTGCCCTCGGGCGTTATCAGAATGTTGTCGCTCTTGATGTCGCGGTGCAGCAGCATTTCCGGTAGGGTGTGGATGTAGTGCAGCGCGCTCAGAATGGGGCGCAGTATATCCAGCAAGCGCTGCTCGGTGATGTCAGCGGGGCGCATTTTGCTCAGGGAATTGCCGCCGATGTAGTCCATCACATAATAGGCCGTACCCAGCGCCTCGAAGGCAGTGAGCACCTGCACAATATGTGGGTGGCGCAGACCGGTGAGCACGCGTGCTTCGGCTACGAAAGAACCCAGCGCCCAGTCGAACATCTCCTTGTTGTCAGCATCGACCGCCCGCACACCGTAGTTGGCACTTTCGCGAGTGGCTACACCTCGGGGATAGTTTTCCTTTATCACCACTTTGCGACCGGTGATGTTTTCCGTTGCCAGGTAGGTAATACCGAACCCGCCGCGCCCGAGCGCGCGCTCAATTCGGTAATTTTGCAGCATATAACCCACCGGCAGGGCGGATGTAATGTTTTCGGCTGACATGGTGTGTAGAAAGTTTGTGTGCAGTGTCTGCTATTACTGACGATTATTCTACCCAAAATGTTGGGAAAAATAAAGCAGAAAATCCCCATGCTCCCGGAAAATGCCGAGCACATGGGGGAAGATAGCGCCGACTGTGGCGCGCGATTAACTGAAAAGTCGCTTGAAGAAGCCCCCTATCCCGCCGGTGTTACCGCCCGCAGCGCGTAATAACTCGGCGCATTCGGTGTGGCCTCTTCCTTCCGCCTTGTAGAGGGGAGTTTCGCCAAACTTATCGGCCTTGTTCACATCCGCTCCGGCGTCGATGAGTAGCTTCACGCATTCCGTGCGGCCATAGTATGCCGCATTATTGAGGGGAGTTTCGCCAACTTTATCGGCTCGATTGACATCCGCCCCGGCGGCGATGAGTAGCTTCACCAGCTCGGTTTTACGATTTTCGGCAGCTTCGATCAATTTGCTATCATATTCTGCCGCTGAGATTCCCTTCTGTCGCAGTTCGGCCTGTGCTACCTCTTTGCTGATTTTTGGAGCAGGGGGCGGTGTTGGCTCTGCGATGGTGGGCACGCGTGTGCCGTTGGTTGGGGCGGGGGTGAATGGTACAAAGGAGCTGTTTTGTGTGGAGGAAGGCATGGCGTGGAGAAGTCTTGCGTACGGTATGCGTTATTATGGACGTTATTCTACCAAAAATGTTGCGAAAATAAAGCGGAAAAATCCCCCATGCGCTTGGAAAAGAGTCCGCACATGGGGGAAGATAGCGCCGGCTGTGGCGCGCGGTTAACTGAAAAGTCGATTGAAGAAGCCCCCCATTCCGCCGGTGTTACCCGCAGCGCGTAATAACTCGGC
>CALCHQ010000022.1 GCA_937901085.1 uncultured Verrucomicrobiales bacterium | reverse complement strand
CCACAGACAGCATCGAAACTGATGTCCTGCAGAGCAAGTTCATCTCCATACCCGGCAGAGACTCCACGCAGCACGAGGTGGTGGTGCGTATGGTGGGCGTGCCCGCCGCCCCAGCATATGTGGTTGTGCGTTACCATGTGAATGTGAATAAGCTATGCAGCTGAGTGCTGCCTTCCGGCTTCCAGTGTGTTTCGGTGCGCGATTCCCGTCCCTCGGGCTCCAGTTCAAGAGTCACCGCCTGGGGGGATGCGTCCTCCCATTCAGCCAGTACTTCAAGTTCCAGCGGAGACGTGGCTGCGGTTTCCAGTTCGAGTTCAGCCGGCATATGGGTGGTATCTGCCACCCATTCTTGATTTCCCTGGCGCAAGCGCAGGTTGAGAGGCTTGCCTGTGAAGCGCACTGTGGCATAAATCAACTCCGTCTGCGCTGCCGCGGCGGTTTCTGACGGTGCAGATGTAGCCGGACTGGCAACCCGGGTGATCCAGGGCAAGGGCGCGCCCGCCAGGAGCACACCGGCTAGAGTCAGCAGAAAAATTGTTCTGGGTGCCATGTCAGTCATTTGAGCGTGTAAGACCTTCCAGGATATTCCGCACATTGAAGCGGAACATTTCCACATACCCCGGTGTGGCCGGGTTGATGCCATCCAGCACCAGTGGCCGCGTGCCTGCACCTACCTGGTCTGCTATAATCTGCAGCGTGCGTGGCGGTTCGTTCACACCGTAAAACAGACAACGCACCTGTTTCTGCCGCAAGTGGGCCAGCACACGAGCCAGGCTGGCGGTGTCGCCCTCGCTTTCCTGCGCAATACCTTGCACGGGCATGGGGGTGAAGCCGAATTCCTTGCAGAAGTGGCACATGGCTGCATGGGAGCTGACCAGCACGCGTTGTTCCTGAGAAATAGCAGCAAAAGCCAGGCGGGCTTCGCGTACCAGATTATCCATTTGTGCGGCATAGGCGCGTTGCCCGGCGGTGAAAGCGGTCTTGTATTCCGGGGCTTCCTGCACCATGGCAGCGCGCAGCGCCCGGGAGGCGCGTTTCATAGCCGTCGGGCTGTTCCACCAGTGCGGGTCGGCTACCTGGCTGTCCGGCAGAAAAACATCCGGCACAGCAGTACCCAGTTCCACCACGTTGCATTCAGCGGGCAGGGAATCGCGCAAATCTTCCA
>CALCHQ010000021.1 GCA_937901085.1 uncultured Verrucomicrobiales bacterium | reverse complement strand
ACGGCTGGCACGTTGAAAAAGACGGAGAAATCCTTGCCACCTACAATGACGAACGCCACCCGCACGCCAAGGAAGCCGCCGAAGCAGAGTGTGCAAGGCTGAATGAAGCATATAGAAAGGAGCAGAGCAATGACCGAGTATCTGCAAATTAAAATAGACCGCGAGGCGTACAACGTAGCCCTGGCAATACTTCGTCAAGAATTGGCGGTCATGCGAAGGTTTACCAATCCTCATCCAAAGTACGCACAACTGGAGCGCGCCATTGGAGCTTTCTACGCTGCGCCTCTCACAAATAAGGCAACCAAAGCACAACCTAACTAACATGGACCCCGAAGAAATTAAAGTTGGCGAGACGTACAACGTCCGAATGAATTTTCAAAGAATAGACGAAGACGGAGATTTTTGTTTTCGCGTATTTGGCGGAGATGGCGCAGTCAGATTCTTAAAACCTACGCAAGTGGAACGCGCCGTTTTCCCTCTGTCAGACCCCGCAGACGGCACAAAAAATACCGAAAAGGAAGCAATCTTTCCCACAATCAAGAAGCTTGCAACATTACCGCCGAACTTCCCTCACCCCGAAACCGTTAAAAAGTACGACCCCTGCCGACCTTTCAAGGTTGGTGATGAGGTTCGCTATTGTGTTCCCGATGGGCGTATTTATGCGGACAGAGGAAGTTTGATTGAACATATCAAAAACCGAGATTTCACTAGAGTTATTCGAGATGAACTTTCAAATGGTAGGGTTGGTGTTTTCGACCCGTTTGATGAGGAGAATCCATATTATGTTCCCGCCCACGCTCTCGAACTCGTCACGCCTGTTGAGGAGCTGGAGCCGTACCTTGTTGAAAAAAGCGGTAACGGCTACAGGTTGATGAAACGCAATGGTAAACTGCTTGCTAATTATTGGAAAACCCACCCGCACGCCAAGGAAGCAGCCGAAGCGGAGCGCGACCGCCTGAATGCTGAGTTTGGTCAGCGCATAAATGAGACGACCAAAACACAAACAACTGAATCTAAATAGAAAGGAACTACTTAAAATGAACGAAGATATGCAAGTATTGGGTATGTGCATTTCATTCACCATCGCGCTCATTGGCGCGGGCATAATCCTCAATAAATAGAAAGGAGCCGGAATGAAAATAGCACGAAACATATTCGTAGCACTAACCCTACTGTTGATTGTCCCTATCCTGTGGCATGCCATAGCACCCATGTCGCTCTGCTGGTTGCAGGCAAGACAACTAGGGATAGCCGTATTCTGCGCGCTTGTATTTGGACTCACCGCGTTTGGGCTGCATATGGAGTCATAGAAAGGAGCAGAGTCATGACTAACAAGGAACTACAAGAGCTACTAGCAACCTACCCGCCTGATGCGCTGGTAACACTCAGATTCTACTCATATGAGGGAGAAATCTTTTGGAAAGATATAAACGAAACCCACATCTCATTAGACGCAGAAGGAGACATTATCTTAGATGCTGTAGATGCGTTATAAGCAATGTATAGAAAGGAGCAGGAATGAAAACACCGAAACGCACCCCTTGGCAGTGGACAACTGCCCCCTGCGAAAATAAGCGCGGCGAACTGCGCGCCACCATAAGCGAGCAATGTACCCGCTGGAAGCGCAAAAACAAAATCAAGCAGCTCAAGCGGAGCCTGCACAGGTACAAGCATGGCACCATGCTCGATGGACAATACGACCTATATCTCGCTTACCGTTGGCTCCAGAGACTCCAAAAACCGAAGGAGGACGCCGATAGTGCAAGCTGGGAAAATTATTACTACAAACTCGGCGCAATACGCGGTGTACTTGTCGCTGCACGAGAAGAGGTCGAGGAGGCATTACAAAAAGCGTTAGAACGTGAAAACAGAAAGGAGCAGGAATGAGACGCGACCCACAATTCAAATGCCACCGCACCTGCCGAATGTGCGCATACTACGGGCTGAAGTGCTGCTATTATTATTACGAGCCGTCACGCCACCCGCGCGCCCGAGCCCTGAAATGCGATCAGTACGAGAACGTCATTGCGTACGCTAAGAGGATGGGACTTGTCTTTTGGGGCAATAGAAAGGCTCAGAACAATGACTAAATACCGCTGCGAGAATTGCAAACACTATATGGCGCTACATGGTGAAACAGGACTATGCTGTTATAGTCTCCTAATGGCCGCTCATGTAGGAAACGCCGATTGGTGCGAATGCTATGAGGCAGAGCATAGAAAGGAGGGGGAATGAAGGGGATTATGGTGAGATTGCCGCACCCGGCGAAGGAGTTGCGGCCGAATGGGCGGGCTCATTGGGCCGCGAAGGCTCGGGCTGCGAAGAAGGCGCGGTTTGTGGCAAAGGTGATGATGAACGAGGCTCTTGCGTGTCATGTAGAAGGTCCGGCCCTGCGGGTGTACAGGGTGCGGTGGTTTTACAAGGGGTCTGTGCCGGATGCGGATAATTGTCTGGCTGCGTGCAAGGCCTATTTGGATGGGTGCTGCGATGCTCTGGGTGTGAATGACCGGGAGTTGGAGTGCCATGGCATCGAGCGCGTGCATGATAAGGCGCTGGCCGGGACAGTGGAAATAGTTTTTACAATTCCGAAGGAGGGCAAATGAATGAGCTGGCATTATTTGCAGGAGGGGGCGGAGGTATTCTCGGTGGAAGCTTACTTGGCTGGACTACGGTCTGCGCGTGTGAAATTGAACCCTACCCCCGCAATGTCCTCCTCCAGCGTCAACGAGATGGCATCTTGCCCAACTTCCCCATCTGGGACGATGTCACAACCTTTGACGGCACACCCTGGCGAGGGCTTGTTGACGTTGTCAGCGGAGGCTTTCCTTGCCAGGACATCTCCTGTGCTGGCAAAGGGGCAGGCATCTCCGGCTCCCGCTCCGGCTTATGGCGCGAGATGTACCGTATCGTATGCGAAGTACGACCGAGGTACGTGTTCGTGGAGAATTCACCCATGCTTGTTTACCGAGGACTCTCCGTTGTACTCGGAGACTTGGCCAAAGCTGGGTATGATGCTGCGTGGTGTGTGCTGGGAGCTGACGACGTGGGGGCTCCCCACAAACGCGACCGAGTCTGGATTCTCGCAGAAGATATGGTGCGGCACACCGACAGCGACCATGAGACCCCGCTCATATCGGTACAGGGTTGGGCGAATCCCCAACCCTGCGGAATGGGCAATGATGGAAAGGTTCCCCACCCCAACCTGCCAGGATGCCAAGAACAACGGAAGCAAGAGCCAGATGGAGAGGAATACACCTCCGCTGAATGCTGTGGCTGGTGGAGCGCTGAACCCGGAATGGGTCGAGTGGCTGATGGGGTGGCCCATCGGGTGGACAGACTTAAGGCCCTTGGGAATGGACAGGTGCCGCTGGTGGCAGCAGTCGCTTTTAAAAGACTTGAACAATTTATGTTAAACAGGAGATATGAGCTGGATTAAATTACAGACAAGCTTACCGAAGAGCGCGAAGCTGCTGGTGCTGGCTGAGACTTTGGGGTGCTGTGAGCGCGAGGCGCTGGGCATAGCCATGGAGTGGTTTTGCTGGATTGACGAACAGTGCACTGATGCGTGCACCGGGCTGACCGGTGCGCTGCTGGACCGGGTAATGAACTGCCAGGGCTTGTGCGAAGCGTTGGAAGCTTGCGGATGGGTGGAGCGCGATGAGCAAGGTATAGTGTTGGTAGTGGATTTTGACCAACACAACGGAGATAGCGCCAAGAAGCGCGCCATGAGCGCGAAGCGACAAGCCGACTTTAAGCGCAGAGGTGGTAACGCAAGTAGCGTTACCAAGAAAGGTAACGCAAGTAGCGTTACCTGCGAAAATGAGGCAGAAAACAAGAAAATGTTGTGTAATGAACATGTTACGCAAGAAAACGACGAAAAAGCAAATCAATCCTGCGCCAAAAGTAACGCTAAAAGCGTTACCCAAGTAACGCAATCAGCGTTACCAAGAGAAGAATATAATATGAATAATATAGTGTGTAGGTTAAGCAACGCAGATAATGCGTGCGACGCTGAACCTGCGCGCACACCATTTGAGGAGGGAACAGGGTACGAGGCATGGCTGGCAGCTGTGTGCCAGGCGCACCCCAGCGCTCGCAAGAGCCGGGTATTGCAGACTGATGTGGCGGAGGCTGCGAAAGCTGCGTATGAGCGGTGCCCGGAGGCTGCTGAGCGGGCGGAGCTGCTGGAGGCTTATTTTGCCGGACGGCAGCAGGAGGACCGGAACAGGCTGGCGTTTTACCGGCCGACGGGGCAGAGGCGGTTTTTCAGCGACCTGGAGGACGTCATCTGCCATGCTGAGCGGTGGGCGAAAGAATTTGGCTGGAAGAGCAAAGCCGCCAGAAGCGCGCAGAAGGCCGCGGAGCAAGCAGGGCAAGGTAAGTACACCCAAACGAGCCAAAAGGCGCGGGAAGGTGGCAAAGAGCGCCAGCAACAGGGAATGGCCAGCGAGGAGCAGGTGGCAGATTTTCATGCTGCGCTGCGCGAGGGCAAAATTTGGAGCTAAAATTGCAAACAAAAATCATGAAAATAACAAGACAGAGCAATAACCCGGCGGCATTGCGCCGGAGATGGGAGAGTGTGCCCGGTGTGCGTTTTGCCGGACAGGCTGAGAGCGAGCCGAAGGAATGCAAGCCAGCGGCGCGACAGAGCCCACCACAGGGCTGGGTGACGATAGCAGAGGCTGCCGCCCTTATCTTGCGAGACCGGAGCTCGGTCCGGTACCGGCTGGCCGTGGCAGGGGTGAAGTATCGGAAAATACGGCTTAATGGCCGACTGATGAGCATTTACCGACGCCGGGAAGTCGAGGCGGTTGGGGCTAAGATGAAGCCACTGCCGGAGCTGCGAGAAGATGAGCTGGACGGACTGGTGATGCAGAAGGACGTGGCCCGGCGTGTGGGCATGACTGCCAGCATGGTCATCCAGCGTCTGCAAAAGCTCGGAATTGAACCGCTGACAGTGCTGGTGCGCGGCGCCGACGGGAGCGTGCGCAAATGTCGTCTCCATACTGAGGAACAGGTGGAGAAGGTGAACCAGTTGCAGCCATTGTGGAGGTACAAAAAAAAATGAACACCGGACAACTAGAGAGACTGCTGGTGGAGGCGCGCTCGTTTTTGAATGACGCGGTGCCGGCCCTGCGAGCTGGCAGGACCACGCAAGCGCTGGTGGACGCAGACGCTGCGCTCAACAGGCTGCGCTCGGTTATGGACCTTTACAAACACTACATACCGGAGCTGGTGGAGGCACCAGTTTTTGATGAGATCCAAAACTGATTTCATGCGCTGGTATGAGCTGGTGGTGAGCTCCCTACAACGCAATGTGCGTGAGTGCTCGCTGCCGCAGTTGCTGCTGCTGCTGTACCTGGAATGCTACCCCGACGGGGCGAGCACGCTGGCTCTGGTCCGGAGGCTGCAACAGTGCTCGGTCGTCAATCCACGGCAGGTCCTGCTGAGGGCGAGAGAGCGCAGCCTTGTTTATTGCCGCCAGGAAGGCGATGGCCTCGTGTGGCGCATGACAGACGAGGGAGAGGTGGTGCTCCGCCGCGCGATTGAGAGGATTATGCCGCGCAAGGCTTGACGAGCAACAGCGGTTGTGGTACAAGCATGGTATGACCGATGATGTAGTCTTTTTGCAGGCCGTAGAGCAGGGCAACATAAACGGCGTAGCCTATGTGTGGGTGAGCGTTAATTACCTGGGAGGTGAGCGGTTGTGCTGTTACGTGCGAGATGGTGAGGGTTGGCGCTATTATACCGGCGAACCGGAGCCAGAATGGTCCACCGCCATGAAGCCGTCGGCACCGGTGATGATGACATGTTTCATCTTATTTCTCCTTCAAAAAAGCCTCGATCTGGCGATCCATGCACGCGGCCACATCGCCGCCGTCGCGCCAGCATTTGCTCCACTGCACCACCATCTCCACGGCCCGGCTCAAATCCCAGCGGGGCTGCCAGCCGAAGACGGCCTTGAGCTTCGAGCAGTCGAGCTTCAGGAAATTGGCCTCGTGGGGGCCGTGATAGGGCACCGTCTCCCACTGCATGCCCTCGCCCCAGTGGCGGATGAAGAGATCCACCAGCGCGCCGGTCTGGAAGCAGTCCCGGTCATCGGGACCGACGTTGTACCAGCCGCTGTAACGGGCGGGGTCCTCGTACTGCTTGGCGGCGATCATCATGTAGGCGTACAGGGGCTCCAGCACATGCTGGTAGGGCCGGGTGGAATAGGGGTTGCGGACGATGATCTTCTCGCCCTTTGCGCAGGGAACGAGGTACTTCTGCTTCTGCTCTTCAGTGCCGAAACGGTAGATGGGCCATGCGCCCAGGGAGGTGGAAGCGGAAAGGATAACGCTGGTGGAAGCGCAGCACTTTGCCAGCTCTTCGAGAGCCAGAACGTATGCTACGTTGCCTGCGCCTGCGCCGTCATACTCTTCGGGATAGGGCAGACCCTGCAGACCCATTTCCATCATCTTCTTTCAATCTAATAGATTTATTGATGTTGCTTTTAGGATTTTTTGCTTCTGCTTCTTTCTGGGTATCATATTTTTCTAAAAATACAGGACTAGTTAATCTTTTATTAATTTGTCTTTTAATATCAATGAAAATATCATTTTTAATTTCGATTGTATCATCAGGGAATATATAAGATACTCTATGAGTTAAACATTTTAAAATAATAATCTTTAAATCACCTGTAATTTCATATTCAAAGTTTTCATCTAAATAAGAAATCATTTTAGGATCTATCATATCTTTCTTACTCATATTAGGAATTCTATGATGATCATTAAAACTAACACGTTCAATAAATTTATTATTTTCGTCATATTTTTCTATAGATAAATCATCTTTATTAACTTTAAAATAAATTCCACTCAAATTACTACTTTTATATTTTTTAATAAAAAGATTATCGCCTTCAATTTCAAAGAAAATACCATCTTTTTTATTATTACGAAATTCACCGACTGCTACATTATTACCATTAACTAACATACCAGGACCTGTTCTATAGTTACCTAAAAACGCCCCTAGATATTCACTACCATCACTATATTTATAGCAACCCATTCCACTTCTAGAATCATCACTATACTCACCAAAATAGAACTCACCTTTATTAAAATATTCAAAGCCAAACCCATTACTATCATTCCATATTTCTTTATGAGTCTTTTTATCAATAGTAT
>CALCHQ010000020.1 GCA_937901085.1 uncultured Verrucomicrobiales bacterium | reverse complement strand
GTCCGCCTGCACTTCGTATGTCCCTTCCAATTTGTGGAAAACGCAATCCTCCCATTCGCATGCGTACACTTCGCGCCCTTTACACGGCTCTACAATATCCCCCGCACGGAACAGTCGGCAGGGGTCGTGCTTGGGTGCTTTAAATTTTTCGAGAAAAGCACTAATTTCCGGGTTAGAGAATCTCAGCTTTTGAAGACTGCTCGGCTCCCTCAAAAGCCCATTGTCTTTCAGGGTTTTAAGCGTTTTTTCAGTAATAGCCAAAATAAGTTCCCGTGCGTTTTTTTCTAATTTCTTCATTTCTTCGGTGTCCATGGTGTTAACTCTTTTATTTGCCACATTCGTGCAATGTTATAATGAAAGAAAAAATAATGCCGACCCAGCTTGCTAAAAATAGCAAGCTTCCAACATCTTTGCAGCCGCCAGAAAAAACAAACAGACCACAAAAATGAGAGCATATCGACAGCCCTAAAATGATTCGCAATACATTAGCAAGTCTAGCACTCATACATTAAAACAAGTTCGGATTCGCACCTAAAAACACACCAGCCGCAGCCAGTACCACGCCAAGGATCCAGAACGCAAAACACAGTCGGCGCCAGTAAAAAGCCATATCGGCGGCCACTCCCACCATGATGAGTCCTCCACCCAGCACAATAAGCGTCTGCCAGATCACAACATTCTCAATCATAACTTTTTCTCGCTGTAAATAGTTAATCCCTGCTGCACCAGCCCGCGCCACACCTCGTCCACCTGCGCCAGCAGAGCGGCCTCGCTCTGCGTGGCAGGATTCAGCGTTTTCCGCCAGGCAGCTTTGCTCTCACCAAGCGCATACACAGCAAACCCGATCTTCCGCTCCACCGTGCGCGTAATGCGCACCCGGTGGCCTCCGACCAGCAAATGCTCCATGCTTTGCAGCTCTATAAACAAGCGCGAACATGCCAGGTCCTTATTCATACGGCCCCCCTTTCGTAACTCGTCACTCTCCGTGTGGGCACATACACCAGCTCCTCCAGCTCCGGCGTACCAAAGTCACCCGTGGCATGTGCCTCGGCAAAGGCTCTCACCCAGTCCTGGTACATCACCCGGTACAGCTCCAGCGTATCCGCACGCATCACCATCTCGCGGCTCTGCACCGGCTCTCCCGTCCCCACAAACAAGAACGAAAACTCCCGGCGCACCTCCGCACCCATGCACAGGTTATACATGTCCACATACATGGCTGCCTGCACTCCGTAGCAAAAATCCTCCGCGTGGTAAACAAGCCCCTGCCCGTTGGCCACATCCTTGCTCGTGGTCTTCAGGTCCATCAGGCGCTCGCCCTCCACCGGCACCAGGTCCAGCATGCCGCACAGCACCACAGGCTGCGCCAGCGGCACCCCGCCCAGCTCCTCCAGGCATACCCACATGCCCACCTGCGTCGCGCACGTCTCGCCTATTTCCAGCCCCAGCTTGCGCAAATGGTCCACAGCCTGCCCGGCAATGGTAGCTGCTCGCTCGTACTCCTCCGGAGTCAGCACCCTCTTTCCTGCCGCCGCAGCAGCCTCCCACTCCGCCTTCTGCTCAGGATCCTGCTGCCCATTGGCGTAGGGCGTCCCATCCTTTTTCAAAGCCACACGCTTCGGCTCGCACAGGTACTGTTCCTCATAAAACTCCGGCGTCAGCGCCAGGCAATCCACCAGCGAGCCCAGCTCCAGCTCCGGGCTGCTCTTGCGCACCCCGGCTTCCTTCGCCAGCTTCCACGCATAGCGGTTAGTCGCAAAGTCAGCCAGCTCGCTCTTGCTCGTCACCGGCATCCCCAGCTCCGCCGCCAGCCTCCCCTTCCAGGCGTGGTACTCCACCGGGTGCACAGCACCCATCGCGCACCCCTCCACCTGTAGCTGCATCAGCACTTCCTCGTATGAAATCTTCTGCATACTCTCCTTTTGCTTATTTGTTCACCGCATAACGGTCCTGCCAGCTCACACAATGCTTGCGCTCGCCCAAGGCCTCGGCATACTTGCTGCACCACGCAGCACCATCCTTCATGCAGCCGTACTTGCAGTTCTGGCAGCTGTGCTGCCCTGCCGGCGTACGCCCGTCATGCTTCTCCGGGTGCATGTAAAAATACTTGTCCATAGCTTAAATTAAATTCGTCACTCGTTCTTCTTACAGGCCCTCCGGCCAGGCAAACTCCTCATTGTGTAGCTCCGGGTGCAGGCGCTCCTGCTGCTCTGCCACCCCCGGCAGCCCAATGCCAGGAATCTCATCAGCCAGCACTTCCTTCGGCTCGCTCTTCGGCTCTTCCACCCGCTTCACCGGCGCAGCCTTCAGCCCCTTGGCTCCTGCTCCGGTAGCCGTCACATTGCGCATGGGCTGCTGCTCCTGCGCCTCAAATTCCATAAACTCATCCTTGTCCACAATGCCGCCAAGACCGCAAAAATAGCGGATAGCCTGTATCGTTGCTCGGTGGCGCAGCATACGCACCGGGCGCTGCTGCCACACCGGGCTGCTGGCCACCCTGTTCTCCGCCATGTACTCGCGCACCACCGTCGGGCGGCTCACGTGCTTGCTGTAAATAGCGCATTCCACCCAGCTGTTGTCAACTGCATAGCGGTGCTCCATGCCGTCAAAATCCTCCCGATCATGCAGCAGCTTCAGCCACCCGTCAATCCCCACCATCGGCTGAATCCCGCCGCTCTTAGCTCGGAATGCATGAATCTCCTTAATCAGCGGATTCAGCTTATAGGCACTGGCCACCATGCAAAATGCAGCCAGGTCCTCATCGCTGGCACCACTCGGCATCACCGTCGCTTTGATGATGTTGTACACCTCGCCCTGGTCACTCAGTCCCAGCTGCGCCGTCAAGGCACTCAGCGCATTGCGCTGCTGGCCCACCTTCTCAATTGCTGTTGTTGTTGTCATAATGCTTGCTCTCCTTCTCCGGAGAATCCCGCATGTCGGCATCGAACCGACCCCTCAGCGCAAAAGCCTCTTCAGTTAACTCCTCGTCGTCCTCCATTAGTTTTTCAACACTTTTGCGTTGTGTGCTACCCTTCACACCCATGCAGGCATTGTGTTGCCGGGTACTTATATAAAGCGCCCCCGGCGGCGCTGCGTTATGCAACTGTAGCAGTTTATTAACACTCACTTCGTATTATTACATCCGGCCGGCGTCTCCCGACGCGAGCCAACTTGCAGGTGCAGGACTCGAACCTGCCACCTCCGGGCGATGAACCCGGCGAGCTACCTCTGCTCCAACCTGCGGCTTAAAGCGGGCGGTACTTATTCTATCGCGCCCCGCCCGGCGCGCACCACATGATTACGTTTCTCTCTCTGTATCACCGCATCACTGCGGGAAAATTACCATATCGTCGGCGGCAGCGTATTGGCCAGCCAGCGGCTCACCCACTCCCCCACATACACCGGAGCCACCAACACCGCCGCACACAGCGCCCACTTCAGCACCGTGCCCAGCAGCTCTCCTGCCACCCCGGCCATCACTACCATTGCTCGTCCTGCGCTCATAGTACCCTCCTTTCGTTCTTTGGCATTCAGATGGCCTCGCGTTCCCAGCTCTGGAAGGCTCGCACCAGGTCACGTACCCGCACCAAGATAGATACAGGCCGCCCACGGCGCTTGCTCACCATCACCCCTCGCGGAGCCTCCACCGACGGCACTGCCCCATTCTGCACCAGCGTGCGCAACCTGCGCGCACTGAACGCATACTCCGGGTACTCCTCCGCCAGCACTCGCGCCGCCACATTCAACGGCACCGGCACACTCCCATTCGCTGCCATATCACTTGCCCTCCTGCTTAGCATGCTCCTGCTTAGTCTGCTGCTCAGACAAAGCGTTCGGTACAACATAGCGGTCTATGGGCATATTAGCAGCTGCTGCCAGCGTAGCTAAAGGACCATACTCTCTCATTGGTATCTGCAATACTATGTTCATGTCGTGTTGCGTTTTGTTGGTTTTTATTTACGAGATTTTCTACAATTAGTCAAGCAAAATTTTGCGAGATTTTTTACATTTTTGTGTATTCTGTTGTATTTTTATGATTTTCTGCTTGCTCGTTACACACTTTTTGTGTATTTCAACCTTGCTTTTTATCGCATTTTGTTGTAAACTACACCCATGAGCAACGAACTAAACGAACGCTTACAGCAATGGCTCACCGAGAGCGGCACCTCTCGCGTAACTCTGGCCGAGCACCTCCACGTTGGAAAACGAACCGTAGATAGCTGGCTTGGCCCCAAAGGCCGCCCTATCCCTTACGCTAAGCACGCTGCGATCGAATCTCTCATCGCTCCCAAAAGCCTCCCCGGTCACATCGCGGTCAACTTTCATAT
>CALCHQ010000019.1 GCA_937901085.1 uncultured Verrucomicrobiales bacterium | reverse complement strand
GGCTGGGTAGAGGCAAATCGCCCGCGTATATTGCGCCCAGCCGATTTGCGCGGTATCGAGACAGATGGATTCAGTTCCGATGCTGCCAGGTTTTTTGAATGGATGGAAGCGAACGGTGCCCGTTTGCAGGCTTTGTTCAAGTATGGGTTCCGTTTTGGTCGCTCAGATGTGCATGAAGAACTGGTGCACGATTCTGCCATGGAGGTTCAGGACAGGGTCGTGAAAGAAGCGCTTTCATCCGGGGATCCTTTCAGAGCGGTTATCTTTGGTGTAGATAGTGCCTGGGAAGTGTCTCTTCTCAGTTTTATGTTGGAAATGATTCAGCAGTCCCATGAAATCAACGTATTCGATTTTAAGCGTCGCGGTCTTATTTAGTTTATTGCTTCCCGTGCCTGCGGCCGATAATTTTTCCCTTTGGCCCCGGAGACCAGAGGAACTGGAGCAGGCGCGCCAGCTGATGGCTGCACAGAAAGGCGGTGAAGCGGTGCTGCTGCTTCAGCCATATGTGACGGATGAAGGAATCGCCGGGCGCGAGGCAAGGCAGATATGCGGCCGCGTGAATGTGCCTCGGTATTTGTCACGCATGCATCCCGGGGCTGTGGTCTATACGGTTCGCAAGGGGGATAATATGGCGAAGATAGCGGCTCAGCAGAATTGTCCGCAGGATGTGCTGATGATGCTGAATGGAATTGTGGAGCCGTCTGCTTTGCAGGTGGGGCAGAAGCTGGTTGTTGTACCTATGCGTCTGCGTATGGAGATTCGCCCGCTGCAGCGCGAGATTTCTGTATGGGATGGCCAGCAGCTGGTGGCAGATTATCCCATTACCAGTATGGATGAAGTGCCCAGGAATCGCCAGAAGACGGAAAAAGTGAAGGTTGCTGCCCGGGAGGGGTATCTGAATGGATTGGCAGTGCTTCCTCGCTCACCTCAGTATCCTGCATCGGAACGGGTTCTGGTACTTTCCAATGGCGTAGTCATCAGTTCTGGTCAGAATGGGCATGGCAGCGTGAAATTCCGCATGGACCAGAAGGACCTGAATGAGCTTGCCATGATGCTGGATTGCGGAAATGAGGTCCTCATTTCCTATCCGTCCCGGTAAGGAAGTGCTAAGTAATTGAATAAAGCTTTTTCGGTGTCGCAAAATATGCTTTTCATATGGTGTGCGGTTTGATATAATCGCGCGCAAGTGCGGAGTTGATAAGAAAACTTCCGCCAGAAACCACATAACATACAATATATCATGAACAACGAGTCCACATGCAAGTCCAAGTCTGAGGGAATAATGATGACCGGGGCCGAAGCCCTCGTACAGAGCCTAGTGCGAGAGGGTGTGGATGTGGTATTTGCTTATCCCGGTGGTGCCAGCATGCCCATGCACCAGGCACTGAGTCACGAGCCTTCCATCCGTACGATTCTGCCGCGTCACGAGCAGGGTGGTGCTTTTGCTGCC
>CALCHQ010000018.1 GCA_937901085.1 uncultured Verrucomicrobiales bacterium | reverse complement strand
TCGGCATTACGCTGGCGCTGGAGCTGGCGCGCCAGGCGCCGGAGGTCATCATGGCCGATATATCGGAGGCTGCTCTCTCGCTCACTCTGGAGAATGCCACGAGTCTGGGCGCACGGGTCAAGACATACAGGAGCGATTTGTTTGCCGCCTGGGATTCCCCGGAGGAAGGTGCCGTGCAGCCGCCGGAAGGTCTCTTTGACCTGGTGCTGGCCAACCTGCCATATGTGCCGGAGGCCGAATCTGTCTCCATCGAGGTGCAGCACGACCCCGCAACGGCACTCTATGGAGGACCTGATGGCCTGGATATTGTGCGCCGTTTTCTGAAGGATGCTCTGCCGCACCTGGCGCCCCGTGCGCTGGTGATGCTTGAGGTAGGGTATGACCAGGGGTATGCCACCCGGGAGATGATGGAGTCCCTGGGGTATGAGCAGTGCCGCGTGCTTACCGATATGAGCGGCAAGGCCCGTTTCCCGATGGGGTTTGCGCCGCAGCAGTCCGGAGAAGAGCAGGAAAATCCCCCGACCGATGGCGATTGAATACCACCTGCTGCCGCCTGTGAAAACCGCTGTGGCCTATGCTGCCACGGCGCTGCGCCATGTGCTCACGGCATGTGCCGTGCTGGCGCTGGCTGAGCTGGTGCTGCTGCCGCTGCATATGCCGCTGGCCGGTATAGCCTGTGGTATGGCCTCGGCTTTTCTGCTGCAGCTGGCGCTGGCCTTGCTGGTGGTGCTGGCGGCGTGGTGCCAGCCGGTTCTGCTGGCCGGGCAGGGCAATTTTGTGGCGCGCTGGCTGGTGCGGGTAGGTGCCTTGCTGGCGCCGCTGGCTCCTGTATGCTGGGTGTACAGCATGCTGAGCGGCGAGCTCTTGTTGTATCGCCAGGCAGAGCTTCCGCTCATACTCGGTGTGCTGCTGGTGGTTGCGGCGGTGGTGAATGTGCTGCGAATGGCTGCTGCACCGTGGCAATTGCAGTTGCGGGTCATTGCGCTGCCCTTGTTCCTGCTGCCTGCGCTGGTGTGTGATGCCCCCGGCATCTTATTGTGCAGCGTGGTGTTCAAGCTGCTGGCTGCCTGGGTGGCTGCGGGACCGCTCCGCATGCTGGCTGCCGTGGCGCCTCGCGTCATTGCCATGCCGGAAACCGGGCAGCATATCAACTGATGTACACCCGGGTGCCCAGGGGCACCAGCTCAAAAAGCTCAGCCGCGTCCTGCGGAGAGAGCCGGATGCAGCCGTGCGAGACCGGCGTGCCCAGCCGGGCTGTATCGGCCGTGCCGTGTATGTAGATGTAGCGCGAGCGGGTGTTGGCATTGTGGGGTTCCAGCCCGTGCAGGCAGAGAATGCGGGCCAGAATGGCATCTTCCCCCTGGCTGGCCTCCGGGTGCAGCCCCACGGGCAATCTGCCGCGGAACACGGTGGCAAGCGGCGCGTTTTCCCCATGTTTGCTGCAAATCTCAAAATGCCCCAGCGGGGTGCGCCCACTGCCGGGCTCGGAGCCGGTGCCGGCTGCCCCGGTGCTGCATGTAGCCGCAAACAGGGGCTTGCCTGTGGCATCCCTCAATTCCAGCCGCTGAGTGGGGATATCTATGTGAATCGTATGCAAGCTTTATTCTCCCAGAATAGCCTTGGCGATATCCTCGGCGGCATAGGGATCGTGTACGATGCGGTCAATGAAAAAGATCAGGCTCAGGCGGTATTGGGTCAGGATCTCGTCAAAAGCGGATTCGTATCCGCAGAGGAAACGGCGGTAGCTACGTTCA
>CALCHQ010000017.1 GCA_937901085.1 uncultured Verrucomicrobiales bacterium | reverse complement strand
TTTTTTTGTAACAGCATGCACGCCCACCGGGGTATAATGGCTACCGACTTTGCCCCCAATACCGAATTTGGACGAACTGATACTGTAATCCTTAACCTTCTTGCCCTCCTTGAAGACCGTCAGCTTCTGGTCGCTCAGAGTCACCGCCACGCCATCGCGCACCACGGCGCTCGGGGGGATATCCTCCGCATACAGACGATTCTTCTGGCGCAACCCACGGCAGGAATTGAGCATGACACAGGCTCCGGCCAGCAGGCAGAGCGTCACGCGCAAAAACTTATGATTGGTCAGGGGCATAGGCGGAATTCAGAAAAGTTCAGGCTCAGGCATTCTTGACAACTCGGCGCTTCTGCACGGCACCATCCACCAGGCGGGCAATGGAAGCAAAGCTGGTGTAGAAGAAACCAAGGAAGGGAGTCATCAGCACAAAGGTCAGGTAATTACCATTGCGCAGGTTCACATACTCCACGCAGCCAAAGAAGATGGCAAAGCAGAGCTCCAGCACCGGCACCAGAATCGACTTGATGGCCTTGTAACCCTTGGCTCGCTTCTCGATGGAGAGGGCTCCCTGGTTGGACTCGCCGAATTTCGGCGTACGCACGAACTCGCTCTGCTGACCAGCCATGGCCTCCAGCACTGCCTTGGCATTGTTCACAGCCATGCCCACACCGAGAGCCAGCAGGGGAATCATGAGCGGGAACACCATGTACCAGCGGCGCGGACGCACTATGATTTCCGCAGCCACATAGAACAGGCACACCGATACCGTGGCAAAGAAGAACAGCGTAAAGGTCAGCAGCATCATCTGCCACTGGTCCCAGGCCCAGGCCCCCGTGGGTGCCACCATGCCCGTGCAGACCGGCATCACCAGGAAGCAGAGCAGAATCAGCGCCAGGTAGGAATAGTTGCAGGTCAGGTGCGTGGTAGCCTCCATCTTGGCCTTGAACGGCGCATTGGAGCGCCAGATATCCAGCAGCATCTTGCGGCACACCTGAATGCAGCCCTTCGTCCAGCGGTGCTGCTGGGCTTTGAAGCCGTCCATATCCTCCGGCAGCTCGGCGGGGGTTACATAGTCATTAAGGTAGACGAAGTTCCAGCCTTTCATCTGCACGCGGTAAGAGAGGTCCATATCCTCGGTAATGGTATCGTGCTCCCAACCACCGGCATCCACAATAGCCTGCTTGCGCCATACACCGGCAGTACCATTGAAGGTGAAGAAACGGCCAGAGCGGTTACGCACTGTCTGTTCGAGGGCGAAGTGGCCATCCAGGAAAATGCTCTGCAAACGGGTCGGCAAATTAAATAAAAATCGGATTATGCCGACTTCGACTTGATATAG
>CALCHQ010000016.1 GCA_937901085.1 uncultured Verrucomicrobiales bacterium | reverse complement strand
ATGTCCAGTCTTTTTGAAAAAAATTAACCATTTTTTATCTATCGTAAGCGCCTGTTTGTTCAGTTAGTTAACCAATCTTGATTTATTCCCGGAAAACATCGCAAAACCACATGGCGCGACAAGGTGGGAAAAGCTCTGTTTTTTGCATCTTCTCTCCTTAAATGCAATGCATAAGATTTACTTCTGAATAAAATTTAGATTCACAGAGCAAAATGGGCAGATGCCAAAAGCGCTTCAGCGGATATCCAAAAGGGGGAAGGTGAATTCACTAGAACTAGAATCGGTAAGGGGCAACGCAAGGGGTAAAAAAGCGTATATCGCATATGAAATGCTTTACAATGCTGCCCGCAGCCGCATGGCCGAACCATTCCAACGCGCGAGGAAGTCGCCCTGCAGGTGCATAACTCAAACCTAATACCTACACACATTATGAAAAAGACAATGATAGCTCTGCTCGCCCTCGCTGGCGTTGCCATGGGTGCAGAAAAGAGCGTTGTGTTCGACTTCGGTTACGAAGCTGCTACCGACGCTAATGTCATCAACATCAACAAGACTGGTGATTACAAAGGTACGTTCTCGACATCTGGTGAACTGAAGGGGCTGACGGGTTCTTACTCCTTTACTCAGGAAGGAACTTCCGGCGGTATGAACAATACCTCCACTCAGTACACCTCTTCCACCATTCCGGGCGGCTGGGATGGTAAAGCATGGCTCTGCATGATGGAATCCGCTCCGACCGGCTGGGGCGATACTTTCAAAGATGGCCTTACTTCCCAGTGTCAGCAGAATGATGGTGACACCTACACCATTACCTTTACCGGCCTTGAATCCGGCTACTATGATCTGAGCGTTCTGGGCGGTTATATGGGCGCAGATAACATGACTACCGCCATCACGCTTACGCTGGGTGGTGCTGACATCACGGAAACCACATGGGCTTCCGCAGACCTTGGCAGCTCTTCCACCGGCAACGCTGCTGGCGTGGCTTCTCTCAAGCAGACCACGACAAACAACTCTGCTCCCACCACGGAAGGTTACACCTTTGATGTCAGCCAGATTCTGGTGACCGAAGGCACGCTGACAGTGACGATTGATGGTGCATCCAACAATGGCAATCGCACCCCGCTCAATGGTCTGGCTCTGACCTGGACTGCTGCTGCTCCGAGCGACAACATCCCTGAGCCGACCACGGCTTCGCTTTCTCTGCTTGCCCTCGCTGGTCTGGCTGCACGTCGCCGCCGCAAGTAAAGAGAACAAGAGTATTCCTCAAACAATCAGGCACCCTGCAAAGCAGAGTGCCTGATTTGCTTTTTACAAAATTACATGATTCGTGTAGAGGGGCAGACAGTCATGAATCATCGACATCGCCTGCTACATCCTGGAGAAAATAGCGATATGCTTGCGCCCATGTGGCAGGATTGCTGTACAACTTGATTTGCACTCCATCCATGGTACGAAACAGCAACTGAAACGCGCTTTCCGTTTCAGTTGCCTGCCTGGAGTTATCATACACATAGCCACGTTGCACCATATGTAAGGCCTCTGCTCCATATAGCATGGCACGGGCGTAGCGGCTACTCACCTTGCTTCCAGGCACTGTGTGTCCGCCTTTGGAAAATCGCTCGGCAACACGATCTACATTGATTCGGGGAGATTCAGTACAGATAAAGAAAAGACGCACAAAGTACCCCAGCTGGCGAGCTTCGCGGATGAGTTCCAGCTTTGAGGGATGTGAAAAAACGGTTTCGTATATGATGTCTACCCGCTTATTTAATGCCTCCTGTAACATTTGCCGCACCTGTTGCTGCGCTTGGAGTATACAGGATGCATCATTCCAGTCACCAAGTTCTTCAGCCAACTCATCGGCATTAAGTATTAAACAATCTCTCCCCCATTCATGCTTCCGCAATTGTGTAGTAAAAGTCGTTTTACCCGAACCATTAGGGCCGGCAAGAATAATGAGTACAGGCTGACGAACTGGGGTCATTTGGCTGAAAGGAGTTCCTGAATCATTTGCCTGCGACAGGCCCGTGCTTTTTCGACATTGATGTGTTTCATGCTTTCCCGGGCAACTGCGGTAGCTCCTTTTGCCAGTTTTTCAAGTTCTGGCTCTTCCGTATCTGTCCATGCCCTCACCGAGCCTTTCTTGGAGCAAGGAACGCGGTTATCGTCATAAACAGAAGTAATTTTCCACTTAGTGGCCATGCTTGAATTATATACCACATGTCAAGCACTTGCAATGGCAGATTAACTAACACATGGAAAAAAAGGAAAAGGACTTTCTGTCAGTAATGCGGGAAATCCTGTATACAACCTTTTTGACGAATAAAAGAAAAACGCACAAGGTACTGTGTATTCAATCATTTCGCAAAACTCACCGCATGC
>CALCHQ010000015.1 GCA_937901085.1 uncultured Verrucomicrobiales bacterium | reverse complement strand
TGGCCTGGCGGTTGGCCTTGTATTCCGGGAATCGCTCGTGGCGGAAGGTGGGACCACTGGGGTCCAGACAGGCTACAATATGCGTGGGCTTTTCTTTTTCAATGAGATGCACCACGGTGTTGATGAAGCCGAACATGGCAGAGGTGTTCAGCCCCGTGGAGTTTCGCATCGGGTTGTTGATAAAGGCGTAAAAGGCGCGGTAAATGAGCGCCATGCCATCCAGTATGCAGAGAGTAGCCATCAGGCTGATAATGTATCATATTCATCCCCCGTCTCGCAAGCGAAATAAGGGACAGTAGAACGCTTTGTGCGGAAGTGCAATTTGCAAAGAGTCAGTTGCAGAACACGCTTTTCCTTGCTATTCGGAACGCTTGTGCTAGAATGTAAGCATGACCACTCTCAAGCAGCTTGCCGTAGAGACCCTTACCCACATGGTAGAGGCCGGGCAGGCTCGCCTGGCTGTGGATGATGATGCCCGCGGAATTCTGCGCCAGTGGATGCAGGATGCCCGGCAGGGTGGAGGGAATGCAGCCCCTGTCCCGGCGCCTCCCCCGCAGGAGGAAATGAGCGTGGAGGAGAAACTGGCATATCTGCGCCAGCGTGCGGCAGACTGGAAGCCGGCACGCCGCCTGGGCACCTTGCGGGATACCATGGTATTTGCCGTGGGGAATCCGCACGCCCGCCTCATGCTGGTGGGCGAAGCCCCCGGCTATGAGGAAGAACGCCAGGGTGAGCCCTTTGTCGGTCCCGCGGGTCAGTTGCTCACGCGCATACTGGGCGCCATGGGCCTGCAGCGCAGCGATGTCTATATTTCCAATGTATGCAAGTTCCGGCCCTCCATCGGGGAGAATCAGGGCACTGCCAATCGTGCGCCCTCGCCGGAGGAGCTGGCCGCTTGTCAGCCCTTGATTATGGCCGAAATCCGAGCCATCCAGCCCACCTGCATTGTCTGCCTTGGCGGCAGTTCGGCTAAGGGGCTTCTGGGCACGCCTTGCGCGGGCAATGGTACGAATGCCAGGGAGTGCCGGTGCGGGTGACCTATCACCCCAGTTATCTGCTGCGGAACGAGTCGCTTTCTTCCCGCCGCGCTTTGTGGGAGGATATGCTGGAAGTCATGCAGCGCCTCGGCATGCCGATTAGTGAGAAACAACAGAATTATTTCAGATGATGCGTCTTGCCTTCATAGCTCTGGCTCTGTTGCTTTTCACAGGTTGCCATAATATTTACCAGCTGCGCCGCGCGGCCGTGAAAGGAGACCCCGTGGCTCAGTATGAATACGGCCGCCGTTTCCTCACCGGGCAGAAAGGAGCCGTCCGCTCCTACAACCGCGCGTTCCACTGGTTTTCCAAGGCCGCAGAAAACAAAGAACCCAGGGCCATGGCCGCCATCGGCCTCTGCTATGAGCGCGGTCTCGGTGTGAAACGCTCGCTTTCCAAGGCCCGCACATGGTACGCTGCGGCTGTGGACGAAGGCAACGACAACGCCTGCCAGACCCTGGTGCAGATGGAAGCGCGCGCCGGCAATCTCAGTGGCGCGCTGCACTGGCTCGAGCGCATGGCCGATGATGATTCCATCCCGGCCCAGCTGATTCTGGCCCACATGCACCTGAATGGCACCGCCAGAAATGCCAGCACGGCAGAGGGCATCCGCTACCTG
>CALCHQ010000014.1 GCA_937901085.1 uncultured Verrucomicrobiales bacterium | reverse complement strand
TTTTCTTGCCAGAAAAGCAAGCCTGTTGTAGGTTCTAAACAGATATGAAAGCTATTTTTTTTGCCAGCTCTCTGTTTCTTGCAAACATGTTTGTGATGAGCCCCATATGCGCAGCGGCTCCCACACTGGGTGAACCAGACCAGAAAACGGCGCGTGCCACCGCAGAGCGCGTGTACAGCACCTGGCGCATAGGCCTGGTGCGCGAGAATGAAGCTGCCTGGCGCTCTGCCACCACCAAGTCCCGCCAGGTCAAGGTGCGGAATCTGGTGGTTTCGCAGAAAGGCGACTTCCCGGCAGATTATTTCCGCAACCAGCCTGAGCCGCCGCGTCTGGATGCATTCAGATATGTGGGTTCCATTACAGGTTGCAATAACCGCACGCTGGCCAGCACCTATGTGGGCAAGGTGCAGCTGGGGCAGGATGCAGCAAGTGACTCAGCATTTGTTCTGCTTTTTGTATTTGAGGATGGCAAATGGAAGTTTGACCAGAGCCGCATGTTCAACCTGGCTCAGCTGCCC
Organism: uncultured Verrucomicrobiales bacterium; assembly: GCA_937901085.1. Taxonomy (GTDB): domain Bacteria; phylum Verrucomicrobiota; class Verrucomicrobiia; order Verrucomicrobiales; family Akkermansiaceae; genus Akkermansia. The sequence goes on along the minus strand of CALCHQ010000014.1, from coordinate 517 downwards.
AAGGTGAAGGAACGCCTGCTGAAGGGGGACATCAGCGTGTTGAAGGAGCAGGATGGCTTCCATCCGTATGAGGCAGCCCCCGCCGTGCCTGCTCTCTGTGGTGCGCCGCAGCTTATCGGCAAGGTGTTTGTGGATGCCCCCGGGCGTGCCATTGATATGAAGATTAACGGTGTTTCAGTGCATTCTTTCGATGATGAACGCCGCGCCGATGTGATTTCCGGCGGTCTGCGCCGGGGTAAGAACACCATCAGCTACACCATCCGCACCCACGAAAAACTGGAACACCCCAGCATGGGTATCGGCGTGTTTGTGATGCCTGAAACTCCGGGCAATCACCCCGTATGTGTGTTCGACCACATTCTGGATACCGCAGATGAGGCTCGTGGCGGCGAATTCACCTTTGAGATTTCCAATGCCAATATCGCCTCCATGAATCCGCGTTTTACCGGCACTCCTCCCCAGCCATTCCACGCGGTGCCGCTCAAGAAAAAATAGGGCAGATAAAATAAGGCTTCCC
>CALCHQ010000013.1 GCA_937901085.1 uncultured Verrucomicrobiales bacterium | reverse complement strand
TAAAAAATAAGCTCAGACACGAAAAGGCGGTAGCTCTTGGAGAAATCGGCCTTGTTGCCCCAGGTCGCATAGCGCAGCATGCAGAAACCGGCGCTGATGATCCACGTCAGGAACGTGGTCCACCAAATGCCGTCCATGCCCAGCTGCGGCACCCAGGCCACCACTCCCCCTCTGCATGCGGTAAGCAGCAGCTGGCCGAGCCCCTGGATTTTTGCCCGGCTTCTGCTCAGCTGCATTGTGCTGTATGTAGGTTTCAACTGGGCCAGCAGCACCTTTCATAACCCGCACCTCATCCCCGGGCTCATGTTTGTGGGCAATTTTGCCATTCCTTTCTGCGTGGCGGTGCTGTTCTTTGAGCTGAATGTGCGGCGGGAGGTCCCCTTTCTGGAGCTGATGCGCGCCATGTTCTACGGCGGGTTGATATCGCTCATCTTTGCATTGATTCTGGTGGAGCTCAGCCCGGTGCTGGTGGCCATCGAGGAACCCGCCAAGCTGCTGGCGGTCATCCTCATTGCTGGCAGCCGCCGCAATGGCCGCATTCTCACCGGGCTCATGCTCGGCGCCGGTGTGGGTGCCGGCTTTGCCGCCTTTGAAAGCTCCGGCTATACCTTCAACGAAATTGTGAAGCTCATCACCAGCTCCACCGCAGCAGAGCTGATTACCCCCATCAACCCGGCGCACGGGCACGCCATTGCGATGAATGCCAGCAGCATCGACCCCGATGCCGTGATGCAGGTGCGGGCGCTCATCACGCCCTTCGGGCACATTGTGTGGACCGCCATTACCGCCGGGGCATATTGGCATGTGCTCAAGCAGCGCATGGATGCCGGGCTGCGCGACTACCATGACACCAGCATTGACTGGGCTGCCCTGCTCGATTTCCGCTTCCTCCGCATTGCCCTTGTTCCCGTATTGCTCCATCTGGTCTGGAACACCCCCTGGCTGGCAGAGTTCGGGCTGCTGCGTTTCCTGCTGCTCGGCATCATAGCCTGGGCCGTGGTGCTGCGTCTGGTGCAGGCCGGGCTGCTCCAGCTCCGCGAGGAGAAGCGCGGTGATGCAGAGAACAAGATCTGCTGCCGCTGGGCTACTAACGAGAAGACCGCTATGGAGGGTGCTCTCGGTATGTCGTACATGGGCAAGCGCGCCCTGGTGTGTATGAAGCATGTGGGTATGAATGTCGCTGCCGACCCATTCGTAAACTCTGCTATGACAGGTGTTAACGGCGGTTTGGTTGTGGTTGCTGCTGACGACCCATCTATGCACTCATCACAGAACGAGCAGGACTCTCGTTTCTATGGTAAGTTTGCTATGATGCCTATCTTCGAGCCATCA
>CALCHQ010000012.1 GCA_937901085.1 uncultured Verrucomicrobiales bacterium | reverse complement strand
CTATGTACACTCAATCAGTGGTCAGTGTCTGCCTGCCATACCTGTTTCTGAGTTGGATGCACGGTTGGAAACAGCCTATCAGCAGCAGCAGCAGTTCATCGAATGCTTTGCACTGCCATACCATGAGCGCTGGAGGCGGGATGGCGGAATGCACCGCGTGTGTGTCTGGTATCCGCGCTGGATAGTGAGCAAGCACAGCCCGTGGCACAAGTGGTTCTGGTGGTATACCAACAAATGGCGTCGCTTGAGGATACGCCGCCCCCTTTATTACCTGTTCAAACCCTTTTATGGTGGGGCACAGTGGTGGTCGCTCACGGGCGAATGCGTGGCTGCGATTGCGGAATATGCGGAGAAACACCTGTTCTTCTGCAGATTCTTCCGGCACAGCTTCTGTTCCGATGAGATATTCATTCAGACCTGTCTGGAGCGTATCGGCTACGATTCGCAGGCGGTTAATGATAACAAGCGCTTTCTCAAATGGCCGTTCCCGGATGCGCCTTCTCCCATGGACCTGCAGCCTGAACACTGGCCGGAAATCCGCCAGAGCGGCGCTTTCTTTGCCCGTAAGTTCTCGCTGAAACCAGGTGAAACGGAGGCGTATCTCGAAAATCTGGAAAAAAGTTTGTAATTTTCAAATAAATAAGATTCTGCTGCACGCTTTCATCATGTAAGCGGAAGAATTTTATGAAAATGGACCTCAAGAATATCGCCCTGGTGTGTGGGGCCGCAGTCATGCTCAGCAGCTGCGTGGTGAATGATTATCCCATGTACACGAGTACCTCGGTGGGAGTGGGTGGCCACGGGTGGAGTACCTCAGTCTCCTGGACCAACGCGAGCTATGATGCCAACGGTTTCCCGATTTTTGGTTACTATTACGGCCAGCCGGTGTATGGTTACACGGCTGCGGGTGTAGCGGTGTTCTCGTTCAGCGCGCTTACGGCTTCCTGTCTGGTGCCGAACTGGGGCCCTGCATCCTGGTATTGCGGGCACTGGCACTACCCGCACCATGTGCGCCGCGTGAGTTGTCCGCCCCATTTCCCGGCGGGGCATCGCCCTGGGGTGCGCCCACACTCGCATGCTCATATTCACGCCCCGGCACCTCATCGCCCCGCTGTGCACCACAAACCTGCTGTGCTCCACAAACCTGCTGTGCACCACAAACCCGTTGTACACCATAAACCGGCAGTAAATCATAGACCTGCTGTAAATCACAAACCGGCGGTGAATCAGCGGCCCGCCGTGAATCATAAGCCTTCCATCGGCCACAAACCCGTGCTGCACCAGCGCCCTGTGCAGGCAGTTGTGCGTCCCCAGAACCGTCCGCAGCCATCTGCCGGCATGCAGCGCCCTGCGGCCAGACCGCAGGGAAATATGCAGCACAGCCGCCCGGCAGGAGCACGCAGGTGTCCTTGTGCGCCGGGTGCTGGAGGAAACCGGCCTGCGGGATATTTTCCATGCCATGGAAGACGGCGCACAAAGACTTGAAAACCTGCAGGCCATCTATCTGAT
>CALCHQ010000011.1 GCA_937901085.1 uncultured Verrucomicrobiales bacterium | reverse complement strand
TTATTCCTCAATTATTGACATAGCAACTTTCTCCGGTGTAATCGGAAGTTCTCTGTGCCATATGATTCTGGTGGCACCCATGACATCGGAGCATATTATCAAGGATCTTTGGAATATGGGACTGATTGTAAAGGGCGGCGGTGTTCTCGCCGGTGGCCTGGCAATCATTTTTGTGAAACTGTTTTCCAAAGTTGCCAGAAGAAGCAATGCGGTGCATGAACCCGGGCGGGTACCTGTGGAAGCCCTGGAGGCATTCGGAAATCTGGAAACGCCCCTCCGCTATATGCTGGAGGCTGCTTCCGCCGGCTGCAAGGACCGCACCCGCCTGGCCCAGCTCCGGAAAATTGAGAAATGCCTCAACGCCCTGCCCGATGCATTGATGACCAGTCTCTCCGCCGGTCCGAAGGAAAACTGGCTGTGCATGTTCCGCCACCTGCTGCAGCTGCACACCCTGCTCACAGATGCCGGCATCGGCACAGATGCAGCTGAATACGATACTCTTCTGGAGAAAATGGTACAGCTTGCAGAAGCCGTATCGCAGGTAGCCGCAGTGGAAATCAGCCCTGCGTCCATGTTCACCCTGCTGCTCATGCAGGTGGAAATGCAGCGCATCAATGCCCCCCGCCGCAAGCGCAAGACCACCCGCAAACGCCGCAAGGCAAAGCCCCGCAAAAAGGCGGCAACAAAGGAAAAAGCCTGATTAAGGCTCGCTATTTTCCGGCAAGGGTTCCGGCATCTTGAAATCGCAATGCTGCAGGTAGTAAGCAGCAGCCTTATTGCCCTGCGCGGCAGATTTCTCCCACCACACCCGGGCAGCTTCCCGGTCCATCTGCACCCCGGCGCTGCCGGAATACAGGAGAAGCCCCATGCGAAGCTGTGCACGGGCATCGCCCGCAGCTGCCGCCTTTTCCAAATCTGCCCGCATGCGCGCCAGGCGCTCACGCACCACCTCGGCATCCGGCTCAGGCTTTTCTGCCTTGGCCGCAGGCGGATTTGACCTCGTTCCAAGGTTAATCGTGCGCAACACAAAGGGCGCCAGCGCGCTCAGCCAGAACAACCCCATGGCCCATGCCACCCACCAGGGCATTTTCTTGCGGGCTGGCAGAATAGTGAACCGGCGGCGCGGTGCAATCGTTTCGCCCCGGCGCTCTGCCCGGTTGCGTCCCCGGCGGGCGGAAAAACGCACAGGTGGCCGCTGCATGCCCGCCAGCTCCGGGGCACCGGCATAACGCATCTCGCGTTCGCGGCTTTCATCGTACAGGCGGCGTTCCTCCTCATCCCCGAGAATGCGGTATG
>CALCHQ010000010.1 GCA_937901085.1 uncultured Verrucomicrobiales bacterium | reverse complement strand
TGCGTTTACCAGTCCGTGGCCCATCTCGTTTGCGGGCAGTGATATGTCTGATGCTGTCTTTAAAAGTCTGTCGATGAGATCCTCTCTTGTAAATCCGGGACCACCGAATTCAGAGACGATCAATGCGGCAACGCCGCTTACATGAGGACATGCCATCGAGGTGCCCTGCATGCGGTCATAGCTGTTGTTCGGAACGGTACTGAGTACCATCTGATTCTTCTGGGTGTCTCCGCCTGGAGCCATAATGTCCACCCAATCGCCGAAGTTTGAATAGTAGGCCATTTCATAGTCACCTGCGACTGACGAAACTGCCACGCAATTTTCATATGAAGCAGGATATCCCACAGGCAGACCGTCGTTTCCTGATGCGAAAATCGCTACGCCACCCTTCATAGGGCTATCTGGAAGCTGGTTTCCATCCTCATCACATCCCGCATATTTGACGAAATAGTCGATTGCCTTCTTAGTATATTCAGGAGTGTCTTTAAGATTGTTTCCCGAGAGGTAGCCCCAGCTGTTCTGAGCGATGACTGCTCCATTGTCGGCAGCCCATACGAGAGCCTGTGCCTCGTTACCCATATGGTCGCCGTCGAAGATCACGCATGACATGATCTTTACTCCTTTCTTGCCGGCAGCTGCGTCTCCGCCTGCAATGCCGCTGACGCCGATACCGTTGTTGTTCACAGCAGCAATGGTTCCTGCTACATGTGTACCATGATCTTCCGGATTGATCTTGTGATTCTCTTGGAAAGCGTTATATCCGTTGATGACGTTTCCCTTATCATCAGTACCCTGCCAGATATTGTCCTTGAGGTCTTCATGAGCTACATCGACTCCGCTGTCAATGACTGCCACAATCACATTTTCGTTTCCGACGATTCCGCGCTCCCAAGCAGGTGTAACGTTGATGTCGCAGCCTTCCTCCAGGGTGAAACCTATAACGTCTATATCGACGGCGTACAGATGGCCTATACCGGTACCGACGTAGGCTTCGGCCCCGGCGGTTTCGGCGGATTCACCGACCCCGCCGACCTCTTCTCGCAGATTTTCGGCGGCGCTTTCGGCGGTTTCGGCGGCATGGGCGGCGGCCAGCGCCGCAAAGCAGACCCGCGCCGCCCCGGTTCCGACCTGCGGACCGACCTGGAAATCACACTCGAAGAAGCAGCTGAGGGCTGCACCAAGACCCTGGAGGTCGAACGCCTTGTCCCCTGTGAGGAATGCAGCGCCACCGGCTCCAGAGATGGCCGCGCCGGCTTCCAGACCTGCCCCACCTGCCACGGCACAGGCGTGGTCACCCGCCAGAGCGGCTTCTTTGTACAGCAAAGCACCTGCCCCACCTGCCGCGGCGCCGGCCAGACCATCAGCAACCCCTGCCCCAAGTGCCACGGCGAAGGCCGCGTCCACAAAGATGTGAAAATCTCCCTGCGCGTACCGGCCGGGGTCAACACCGGCACCAAGCTGCGCTCCACCGGCAACGGCGATGCCGGCACCCACGGCGGGGAAACCGGTGACCTCTACGTCTTCATCGAAGTCAAGCCGCACGACATCTTTACCCGCGACGGCATGGACCTGCATTGCAGCGTGCCCGTCCCCTTCATGGATGCCGTCATGGGCGGCGAAATGACCATCCCCACGCTGGATGGCCCCGCCAAGCTCAAACTCCCTGCCGGCACGCAGAGCAACACCATCTTCCGCGTACGCGGCAAGGGCATGCCCAGCCTCAAAGGCAGCGGTCGCGGCGACCTCATGGTGGAAGTCCTGGTAGAAACACCCACCAGGCTCTCCTCCTCCCAGGAAAAAGCCCTCAAAGCCTTCGGCAAGGAACTCAAGGAAAACAACCAGCCCGAAGTGGCCGAATTCCGCAAGCGCGCCGCCCGCTTCCTGAAATAAACCCATCCAGCCGCCCCATGCACAGGTGCTACGTCCAGGGAGCCGATCTGCAGGCCGCCACCATCCTCGACATCGAGGGTGAGGAAGCCCGCCACGCGCTCAAAGTCATGCGCCTGCGCGCGGGAGACTGCTGCGAAGTCTTCAACGGCTGCGGGCAGGCTGCGCGGGCCCGCATCGCTGCCACCAGCGGCAGCAGCCACCTGCAGCTCACCGGAATCTGCCCCCTGCCCCCGCTCCCCCGCACTGCCGGCATCACCCTGGCGCTCGCCATCCCCAAGGGCACCAACATGGACCTCATCGTCCAGAAAGCCGTGGAAATGGGCGTGCAGCGCATCATCCCCCTCATCACCGAGCGCACCATCGTGCGCCTCGATGCCAGGGATGCCGCCGCCAAAGCCGCCAAATGGAGCCGCACCGTGCTGGAAGCCTGCAAGCAATGCGGCGTCAACACCCTGCCCGTGGTCGAAACTCCGCAGTCCTACACCAGCTTCCTCCAGCGCAACGATTTAGCCGGGCTTAAACTTCAATGCGCCATTGTGCCCCATGCCCGCCCCCTGCGCGAACTGCTGGAAACAGCCCGCAACGCCAGACTGCAGGAATGCGTGCTGCTCATCGGTCCGGAGGGAGATTTCTCCCCCACCGAATACACAGCCGCCGAAGCCGCGGGCTACGCCCCCACCAGCCTCGGCCCCATTATCCTGCGCGTGGAAACCGCCGTCTTCCTGGCCGTTGCGGCCGCCCGCTACGCGCTGGACACCTGATTTTTTCCAGTTTTTCCACGAACGGGCATTTTTACCTTGCGTCCCCGGAGCGCTTTTGATAGAGTGAGTAGTGAGCAGGATTACTGTCTCCAGCCATTTTCAATCAAGAATTACCATGAAACTCCATCTCCCCAAAGGCCTCCGTACTGCCCTCCTGGCGGTATTCGCCCTTACTGCCACCTCCTACTCCGCCCAGGCAGCCGCTCCGGCAGCGTATGATTACCTCGTCCAGTCGACCGACAAGTACTACGAAGTGCTGGAAGGAGAAGCCAAAACCGCCATTACTGCCCCCAGCATGACCTCCAGCTGGGTCATGAGCATCTCCGGCAAATTCAACCCCTATAACGTTGACGATGGTGAATTCGCAGGCGGTTCCATCGTCTTCGGCAATGTCGATGTCCCGTTCTATTCCAACGACATCAGGGGCGACAAGGTACGCAAGCCCAAGGGCATCCAGGACAACCAGTTCGCCATTGTCTTTTCCGAAGGCCAGTGGACACTGCAGGCCGTCACCTCCTCCGGCGTCAAGAAGCTGACCAGCAAGGGCGACATCGAAATTAACTATGCCAACCGCCCCCATATCCAGGTGACCCTGAACTGGGTGTACAACGAAGATACCCAGACCGGCAGCCTGTATTTCACCGGTGCATCCCTCGTCAACTTCCAGTACCAGTACGGCACCGAATCGTATGACCCGACGGGTGTCACTGTGATTCCGACCGAAACGCTCACCACCAACCGCATCGAAATCCTCAAGGATGTTGCCCTGACCGACGACATGGTCAATGAACTCGGCGGTTTCTGGGGTGCTACCGTGACGGACGCTTTCGGCACCTCCGAGATGGCCACTACCACCTACAGCAAGGGTTCTGGTTCAGACCCCATGGCCTGGCTCATCACCGGCACGGCAGATGTTGAAAAACTCCTCAATGGCGGCTACGGTTCCGCCCCGGCAAATGCAACCGTCCAGTTCACCGGTAGCAATGGCGCGCTCTTCCTTTACACCCCGGAAGACCACGATGCCACCACCGGGCTCTATGAGGTAAGCTACAGCAGCAACACCACCGTAGCCAATAACATTCTGGAAGGCGACGTCGGCATGGCTGTTGCCTTCGGCGCAGAAGAAGGCTCCCGCCTGACGGTCAAAAACGATGCCCTGACCAACATCCTCGCTCTGGGCACTCCCATCAGCATTATGGGCGATGGCACCGTAAAACTGGAAATGGCTGGCAACACAAGCCTCAAGCTCGCCGAACTCAGCGCTGGCGGCGACCTTGAAATCAAGAGTGACGGCAACTTCTTCCAGATGGATTTGTCTGGAACGAAGGTCGGCACCAATGCCTCCATCATCCGCACCGACGACAGCAGCACCGCGAGTTTCACCGTCATTGTCGACAATGGCGAAACACCAGCCAACCTGAACCTCAATAAACTCGCCAACGGAAATGGCGATATGGTGATTACAGGTTCCACCGGCAGCTCCGTTGTTCAGGCCAAGGAGATTGAAGCCACAGGAGACATCACCTCCTACGTCAAGCTTATTGCAGACACCATCACAGCCACGGGCGGAGAAGTCAGTGCAGGTGAATATGGTGACATCAGCGGCTCTATCCAGGCCAATGAAATTATTGCAGACAGCGTTTACGCCGGTGGCATCATCATTGGGAAGAACGCCAGCAACAGCGACGCTATTCTGGAAGGCAAGGTCAGCATGAACACCGCTGGCATCCAGGCCGACACGATTGGCGAAAACGTCACCATCAGCTTTGATACCTATGCAGCCGAAGTCGGCACGCTCATCACCAACTCGATGACGGATGCCGACATCAGCGGCTACATCACCGGCGCCTCTACGGATAGCATGGCCATCATTACCCAGGAAGGCATGGCAGCCAGCGGCAAACTGACGGCCGATAGCATCGACCTGAATGAGGAATACAACCTGTCTGCCGCCGAACTCGAAGCCAGCAGCATCCAGGACGGCGGCACGGAAATCACAAGCGACGGCACAGCCGTACTGAAGAACGCCTCCTTCTACACCGACAGCAACGACAAGCGCGTCCTGAGCGCCAGCAGCATTGAAGCCAAGTCCGTTACCATCGGGGCTGACCAGGTTCTGCTGGGTGCCGATATCACCACCACCGGAGGTGTCAGCGTTGGCAGCAACGCCTCCGTAACCGATGTCACCATCGCCGCAGGCACCAGCACCACCGTGGGCGACAACGCCTCCCTCAAGAATGTCACCATCGCTGAAGGCGAATTCAAGAACTCGGCCACAGCCACGCTGGACAACGTGACCATCAAGACCGCCAACACCGGCGATGCCACCACCAGCACCAGCTTCGGCGGCAGCAACGCCGATGCCGTCAGCGTCACCAACGACGTTGAAAGCGTCCAGGTGAGCGGCACCTTCGAAGGCAGCAAACTCACCGTAGACAAGCTGGTTCTGAACGCCGACGGCCTCGACTTCGCCAACATCGCTACAGGTGGTACAGAGTACTCCTTCATCTCCGGTGTAGACCTCGAATACGATTACGATGCATCCCGCGACCAGCTCAACATCAAATCCTTCGTGCGCGCTGAACTCGCCACTACAACAGACGGCAACGGCAACACCATCATCACCATCAAGGGTCAGGAAGACGAAGCCGGCATCACCGCTGAGCTGTCCGACAGCCACAACCGCACCGTGGCTATCGCCGCCATGCAGGAAGCCCTGGAAGGCGCCCCCAGCACCTTTGCCGCCAGAGCCACCACCAGCACCCCGCTGGCTGAAATCTACGAATACGTCGGTCACGTCAACCGCTACAGCAATACCGAGCGTCAGAATATCCTCTCTGCCGCCTCCGGCGCCTCCCTGGCTGTGCTGGCCGATGCACAGCGCCGCGGCCTCCGCGACGCTCAGGACAACCTCCGCAACCGCATCATCCAGATGGGCGGCGGCACCAATGCCGGGCTGACCACAGACTGGGAGTACGCAGGCATCCAGGCCTGGGCACAGGCCGATGGCAGCTCTGCCAGCACTACTGGCAAGGGTGACGAATGGGGCTACGACTACGACACCACCGGTGCCACCGTCGGTGCCAACCTCGACCTCACCGCCAACACCGTAGTCGGCCTCTCCTTCAGCGCCTCCTACGCCGACATCAAAGTCGACAGTACGGACTACGCCAAGGGCACCGACAATGCCCAGTACATCAGCTTCTTTGCCCGTCACCAGAAAGAACGCTGGGTGCAGATGTTCATCTTCACCTACGGTCACAACGACATCGAAATGGAACGCAACGTGCTGGGTTACACAAGCAAGGGCAACACCACCGGCACCACCCTCTCTGCTTACTACGAAGTCGGCTACACCCTTGGTCTGGACTACGAATACACCCACATCCTGCAGCCCCTGGCCAGCATCAGCTTCACCTCTGCCTCCATCGACGCATTTGAAGAAGCAGGCAGCATCGGAGACGCAGGCATAGCCTACGAGAACAACGACTACACCTACGCCCAGGTTGCTCTGGGTGTACGCTACCAGGGCGTGCTGTACCAGACCGTACACGAACGCAATGCCGTGGTAGAAGCCCGCGCCCTGGTCACCCAGGACTTCGGTGACACCACCGACGAAGCCAAGGTCGCCTTCCGCAACAGCGCCAGCTACAAGGTCAAGACGGCCGACTCCTCCGGCACAGGCTACAAGCTGGGTGCAGGCATCTCCATCCCCGTGGAGCAGCACACCACACTCTACGCCGACGTAGACTACACCTACGCCCCCGACTACAGCGGCTTCCGCGCCGACATCGGTGTGCGTTACGACTTCTGATTCCTGAATAAACCTATAAACCGTCTCTCCAGCGTTCCCCTGCATTGCCCCACGCGATGCAGGGGAACATGCTTCTGCACGCCCACAATGCGCCACACAGCCGCCGGGAAGGCCCACGCGGTGGGGAAAAGCCCCAGCGCACGCCAGAGTCCTTCCAGCGGGAGTGAAAGCCACACCCCGGCCTCCCGCGCGGCGCAGCCGAACCGAACCTTCACATTCAAGATTCTACATTCCTCCCCCCGTTCACGCGCAGCGTGAATATCGTTGCCCGAAGGGCAATATCGTTTTTGCCAAAGGCAAAAATATCGTTCAAGCCGCAGGCTTGAATATCGTTATCCTGGCAGCTATCTACCCTGCCACGGCGTAGCTGCGGAGCAGCAGAGACGGGTCTCGCGGGATTCTTGTTTCCCAATGAACGGGGGCTTAGTCATCTCTCTGCCTATGGGTAACGAAATCCAGCCTGCGGCTGGTCGAAATCCGGTCGCTGCCCGGTCGAAATCCTCACTGCGTTCGGACGAAATTTGCGTGCTTCGCCCGCAAACGATGAAGCCCGCAATCCTTTCGGATTGCGGGCTTCATTTACCCTGGCAGCTATCTACTCTCGCGGGACCTGTCGTCCGACTACCATCGACGTGCTGATGTTTCACTTCCGGGTTCGGAATGGGACCGGGTGGGACCATCAGGCTATGACCACCAGGCTTTGGCTTTACTTTCTTACGAGTTCCCTTTACTTCGTAATTCGTAACTCGTAATTCGTAATTCCACCTGTCTGGTTATCATTGCTGCTCGGCTGTTTATTTACTGGCGGCAGGCTGGCATCC
>CALCHQ010000009.1 GCA_937901085.1 uncultured Verrucomicrobiales bacterium | reverse complement strand
AGCGTGTAGACGTAGTAGCTCTGCAGGTTCTCCGAAATGCTTTCGTAACTGCGGTGTACCAGCTTGGCCGCAGCCATGCTGCGGGCTATCATGGAAAGAAGTTCGGGTATATCATCCACCCGGAGCGGGCGGATTTCACGGTAGGAATCGGTATGCACCATGGTGCCCACCCCTTCCTCGGAGAATAATTCATCCAGCAGAACCCCGCGACGCATACCGTCGAGCAGATGCACGCGGGAAATACCCCGGCGGCACACCTGCGCCGCCTGCAGAAGCAGGCCGGGGTGGCTGCAATCCGGCAGGAGCTGCTCCACCTCGCTCTCCGGGGCAGAGAAAATGGGGGCACCGCCGACACAGGGCACTTCCCCCACCTGCAGGCAGATGTACTTAGCTGCGCCCAGTTCCTGCGCCAGACTCACGCAGGCTTCATGAAAGCGCCCCTCTGCCCCGGCGGCCACCAGCGCCACCTGGCGGCGTTCCACAATTTCACGGACACGGGATACGGCGGCAGCGCCTGCCGTCAGCGGTAGTTCAGCCACGGCGGTGTGCATTTCGCACTCGCCCGCGCGCAGCTCCAGCTGCCGCGTCTCCGTTCCTTCGGCCACCAGCACCAGGCGCACCCCTACTTCATGCAGCGCATCGGCATCCAGCAGGGCATCCACCAGTTCCTCGGCCTGCAGCAGCCCGGAGGCTACATGCACCACAAACAGGCGGCCACAGAAATAAGGCACATACTCCAACGCAGAACGGACATTCATCACTACCTCGCTCCCTATGTGCAGAGTATGCGCCCCGAATATCAGCCGTATCAGGCCTTTTCCTCATCCTTTCCAGCGAAGAACTCCGGCACATAGCCGGAATCCACCGCACCGATGGTCAGCCCCTCTTCCTCATCGGCAAGGGGCATGGCTCCTGTGTTGCGAACGACATAGGATTCCTTGTCTGCCGAGGGCTTGAGCTTGAAGCTCACCTTCTTCTTTGGCAGCGTAATCTTCTTTTCGCTGTACGGCACGGCCTGGGCCATGGCTCCGCTCACAGACTCACCGGCTTCCTCCATGGCGGGGACGGCGGGTTCGTCGAGCGTGGGCAGCGGGGCGGGTTCCAGCCCGGCGGCGCGCTGGCGCTCATGAATGAGCTGCAGTTGCTCGCGCAGGGCAGAAAGCAGGTCGCCATTGCCCAGAATATCGGTCACATCGGCATCTTCCTCCTCGGCATGGCTGCTGGGCAGGCTGGCGAGGAAGTCCTCGAAGGCCGACAGGTTCGTGGTGCTGCGGAACATGCCGTTGAGAATCTCGTAGTCGATGTTCTGCATCAGGCTTTCGAAGATGCTGTATGCCTCGCGCTTGTATTCCACCAGCGGGTCGCGCTGGCCCTGGGCACGCAGGCGCACCCCCTCGCGCAGGGCATCCATATCCGTGAGGTGCTTCTGCCACAGCTTGTCGATGGCCTGCAGCATGATGGAGCGTTCCATCTGGTCGATGCGGTCCGGGCGCTCACCCGCCACCTTTTTCTCGTACATCTCCTTGACGCGGCTGATGATGAGTTCGGCCACTTCCTCCGGGGTCTTGCCCTGCAGGTCGGATTCCTTCTCGCTCCAGCCCATGGGGAAGGTGGAGTTCACCCACTGCAGCAGGTCGGTGTAGCGGAAAGCACCGGTTTCATCCTCATTGAGGTACAGCTCGCACTTGTTGTGCGTGCCATTCAGGAGGCATTCGTACAGCATTTCACGGGGGTCTTCGCACAGCAGGGCATCGTTGCGCATGGCGTACACAATCATGCGCTGCTGGTTCATCACATCATCGTAGTCCAGCACATGCTTGCGCCACATGTAGTTGCGCTGTTCCACGCGCTTCTGCGCGCCTTCGATGATGCGGTTCATGAGAACGTTCTCCACGGCTTCACCCTCCTGCATGCCGAAGCGGTCCATCATCTTGGTCATGCGCTCGCTGCCACCGAAGTTACGCATCAGGTCATCTTCAAAGGACAGGAAGAACTGGGAACCGCCGGGGTCACCCTGGCGGGAGCATCGGCCGCGCAGCTGGCGGTCGATGCGGCGGGACTCATAACGCTCTGTACCCAGAACGAAGAGACCGCCCAGCTCTGCCACGCCTTCACCCAGCTTGATGTCGGTACCACGACCAGCCATGTTGGTGGACACAGTCACCGCACCCCGCTGACCGGCGCGTGCCACAATCTCGGCTTCGCGCTGGTGGTTCTTGGCGTTCAGCACTTCGTGCGGCACCTTGGCAAAGCTCAGCATGCGGGAAAGCGTTTCGGAGGCTTCTACGCTGGCCGTACCGACCAGCACCGGCTGCCCCTTCTTGTGCAGCTCGACAATCTTGCCCACCACAGCGTTGTACTTCTCGCGGCGGCTGCGGAAAATCAGGTCGTTCTGGTCCTCGCGGATGCAGGGACGGTTCGTGGGAATCGGCAGCACGTCCAGCTTGTAGATATCGTGGAATTCAGCGGCTTCCGTCTCAGCCGTACCGGTCATACCGGCCAGGCGGGAGTACAGGCGGAAGTAGTTCTGAATAGTGATGGTGGCGTAGGTCATGTTCTCGGCCTCCACCTCCACACCTTCCTTGGCTTCCACAGCCTGGTGCAGACCTTCGCTCCAGCGGCGGCCGGGCATTTCACGGCCGGTATTCTGGTCGATGATGACAATCTTGTTGTCCTTCACCACATACTCCACGTCCTTTTCGTAGATGGTATAGGCCTTGAGCAGCTGGCTGGTGGTGTGCAGGCGCACGCCGGTTTCATCCAGACGCTTCATGAGCGCGGTCTTGCGGGCTTCCTTCTCGCGCTCGCTCAGTTTCTCATCCTCGTCAATGTTCACGAACTCGGTGCCGATGTCGGGCAGCACAAAGTTCTCCGGGTGGCCGGGGCTGATGATTTCGCGGCCCATTTCCATGAGGTCGGCATCGTGTGTCTTCTCATCAATGGTGTAGTAAAGTTCTTCCTTGAGCTTGAAGAGTTCAATCTTGCGGGGGTCCTGGTAGAGGAACAGCTCGTACTTCTCCACCATGCGGCGGTATTCGGGGTCCTGCTGGGAGCGCATGTAGGCGCGGTTGCGCGGCTGGCCAAGCTTTACCTTGAACAGGCAGCGACCGGCACGGTCGGGGTCACCAGCCTTAGCATACTCGACGGCTTTTTCCATGAGGCCGTTGCAAAGTTCCACCTGCTTACGCACCACCTTTTCGATGAGCGGCTTGAGGGTGTCGTACTGCTGCTCATGCTCAATCACGGCCGGGCCGGAGATGATGAGCGGCGTGCGGGCTTCGTCGATGAGGATGGAGTCCACCTCGTCGATGATGGCGAAGTAGTGGCCGCGCTGCACCTGGGCTTCCTTGCTGGAAGCCATGCCGTTGTCGCGCAGGTAGTCGAAACCGAATTCGGAATTGGTACCGTAGGTGATGTCCTTGGCGTACTGCTGGCGGCGCAGGTCGCTGGGCATCATGCTCTGGATGCAGCCGATGGTGAGGCCGAGGAAGGAGAACAGCGCCCCCATCCACATGGAGTCGCGGCGGGCGAGGTAGTCGTTCACCGTCACCACATGCACACCCATGCCGGTCAGGGCGTTCAGGTACACCGGCAGCGTCGCCACGAGGGTCTTACCCTCACCCGTAGCCATTTCGGCAATGAAGCCGCGATGCAGCGCGATACCGCCGATGAGCTGCACATCGAAATGCACCATGTCCCACTTGATGGGCGTACCGCACACATCCACCGTCTGGCCGCACAGCAGGCGGGCACCGCACTTCACCGCAGCAAAGGCTTCCGGCAGAATGGTTTCCAGATACTTGGCACGCAGCTTGGCAAACTTGGGCTCAATCTCAACCAGCGCCTTCTTACCAGCCTCGATGGATTCCACCGTGGCCTCCACCTTGGGCAGCTTCGGGAACTCAGGAGCCAGAGATTCAAAACGGGTATTCAGCATCCCGGCGTATTGCTCCAGCTGCTCCGGGGCAGCAGCCAGCACCACGCCACGGGTGGGCAGATCCATGGGGGTGAAGCGGTGCAGGTGCGCCTGCCACTCGCGGGTCTTACCCACCAGGAAGTCACGGTCCTTATCCTCCCAGGACTTTTCGAGTTCCAGAATCCGGCGCACAACCGGCTTGAGTTTACGCACTTCGCGCTGGTTCTTGGAACCTACGATTTTATTCAGAATCCACTTAATCATATCAGAAAACTTTCAGGTAAAACAGTACGGCGTCACGCCCGCGCCTCACGCGTGCGGTGCGCGATTGTAGCACAACAGGCTGCCATTTGCAAGCCCGCGCCTGCCTGTCAAGCAAATATGACTCAATATGGAAGTACGAGGTACGAAGTGGGAGGTACGAAGTATGAAGTAAGGCAGGCTCCGCCTGCGGAGTGAGATGCAAGCAAACCTGCATCTTCCGGCTTTCAAAAGCCGGGCAGTAAGCCACGCTTTCTAATCCAGGCTTCTGCGCGCATGCGCAGGGAATTCCTCACTTCGTACTTCGCACCTCGCACTTCGTACTTCTTTCCGTTTCCTTGCGGTAGGTGGACCAGATGTAGCGCGTGAACAAGACCTTAATGGAAGCCGTGAGCGGCACCGCCAGCAGCGCGCCCACCACACCACCGATGACGAAGCTCCAGAACAGCACCGAGAACATGACGGTGAGGTCATGCATCTTCACCCGGCTGCCCACAATGCGCGGTTGCAGCACCCAGCCGTCAAACTGGCTCACACAGCCAAAAATGGCACTCACGATGAGAACATGGCTGACATCATGCCAGGTGAACCAGGCAATCAGCACCGCCGGAATCCAGGTGCCAATCATGCCCAGGTAGGGAATAATACCCAGCAGAGCCGCTGCGGCGGCAATGGTGATGGCATAGGGTAAGCCCATGATTTTCAAAGCCACAGCCAGAATCGCACCATCAATCACGCTCACGAGCATCTGCCCTCGAACAAAGGAGATGATGTAGTTATTGATTTCCTGAAGAGTGGCCACCACTTCCTCCCGGAAAGCGGAGCGGCGAATGGGCAGCACCGTGTGCCAGTTCTGCGCAATGCTGGCGCTCTCCAGCAGGAAATAGAAGAGGAATACCGGCACCATCACCGTGCCGACCAGGGCCATGGTCACCCCCGAAAGCGCACGGGTGCCCGCCGTCAGCCACGCCATGAGCGTCTCTGTGAGGTAGGACGAATTGAAGCTGAGAATAGCCTTCAACTTCCCTTCATAAGTTGTTTCCTGGGAAAGGTTCTCATAATCCTCCACCGGCAAATCTGCCGCACGCGCATCCTTGAGTGTCTTGCTGTACAGCATATCCACCCCCTGCTGCAGCAGGCGGTTTTCAGCCATCTGGGTCTTACCGCCCTCTACCACACTTTCCAGAATCTGCTCACGCTTGGAAATCAGATCCCCCGTCTGCTGCACCAGCGGCGGCACAATCGTCCACCCGAGCGCCACGAGAACCGCCCCCGCCAGCAGCATCACCGCCACCACCGACCAGAGTCGCTTTGTAATGCGCCTCTGCACCAGCGCCACACAGGGAGAAAGGAGATAGGCCAGAAATCCGGCAATCACCACCGGCAGCAACACCGGCTCCAGCGCCACAAACAAACTGCCCAGCCCGAACAGACAGCCGCACACCAGCGCCACAACTACCAGCAGCGACACCCCGGTAAGCGCCGCCCAGCATATCTTGCGCTGATAAATTGTCGGCACATCCTTATCCTGAACTTTCATGCAGAAATCATACGCGCATTTCCTGCGCGTAGCAAGCATAAAAGCCCCGGTCTCATTCCATCAGCGCCTGTTCCAGTTCCTCCATAGTTTCACACACCGGGGCGGGCCATGCGCGCAGCGCGGCGGGGTCGGCCGCATAGCCCCAACCCACCAGCACCAGCCCGGTGCCGGCATTTTCGGCGCAACGGGCATCGAACAGGGAATCCCCCACCAGCGTGATTTCTGCCGGAGAAACGCCCCATTTCTCCGCTATGTGGTGCATGGAAGCCGGGTTCGGTTTGCGGGGGAACGCCGGAGTGAACCCCAGCACCACATCAAAAGGCACCGTCGGGAAGATATGCTGCACCATGGGTTCTGTGACCTCATGCGGCTTGTTGGAAAGCACCGCCAGGCGCGCCCCGGCAGCAGCCAGCTTTTCCAGCAGAGCGGTAATACCCACGTAGGCACGGGTATACTCTTCGCCACACCAGCAGGCGGGGTATTCGCGACGGAATGCCCCATGCACGGCTTCCAGCTCCTCCAGCGGGGCGACTGCAGCATCAGCATAGCCGATGGCTTCCGCGCAGAGGTTGGCGGCCCCGCGCCCTATCATCCCCCGCACCTTTTCCTGCGGATGAGGCGCGCGCCCACAGGCTATTAAAGCGCGGTTGATTCCCTCCGCGATACCGGGCAGGGAATCAACCAGCGTTCCATCCAGGTCAAAAACCAGATATTGTTTCATCAGCGGGCAAAGCCGCGCTGGGAAGCGCGCAGGAAGTCGACCATGTACTTGATGTGCGGATTACTGCCGTATTTTTCATCCCCAAGTATCTCGGCAAACTTGTCCTCCATCTTCTCACCCTTGTTATCCTTGTAGAGGAAGAGCTTACGATAGGCAAAACGAAGCGCGCGGATGTCCTCCTCGGAGAAACCGCGACGGCTGAGCCCCACCTGGTTGATGGCGCGCAGAGCAGCAGGAGAGCCCTCGGCAATCATGTAAGGAGCGATATCCTGCGTGGCCTTGGCCATGCCGCCCACCATGGCGTGGTCACCCACGCGCACAAACTGGTGCAGCGCCGCGCAACCGGAAACTATCACCCAGTTACCGATTTCGCAATGGCCAGCGGCGGCGGCGTAACCAGAGAAGATGTTGTGGTCACCCACGATGCATTCATGCCCGCAATGGGAATGAATCAGGAAATTATTGTAGGAACCGATGACGGTACGCAGCTCCGGCGTGGTAGAGCGGTTGATATTGCAGTATTCTCGGAACACATTGTAATCGCCCACTTCCAGCGTGGTCGGCTCGCCGGAATACTTGAGGTCCTGAGTCTTGGTACCTATGGTGCAGAAAGGGAAAAACTCGTTATTCTTGCCGAACTTGGAAGGACCGCCAATCACCACATGACTATGCAGCACGCAGCCGGAACCCAGCTGCACATGCGGCCCCACCACACAATACGGCCCAATCTTGACATCGTCTGCAATCTCACAGGTCGGGTCAACAATAGCTGTAGGATGAATATCTGCCATATCCTGCATCTTACACCCCGCACCGCTCCGCTTCAAGCATAAAATCAGTTTTTCCGGCTTCCCCGGCTGAAAAAAGTCCGCGTTCCGCGCTTGCTCCGCACAGAGGGCTGTGGTACAATGCCTCCACACACCATGGCAGACCGCATTCCCGTACGCAATCCGAATGAAATCAGCAAGCTCCGCAAAGCAGGCGAAGTATCGGCCCGCATCCTCATGGAGCTGCAGGAAATGATACGCCCCGGCATCACCACCAAGGAGATTGATGACTACGCGGCCGAACTGTTCAAACGCGAAAAATGCGGCAATGCCTTCTTCGGCTACGGTGGCTACCCAGGGCAGCTGTGCATCTCGGTGAATGAGGAGATTGTGCATGGCATCGGAGGCCCGCGCGTGCTGCACGACGGCGACATCGTCAGCCTCGATGCCGGCGCCATTGTTGACGGCTGGTATGGCGACAACGCCCTTACCGTAGGTGTGGGCAGCAGCGTGAGCGTGGAGGCCCGCCGCCTGATGGCTGTAACGGAGGAAGCCCTTTTCCGGGGCATCGAGCAGGCCCGGCAGGGCAATTCGCTGATGGATGTCTGCGGCGCGATTGAAGATTATGTCCGGCCGTTCGGATTCGGCATTGTGCGGGACTATGTGGGACACGGCGTTGGCCGCCACCTGCACGAAGAACCGCAGATTCCGAATTACCGCCCGAAATACCCCCTGCCCCGCCTCAAGCGCGGCATGATTCTGGCCATTGAACCGATGATTACGCTGGGTTCCTACCGTGTGCGCGTACTGGAGGATGACTGGACCGCCGTCACCACCGACGGTTCCTGGGCTGCCCACTTCGAGCATACCGTGGCCGTGGGTTCCCACGGTGGCGAAATCCTGACAGAGCGCCCCCGCATCGCCCTGCCGGAGCAACTGGGCATCACCTTATAATCACTCCGGCTGCCATGCGCCACCGTCTGTTCCTGCTGAGTCTGGTTGCAGTCCTGCTGCTGGTGCAGATACTCCTGCGGACAGCAGCCATGGCCACCCCTTTCAGCCAGGAAACCACCTGGGGAGGCCTCTCCTTCTGGGAACTGCGCGGAGCTTTGCCTCTGGGGGTCTTTGCCGCCGCCTGGCTGATGCTGACCACCGCCGCTCTGTCCCAATGCGCCCAGTCCGCCCTGCATCTCGCCGGGCGGTTCCCTCCGCTGGCCGCCCGACTGGGCAATCTTGTCTCGGCCGGGCTGTGGTGCGGGATTCCCCTCCTGGCCTGCTGCCTCAACGCCCTGCCCTATATCTTCCCCCGGATTCCGACCGGCTGGCATGCCGGCTTCCCCCTGGAATGGATGATTCACGGCTGCATCATCCTGCTGCTTCTCTGCCGCGGGCTCACGCTGAGCCGTCTTGCAGGAGCTTCCTGCTTCACGCTTCCGGCCGCCCTGCTCTGCCTACTGCTTGCCGGTATGCTAGGATTCGGGCACACGCTGATTCTGCTCCCGGCAGCAGCCATGACAAGTGCCGGGCTGCTCATGCTGCGCGGACGGGGGCGGCGCTGGGCCTTTCTCCCGCTGCTCACCGGCATTGTCATGAATGCCGTCCTGTTCCAACTTACCGCCTCTCCGGTAGCCACGCTGGTGACCGCCTGGGTTGTTTACACGATGGCGCTGGGTATCATCGCCACGCTCCTGTACCTGAAAGAGCCGGGCCGGAAGGCCTGATTGCAAAAAAAAGATTGCAAAAAAAGCTCCGGCCTTGCAGAATGAATGATTGCAATGCGTGGCAGAATATGTTAAATGTAGAAGGTACGCAGTAATTTTTCAACATTTCCGCTGACTATGGCTACACCGAAACTGAAAACCGCCAATGCAGGCACCGTTCCCGTCCGCACGCTGCGCCCCTCCGGAACCGCCCCCACCAAGCAACCCACGCTCAAAAGCGCTACTGGTAAGACAATCGTTCCCCGGAAGCCCGCCGCCGCCCCTGCTCCCGCCGCAGCAGAACCCCAGCCGGACGAACCCGTAAAGGTTCAGCCCGCAGAAGAAATCACCACCCCCGCCCCGGTGGCCGGCCCCCAGGTGGATGAAGCCGCTGCCCAGGCCGCAGCCGAAGCCGAGGCTGCCCGCCTGGCCCAGGAGGAATACGAGCGCCAGATGGAGGAATACAACCGCCAGATGGAAGAGTATAACCGCCAGATGGCTGCCCTGCAGGCCGCCGAGGAGCAAGCTGCCGCCGAAACCGCGGAGGCCGAGGCCACCCAGACAGCAGAAGCGGCCAGCACCATGGTAGCGGAGGACACCGCCGACACGCCCACCCCCACCGAAAAGCTCAAGGCCGCCAAGACAACAAAGACCGCCAGCCCGCTTTCTGTCACAGCCAAGAAGAAGAAGAAAGCCGAAGCCCCCAAAGAACCTGAAGAGGAGGCAGAGGCTGCTGAAGGAGAGGAGGAAGATGCCGAGATGAGCGAAGAAGAAATCGCCCGTCGGGAAGCCTACCTGCGCGCTATCCAGGAAGAGGAACAGCGCACCCCCATCTGGAAAACCGTACCCTTCATGGTGGGCTCCGGCCTGCTGGTGGTCACCATCGGCATCTGCACCGTTCTCGTGGTTCAGAAGCAGGCTGAAAACGCCCGCATCCAGGCCCACATTGATTACACGAACGACCTGCTCAAGCGCGCCCAGCACATCAACATGCAGGGTGTGGAAAACATGGCAGATGCCGCCAAGAAGGGGGTCAACGTCTCTTGCAGCATGAAAGATGCCAAGGCTCTCATGGAAGTGGTGGTCGATCCCTTCGTGCTGGGTGAGAACGGCAAGCCCCGCTACGGCGCACGCGCCGAGGGCGTGGCTCAGAACGCCTGCCTGCTGCTCGGTCTCGCTGCCGAACAGGATGAAGCCGTCCGCTCCATGATTTTCACCACCATGGGCAAGGAATGCGTCAAAATCAAGCCCACGCTGTTCCACTGGCTGCTGCAGCGCATTGCCATTTCGGACACCAAGGGCGTCAATGCCGAGCTGAAGAAGCTGGCCAAGACCGTGGCGGACAAGAAGACCGCCAAGCCCTGGTCCAAGAAGACCCAGTATCTTTCCTACATCTGGGAATGCATCGGCCTGCGCGTCACATCCGATGACGCCAAGGAAATCCTGGCTCTCCTGAAGACCGATATTGCCGACAATGTGCTGGCGCCCAACCTCTGCAACTGCCTGGACAACATCATCATGATGATGGACGACCCGGATGCCAAGGCCAGCCTTGGTGACGACATCTTCACCAACATGCCTGAAAAGCTGCGTAAGAACGCCACCATGATTTCCACCCTGGCCCGCGCTTGCTCTCCCAAGGCGCTGGAATATTACAAGAACGAAATCAAGACCAAGGGTTGGACGGGCAATGCCCCGGTACTCATGGGTGCCTGGGGTAATGACGACATCCTCGATTATGTGCTGGAGCAGAAAGAATCCAACGCTGGCAATGCTGCCGCCCTGCGCTGCATCAACGATGTCATCGGCACAATCCTGAAGCAGGACCGCGCCCGCAGTATTGCCGATGCAGAAAAGCTGCTCGGCATGTGCTTCGACAATCCCTACGGCGACACCTCCAACATTCAGGACTACATCAACAAGACCGATGTGGACTCCACCCTGTACATCGGCGACACGCACCCGGATCTTCCCAAGCTCAAGGAAGAACTCAAGAAGCTTGAGGCTCTCCGCAAGCAGAAGCTCCAGGTCATCCGCGTACTGGGCGGGCTGAGCGACCACGAATGGGTGGTGAGCATCCTTGAGAAATACAAGAAGGACAAGGACGACGATGTGCAGTACGAAGCCGGCCGGGCGCTGGAAAAGGCTCACACCAATGCTGTCAACGCCGCCCAGATGCGCGAAGCCTACCAGAAGCGCAGCAAGAACTGATACCCCCCCCTTCTCTCACAGGATTACCTCTCTCCTCCTGTGACTTATTACCGGGAACACCGCGTGGTCCGGCTGGCCACGCGGTGTTTTTGCACCATTTTTGGCATAACAGACGATTTTATACTTGCCAAAGGCAATTTTCCATGTATAATTTCCCCGGCTTTAAGCACAGCGAGCTGTAGCGCAGGCTGGTAGCGCGCTTCGTTCGGGACGAAGAGGTCGCAGGTTCGAATCCTGTCAGCTCGATTTTTTCTTACTCCGGCTCAGCCGGTAACCGCCTTCGGGCGGAGCGCAGCGAAGATTGGTCTTCGCCCTGGCGCCAGAATCTCCACCCATACCTGCATACGGTGGAACATTCGTTTTCACAACCCCATATCTCATTATATGTCCGGTCATAACAAATGGTCCAAGATTAAGTTCACGAAGGCTGCCGCCGACGCGAAGAAAGGCAAGATATTCGCCCGTTTCTCCAAGGAAATCACCCTGGCTGCCAAGAGCGGCGGTGGCGATGTAGACACCAACCCGCGTCTGCGTACCGCCATTGAAGGTGCCAAGGCTGCCTCCATGCCCAAGGACAATATTGACCGCGCCGTCAAGAAGGGCACGGGCGAACTCCAGGGTGAGGCCATTCAGGAAGTGACCTACGAGGGCTACGGCCCGGAGGGTACGGCCATCATCGTGGAAGTTGCCACCGACAACACCAACCGCTGCTCTTCCGAAATCCGCACTATTTTCTCCAAGAACGGCGGCAACATGGGCACCCCCGGCTCCGTTTCTTACCAGTTTGACCGCAAGGGCGAAATCCGCATCATCGATGCCGCGCTCGACGAAGATGCCGCCATGGAGCTTGCCATGGACTGCGGCGCTGACGAGTTTGAGGCTGGCGATGAGGAAGGCGAGTGGGTCTTCACCTGCGGCCCGACCGACCTGGGTACGGTTTCCGAAGCTCTGGGAGCCGCTGGCAAGAATGTCACGGGCATGAAACTCATCTCTGTGCCGCAGAACCCCACCACCATTTCCGATGTAGCCGTTGCACGCAAGGTCATGAAGCTCTATGACCTGCTGGACGACTACGACGATACGATGAACGTGTTTGCCAACTTCGAAATTGATGACGCTGTGCTTGAACAGCTCTGATTTTCGCTTCATCCTCCTGTTTTTCTCCTTAATTCCCGCAAATGGGCGGGCGGTGCAGCAGACCGCCTGCCTCATTTGCTGAATCCTTACTTCTTTTTCTGAGGTCATGACCGCTCCCGAAGAGAACAATAACAACCAACGGCAGCAGCGCAACAACCAGCGCCGCCATTTTCACCGTCGGAACAAGCCGCAGGGAGAGAAAACCGCCCAGGGTGAGCCCCAACGCCAGGGCGGCGGCCAGGTGCGGCGTGAATCCTTCAACCGCCACAAGCCGCAGAAGAACCACAACAACAAGAACCGCCAGCAGAACCAGGAAGCCCCCACGCGGGCCTATGTTCCTGTGGGCGAGCCGGAAAGCATCACCGGCGTGCTGGAAATCACCAGCAAGGGATTCGGCTTCATCCGCACCGCTGATAATGACTGGGCGCCCTCTGATGCGGCCATCTATGTACCGGCAGACATCATCTCGGAACTACGCCTGCGCCCCTTTGTGCAGATTACCGGCATGGCCCAGCGCTATGAACGCGGCCACCAGCTCATTTCCGTCCAGAAGGTGAACGGCATGGAGCCTGCCGAAGCGGCCGCCTGCCCTCATTTTGAAGACCTGAAGGCGGTCAACCCCACCCACCGTCTTTCCTTTGAAACTATTCCCTCACGCTTTACCACCCGCACTCTGGATCTGATGGCTCCAGTGGCACGCGGACAGCGCGGGCTGATTGTTGCCCCGCCCCGCACCGGCAAAACCACCCTGCTCATGCATATTGCCGAGGGGGCCATGGAGAATTACGGCGAAGATCTGCACCTCATGGTGCTGCTGGTCGATGAGCGCCCGGAGGAAGTGACGGAGTTCAAACGAGCCCTGCCCGGAGCGGAAATCTTTGCCTCCAGCAACGACAGCAACGTGCGCGAGCACTGCCGCATGGCCGAATTGGCCATTGAACGCGCCAAGCGCCTCGTGGAGGCAGGTAAGCATGTGCTGATACTGCTGGACTCCATCACCCGCCTGGCTCGCGCCTACAACAACGCCGAGCGCGGCAGCGGGCGCACCATGAGCGGCGGTATTGATGCCCGCGCGCTCGAAATGCCCCGGAGACTGTTTGCGGCCGCCCGCAACACCCGCAGCGGCGGTTCCCTCACGATTCTGGCCACCGCGCTGGTCGAGACCAACAGCCGCATGGATGAGCTGATTTTCCAGGAATTCAAGGGGACGGGCAACATGGAGCTGGTACTCAACCGGCGCATTGCGGAAATGTACATCTACCCCGCCGTAGACATCCTCAAGAGCGGCACACGCCGTGAGGAACTGATTCTCCCTGAATTATGGCTGGAGAAGGTGCGCCTCATCCGCCGCGGGCTGGCCAACCACAAGCCTACTGAGGCGATGGAGCGCCTGCTGTTCTTCCTGAAGCGCTGCCATTCCAACGCCCAGCTGATGCAGGACATCAAGGCACAGCGATAACTTTAAAAGAAAAAGCCGCGGCATGTTCCGCGGCTTTTTTTTGCGTTAAGAGTTAATCTCCGCTTTTGAGTACATTAATGAAGGCTTCCTGCGGAATGCTCACCTTACCGATGGCCTTCATGCGCTTCTTACCCTCTTTCTGCTTTTCCAGCAGCTTGCGCTTACGGGTCACGTCGCCGCCATAGCACTTGGCCGTCACGTTCTTGCGCATGGGGGAAATACTTTCGCGGGCAATAATCTTGCCGCCGATGCAGGCCTGAATAGCCACGGTGAAGAGCTGGCGGGGAATCACGTCCTTGAGCTTGGTCGCCAGCTCGCGGCCCACGGATTCGGCGCGGTCTCGGTGTACTATCATGGAGAAGGCATCCACCGGCTCACCGGCAATCATCATATCCATCTTCACCAGTTTGGCCGCCTGGTAACCATCATACTCGTAGTCCATGGAACCATAGCCGCGCGTGGCGCTCTTGAGCTTGTCGTTGAAGTCCACCAGGATTTCAGCCATGGGAATGCGGCAGGTCAGCATCACGCGGGTATCGTCAATCGTCTCGGTATGCGTCAGCTCACCACGCTTTTCCATGACGATGCTCATGATGGCGCCGATGTATTCGCTGGGAATCATGATGAAGACCTTGACGATGGGTTCGCGGATTTCATCAATTTCCTGCGGTTCGGGAAGGATACTGGGGTTGTCGACGTTGATTTCCTCGCCATCTGTCTTACGCACTTCGTAAATCACGGAGGGGTAGGTGGAAATCACGTCCATGTTGAACTCGCGGCGCAGGCGTTCCTGGATAATCTCCATGTGCAGCAGCCCCAGGAAACCACAGCGGAAACCGAAGCCCAGCGCCACGGAACTTTCGCCCATGTAGGTGAAGGCCGCATCGTTAATCTGCAGCTTCGCCATGGCCGCCTTCAGCGCTTCGTAATCGCCAGAATCCACCGGGTAGATGCCGGAGAACACCATGGGACGGATTTCCTTGAAGCCGGGCAGCGGCTCACTGCACGGGTCGGCCAGGTTGGTGTAGGTATCGCCAATCTTGACATCGGCAGCGCTCTTCATGTTGGCAATGATGTAGCCTACATCACCCGTGTGCAGCTCGTCTGTGGCCTGCATCTTGGGTGTGAAGATACCGACTTCCTTCACTTCGTAGGTTTCATCAGTAGCGAAAAGCTTGACCTTCATGCCGCGCGAGACACGGCCACTGACCAGGCGTACATAGGAAACCACGCCGCGGTAGGCATCATACACCGAGTCAAACACCAGGGCACGCAGGTGGTTGTCGTCCTCCATGACCTTGGGTGCCGGGACGCGCGTGACGATGGCTTCCAGCACATCTTCGATACCGATACCGGCTTTGGCGGAGCAGAGAATGGCCTCCTCCTTGGGGATGCAGACGATTTCCTCCAGCTGGCGGTACACCTGGGGCAGATTGGTGCTGGGCAGGTCAATCTTATTGACCACGGGGACAATTTCCAGATTCTGCTCGACGGCCAGGTGCATGTTGGCCAGCGTCTGCGCCTCTACCCCCTGGGCGGCATCCACAATCAGCACCGCACCATCACATGCCGCCAGCGAGCGGCTCACTTCGTAAGAGAAGTCGACGTGGCCGGGGGTATCCAGCAGATTGAGTTCGTAGGTGTTACCATCCTTGGCATGGTAACGCATGGTAACGGGGTGAGACTTGATGGTAATCCCCTTCTCACGCTCCAGATCCATGGCATCGAGCAGCTGGTCCTGCTTGTCTCGCTCGCCAATGGTGTTGGTAAATTCCAAGAGACGGTCAGACAGGGTTGTCTTGCCGTGGTCAATGTGGGCAATGATGGAGAAATTGCGCTTGAACTTGATATCCGTTGCCATGCGCGCGCAAGGATACGCGACATGCGGCCATAAGTCAAGCGAAATCGCTTATTCCCAAAGGTAAGACTGCAAAGTATCCACCAGCTTGCCGTCGCTGTAGAGTTCTACCTTCCAGGTCATCACATCGCCACGGCGGGCGCGCTCCTCACCGGAGAAGAAGAACTGCTCGCGGCGGGAACCGGCATCTTCGCGCGGTTCCTTGTATTCCACCGTGCGGGTCAGCACATCGGCCCCGGTAAGAGCCTGGGTATAGTGCATGACCAGGCGCACAGGCTTCTGCGGCTCGGCATCATACCAACGCAGGAAGTAGTAATCCCCCTTACGCAGCTCACGCTCGGCATCGGTGTTGGCACCATACAGGACAAACTGTGCATTGGCCCGCAATGGGGCATTTTTCCAATCCTCACCCGGCAGGTTGGTAGTCTTGAGCGGAAGGTCTGCCATATCCGTGATGCGGGTTGTCTGCACCTGGGTGCAGGAAACGGCAGCCAGACACACCGACGCAAGGATAGACAAACTGATTCTCATGCCACTATTCAATACCATTATCCCTGTTTTGTCAATGCAATTTCTCACACAGACACACAGCATTTTGCTTGCAGAATCCCCGCAAAGCGGCTATAAGATAGACATGGCAGTTCCCCAGAATACAATCGCGCTCATTTTTGACTTCGACCAGACGCTCAGCCCGCACAACATGCAGGAAGACACCCTCTTCCCTGAATACGGCATCAATGCCGAACAGTTCTGGAAAAAATGCAACGACCGCGCGCGCGATGAAGGCTGGGATGGCGAGCTGTGCTACCTCAAGGAGATTCTGGACACGCTGAGCCTGGACGGTGTCAGCAACGACCACCTGCGCGAACTGGGCAAGAAGCTGACCTATTACCAAGGTATTCCCGAATTCTTTGCCTCCTTTGCAGAACGCGCGCTGAGCAAGGAACACATCTTTGCCGGGGTCAAGGTAGAATTCTACATCATCTCCAGCGGTATCAAGACAATTCTGGATGGCTCCATCATCCGTCCCTACATGCGCGAGGTGTTCGGCTGCGAGTTCAGCGAGCAGGATGGCCGCATCTGCTTCCCGAAACGCGTGATTTCGCACACCAGCAAGACGCAGTACCTCTTCCGCATCAACAAGGGTATGCTCAATTACATCGAAGATGTGAACGACCACATGGACAGCGATTTACGCCCCGTCCCCTTTGAACACATGATTTACATCGGCGATGGCCCCACGGATGTCCCCTGCTTCACGGTGATGCGCCAGCAGGGCGGCACCAGCGTGGCCGTCTATAACCCCGATGACGAATCCCGCCGCAGCTTCCGCAAGTGCTACGCGCTCAAATCCAGCCAGCACCGGGTAGATTTCTTTGCCGCTGCCGATTTCCGCGCCGGCAGCCACCTCTGCAACATTCTGGAGGAAACGGTACGCAACATGGCCGATTCCATCGTCCACGCCCAGCGGATGTAAGCAGGGCATTCCATCAGGTTTCGAGTACACCTTCAGTACGACACATCACAAACAGAAAGCAGGCATCGCAGGATGTCTGCTTCATTTTTTTCGCTTTTAGACTTGCAAATACAGCAATTAGTGCTATTATCCACTCACCTTGTAGGTCGATTTGCCGCAGCCACGAAAAATCAACCACTAACACAAGATACAAGAAAATGAGCGATATCAACGTCAACGACTTCAAGACGAACGAGAAGGACACCGGTTCCACCGGTTTCCAGGTTGCAGTGCTTACCAAGCGCATTGCCCACCTTACGCAGCACCTCATCGCCAACAAGCACGACCACGCTTCCCGCCGCGGTCTGCTCATGATGGTGGCCCGCCGCCGTAAGCTTCTGGACTATGCCAAGCGCACCAATCCGGATCTGTACAAGGATCTGCTCGTGCGTCTCTCCCTCCGCCACTAATCAGCGCAGGGAGGCTTCAACGAAGCCGAACGCTAATCACAACACCGCCGCAGGAAGGTCGATTCCTGCGGCGGTGTTATATTTTCATCAGCGCCGGAGTCTGCTTACTCAGAACTCATCCTGTATGGTAATGCAGATAACCCGTAGCCAGGATGAATACGGGCGGCAGCTCTCAATTCAAACTAAAAATTTTTCGCCAATCGTAATCCTCCTTAGCGAATGTTTGCGTAAAGAAGCGGGACAATACTCTTAACACGCACGCTAACAATACAATCCCCACGGTTGCGAAGAGAATACTCAAAGGGAAAGAAATAGAAGCACACAAACATATCATAATCCCTTGAACCAAGTATATTTCAAGACAAAGTCCACCTATAAATACAACGACAGATTTAATATATCGCGATGCAAAAAGGCGCGACATATTCGTTGAAAATAATGTATACAAGTTGCGTATAAGCATTAATAAAAAGAACAAGCTCAAAAGCTGCATATAGTTAGAGAAAATACCCACTTTGCATATTATCAATATTGCATAATACGTCAACAGAGAAACAATAGTCAATATGAATGACTTTGTTAAATTGTATGTTTTATTACGTTCCCTGCCTAAAAATGCACCTTGGAGCATAAACATAAAGAAAAACACCCATTTTAGATAAGTATCGCCGTATATGTTATAGTCATCAGGCTTTTCTATGCAAAGGTAAACCACTACAGTAAGGATGGCTAAAAAAGCAAAAATAATTTTGTTTAACCAGAAGCGGTGAATCATATAAATAACAACATAATATATCATTATACAACTAATAAACCATGCTCCATATAATATGGCATCATCCACACTTTTTTTGGAAGAAAACACAACAGCTGCAAGCAATGCCCACATAATGACCGATGGATATATTCGTCTTATTCTCTTCTTGTACCACAAGTCAAATCTTCCCGCAGGTTTCAAAAATAAAGTAAAGCCAGAACAAAAAAAGAACAGAGCATCGCCTATAGCCCCACCCGTTCCTAAAAAAGCCCAATCGGCGGGATAAAGTATATCGAAATGCGAGTTGGTAATTAAAAGCACCGCTAAGAATTTGAGTATATCTATACTAAAATCTCTTTTAGTACTAACAGTATTATTCATTTCAACAATATCACTCACAGTTATCAATAGTTTCAAAAACAATAGAAGCCGCGACCCTGAATATAATATTTAGCGTTGATTGCCTTCTTTATAACACCTGCACAGTATATCAGACCTGACGTTAATCCTTTGAATGGCAAAGTTCTCCACCATACTCGCGAATCATTTGAGGGACATAACGTTTCCTCTGCCATAACGGGATAAGCTTATCCTCCTCTCGCAGCATGCAGTACGCCCATTTAATCAATGCCAGCGATACAAATTGCAAAATAAACTGTCTGTCACCATGTGCACCAAGACAGTATTCCGGGATGAGCGCAGCATAGTTCGATACATAAAACACTATAGGGAAAAACAAGGGCGAGCCACGCAAAGCAAAACAAACTCTGAACATGTATACCGAACCGACTATTAGAATAAGTACGACAAGAGTTAAACCCACATAGCCCAAATAGTTTAACATTCGAATAGCACCGTTATGCCATATACCCATAATGGCATACGCCTCCAAATCAGCATACTCAATCTGCCCACGCATCACACCGCGTTGAAGGCGACTATGCTCCGCGACAGATATGCCATACCCATCACCAAACACATAATCCTCGATGTAGCCGGCACGCTTATCCAAAGCCATATCCCAGATTGTCAACCGCCATTCCCACGTTCCTTCCGTATCAGTTTTAGCCGCTCGGCTAATCTCTATTCCCGGCAGCATCGATACGATTCGCTGCACCGAATGAGGAGCCTGTTCGATGAAGCCTGCAGCAGATAACATATATAAACCAAACAGCGCGACACCACCTACACATACACATGATAGTATCTCTTTTTTAATAATTGCTATGTTGGCTATAGTGCAGAATACTACCATGAAACGCTCGCGGCCACCCGAAAGGAGAACGCAGCCGCACAACATCAAAGCAATACCGACAAGGAACGGATTCAGAATAATTGCCAGAAAAGAAAAACGAACCCATAGGAACGCCATACCTTTTTCACCAAAGAAAAACAGCGATTCTGTACGCAGTGAGTCAAGCTCACTAACGTGTATACCTCCCGACACAAGAACCATGCATGCATCCACAAACAAAGCTCCCAATACAACAGCAACAGACCACCGCAACACTTTGGCCAGTTCACCCTTCTCCATCGGAATGCAGCTTAATGTCAAATAGTAAACAAAAGCGACTGCATAGTACACATAGTCTGCGCCACCCTGCGTATCTGTTTCAAATCCAAGGTAGTTGATACTAACCGGACGCCTGATATACGCAGCGACCACACATATCGCCAGAGCAAGCACAAGAAGATCCAGCAGAAGAAAGGAGCGCCACTTAATCTTCACATACCCCATGCCCCACAGGAGCAACCAATACACCAGCACCGCAGCAGCCATGTACATCCCCCCCGGAATTGTGCTTAAGGGGCCAGGCAAGGGCAAAACATCAACAACAGGACCAAGAAGAAATATAAGCCACCAGCAGCGTTTCCCCATCAGAATGAGTACCAAAGCGCCCACAACCGCTGCAATGATGGCTGCTGAACTGACCGCACTTTCAGCGGCCTGCGCGCCTACAATAAAACATAGCACGACAAGTATAATGCCGGCTATAATCCCTTTGAGCCCGTTTCCCTGCATATCGCCAGATTCAAAAAGCACAGATGCGCCCATTCAAGCGCATCTGTACCGAGATTTTCAGTTTTAGAGGGCTGAGGGTATTTCCTTACCCAGCTCGGAGGCCTTGCGCCCCTTGCCGTCACCGGCAATGCGCTCCAGAAGCACATCGCGGTAGCCCATGCCACCGGGAATCATGGGCAGCACATGGACATCGTACGGCACCATGACATCCAGCACGTAGGCTTCCTTGGATTCCAGCATGCGCTGAATAGCGGGCGCCAGGTCAGCGGGGTCTACCACGCGTTCACACTTGATGCCGAAACCGGCGCAGAGTACGGGGAAGTTCGGGTACAGAATGTCCGGATTGCGGTGGGTGCGGTCGTACTCATCTGCCGGGTCAGCCAGGAAGGTCTGGGCACGGTTGGAATCGTACTTGAGGTCTTCCCACTGCACCACCATACCCAGGTGCTGGTTATCCAGGATGATGCACTTGATGGGCATCTTCTCGATGTGGATTGTTCCCAGTTCCTGCACATTCATCAGGAAGGAGCCATCGCCGTCGATATTGACAACAGGTTTGTCGGGGTAGGCAAGGTGAGCGCCCATGGCAGCGGGCAGGCCGTAACCCATGGAACCCAGGCCGCCGGAAGTGGAAAGGCGGCGGGGCTGTTCAAACTTATAGAACTGGGCAGCAAACATCTGGTGCTGTCCCACACCGGTGCAGACGATGGCATCCTGCCCGTGAAGCTGATTGTAGAGTTCTTCAATCACCTGCTGGGGAGCAATCTCGCGCTCCTTCTTCTCATAGCAGAGCGGGTACTGGGCTTTCCATGCCTCAATGATTCCGAACCATTCGGGGCGGTTCTCTACGGCGTACTCACGCGGCTGCATGCCCATGGACTCCAGCTTGGCGTTCAGGTAGGCCAGTGCTTCACCGGCATCCGAGCGGATGGCGTAATCCACCTTCTTGTTCTTATTCAGCTCTGCAGCATCAAAATCAATGTGGATAATCTTTGCATGCTCACAGAAGGTACGCACGGCACCCGTCACGCGGTCATCAAAGCGGGCGCCGATGGCAATCACCACATCGGCCTCATTTACCGTATTGTTAGCATAAACCGCACCATGCATACCCAGCCAACGTACGGACAGGGGGTGGGACTCCGGCATGGCTCCAATACCCATGAGCGTGGTAGCTACGGGAATCTGCGTACGCTCGGCAAATTCACGCAACTGCTCCGCAGCATTGGAAATCACCACACCACCACCGGCATAGATGGCCGGACGCTTGGCCGACAGAATCAGCGGCAGCACTTCATCCAGCGCTGCGGTGTTCAGCTCCACCTTGGGCGAATAGCCGGGCAAATCCAGCGGCTCGTCAAAATCGGGCACAAACCTGCCTTCCTGGAAATTCTTGGGAATATCAATCAGCACGGGACCGGGGCGGCCGGTGCGAGCCACATGGAAAGCCTCGCGCACAATGCGGGGAATGTCGGTAAGGTCGGTCACCAGATAACTGTGCTTGACGATGGGAGCCGTCATACCGAACACGTCCGTCTCCTGGAAAGCGGAAGTGCCGATAAGGCCACTGCCCACCTGAGCCGTAATGGCCACCATGGGGATGGAATCCAGCATGGCATCGGCAATGGGCGTAATCATATTGGTGGCACCAGGGCCGGACGTGGACATACACACGCCCACCTTACCCGTCACACGGCCATAGCCCTCGGCGGCAAAGGCACCACCCTGCTCGTGGCGGGGCAGAATCGTACGGATGGAAGGCTCGTGGCTCAAAGCCTGGTGAATAGGCATGCTGGCACCTCCCGGATACGCGAATACGACATCCACACCCTCGCGTACAAGGCTCTGCACAAGAGCTTCGGCACCGGTCATCATTTTACCTTCAGGCTGGGACTTGCATGTGGATTGTGTATTCATAGCTGTATGAGAATTTGTATTTTTCGGGTTCTACCCGCATTCGCGCAGGATTATACCAAAGCAGAACTGATTTGGGAAGCATTATTTATGCTATGCAGAGTCTGAATTCGCCCGCCAAACAAAATCAGCGAGCCGGAAAGGTCACCTTGACCTCGTTACCGCAGTCCAGCATCATGGCCAGTTCATTCAAATCCTTCTGTTCCATCCGCAGCTGCACCTGTCCTCTGCCGCACTGACCGCCCGTAATCACCATCCCGTTTTCCAGCACAATCAAACGGTCAGATGCCGGATACTGCGGTGATTTGGGCAGCACGGCGTGACCATCCAGCACACCCTCACGAGCGGCCACCTTCGTCACCTGCGACACCTGACGCGCCCGCGGAATCTCATCAGCCGACACGAGGGGGTAGTCAGCCACCAGCTGGTCTCCATCCCAGACAGACAGCTCACGCTGCAGCGGATGGATTTCCACCCGCAGACGCATAGGGATAACCACCAGTTTCTGACCGACCCGGAGCGCAGAGGGTTCCACGATACCGTTGAGCAGCATGATGATATCTTGCGGACAATGCTGACTCATAGCGATGCGGGCCATATTATCCCCCTTGCGAACGGTGTACACCCTGGCTCCCGGATGCATACGGGAAAGATAACGGGGAACGTTGACCCGGCCGCATATCTGCCGAGCCTCACGCCCGGCAATGCCGGTATCCGTCAGAAAAGGCTGCAGCAGCAGCACGGCTTCGCCCCCCTTCTGTTCCTGCATCAGGCGGCGAGCCTGCTCCAGCTCTTCCGGCCGACGGGGCCAGAGCGAAAAATTATCAGCTGCGGCAGCAAAAGGTGCCAGCAGGCTATAGAATACCCCTGCGACGAAAATCGAATATATTAATTTCATGTGACTTCTGAACCATTTCCAACATAAAGGAGAGCAGAGAAACCTCCCATGCATCATCCACTCCGTAAATCACCGCCCTGAACGGGTCTCCCGAGCCCAGGGCTTCCTGCACCACGCGTTCCGTTACACCGGCGGCCACATCGTGTACACGCTCCTCATGCACCTCTGAACGGCAGAAACGGAAACCATACTCAAACAAGGCCCGCATGCCGGCTCCATGCTGGCGCATCCACTCAAAGAACTGAGCCGCCACCGAGCCGAAACCCTCGGTCTCTACTGTCCTCATGTCTGCCGGGCGGATAATACGGGGTCTGTTGGCTTCCACCCAGCCGCTGCGAATCCGGCATACACCGACTTCATCCATAGGCTCGGTAATCAAGCGGAAATTGAACCGCGTTTCTCCAAAAGAATCAATACGGCGGTCGGGCACATACAATACCCTGGTCTGCCGCATAGCGTACTCTATGGAATCCTGATGCACTCAGAAAAAACAAAGGGCGGCTCCACCAGTCGAAGGAGGAACCGCCCGTTTCATTGAAAAGCCAACCGGGCTTATCAGGCCTTGTGGGATTCGATGTAGGCCACTACATCGGCCACAGACTTAAGCTTCTCAGCGTCCTCATCGGGAACTTCCACGGAGAACTTATCCTCGAAAGCCATCACGAGTTCTACGGTGTCAAGGGAGTCGGCACCAAGATCTTCAATGAACTTAGCATCGGTGGTTACCTTTTCGGGGTCAACGCTGAGCTGAGCAGCGATGATTTCTTTTACCTGGGATTCGATATTGTCGGACATAAGATTGTTACAGGTTTTAAGTGCACTCATTCTAGCGTGTTCCCTTGCTTCTTGCAACAAAAAAAGTAAAGTATGCTCAAAAAAAGTGCATCATACATGCATTCCGAACGCAAGGGCAATCCCCTGCAGCGTAAGCATGGGCTCTACGGCACAGCGGCGGCGGAGACAAGGTGCAATCCGGCTGGCATCCCCACCGGTCAGCACCACATGCAAAGCCTCGTCCAGTTCCTGTTCAATAGCATCCAGCACGCCGTCCACCATAGCCGGATACCCCACACGCACAGCTGATTGCATGGCCTCCTGCGTGGTGTGCCCTATAACCGCGCCACTCCAGGCGTCCGCAGGTGCCGGCAGGAGTGCTGTCTTCCCATGCAGGCAGCCAGCATAGAGTGATAAACCAGGGGCAATCACTCCCCCCAGGAAGCGCATCCTGCCCTCTTGGTAAATGATGACATCAAAGGTGGTCGCCGTTCCCAAATCCACCGCCACCACAGCCTTTCCCCCTCGCTGTGCAGCAGCCAGGGCATTCGCAATACGATCCGCCCCCAGCGTCTCCAGCCCGGCGTAGCCCGAAAAATCTACCGCCAATGGCAAGTGGGGCGTCAGCAAGCATACCTCCGCGTCCTTACAAGCCTCCACGATGCTGGCAGCAGCCTGAGGCACCACCGAACACAGGCCTACGCTCTCATATTGCCACCCCTCCAGCAATGTCTGAACAGAGGCAATGGTGATATCAGCCGTCTTCATCACGCGCAGCCCTTCCATACCTTCGGAGGAAACCAGGGCAAACTTGGTCCTGGTATTTGAATTATCCACTATCAGACGCTTCATCTCTACAATATATTGGTTATAGCAGCAGCCACCTTTTCGGCAGCAGAAATCCTGGAGGCGCGTACCATGGCCTCACGAATCCTGCACCATTCACGGGCTTCATCCTCCAGCAGGCGTTGCAGGGTCGTGATAAGATGCCCCGTCGATTCAACATGGCAACCACAACCTTCATCCAGCAGTAATTCCAGATTTCCCTGTTCCTGCCCGGGCAAGGTGTAATTAATCAGCACAGGTAAGTGGCATGCATAACATTCAAACATAGTTGCCGCCCCGGCCTTTCCTATGTAAAAATGACTTTTGCTCATCAGCTCCGCCATCTGATCTGTATCCTGAAGTATCTGCAGATTGCCGGTCTTTTCCTCAACGGCAAACACCCGCTTCAGGACAGAAGCCCGATGACCGGCTATCACCGTCAACCGCATCTGCGGATAGGCTCCCAGTAAAGCCCTGATATCCATCTCCACCCCGCGCGTCTGCCGGTACGCTCCGTACAGAATGCTCAAATTCTGCGGAGTGGGTGCCGGCATAGCCTCTGCCGGCCGGAAACAGGCTTTCACCGGGAACCCTGCTGCCACAACGCGTTCCTCAGCCAGAGCGTACTGATTGACAACTTGTCGGCGGGAGCCGGAATCCGGTACAATAAACAGAGGAGCAGCCGATACCATCCAGGGGCGGCTGATTTCCCGTGCATCCGTCACCACAACGGCGTAGGGAACACGATACAGTCTCCGCTCCCGCAGGACATCCAGCATATACGCAAACAGGGGATAAGTGCATACCACCAGATCCGGCTTATATGACTGAAGCAATTCCAGCAGACAATGCAGCACATGTTTCAGCAGAGGGCCTTTCACCAGGCGGCTCCAGTCAGCCGTATCTGTCTGGTCATAGGTAACCCGCCACAACCAGGGAAGAAAGCGCACACAGCAGGCATAAAAACGCTGTGTCAACCGAAACCACAAGGGATGCGCCCTCTCGCAGACATCCACAAGCATTGTTTCCCAGCCTGCTCTGCCATAACATTCAGCCAGAGCCTCCGCTGCCGAATGATGGCCTTTGCCATAGCCAACACTCAGCAACAACACTTTCCCGCTAGGCGAAGAATCAGGCATTGTGTTTATCTGACTGAAAAACATGCTCCGGCATATTGCCGGAGCATGTTTCATTCATAACAATTGCTGTTACGGGCCTATCGTATCGGGGCGTCCCTCAAAGGCCGGGCGGCGCGGCACAAAGACCGAGTCATTCGGCAGCAGCTTGATAGCCCGGTCACGAGCGCTGAAGTAGTCATAGGTACGCGTCACCTTACCACGTGTCACCTGAATCTTGCGCGAACCAAAGTCAGTAATGTCACCGCAGTCAATCAAGGCCTGAATCAGGGTCACACCTTCGCGATAGGGCAGGTTCTTCTTCTCCCTCACATAGCCGGCCACCTGGATGTAGCGCGTATCAACAGCCACCTCACCCTTCGGCCCTACATTGGCCATGACGATGGGATCGGAGTAAATCTGCTGCGCCAGATACAGCGAACGGAGCGAATTCTCCACCTGACGGGCCGTCAGACCAACGACACGGACACGGCCAGAGAGGTAAGGCACCGAAATGGTACCGTCCTCACGGCTCACAGCATACTCGCCATTCACATTGCCGACATCTTCGCTGGGAATATTCTTGAACTGGAGTACTACCGTGCCACCTTTCGTGGCACGCGGCTCGGTCGCCGCATCCTGAGCCTGCACGGAAATGGCAGCCAGGCAGAACAGCAGCATCAGAAAGAACTGAACTACAAATTTCTTCATATCCTTATCTTAATATAAATCTTCGGCGTTATCTTCCGGTTTCACCTGCTCTTCCGCAGCCTCATCCTTGACTGCAAGAGGCTTGGGTTCCACGCGGCGGTTATCCTTGCTGTAATAGGAATAATAAGTGGTATAATACTGATACTGGGTATCGCCTGTAATATCCACATTATTCATCACGAGACCCATGATGCTGCCACCGGCGTTCTGAATCAAGGTCTTGGTGCGCAGCAGAGCCTTGATGGGCATCTTGCGGGGCTGCAGCACCAGGAGCGTGGCATCAGCACGGCTGACGAGGAGCGAGGCATCGCTCACGCCCAGCACAGGCGGCGAGTCAATCAGCACCACATCGAAGCGCTTCGACACATCGGCCAGCAGATGCTGCATGCGGTGAGAACCAATCAAGCCACTGGGGTCAACCGGCACCGGGCCACTGGGGAGCATGTAAAGGTTGGCATGCCCGGTCTGGAAGACCACATCCTTCAACTCGGCGGCATTGGTAAGATAGGTGGACAGACCGCTGTCGCTCTTCAGCTCAGCATAGCGAGCCAGGCGGGGGCGGCGTAAGTCAGCATCAATCATCAGGGTGCTATACCCTGCCTGGGCAAACACAAAGGCGAGGTTGCTCAACGTCGTCGTCTTACCTTCACCTGCATTTGCAGACACAACGGCGATGGTCGTGGCACGAGCCATTTCGCGCTTCAGCTCGATATTCGTACGCAGAATGCGGTAGGCCTCAGCATCCGGGCTGTCACCACCCTGAAGGATGAGCAAGCCGGCATCCTGCGGAATCACACCCAGCACGGGCAGCCCCAGCATACGTTCGGCATCCTCAAGCGACTTGATGGAAGTATCGAAGTAATTGCTGATGAACGCCACGACGACACCCAGCATCAGGCCCAGAACAGCACCGACAATCAGGTTCAGGCGGTAATTCGGACTGCTCGGAGCCGTAGCCAGCCCCGGATGAGCATATACCTCCAGGCTGGTACGAGGAGCCATCAGGCGCATCTTATCAGCAATATAGTCGTTTTCGAGCTTGTCGTAACGAGCTTTTTCCGAAGCATACTCCTGAAGAGCATTCTTCACTTTCTGGTCTTCCAGAGTCTTATCGCGCAGGCGTTCCTTAGCCCCGCTGTAACGCTGTTCCAGATCCTGCAGTTCAGCTTTCTTCACCTCCAGCTGGTCCACCATGGAATCACGCATACCGACCAGCTCCTCATACAGCTGCTGCTGCGTGGCCTTATGCTGTTCGTCGAGACGCAGAACGTTGGGGTGGCGCTGGCCATAACCGCTCAGGAGCATCTGGGAGCGGTTATTCTCTTCCTCCGTATAGCGGTTATTCAACTCACGCACCTTGGCCGAGCAATAGGATTCTGCCGTAAGAAGCCCAGTACGCGTCACATAACTCAGCAATTCGGCATCTTTCAAGTCCTGAAGTTTACCGATATGTACCCCCATCTGGGCAATTTCGGCTTCCATCTGCAGTTTGTTGTTATTGAGCTGCTGCAAGGTCTGTTCCTCTGCTCCGGCAGACATCAGCGAACCATGATTGGCATAGTCATTCCACATTCCCTGGATGTATTTTCCGGAGCGGATGTACTGACGCACCACATCAGCCTTGCGCTCCAGCTCATCCTGGCGAGAACGGAGGACTTCATATCGCTTATTGATAGCTTCATTGATAATGGCGTTCTCCTTTTCCTCACGAATCTCCTTGTAGCAATCAACGACAGACTGGCAGACCTGCTGCGACATGCGCGGGTCTTCTGTCTTCACCGATATATCAACCAGATTGGTGTTCTTTCGCGGCTCAACGCGAATCATCTGCATCAATTTCAGAGCCGCAGTAGCCTCATCAAGTCCCCATTCATTGGTCAAGTCCAACTTATTGGCAACCGCAATCAGGTTCTGCTGCGACACCAGAATCTCAAACTGCGTCTGCATGTAGGCATCCGAAACAACCGCCTTTTCAATAGGGTTCGCCTCACCGCCGACCGCCACATTAATCAAGTCCCTCGGATACTTGATTTCAAAAGTCATGTTGCTGGTGTACATCGGTGTCATCATCTTCGTGATGACCGCACTACTGACAAACACCAGCAGAAAGACCAGGAATATCGTTTTCCAGCGACCGCGCAGCACCTGCATATAGTCCTGTGCGTGCAATACCGCCTCTGATTGAGCCTGTCCGCTTATCCCTTTATCCATACGATTATTTCAGGTGTCAAAAACGGAGGGGAAGCGAACCTGACTTCCCCTCCGGATATACATGATGTTAAATTAGAAGTTATATGTCAGACCAGTTGTAACAACGTGGCGACGATAATCGCCGCGATAACCCTCTGTATCCGAATCATAGATAGTATACCTGTAATTGATGGAGCCCACCAGTTCTTCGGTAAACTTGTAATTCATACCCACCGTCGGATTCCATGACAAAGTTGTCTCATCCTGCATCTCGTAAGTACCTTCCGAGTAAGCAGCGCGGTACACGGAAATACCGAAAGTGAACGAAACATCGGGAGAAAGTGTATATACGGCATTTACACCCATACGCATGGCCAAATCCGAAAGGTAGTTAGCCCCCATACCGCGGTAGGTGTCCACGTTCTCATTGGAAATCACGAAGTAGGAGTTCACGCTCAGACCTTCTGCCACTTTGCGATTGTACCCGAGGCGCACATTGGGGCTCAGAATCTCCTTGTTGCGGATGTACTTCTGCTGAATACCGATGCTGGCGCTGCAGCTCGATGTCGGATCCAGAGAGCGGTCGAAGCCAACCATGAGGGTAAAGTTGTCGGAATTATACCCCATGTCGCGCATATCCTTCTTGTACGAAAGATTCACGTTGTAGCTCATCAGCTCCGATGCGCGGTAACGGAGACCTGCACCAGCCGTGTAGTACTGACGGTCATCAGACTGATATTCCGTCTCGCTGTACAGAATACCGCTGTAACCACAGCTCACGTTCCAGCTCCAACGGGCATCAATGGACTGACTATATGTGTTGTTGAACGCCCAGTTGAAACATTCACCCTGACGGCGGGCGGCAGAAATACCACTTGCGTAATCCGGCTCCGGGCTGTAGGAAAGATTCAGTGCAGCCGAATAGGTGCAGCGGGAATTGAAAGCGTGGACAATCGTCCCGGTCAGGCCGCAATCTGCGAAGCTGCTCTTACCACCATAGACGCCATCGATGTACCCGGTGTCGGAGTTCAGGTAGCGGGTCATTCCCAGATTAAAGCGATACGAAATCTTATCAACAGATTCGTAATCAGCAAAAGAAGCACCCAGACCAGCAGTGACAAACGGACTGGACTTCGCGTTCGAATGGGAGGTATTCACGTTGGAGTCATACCCCAACTTGGCGTACGCATTGTATTTAGCCGTATGAGATTCCGGCAGACCAACCATTGGTGCCGTATCATACAGAGAAACAGCAGCCGCCCCACCAGCACACAGGCAGGCAAGAACTAATTGTTTGTAAAAGAACGACTTCATACTATTGCAGTAGTTCAGAATCAGTTATTCGGGGAGGCAGGAGGAGGCGTAGGTGTCACGGGATAGTCCTCCTTTTCCTGTTCTTCCTGTTCGGGTGTTACGGGATGAGCATTTGGCACAAAAGCCTCCAGCGAATCAGTAGACACACCATTACCGATGGAAGTACCGGTAATCGTGGTGGCAGCCACACCCTGAGCCACCGTACCTGCAACCGGCTGCGTCTGCGGCATCGTGTACAGCGTGGCAAGCAACTGGTAACCCATGGATTCAACAGCTACCGGCACATAGCTACCGGGATTATTGTTATAAGCCTGGGCATTGGCCACAAAACCCTCTTCCAGAGCAGGAGCAGCCAGCAGCACCGAGCGCAGCACGGAATATGTTTCTGTAGCCGTCCAGGATTCGCGCTGCATCATCACCGTCTTGAAAACATCTACCGCACTGTCAGGGCTAGCCTTAACAACCTCATAAACAGCAACACACAACGCATCAAAGGTAGCACCAGAATCCTTCTGAGCCATCTTGGCCACCTGTTCCATTGCTGGAGCGGCCCCGCAAACCGTGCCGAACAACGCACCAGCAAGCATTACTGCCATCAATGTCTTTTTCATACGCGTATTTTTCTAAGGTGAAGCGGGTAGCGGGAATCGAACCCGCATGATCAGCTTGGAAGGCTGGAGCTTTACCATTAAGCTATACCCGCGTACTTAGACGTATACTAGCACGTCAGACCCGGCATAGCAAGCCATATTTAGCAAAATTTTCAAATTTAAATTTTCGTCTTGACTCCCGGAGCAAGCCGCGATAGAATCCCGCCGCTCCTATTTGCGGGCGTCGTTCAATGGTAGGACGCGTGCTTCCCAAGCATGAGACACGGGTTCGATTCCCGTCGCCCGTATAACAAAAAACGGCAGAGACGCCTATCGCCTCTGCCGTTTTTGGCATCATGATGAAACAATAGGCTTGACTTTCAAGCCACAAATGCTTAACTTTCCCGAAACATATTTTATATGAGTGCCATGAAGCAACCGAGTCCTTACCGGCAGATGGAGCTGAACCCACGCATTGCCGATGGGGACATGCACTCACCCGAAAACGTACGCCAGCAGGTGGAGCAGGCGCGGCAGCAGGCAGAATACTACGAAGCTCAACGGCGCGAACTGGAGGAAAGCAACGAAAAGAAAGTCCTGTTCAACGACAGTCTGAATGAAATCGGCATGAAGCTGCACAACGCCGTGCGCCGCCTGGATCGGGAACTGGAATCCATGGAGCGGGAGACGCAGGAAGTTGCCCAGGTGAACGAATGCCTGAAGCGACACCTCCAGATTCTTTCCTCCATGCAACCCCAGCAATGGAGTACAGAAGGCTTCAACGACCGCCTGCGCGAGGCCATGCCGAAACTTGAACGCGCCGCCAACGACTTTGAGGAAGCCTATTCGGGCGGTCCGCGCTACAAGCATACAGAAATCTTCCGCTACAAACCCGGCGTCGAAGGACGGCGGGGAATTGACTGGGGCAGCATCCGCACCCAGCTGGCGCATGGTTTCTTCTTCCATCTTCCCCTCTTCCTTCTCCTCCTCATCAGCTGGGGAATCTATCTGCTCATCTCTCACACCTGAACATACTGAACCTCCGCCATGCCAAATTACCATTCGTCATTTGACAAGCTCCGCGAGCTGGAGCTGCGGCGCAATATGCGCCAGGGCAACACACCGCCGCCCCGTACCTACCAACGCCGATACCCGGCCAACACACTCGGCCCGCAGGAAGACGTACTGGAGCAACGCCGGGGGCGCAACCGCAAGTATGTAACCACGCTGACACAAGCCCCGCACAAGCAACAGAACATCCTGCT
The DNA here is from genome assembly GCA_937901085.1 of uncultured Verrucomicrobiales bacterium. Taxonomy (GTDB): domain Bacteria; phylum Verrucomicrobiota; class Verrucomicrobiia; order Verrucomicrobiales; family Akkermansiaceae; genus Akkermansia. The sequence continues at coordinate 16,719 of CALCHQ010000009.1, read as the reverse complement.
GCAGAATCTTCTCCTGCTGGGTGTACTGGCAGGCTCCATCTGGGGGCTCTACAGCCTCACCATCTATCTTCTCACCCATTCCTGATTTCCCCATTATGGAACAGAGCAAGCTCATCGACGTGGCCTACATTGCCCGATTAGCCAAACTGGAACTCACCGCCGAAGAAACAGAACGTTTCACCGAAGACCTCAACCAGGTGCTGGCCTACGTTGCCCAGCTGGAACAATGGGACACAAGCGGCGTAGAACCCATGTACCACCCCCTGCCCGTCTTCGATGCCCTGCGCGAAGACATCCCGGCCGGCAGTCTGAGCAATGAAGCAGCCCTCTCCAACGCCCCCGCCCAGGAAGACGGTCAGTTCCGCGTACCCAAAGTCGTCGAATCCGCTCACTGAACCACCTCCCTTTCCCGCCATGCTCAACGGAACCATTTCATACTGGCGCAAGCAGCTCACCAGCGGAGCCATCACCCCCACCGAACTGGTGCAGGAAACCGCCCGCAGCATCGAAGCACACAACCCGGGCATCAACGCCTACCTCTCCTGGGACACAGAAGCCGCGCTGGCTGCCGCCACCAAGGCAGACCTCAGCAAGCCGCTGGGCGGCATCCCCATTGCCGTCAAGGACAACATCGCCATGCTGGGGCAGCCCACCCGCTGCGCCTCCCGCATGCTGGAAACCTTTGTTTCTCCGTATGATGCCACCGCCGTAGTCAACATGACCGCCGCCGGGGCCATTCCCTTCGGCCGCACCAACATGGACGAATTTGCCATGGGTTCCTACGGTCAGAATTCCGCCTTTGGCGAGACGCAGAACCCGGCCGCTCCCGGCCATGTGCCGGGCGGTTCCTCCAGCGGCTCCGCCGCCGCCGTAGCCGGGGGCATGGCCATTGCAGCCCTGGGTTCCGATACCGGCGGTTCCATCCGCCAGCCGGCCTCCCATTGCGGTGTCGTCGGCATCAAGCCCACCTATGGGCGCGTCTCGCGCTATGGTCTGGTGGCCTTCGCCTCCTCGCTCGACCAGATTGGGCCCATCACCCGGAACGTGGAAGACGCCGCCACCCTCCTCAACGCCATCTGCGGGCACGACGCGAAGGACTCCACCTCCTCCACCCAGCCTGTGGAAGACTTTGCTGCCGGACTGGGAAAAGACATCAAGGGCATGCGTATTGGCCTGCCCAAGGAATACCTCTCCAGCGGCAACAGCCCAGAAGTAGCCGCAGCTCTGCAACAGAGCGTGCAGAAGCTCACCGAACTAGGGGCGGAAATCGCCGAAATCTCCCTGCCCCACGCCGAAGCAGTCGTGGCAGCCTACTACATCATCGCCTGCGCCGAAGCCTCCTCCAACCTCTCCCGTTTCGACGGCATCCGCTACGGCTACCGAGCCGCCGGTACCAATGGGCTGGATGACCTTTACAGCAAGACCCGCGAAACAGGCTTCGGGCCGGAAGTCAAACGCCGCATCATCCTGGGCACCTATGTCCTCTCCAGCGGCTTCTACGATGCCTACTACGCCAAGGCGCAGAAAGTGCGTTCCCTCGTAGCGGGCGACTTCGCCGCCGCCTTTGAACAAGTCGACCTCATTCTGGGGCCTGTTGCGCCCACCAGCGCCCCCCGCCTGCACGACGACAGCATGACCCCGCTGCAGACCTACCTGGCAGACATCTACACCATCCCGGCCAACCTCGCCGGCCTGCCCGGCATTTCCATCCCCTGCCCCGTGGCAGAAGGCCAGCACCCGGTCGGCATCCAGCTGCTTGCCCCGCACTTTGCCGAAACGCGCCTGCTTCAGGCCGCTTCTGCCCTGGAAGCCGCCTTCAAATAACCCCTCGTCAATCCCTCTGTGAATCCCCCTGTCTACCTCAGCATCGCCGGTTCCGACTGCTCTGCCGGAGCCGGGCTTCAGGCCGACCTCAAAACCGGCTTTGCCCTGGGTTGCTACCCCCTCACCGCCGTTACCTGCGTCGTCAGCGAGGTGCCTGGGCTGGTGGAGGGCATTGTTGCCATGGAGCCGGACTTTGTCGCCGCCCAGGTAGGCATCTGCCTGCGCAGCTTCCCGGTGCGCGCCATCAAGACCGGCATGCTCTACTCGCCGGAAATCGTCCGCGCCACCGTAGCCGCCCTCAAGGATTTCGGCGGCCCCATCGTTGTCGATCCGGTCATGATTGCCACTGCCGGTGAAGCCCTTATCCTGCAGGAATCCATCGCCGTGTATGAGGAAGAACTCATTCCCCGCACCACCCTGCTCACCCCCAATGCAGATGAGCTTGCCAAGCTTGCCGGTACCGCCCCCATCACCAGCGTCGCAGAACTCGAAGCCGCCGCCACACTCCTCTGCAAACGCTACAACTGCGCCATCCTGGCCAAAGGCGGGCATGTAGGCGGCAGCACCTGCACCGACATCCTGGTACAACCCGGCAAGCCCACCCTGCGCTGGAATCACCCGCGCACCGAGGGCATCTCCACCCACGGCACCGGCTGCACCCTCTCCAGCGCCATCACCGCCTTCCTTGCCAAGGGACAACCGCTGGAACAAGCCGTCGAGAGCGGCCTCAACTACATTGCCAACGCCATTGCCACCTCCCACCAACTGGGAGAGCTCTACGCGGTCAATCACAGCATCTGAATATCGGTAGCAATCTGAGCCTGCAATTCCGCCACCGAGCCGAACCGTCGCTCTGGCCGCAGGAATCCCAGGAGTTCCACCTCCAGCTCCCGGCCATACAAATCGCCCTGCCAATCCAGCAGATGCGTCTCTAACCGCATCTGCTTCCGTTCCTCCACAATCGTGGGACGCAAGCCCAGATTGGCAATCCCGCGCAGAGGCTTCCCCTCTACCCTGACAGAAACCTTGTACACCCCGGCGGGTGGCAGCACCGCCTGCGGATGCACCAGCATATTCGCCGTCGGGAAGCCCAGCTGACGCGCCAGACGCTGCCCCGGCTCCACCACACCACGGATGGTGAACGCATGCCCAAGCATAGCCTCTGCACGCACCAAATCCCCCCCTTGCAGCAACTCACGGATGCGGGAAGAACAAATACGCTCTCCCTCCAGCTCCGCCATATCCTGCACACAGGCATTCAGCCCATACTCGGCCGCGTAACGTTCCACAAAGAAAGCATCACCGCTGCCGCCTCTGCCGAAACGCCAGTTGCGCCCTACTGAAATACCCGCCATGGGGCAACTCCCCCGCAACGCATCCAGAAAGGCACGCGGCTCCATCGCCGCCAGCTCAGACGTAAACGGCAACTCCAGCAGCACATCCACCCCCAGAGCCGCCAGAAGCGCCTGCTTCTGCCCCACAAGCGGAGTAATCAGCCGGGGCTGCCGTTCCGGCACCAGCAGCGCCAGCGGATGCTCCTGAAATGTCAGCACCCCGCACAAGGCACCGGGCGTAGCGGCCGATTCAATCACCCGGCGGTGTCCCCTGTGAACCCCGTCAAAGAACCCCAGCGCCCAATGAACCGGCTGATTCAGGGCCGCAAGCTCTTGCATGGAGTGGACAATCTTCATCACGCACGGTCAGCAAGCACTTTTTCCATCGGCAGCAGGCGTTCCAGCAAAGCCTCGCGCCCACAAGCCTTCAGCGTCGGTACATCCACCGCCTCGGCAATATCGAAATGACCACTGCGGATACGGCGCAGCGCCGTCAGATGCGCGCCGCAGCCCAGAAACAGCCCTATGTCGTGCGCGTAGGTACGCACATAGAAACCTTTGGAGCAATGTACCCGGAAATCCACCTCTGCTGCTGCCAGGTCAAGGCGGGTAATCTCATAATCCAGCACCTCCACATGGCGGGCCTTGCGCTCCACCTCCTTGCCCTTGCGGGCCAGCTTATAGCAGGGCACGCCATTAATCTTTACCGCCGAATACATGGGAGGCACCTGGTCGAACTCACCACGGAAATGCTCAAACGCCGCCCGCACCGCCTCCTCGGTAATCCCCTCCGTCGGCCTGACCGCCACCACCTCGCCATCAGCATCCTGGCTGTTCGTCTCCACCCCCAGCTTCATCGTGGCGGTGTACACCTTATCCTCGCACATCAGCAAATCCTGCATTTTGGTGGCCTTGCCGATGACCACAATCAGCATGCCCGTCGCCATGGGGTCAAGCGTGCCGCAATGGCCCACCTTCTTCGTCTGCAGCACCCGGCGGCAAAGAGCCACCGCATTGTGCGACGTAAAGCCCTGGTCCTTATCCACCAGCAGCACGCCGCAGGGCTGTTGCACCTCATCACTCATACCCCCAGCTCCTTTCTGACAGCATTCAGCACCTTTTCACGGCAATCGGCAAGCTCACCGCGCATCCGGATGCCGGAAGCCATGGCATGCCCGCCCCCACCGAACAAGGAAGCAATAGCCGCCACGCTGATGGAAGCATCCTTGCTCCGCAGCGACACACGGATACGTCCATCTTCCAGGTCCTCAAAAATAATCGCCACCTTCACCCCCTGCAACACACGCACCACATCCACCAGGTCCTTGGTATCCTCCAGCGAGACCTGCAATTCTGCCTTGCGCCCGGCAGGCATGGAATAATGCGCCAGCCGGCCTCCGGCCTCCACCACCATGTGGTTGAGTACCTCGCGCTGCATCAGCAGGGAAGAATACGGCACCTCCTGGTACAAACGGCGGTTCACACCGGCCACATCTACCCCGGCAGCCAGCAACTCACCGGCAGCATGCATCACCTCCGGGGTCGTGCTGCCATACTGGAACGAGCCCGTATCCGTGCTGATACCCACATACAGAGCATCCGCCACCGGCCTGGTCATCTTCACCCCCCAGGACTTCAACATATTGAACAAGACAAAGGCACAGGCGGCCGTTTCCGGCTCAATCACCTGCAAATGTCCATAGCGCGTATTCGTACCGTGGTGGTCGACATTCACAATCAGCGGGAAATCCACCAGCAACTGCTGCGTGCGGTCACCCAGGCGCTTCCAATCGCCCGTATCCACACAAATCAGCATCTCCACATCGGCCGGCACCGTCTCCGGCAGCGGCTGAATCAGCTCCGCACCCTCCAGAAAAGCATAGCGCGCCGGCACTCCATCCTCATTCCACATGTACACCTTTTTGCCCATGCTCTGCAAGGCCAGCCCCAGCGCCAGCGTCGAGCCGATGGCATCGCCATCCGGACGGAAATGAGACGTCACAGCAATCGTGCTGCACTGCTGAATACGGGAATATAGCTGCTCGTACATGCGGCCCTTATAATAACGCGTTTTGAAGCCTGGGTCAATAGCATTCAGCGCCAGGCCTTAGCCTGCAGCACCGCCATCACGCGGGGCAGTCTGCGGGAAAGTCCCCAGGCCAGCAGCGCCAGCGCAGGCAACACCAGCACCGGCACCCACACATTCCAGGCCCAGCGCAGTTCCTTCCATTGATAGAGCGGAGAAAGAAGATAGGAATGACCTGCATAGATGAACAGCATCCACCGCCCGCAGGAAGCCAGCAACGCACCCACGCGGGGCAGCAGCCCGCCCAGCAGCACACTCACCAGCAGGAACAGCGCCATGAACGCCAGATTCCACAGCGGCAGATTGCAATGCCGCCAGCCCACATCGGCAAAATCCGCATATTCCTCCAGTACCTCCGGCTGCAGAAAAACACCCAGCACCACCAGCGCGAGAATCCACCAGTTTTTCCACACATAGGCGCGAACCACCTCCAGCGGAACTTCCTTGGCGGCAAAGCCCAGCAGAAACACCCAGAAATAATCAAAGCGCACACTCAGATGCTGCGACGGAGCCGTCGTATAACTGCAAAGAGCCAGGAATACCACCAGCACCCACACATAGCGCGGCAGCAGGCGCAGCGCCAGCAGCCCCGCCGCCAACAACTGGTACGCCACAAGCGTCTTCAGGAACCACAGCGGCGTGTTATATGCCGCCACACCCCAGCCCACCGCTCGCTGCCAGCTGATGTCCACATAGGGCTTGACCAGCAGCAGAAACACGATGCTGAGCAGCGACCACGCCCCCCACGCCAGAGCCAGGCGGCCGCTGCGGCGCAGCACCTGCCCGGCAGAACGCGGCAGGAAATACCCCGCCAGCAGGAAAAACAAAGCAATCGCACCACCTACCACCTTACCCGTCCACACCGGGGCGGCAGCAGCATGCAGCCAGATGATGAAAAACATGGCCAGGGTGCGGGCACAATCCACCCATCCCTCTCTGTTGGCAGTTCCGCTCATTTGCTCACATTGCGGACCAGCGCACAAGTCAACTCAATACAGGACTCCAGGTCACGGTCATCCAGAATCCCGTTATGGGAATGAATGTAGCGCACTGGCACACCGAATACGACTGCCGGGCAGCCGAACCAATGCGGGTAGCTTGCCGCCGCATCCGTACCGCCGGTACGGCGCACCGTCGGCTGGCAGGCAATCCCCTCCCGCTCTGCCAGCTCCAGCACCGTATCGGCCAGAGCAGGCGGCGTGATATTCGTCGGGTCATACAGGCGCACCTGCACCCCCTTGCCCAGCACACCCTGCCGGCAGATTCCACTCTGTCCGAAGGTATCATCGGCAGGCGGGCCTTCCAGTACAATTGCCAGGTCGGGAGTCTGCTCCAGCGCCCGCGCACCACGCGTTCCCACTTCCTCCTGCACCGTACCGATAGCCTGAAGCGTGCATTCCAGCGGCTCGCCCGCCAGGCGGCGCATCACCTCTATCATGCAGTAGACGCCGGCGCGATTATCAAAAGCCTTGCCCATCCAGCGGTGGGGAATCTCCAGAGGCTGCATCGTTACATCCGGCGTCACCGCACAGCCGATGCGGATACCGCAGGCGGCCACCTCATCCGCACTGGAAGCGCCAATATCAATGAAGAGGGATTCCGTCTCCATCACCTGCCGGCGCTGCCCCTCCGGCAGCAGATGCGGCGGGCGCGTACCAATCTGCCCCGGAATACGGCGGCCATCGCGCGTATGCACCAGCACCCGCTGGCTAGGCAGCGTGTGGTTCCACCAGCCACCCAGCGGCACAATCAGCAGAAAGCCATCCGGGGTAATCCCCTGCACCATGAACCCGATTTCGTCCATGTGAGCCAGCAAGGCCACCACAGGTCCTTCACCACTCCCTTTCAACTGGCAGACAAGGTTGCCTGCCACGGTTTCCGTGATATCACAGCAGTCCTGCAGCTCCTCTGCAATGAGGGCACACACTTCGGACTCAAAGCCGGAAACCCCGGCTGCATGACTGCAACGCTCAAGCAAATCTCTGTTCAGCATGCCCACTACTCTACACCTTATCGGCAGCAGGGGCAAGCCGAATCATTCCAACTCCTCCGCACTCGCGACAGCGGCAGATGACTCTGCGGCCTCAATCTCGCGGTGCGCCATGATTTCAGCCACAGGATACTCCGGCTCGATATCCTCGTAAATAATCACCCGCGTACCATACTCGACAATATCGAAAAGCATGGTGGAAATCACATGCGGCAGACGGATGCAACCGTGAGAGAGACGGCAACCCGCCTTCACCTTTCCCGTATGCATCCCCACACCATCGGCGGTCAGGCGCATCCAGTTGGGCATGGGCGAGCCCTCAAAACGGCCGCCCTCGGGCACCGGCTGGGTAAAAGCATCCGCATTACGTTCAATACACTTACCCTCAGCGTCAAACATCTTGCCGTAGCGATTGGAGGCATACTCCTTGGCCTTGTAGCGCACCCGGAAACGGCCGGGCGGCGTCGGGTGCGTATCGGCTCCAGTTGAAACTGGCCAGTCCGCTGCTACCTTGCCATTCACATACATGCGCCCTCGCTGCTGACTGAGGCTGATGACGACCACACACTTCTTATCCGCCTGCTTGATCAGCGCATCATCCAGGTACACTTCCATGACCGTGGGATATGCCTTGCTGTCGGACACAAAGCGTTCGTAAGGGGAAAGCCCCGCCTCCGCACACACCGGGGTCACCGTGCGATGCTGCTGTTGCTGCTGACACGCCACCAGCGTGGCAGATACCACGGCCGCCAGCCCCAGAAAAATCCTGCTCATTGCGTTTCGCATATCACTTAATCTCCACCGGCGTTCCTACCGGAGTATTATCAAAGAAAATCTTGGCCATGCGCTTGGGCAGGCGGATACAACCGTGACTTTCAGGAGCCGAGGTCACAATACCCTCATGCATCCAGATGCCGCCCCAGGTCAGCTGCATACCGTGCGTCATCGGCGCACCCTTGTAGATACCACCGGCAGGAATGGGCTGCCCCTTGGTATAATCGCCCACCAGCGTATTGCCGTCCGCATCCACAATGCTGCCATAGGTGGAAGACACATGGTCAGCATCCTTGGCGAGAATGGGGAATACCCCCTTGGGCGTATCCTTTCCGGCCTTGCCGGACGAAATCGTACTCCAGCCCACACGACGCCCCGCAATGTAGTAATGAGCCTGCTGCAATTCCGTATCAATCACAATCTTGCGGGGGCCATCCAACCCGGCAGGCACATCCCACTGGCCCACACTCACCGACTCCGTCACATTCATCTTATTCTTCGGGCGGGCAAAGGCATACCCCGTCGCCATCTGCGCCAGTTCATCCGGCGTATTGATGCAGGAAACGACAGCCAGGGCAAGCGAGGCAAGCATGAGGAAACGGCATTTCATAGAAAGAGCGGATTAATCTGATGAACGGCAGGTCTTATTTAAGAAAAGCGTAGGACCAGGTTACGGCATTTATGCACTCATCCGGAACTTTTGTCAAGCTCATTCAGCTTCCGGTTCAATATTTTCACATTCAACAGGCTCCCCGGCCTGCGTGAAAGCGGCGCGGGTCCCTGCCGCAGAAGCTGATATCTCTTGCCAAGCACAGCCGCACATGGTAGCATGGGCGCATGAAACTGGCTCTGGCCCCCATGCAGGATGTTACCGACCTGGCCTTCATGCGGACGCTGCACCGTATCGGTTCCCTGCCGGATGTATTCATCACAGCCTATTTCCGCAGCACCCCCACCACCTGTGCCTTGGCGGAACACAACCTGCGCTGCATCGATGAAAACGAAACCGGCGTCCCCATCCTCGCCCAGCTGGCCGGGAGCGAACCTGCTGCCCTGCTGCGCGATGCCGCCATGCTGCTGGCACGCCCCGGTGTCTCCGGCATCAACCTCAACGCCGGCTGCCCCTCGCCGCTGGTAAACCGCCACGGAGCAGGTGCCGGCCTGCTACGGGATTTCCCCCGCTTTGCCGACATCCTGATCCAGCTGCGCGCCGCCTTGCCCGCCAGGCAGTTCAGCGTCAAATGCCGCCTGGGCTGGGACAACGCCCAGGCCGATTTCCCCTGCATCCTGGAACTCCTGCAACAGGCAGCCCCCGACGAAGTAGGAATCCACGCCCGCACGCGCAGGCAATTATACGGTGGCACGCCCGATTTCAGCTATGTGCGCCAGGCCGTGCAGCATCTTTCCTGCCCGGTGCTGGCCAATGGCGACATCGGTACCCGGCAGCAGGCCATGGACTGCCTGCAACAGACCGGGGCAGCCGGGCTCATGATTGGTCGCGGAGCCGTACGCAACCCCTACCTCTTCCGCGAACTGAAAGGCGGCGCTGCCCCCACGCGCGATGAAATGCTCCAGTATTACAGCATCCTCATCGAAGAAACCGGGCGCATCCTCCTGCACAAACGCACCGAAAAGGGGCATTGCAACCGCCTGAAGAAATACCTGGCCTTCTGCTACCCCGATTTCACCCCAAGCCAGGAATACCAGCTGCGCCGCTGCACCAGCGTATCCGAAATGGAACGCCTCCTGCACGCACCCGTCACTTGTGCTGGAAACAACTGCGGGGAAAGCGCAGCGGAGCAGAAATAAAGGGAGTCCCCAACTCATCCGTCCCGAACAGGCGCAGTTCCATTGCCACCGGCGGGGTATCAAACTCCTGCGTCCCGCTGCACGCAAACACCGCGCCGGGCTGCAGCACGGGAGTCTCATTGAAAATGCCGGCTGCCTCGATGATACGGGTATTGCCGTTACGCTCGCGCAGGGTCCACTTGCGCCCATGCAGGCGAACAGGGGTATTCCCCATATTGCAGATACTGATGCGGAAAAGCGAACGGTACACCGGCCGGGGGCGGCGCATCGCCTGCACCCCGGACATCATCAGGCGCAGCTCCAGCGGAGCATAGACCGGCAGGCTCTGGGCATCAGTGTTCATAGCCTTCACCCACCGCAAGGGTCGATATACGGGCAGCAATCTCCCGGATGGCACGCACCTTTTCCGGGGTGGGTGCTTCACCCGCCTGCAGACGCATAGCTCCAGCCAGCCGCTGCAGCAGGCGGCTCAGCTCATCCACCTTGAGGCGCTTAGCCGTACGCGGCATCACCCCCTGCAGAATCTCATCAAAATAAGCGGGGGCATCCGGGTAAAACACCACCATGGCGTAATCAGCCTCAAACTTATTCTCAATCGCGGCGGCAGAGGCTTCCAGCGCGCGCACCCAGCCACCCAGCGCCAGCAGATGCGCCAGATCCGGGTCGCGCAAGGCCGTAAGCTCCTCATTCACCGCACTCTGGGTAGAGGCCAGGATGCGCTTGAACTCCTCCAGCTGGCCTTTTTCCGCATGCTCCAGCAGGCCTGCCGAATAGGCATTCATCTTATCGCCAACACCCATAGCCTTGCCATAGCGCGTCAGGTCCAGCGCAATCGGCTTGATATCGTTCATGTGCCCGCTCCGCACGGCAATGAAGCCATCGGCCATCAGGAAGCCCATCTCCAGAGCCAGCTTGCCTGCATCCAGCGGCAAATTCTCCGGGCGACGGCGCAGCACATAATCCTCCGGTATGGCGGGCAGGTAATCCAGCTGGGCAAAAATCTTGCTGATGGAAGGAGCAGTATACACATTGATGCCCAGCTCCTGGTTCGAATGCGAATCATCCAGCAGCTCATCATCGCGGAACATGGCGGGCACCTCACCGGGGCGGCGCAGCTGCTCCTGCCCCAGCACCCCCTCCGGCATACCTCCCACCACCGTTTCAACAAGTTCCTCGCTGTAATCAGACATTTCCTGCGCCTGCACAAGGGGCAGACTCAAGGCAGAAGCGAATGACAAAACGGACAAAGGGAAGCATTTCAACATGGCTGCGGGGCTGTTAATTTAGACTTGACTCGATACCCAGTTTACATTACTATCGCTCCGCGTCAAGCACCTGCTGGCATGCTGACGCAAAAACGTCGCACGCGCGTACGTACCCGTATCACCCATACAGGAAACCCACATGGAATCGTCTCAATACTGGTTCAACTTCATCTGGCTCGTCGCCTACTTCCTCGTCCTCATCGGCATGTCCGGTTACGGCTGTCACCGTCTGCTCATGGTGCTGCTGTACCTCAAACACCGCAAGGACATACCGCAGCCCAAGGGACAATGGGAAGAATGGCCCATGGTCACTATTCAGCTGCCCATGTTCAATGAGAAATTCGTGGTAGAAGGGCTGCTCAAGAAAGTAACAGCTATCGATTACCCCAAGGACAAACTTGAAATCCAGATTCTCGACGACTCCACCGATGACACCTACGAACTCTGCCAGCAACAGGTAGAATATTATCGCGCGCAAGGCTTTGACATCGTCTGCCTGCACCGCACCGACCGCACCGGCTTCAAGGCCGGCGCCCTGGAAGCGGCCGATGCCGTGGCCAAGGGCGAATTCCTCCTGATTCTGGATGCCGACTTCCGCCCGGAGCCGGACATCCTGAAAGTGTGCGTTCCCTACTTCACCGACCCGCAGATTGGTGTCGTGCAGACCCGCTGGGCGCACATCAACCGCAACTACAACCTCCTGACCCGCCTGCAGAGCATCTTCCTCGACGGCCATTTCGCGCTGGAACAGACCTGCCGCAACCGCTCCGGGCGTTTCTTCACCTTCAACGGCACCGCCGGCATGTGGCGCAAGAGTACCATCATCGATGCAGGCGGCTGGGAACATGACACCATCACCGAGGACATGGATCTCTCCTACCGCGCCCAGATGAAAGGCTGGCGCTTCGTCTACCTCAACGACTACGAAACCCCTGCCGAACTGCCGGTGGATATGGACGGCTTCAAGGCTCAGCAGCACCGCTGGACCAAGGGCTGCATCCAGGTCTGCCGCAAAATGCTCTTCACCATCTGGCGCTCCAGCGCTCCGCTCAAAGCCAAGCTCGAAGCCACCACGCACCTGACCTGCAACTATTCCTACCTGGCCCTCATTCTGCTGTGCTTCCTCGTCATGCCGGTCTGCACCGGGCTGGTAGCCCCCACGGGTGAATGGGCCTGGGACCAGTGGCAGATGATGCTGCTCACCTTTACCCTCTTCTTCTTTGCCACCGTATCGGTCTGTCTGTTCTACATTGTGGCCGAACTGATAGTACGCCCGCGCCGCTGGTACATGGTCTTCCCGCTCATCATTCCGCTGCTGGCGCTGGGTGTGGGCATGGCCGTCAATAACGCCAAGGCCGTCATCGAAGCCATGTGCGGCCAGCAGAGCGAATTCGTACGCACCCCCAAGTTCGGTGAATCACGGCAGGGCGCGCTGTCCATTGAAAAGCGGGCCAAGGGCTACAAGGCCATCAAATCCTTCCTTGTACCCGCGCTCGAACTCTGCTTCGCCCTCTTCTTCGGCGTCGTGGAATACATCAACTTCTCCCATGGGGACTACCTCACCTTCGTTCTCATGACACCATTCCTGGGCTTCTTCTACACCAGCTTTGCCTCCATTGCCCGCCTGGTAGACGGCGTCATCCAGAAGCGCAAAGCCGCCCGCACCGTCTGATTCCCCTGACACACACACTCAAACGCCCGACATGCCCCGAAGCTTCAGAACCCTCCTTGCCCTCAGCCTGCTGGCAGCCGCCTTATCCTCCTGCTCCCTCCTCCGCACGGGGAAGAAGCTTTACGCCGAGGACATCCCGCCGCAGGGGGTCGTGCGCGATGGCGTGGCCGTCACCCTCAGCGACCAGAAGCTAACTGTTTTCAAAGCTGGCAAGAAAGTCAAGGATTACAGCATCAGCTCCTCCAAGTTCGGCATCGGCAATGTCAACGGCAGCCACCAGACCCCCCTGGGTCTGCACGCCATTTCCCAGAAAAATGGTGAAGGCCAGCCCACCGGCATGGTATTCAAGGGCTGCAAACCCACAGGCGAAGTCGTGGATGTCGATGCCGCCGGACGCGACCCCGTCGTCACCCGCGTCATCCAGCTCGCCGGCATGGAGCAGAACAACCATTCCACCCACCGCCGCCGCATCTACATTCACGGCACCCCGGAGGAACGCTACATCGGCCGCCCGGCCTCCTACGGCTGCATCCGCATGAAGAGCGACGACATCGTTGACCTCTTCGGCCGCGTACACCGTGGCATGCCGGTAGCCATTGAAAGCTGCACCCAGGAAACCTACCTCAAGGCCGGGCAGGACAACTCCAGGAACAGCATCAGCATTCCCAAGGAAATGGTGGCAAAACTCCCGGTGGACGGCCTGCGCCCCACCCGGCGCTTCCGAAGCCGTGGCAAGCACCATTGGTCCCGCCGCAGCAACCTGGCCTCCAGCTCCCGCTTCAAAAAACGCTCTGTGCGCGGCAAGAGTTCGCGTCTGGCGCTCCGGAAGCGCCGCCGCTGATTCTCTTTTTTCCTTTCATCACCCCTCCCCCATTCCTCTATATGAAAATAGCCGTCATCGGAAAAGGTGGGCGCGAGCAGGCTCTGGTAGAGACCCTGGCCGCCAGCCCGTGCAAGCCCGAACTCTTCACCTTCCCCGGCAGCGATGCCATTTGCCGCATCGCCACCCGCATCGAAGCCGACAGCCTTGACTCCCTCATCCTGTGGATGAAGGAACACCAGATTGACCTCTGCGTCGCTGGCGAAGAAAGCTATCTGGTCAAGGAAGAAGGCCTTGCCAACCGCTGCGCCCAGGCCGGCATCCCCTGCTGGGGGCCGCAGAAAGAAAGCGCCCAGCTGGAAGCCTCCAAGGAATTCGCCAAAAACTTCCTTCTGCGCCACAACATTCCCACCGGCATGGCCACCGCTGTTGAAAGCTACGAAGAAGCCATCGCCGCCATCAACGGCCAGTACCCCACCGTACTCAAATTCGATGGCCTGGCCGCCGGCAAGGGCGTAGCCGTCTGCCCCGATGCCGCCAGCGCCGAGGAATTCCTCAACGAAGTCTTTATCCAGAAGCGCTTCGGCGCAGGCCGTCTGCTGGTGGAGGAATTCCTCACCGGCCCGGAAATCTCCATCTTCGGCGCCATCTGCGACGACAAGTACCTCATCCTCTGCCCGGCCCGCGACTACAAGCGCCTGGAAGCAGGAGATGCCGGCCCGAACACCGGCGGCATGGGTGCAGTGGCCTCCCGCCAGCTGGCCAGCACCGAACTCCTCAAGACCATCGAAGAAAGCATCGTCGCCCCCACCGTCAAGGGGCTGCTGGCCGACGGACTGCCCTACCGCGGCTTCCTCTACTTCGGCCTCATGCTCACCCCGCAGGGCCCCAAGGTCATCGAATACAACTGCCGCTTTGGCGACCCCGAATGCGAAGCCGTCATGCCCCTGCTGCAGGGCGACCTGGCCACCTTCTGTCTCAAAGGCGCGCAAGGTGATTTCGCGCCTGAACTCATCTCCTTCAATGAAGGCTGGAGCATCTGCTGCATCCTGGCCAGCGCCGGCTATCCTGCCAGCTCCCACAACGGCGACCTCATCTCCGGGCTGGAAAACTGCGCCGCCCGCGTCTTCCATTGCGGCACCAGGCTCACTCCCGAAGGCTGGGTCACCGCAGGCGGCCGCGTGCTGGCCATCGTGGCTCAGGGCGACACGCTCGATGAAGCCCGCACCCGCGCCCATGCAGAGGCTGCCAAGGTCGATTTCGCAGGTTCCCAGCGCCGCAGCGACATCGGCTACGCCAACATGTAAGCAACACCCCCTTTCACAACACCGGTGCCCTGCACCGGTGTTTTTCTTTTTCACCCACCCACGCCATCACCATGAACGAACAATCTGCCGATTTCTTAAGCGAATACCTGGAAACTCCCGCCCCCACCGGGCTGGAAATGGATGCCCAGCGCCTCTGGGCCAGCTACATCCGCCCCTACACCGATGAGGTGCAGTGCGATGCCTACGGCTCCACCTGGGCTATCCTGCGCGCCGCAGACACGCAGGCCCCCACGCTGATGCTCGATGCCCATGCCGATGAAATCGGCTTCTCCATCCGCTACATCGACGACCAGGGCTTCGCCCGCGTCGAACGCGTCGGCGGCAGCGATGTGGCCATCGCCCGCGGCCGCCGCATCCGCTTCATCGGAACAGACGGCGAAGTCATCGGCATCACCGGCAACACCGCCATTCACCTGCGCGGAGCAGCAGCCGATGAAAAAGCACCCAGGCTGCATGAACTCTATGTCGATTTCGGATGCGACTCCCGCGAGGAAGTCGAAGCCCTCGGCCTGCGCGTCGGCAGCGTCGGCGTGTACTGCGACGGCCCGCTCCTGCTCCAGGAAGGCCGCCGCCTGGTCTGCCGCGCGCTGGATGACCGGCTGTGCGGCTTCATTCTGGCCGAAACAGCCCGCACCCTGGCAGAAAAAGGCATACGTCCCGCCTGGAACATCGTCTTTGCCAACACCGTACAGGAAGAAATCGGCTGCGTCGGCGCGGGCATGCTGGCTTTCCAGCTCAAACCCGATGCCGCTATCTGCCTCGATGTCACCCACGCCACCGACTCCCCCGCGCTCGACAAAGGCCGCTATGGCGATGTGCGTCTGGGAGGCGGCGGCTGCCTCAGCTTCGGGCCGGTGTGCCACCCCAACCTCAATGCCCGCCTGGAACGCCTCGCCTTCGAGCAGGACATCCCCCTGCAGCGCGAAACCACAGGCCGCTCCACCGGCACCAACACAGACCAGGTGTACCGCTCGCGCAGCGGAGTACCGGCCACCTGCTTCTCACTTCCCTTGCGCTACATGCACAGCCCGGTGGAAACAGCCGATATGCGCGACGTGCAGAGCTGCATCGACCTCCTTGTCGCCTTTGTGGCAGGCCTGCAGCCCAGCGACGACTTCCGGCACAGGCTGTAAGCCGCCGCACATGCTGAAAAATATAAGAGAGGGGCAGCCGCAGCTGCCCCTCTCTTATACATACGCTCAATGGGAAACCCCAGGAGAGTGTCAGTTATTAAATATCACCATCGTATCCGTGCAAGCACAGGGACTTGTGCCTTCGAGGGTACTCGAACCCACCTTGCCGGTAATCTCGAACTCACCTGTCCACTTGAGTGTTTTATCTTCGACATTGTAGGTCATGGTGATAGCCTCTGTCACAACAACGGTGCTAAGCGTTACATTCGCTCCGAAGTTGGCAAACTTGCTCCAGAAAGCAATGCTTTCATTCGGCTCGAACGTACCAGAACTGACGCTTGCCGTAAACGATTTGTATTGCTTATTGGCATCCAGTTCAGCCTGGGTCAGGGTAACCATGATTGTAGCCGTGCCATGGTGTGCAATATCGGCAAACTCGCAAACATACGCATTATTCCCCAGATACTGATTAAAGGAAATGACATAGCCGGCTCCAGTACCGCTGCCTGCCACGAGCTGGCGACCTGTAATAAGCGGATATTGAGTCTCACTTCCACCACCACCGCCACAGGAAGTGAGGGTGAAACCTGCTACCATGCCCGCCAGGGCCAGGAGTCCGAGAAAGATTTTTTTCATATCGGTATATTCTAGTAAGGAAAATTAATGCAACAGCATTACTAGTGC
>CALCHQ010000008.1 GCA_937901085.1 uncultured Verrucomicrobiales bacterium | reverse complement strand
ATGCCAGGCCGCAGTGCTGCAAGCCGGCCAGACACTCAGCGCCACCCGCGCTGCCGCAGCCCCCAGACTGGAAGAGGATTTCCTCACCCATGCCCGCCACCTCGGCTTCCGCCAGTCGCTCTTCACCGCCCGGCTCACGCCCCTGCCCGAGCCCGGCCCCAGCGGCATGGAAGCGGTGGATTTCCTCTTCGGCCCCAACCCGGGCGAACCCCGGAAGGAACTGCGGCTCATTGCCTCCAGCGGTGAGCTCGCCCGCGTCATGCTCGCCCTCAAGAGTGCCCTGGCCAAGCAGGATGATACACCTCTGCTCATCTTCGATGAAATCGATGCCAATGTGGGTGGCGAAATCGCACGGGCCGTGGGCATGAAAATGCGTGAACTCGGTCGCGACCACCAGGTCATCGCCATCACCCATTTCCCGCAGGTAGCCGCTCTGGCAGACCACCACTACCTCATCTCCAAGGGGCAGACTGCTGAAGGCCGCACGGTCTCGCGGCTCGAGGAAGGAGATTCCAATGCCCGCATTGCCGAGCTCGTCCGCATGCTCGGCGCCTCCGGTCCCACCGCCGAAGCCCACGCCCGCGAACTGCTCATTCATTAATTATCCCCATATAAAGCCGTGAAACCTCTGCTCGTTATCATTCTTGCCGCCCTGTGTATTTCCACAGGTTTTTCCAGAACTGCAGAAAAAAGAACCAACAAACGCCACAACTGCACCGCCGAATTTTCGCACAAAGCATCTATAAGCGAAATCAAAAAATGCTTGCAGAACAAGGAGTTCCGCTGGGCAATCATCTGCGAATACAATGGCTGGCTGAGTTCCCACTACCCGGCCACCTCATTCGGTGGTTCCTCTGGCATGGTGAAAATCAATGGCGAAAATTGCACTCCGCACGGCTCCGGAACGGCACGAGCCACGTTCATCGGGAGCGACCGCAAGGAATACCAGTTTGCCCATGCGCGCCACAACTCCTGCAAAAATGCCAGTCAGCTCTTCCACAACGCACAGTATTTCCTTTTCTTTACCCCGGAAGGTGCTGC
>CALCHQ010000007.1 GCA_937901085.1 uncultured Verrucomicrobiales bacterium | reverse complement strand
ATCCGGTGGCAGTGGGTGCTGTGGTTGCGACTGCGCCACGAAGCTGGCAGACATGCAGGCCCGCATTGATGAATTATCCAAGCGCATTGACGAGCTGGAGAAGAAGGAATGTACCTGCAAATGTGGTGACCTGCTGGCTCAGATTCAGGCCGCCGTGGCTGCTGAGGCTCAGGCCATCGCCAACAGTATCAACTATGAGATATCGGTCAATGGTACCGTGGTGACTACTACGGAATACGGCACGCTCGTAGCCGATACCACCGGCTCGGGGACGGCTAACGGCGCAAGTGCCAGCTCCAATATCCACTACTAAGCAATATCTTTCCTATGGCTTGCAACTGTGAAAACATTGACACGAACGCTATCTGCAATGCAGCCCGGCAACTCCTGCGCCAACGCTTTGCCGAGCTGCTGCAGAATATCCCATGTTCCCATACCAACAGGGATGCCTACTACAGCCCTTCGCAATACTGGTACGACCTAGACCGCACCGACCGCCGCACGGTCAGTACCAGTATGAGCGTGGGGCTCCGTGGCACGACTATCGTTATCTCTCTTTCCTATGCCTGATTCTTCCATGAAAATTGACCTCAACAAGAACACCCGCTGCATTTCCATGTCGCCATGGAGGCAATGCTTTATGCGCCGCATTTTCCGCGAGCGCGGGCTCTCCATGCCCCCGGTGACGCATCCCATCATCCCGGAGAAGCCTACGAGACCGAAGGAGCCCAAGGCCTATTCGAGCTTGGCCCTGACTTTCATCCGGTTGATTCTGGAGGCTGAGCGGGACGGCTTGCCGTACCTGATTATCTACGAGGACGATGCCTATCCCTGTGCTGCTCCACAGGAAACGCTCGACAAGCTGCTGGCTGAGCATCCGCTCCCGGCGGACTGTGGCTTGCTGTGTCTCGGTGATGCCAACGGCGTGAGCCGGTTCCGTGGGAGGCATACCAGCTTGCTGGATAAGTGCATGAGGCCGTACACGCCGCTTGTCCCAAATTGTACCGAAAACAAGGGGAGCCATGCCTTTGTGGTATTCCGGTCTGCCATGATTCCTTTCGTCCAAGCAATCGCCTCTTTTGGCGTAACGGACATGTCTTTCTCCCGCATCCGCAATCACTGCGACCTCCGGGCGTATGGCATCTTCTTTGACCCTATATTCACGCA
>CALCHQ010000006.1 GCA_937901085.1 uncultured Verrucomicrobiales bacterium | reverse complement strand
AACTTCACATCAGCATGATCAGCGCAATTCTCGTGACCATACAGGTCATGAATATGATTGGACTTCATTTCCAGACACAGCTTGTCATCCTTGACGCCGATCACATAATTACCGTTGTCGGAAGTGAAGATGCCGGTCACATCAGCGCCGTTGAGCGCACCGCTCAGCACCAGGCCGTCAGAGGGAGTTGCCACACTGATACCGACCTTGGCATCTGCATCCATTGCGCCCAGGTTCATCACCATCAGCGGGTGCATCGGAGACTCCGCAGGACCAGCCTGCAGCGCGGCAAGCAGCATGCGCGGCTGCTGGGATGAATTGCCCTTGAACTTCATCTGGCTGGTATCAATCCACATGGCATTCTGCAGCTTTGCAGCGCTCTCCTCATGCAGCACGGTATGCGTTGCGCCGGTATCCAGCATCATGCGCATCGGCTGCCCGTTCACCAGGCAGGTCACCAGCACCTGGTGGCAGCGGGCATCCTGGTTCATCGTCATCAAATCCACAGCAGGTGCAGTCTGGGCTGCAGGTGCAGATTCCGAGGCATATGCACCACCACATGCCAACAGGGCAATACAAAGGGATAACAGTCTCATGAGTCCTATTCTACCCCCCGCGCCGCGATATGTCAACCCAGAACCCCTCCGCAACAGGCAAAAGAAAAGGCCAGCGGAACCCGCTGGCCTGAAAAATGGTAATTCTGCCGGAGCCTGGCTTATCTGGCTTTCCAGCCGCCACCCAGCTGCGTGTACAGCGTGGGGACACAGGCTGCATACTGGTAACGGTATGCGGCCAGCTGAGTCTGGGCGGGGAACAGGCCCTGCTGAGCGGTGAGCACTTCGTAGTAGCTGGCAAGGCCCTGTGCATAACGAGCCTTGGAAAGCTTCACGCTTTCCTGATATGCGGCCACGGCCTGCTCCTGCTTCTTCATGATATCGCGCAGCTTGGCACGCTGCGTGAGCGTGGTGGAGATTTCAGCCAGAGCGGAGAGCACGGTCTGCTCATAATCAGCCTTGGCGGCCAGGAAAGCATCGCGCTTCATCAGCTCATTGGCACGCAGCTGACCCCCCTGGAAGATGGGGCCAGTCAGGTTGGCGCCGATACCCCAGCCAT
>CALCHQ010000005.1 GCA_937901085.1 uncultured Verrucomicrobiales bacterium | reverse complement strand
CCGAAGAAACCAAGCCCGAGGAAACCAAGCCTGAAGAAACGACTCCTCCCACCCAGCCGGAAAACAAGCCCGCCGGTGCCGGCCACCACTGCATGCTGGACTGCCCTGCCTGCATTGAAGAGGAATGCATGTACTCCGCCCGGAAGAATTATCTGGAGCCGGAAATGCACTGGATGCACTACGCCTTCCAGCACCTCCAGGGCAGAGATACCCCCAGGGAAGAGGCACACAAGAGCCTGCTGGATCCCAACAACAAATTCGCCCGCTGCGTGTGGGACTGCAAGCATGACCTGGTGGATCACCAGACGGTCATCGTCAATTTTGAAAACGGCGTCACCGGCACCACCATCTGCCAGCGCCGCTTCTACAAGCCCGCCATGCGCGTGAAAAAGGCCATCGATGACGGCAAGCTGGGCGCGGGAAACCTCCAGCGAGCGCTCATAGGCCATATCCAGCCGCCGGGTTACGCCGACCCCCAGCACAGCCAGCTCCACCGCCACGGTGGTGGCCAGCAGAATGACCACAACCTTGCGGGCAATCAGGGCACGCAGCAACTTGATGCCGCAGCGTCGGACGCGCGCCATCCAGCCTCGAGCTTTTCCGCTGCCATGCGGTTTAGCCTGCTTTGTTGCTGCTTTGCTCATATTCCAGAATTTCTCCCTGGTACTGGGAGAGCAGGGCCTGCATCAGTTGCTCTGCGGGTTGCCCGGCTTCGGGGTCGAATCCGCCGTAAGTCATGCCATCCATGCGGATGCGTCGCCCCTGGACCGTGGCGTAGGCCACTCCTTTGAATCCCTTGCCCCACTGGCGGAGATCCAACCGGGTGATATCCTGCACGCGGAAACGGCACCCTGCGGCGGTTACCCATTCGCCCTCCAGCGCCATGGTGCGCTTGCTGGTGCGGAGAATAAAGAAGATGATGATGGCGCTGATGCCCATGCATACGCCGCCGGCCAGCCATTGCTCGCGGATGGCTGCGGTGTCAAATGCGTGTTCAGCCGGTTTCACGGGGAAATGGCGGCGCGCCGTGTAGGCTGCCCAGCAATCTGCCCAGCTTTTCCGCATGGCTGCGAAATCGGCAGCTTCCGGCGGAGTCATGCGGGTTGCCTCACAATCCTGCGGCAGCGGGTATTTCCCCT
>CALCHQ010000004.1 GCA_937901085.1 uncultured Verrucomicrobiales bacterium | reverse complement strand
CACCGCAAGATCACGCGCGAAATCCGCCGTGCTCGTGCCGTGAACCTGCTCCCCTAACACAGGAGGAGTTCTCGACGGCAGATTGTCGTTGATTACGAGAAGGGGGCTTGTACGCTTCGGCCTGCAAGCCCCCTCGGTATTTTCAGCATACCGCTTTTTTCCCGACCGCTGCACTCCCTCGCCATGCAAGACCTCAAAGACACCCAGAATGAACTGGACACCCGGCAGATTTCCATCGACCGCGTGGGTGTGCGTGGTGTACGCTTCCCCATCGTGGTAAGCGACAAGGAGCAGCGCACCCAGTCCACCGTGGCCACGGTGGCGCTCATGGTGGACCTGCCGGAAAAATACAAGGGCACGCACATGAGCCGTTTTGTGGAGGCTCTGCATGAACACAAACGCTACCTGGATGTTCACACTGCTGTGCGGCTTCCTAACCGTCTGCTGTCCAAACTGCATGCCCAGCGCGCCCGTGTCGAGATTGAGTTCCCCTTCTTCCGGCTCAAGAAAGCACCTGTTTCCGGCATGGAAGGCATGATGGACTACGATGTCCGCTTCGTGATTGATGCCGAGACCGGAAAGCAGAGCCAGTTCACCCTGACCATCAAAGTTCCCGTCACCACTCTCTGCCCCTGCTCCAAGGCCATGAGCGAGCGGGGGGCGCATAACCAGCGCGGCATTGTCACCTATTCGGTACGCTTTTCCGGCCAGTCCGTATGGATTGAAGACCTCATCGACCTGATTGAGGATTGCGCCAGCTGCCAGCTTTACAGCATCCTGAAACGCCCGGATGAAAAATATGTGACCGACAGGGCCTACGAAAACCCGGTCTTTGTGGAGGATCTGGTACGCAATGTGGCCGTGGCAACGGAACGCTACAATGCTTTCAGCTGGTACCGGGTGGAAGCAGAGAATTTTGAATCCATCCACAACCACAGCGCTTACGCTATGGTGGAACGCTCCCTTGTCTGATTACAGGGGAACGAGACACGCCCCAGGTCAGTTGCGAGAGTGGCAATGGGGGCAGGTTCCCTCATCATCCCTGCGGAGGAAGCGGAAACCACATATACGGCAGCTGAGATGCGTCCGGCTGCGGCGGATGCGACGCCATTTGGCCACCAGCTTCACCGGCACATAAATACCGATAGTCAGCAGAAGGCCGGCATAAACAACGGCTGCCAGGAACTCCGAAGGCAGCATCATGGCCTCACCTCCTCGCTATCTTCCTCATCAGAAGCCGCGTCCACGCCGGGGTGGAACACCGGTTCTTCGGTCTGAAGAGAAGGCTGCGCCGCAGCCGCAGGTTCAGCAACAGGAGCCGGCTGGGGAGCGGGAGACTCGCCCGGCAGAGCCAGAAGGCTCTCGGCATGCAGTACCGCCGAATCGGCAGCGGTATCAAAAAGAGGCTGGGGAGGCAGCGGCTGCAGCTCAATGGCCCGCTTCAGAGGCATGGATGCCGCCGCCAAATCCTCCTGAAACTCCGGGTCAGCATGCAGCGGCATCTGCAAGGGAAGCGGGCTCTGGCGGCGCACCACGAAATTAGTCAGACGGTCCTCCTTGATACTCACGCGGCCCACCCCCTCCGGACGCACTCGCTCCGGCATCCTGATGGGGGCAAACCAGATACCCGCCCCCACGACAAGCAGAGCCAGCCCGAAAAACAGAGGCAGGCAGCCCGGCATGGGGCGGCTGTGCAAGGTATGGTACAGCAGGCTGTGTTCCTTATCTTTCATTTATCCAGTGCAGGCACACCGGCATAACTGCAGGTGAACCCATGTTTGAGAATCATGTCCGTGAGGTGATGCACCGCCCCCGCCGGCACGGCCTTATCCAGCACGAGGATGACGGAGACGCGCGAGGGATTGTCGGTCTCCCAGCTGGCAAGGTGCTTTTCAAAACCGGCATAGCCATCCCGGACCAGCTCCGAACCGATGTACAGCCGGGGCGTATCTCCGGGAGCGACGGATACAATGTGCGAGTTATCTCGGTCGTAGGCGCCGATGACGAAGTGGGACTCCTGCGGCTGTACTGAATACCCGAAACGGGGTACCAGATGATTCGAGAGCAGCACGCAGACACACAGCACCAGGAAGAGGTTGACCCCGGCAATCACCACAATGGGGAATCCCCCATCTTTTAATCTGGAACGAACGCGGCGCATGGTCGGTTGACTGAAGGTGTGTTCAGTTACTTGCTCTCCTCAGCTTCCGCCTGCGGCTCTTCCTCACGGACCAGCACACCCTTGGCGGGTTCCGGGCAGGCAGGATTCATGGCATCCTCGCGGGCATCGGCAATGATATGCACACACTCCAGACCAGCGCGCTCCACGCTGTTGATGAGCTTACGCGCGCGGGAAGCCAGGTACATGTAGAAGAGATAGGTAGGAATAGCCAGGGCAATGCCGGAAGCAGAAAGCAGCAACGCCTGCTGCAGCGTATCTGCCACCATGGGGGCGGCCGCGGCACCGTCCGTCACCCCCGGCTGCTCGTAGAAATGCACCAGAGCCAGCAAGGTACCCAGCACGCCCAGGAGAGGCATGACAGTGGCACACACCAGCAGCGTGCGGACATTGCGTTCGATGCGGTATACCTCCACCTCGCTTGCTTCCAGGGCGATTTCGCGCAATTCATGACGAGCCAGGCGGGGGCGGCTCAGCACAGCCTCCACCACGCGGGCCATGGGGCCGGGCAGCTGGCGGGCTTCGTGCAGGCATTCATCGTACTGCCCGGAACGCAGTAACGCAGAGAGGCCGCGGAGGAAATCACCAGAGTTGATATTGATACGGTGGAAGTAGAACAGGCGCTCGGCCAGCACCGCAAGGGCCAGAGTGGCAAAGAAGAGAATGAGCCAGAACATGGGGCCCATGATGGTAATCATTTCACGCATAGGTCAATATCGGGGGAGTAAGTTTGGGTGGGGAGTGGCCTGCCCCGGCCTGCTGGCAGACCGGGGCAGAGTTAAAATCAGGCTTGGGGCGTAATGCTCTCTGCTCCGAAGTAGGGAACGAGCGCGGCAGGAATCTTCACCGAACCATCGGGCTGCTGGCATTGCTCCAGCAGCGCCACGAAGAGACGCGGAAGCGCCGTACCGGAGCCGTTGAGCGTATAGGGAGTGCGAATCTTTCCGTCCGCATCCTTGTAGCGCAGCTTCATGCGGCGGGCCTGGTAGTCCGTGAAGCAGGAGCAGCTGGAAACTTCCAGGTACTTACCCTGACCGGGAGCCCAGACCTCGATGTCATAGGTCTTGGCAGAAGAGAAGCCCACGTCGCCCGTGCAAAGTTCGATAACGCGGTAGTGCAGACCCAGCTTCTGCAGGATGCTCTCGGCATGACTGGTCAACTTCTCCAGCTCGGCGAAGCCTTCCTCCGGGCGGCAGATTTCCACCAGCTCCACCTTGTCAAACTGGTGTACGCGAATCATACCCTTGTTCTCACGACCGGCCGAACCGGCTTCGCGACGGAAGCAGGGGGTGTAGGCCGTCATCTTGATGGGGAGGTCGGCTTCCCTGAAAATCTGGTCGCGGCAGAGGTTGGTCACCGGCACCTCGGCGGTGGGCACCAGGAACATGCTGTTTTCCTCAAGGCCGTACATATCTTCCTCGAACTTGGGCAGCTGACCGGTGCCGTACATGCACTCACGCTTCACGATGAAGGGGACCCCTACTTCCTCGTAGCCGTTCTCGCCGGTCTGCGTATCGAGCAGGAAATTGATGAGAGCGCGCTCCAGGCGGGCACCCTTGCCACGGTACACAATGAAGCCGGAGCCGGAAATACGGGCGGAATCCTCGAAATTCAGCAAGCCCAGGCTGGTGCCCAGCTCCACATGGTCCTTAGGTTCGGCAATCTCAGGCTTGGAACCCCACACACGCAGTTCGGGGTTGGCGCTTTCATCCTCACCCACGGGGGCATCGTCATGCGGCATGTTGGGAATGGAAAGCAGCAGTGCTTCCTGCTCCTCGGCAGCGGCGCTGGCCACAACATCAAGCTCCTTGATGCGGTCAACCACCTCACCCATGCGCTTCTTGAGTTCCTCGGCCTCCTCGCGGCGGCCTTCCTTCATCATCTGTCCAATAAGCTTGGATGAACTGTTACGCTCCTGGGAGAGAGCCTGCTTCTCCGTCTCGGCACTACGGCGCTTCACATCACATTCAAGCACCTTATCCACAAGCATCCAGTGATCACCACCACGAAGACGCACTCGTTCCTTCACATATTCGGGATTTTCCCTGACAATACGAATATCTAGCATAACAGACTTATTCTACCTCAAAACACCCCATTTTCAAGCCAAAACTGCGTTTTTCAGCAGCAATAATACACCAGTACCGCCGGAACGCGCAGCACCCGCCGCAGATTAAGGCCGGCCACCCTCCAGCGACAGCAAAAAACAGAGACAGGGCGTTCAAAAAAACGTTGCAACATCTTCCCGGACATGGTAGCATGATTCTGCATGAAAAAATTTAAAGCAGGACTTGTCGGCCGTATCATCATCGCCATGGCTCTGGGCGTATTCCTCGGAGAATACCTGCCCCTCAAGGTCATCCGCGCTTTCTCCACTTTCAACGCCCTGTTCAGTGAGTTCCTGGGCTTCATCATCCCCCTGCTCATCGTGGGGCTGGTTGCCCCGGCCATTGCCGACATCGGCAAGAAAGCCGGGCGTCTGCTGCTGGGCACTACCCTTCTGGCCTACATTGCCACGCTGATTTCAGGATTCGCCTCCTATTTCACCGCCGCTGGCACTTTCCCATCCCTCATTGTGGCCGGCGCCATGAGCCAGAGCTTCGGCGAAGCCGCTAACGCCGCTCCCTATTTCAACATTGCCATTCCCCCGCTCATGGGCGTCATGACCGCCCTCATCCTGGCCTTTGTACTGGGGCTGGGCATGGCGCAACAGGCCGGCGGCTCGCTGCACGCCGTCTTCAACGACTTCCGCGACATCATCTACCGCACCATCGGCTGCGTCATCATTCCCGTACTGCCCCTGTTCATCTTCGGCATCGCGCTGAACATGGCCTACTCCGGGCAGGCGGCCGAAATCATGTCGGTCTTCATCAAAATCATCGGTGTGATTTTCCTGCTGCACATCGGTGTGCTGCTGTTCCAGTATGGTGCAGCCGGGCTCATTGCCCGCCGCAATCCCCTGGCCTTACTCTTCCGCATGCTGCCAGCCTATTTCACCGCCCTGGGCACGCAGTCCAGCGCCGCTACCATCCCGGTCACGCTGCGCCAGACCATCGCCAACGGGGTCAACAAGGATGTGGCAGGCTTTGTCGTACCGCTCTGCGCGACCATCCACCTTTCAGGCAGCACGCTCAAGATTGTCGCCTGCGCCTGTGCCATCATGATGATGAAAGGCACGCCGGTTGATTTTGCCACCATGGCAGGTTTCATTTTCATGCTGGGCGTGGTCATGGTCGCCGCACCCGGTGTCCCCGGCGGTGCCATCATGGCCGCGCTGGGAGTGCTGCAATCCATGCTGGGCTTCGGCGAAAATGAGCAAGCCCTCATGATTGCCCTCTACATCACCATGGACAACTTCGGCACCGCCTGCAACGTGACCGGCGACGGCGCTCTGGCCATCATCGTGAACAAGTTCTACAAGAGCTGATTTCATTTCTCAGAACAAAGGAGGGCGCAGCCGGAATCCGGCTGCGCCCTCGTTCTGTTACACACTACTACAGACGGGACTCGAACCCGTACGGTATTACCTACCGGGAGATTTTAAGTCTCCTGCGTCTACCATTCCGCCACTGTAGCGTTGCGGGGAAAATTGAAACACATTCCACCCGCCAATGCAAGGAAAATATGCATCATCGGCCACCCTGCGGTTCGAAGCTGAGTATCACCGCCCCAGCCTCCGTTTCAGGGCCGGTCCAGCTGATGTGGGCGGGAGTCCCGTCTGTCATAGCCCGCTGCATGGCAGTCCGGAAACGCTCCGGGCTGCCGTACGTCACCAGATACCCCTCAAAGCGGGCTGCCCCGCTGCGCCAGGCGCGTATAGCTGCCCGCCAATAAGACTCAAACGAGGTGAAATACCTGCCCTGCCTCCGGTAATAATAACAATCGGCAGCCCGACAGGCGGGGTAGACCGAACGCTCCCAGCGGTGTGTGCGCGCCAGTTCGGCATCATTGAGGCAGAAGTAGGTATGACTGACAACCTGACGGCCGGTGTTGCCCAGAACGGGGTCATTCCAGGTTGCATCGACGTGGTACCAGTCCTTCCCCAGTTTCACCATGTTCCAAGCATGCGGGCCGGAGGCATCGCCTGTCACCAGGCGGGAGGGTATACCCGCCAGCTCCAGCATCACACACAAGGCAGCGCTGTATGCCTCACAACTACCGCTGCCGGAGCGCATCAGCTCTTCCACATTGCCTCCGGCTCCGGCATCATAGCGACCGTACTGAACCAAAGCATCGTGAAGCGCCAGGAGTTTATCAAAATCGCTCATCCCCGGCTGGAGCAAGGGACGTGCAGTATCCTCCACCCATTTCAGCACACGTTCTTCCTCCGGGCGGAGGGTTGCACGGAACGAGGCATCGCGCAAGGCGGCGCGCAGGCGGACGTAGTCCCTGTATTCCAGATTCAGGGAAACCTGCCCGGTTTCCTCCACATAGCGAGCTGAACAACGGCGGGCATATTCCCCCCAGACCGATTCGCCGACATACTGCCGCCACCCCGGCCGGAGTGCGGCCGACAGCCTGAAGTTCACCGGGTTCTGAGCGCGGTGAATCCAGTCTTGCAGCGCGGTAGAAAGCTGTTCCCGCGAGGAGACGAGGGGCTCAGCCTCTTTCTGGATGATAGCCCGGCCAGCCCCCTGCTCTGTTGCCACCATACCCGCCGGGGCGCACTGCACCAGCAGCGCCACCGGCAGCAGGAGGAAAAGGAAACGGCACAGCATGGATGAAAAGGCGGATTACACCTCCTCGCCGTCACCCAGCAGCTCAGCCATGAGCCCATTGGGAGAGGCGTGCATCGATTCGCGGGTGTGCATATTCTTGAGTTCCAGCTCCGGGTATTCAGAGCCGATGATAACAGCGTATTTCGCGCCGATTTTTTCGGCTCGCTTCAGCTGGTTACCCATCTTGGCCGGTGCCAGGGGCAGATCCACACGCAGGCCGGCATCGCGCAAAGCGGAAGCAAGCCCCAGCATCTGCGGACGCTTCTCGGCAGCAGCCAGCACCATGCATACATCCACCTGGGAGGCCTTGAGGGCAGCATCGCGCAGCGCCCTGGCAGCCGGGCAGGCTTCGATGAGGTGGGCGATGACCGCATCACCCATGGCAAAGCCGGTGGCGGGCATATCAACCGCACCGTTGGAGAGGGTGGAAACCAGTCCGTTGTAGCGGCCACCACCAGCCACCGCGCGCAGGGTGTGGCCCTTGTCAAATATCTCGAATACAAGCCCGGTGTAGTAGGCCAGGCCACGCACCACGGAGAGGTCCAGCTTCACATAGGCATCCAGGCCGCGGGCCTGCAGTTCCTCCAGCACCGCATCATAGCGGGGGGAGCAGCCAGCGGGTGGGTTGGCGATGAAGTTCACGAGGTCTTCACGCTTCAGACCAAAGGCATCCAGCTTTTCCTGGCAATATTCGGGGCGGTCGCGCTCGAACTTGTCAATGATAGCGAGGAAATCCGGCACTCGTTCCTCGGCCACGCCGTTGTCCGCAGCATACTTGAGCCAGACCTCGCGATCAGAGATACGCACCACGAAATCATCTGCCGAGAAGCCAAACTCGCGCATGCAGTCGATGGCCAGTGCAATCAGCTCGGCATCAGAGCCCTCCCCAGCCTCGCCCAGAATATCGGCATTGAACTGCACAAATTCACGCAGGCGGCCTTTCTGCGGCTTTTCATAACGGAAGCAGGAACCGATTTCAAACCACTTGAGCGGCTTGGTGTACTCGCGCTGGTAAGCCGCAGCAATTCGGCCCAGCGAGGCGGTCAGTTCCGGGCGCACAGTGATATCGCGCTCGCCCTGGTCCTTGAAACGGAAGAGCTGGGTAGGCAGTTCGCCCCCGGATTTCTTGAGGTACAGTTCAGTGGATTCAATGGTGGGAGCTTCCCACTCCACAAAGCCGTAGCGATGAGCCACGCGCCGCCATGTATTGAACAAATAGTTGCGGAAAGCGCATTCCTGCGGGGCAAAATCGCGGAATCCGGGCAGAGGTTGGAAGCGAGCGTCAGGCATAATGTAATGGATGAAAATGGGTGTTACGCGCAGCATTATAACTGATTTCCTGCGCTTGGCAAGCGCAGAGAAAGGCAGCAGGCCGATAAAAAGAGCGCCTCAATGCGCCAGGCGGGACTCCGTAGAGGCCTCCTGCGCGGGTGATTCGGGGGCAGCAGGAGCAGTCACTTGCCGGGAGGCGGGCAGTTCCTCGCTGGTGGAGTCGGCTACATCCAGCAGCTGGCGAAGGGCATCATACCCGTAAAAACCGGCATCAGCCAGGCGGGCAACCTCCTCCGCGACGCGCACATACACATCATTGGCAAAGGCCGCAGCCACCATCTCCTCGTCCTCGTCATCAAAGGCGCTGGCCTCAACGGCCCACACCTGCCGGACAGCCTCCTCAATCTCCGGCAGCAACGCGGCAGCGCTCGGTGCATCCACCACCTGCTGCAGCAGCCCGGCCAGGTGTTCAAAGGCCGCATTGGCGGCCTCCATAGCCTGCGTGGCAGCCTCCGAAATCGCCTCTTCCTCCGCATAAGCGGCATCCTCCGGCACCGGCTGCGAGGCGCAGGCCTGGCCGAGCGGCAGCATAACAGCAAAGGCAGAACTGATTAGGAGCGATTTCATGATAACGCAGGGCTTATAGCACAGCCCCACCCCTCCGGCAAGCAAAATCCGGCAAATCCGGGGTATTTTCTGCATTTCAGGCCAAAAAAATCGCGCGTGCATGGAACTGTATGATTGACGGCACGCTCCATTTGGTGTAGACTGCAAGACAGGCGCAGACCGTGCCTGTAACGCGTTATTCACTCCACCTCCTTACT
The DNA here is from genome assembly GCA_937901085.1 of uncultured Verrucomicrobiales bacterium. Taxonomy (GTDB): domain Bacteria; phylum Verrucomicrobiota; class Verrucomicrobiia; order Verrucomicrobiales; family Akkermansiaceae; genus Akkermansia. The sequence continues at coordinate 53,412 of CALCHQ010000004.1, read as the reverse complement.
TCCGTGTACTCGAACGAAGACTTTCTCCTGCAGCTCCTGGTAGAAGCCGGGGCAATCGATGAAGGCACCCTCGATTCTGTCCGCATGCAGCTTTCGCCGCTGGATAACACCATCGAATACCTCATCGAAAACAAATACCTGACTCCCGAATACATCGCCCAGATTGCCGCTGCCAATTCCGGGTTGGAATACGTGGATGTCACCTCCTTTGAAATCGACCCGGCTATCATCGCCACCGTCAAGGGCGAACTAGCCCGCCGCGTGCGCTTCCTTCCCCTGGGCGATGACGGATTCTCCCTGCAGGTAGCCATCATCGATCCTTTCGACATGCAGACCATGGACAGCCTGCCGCAGTTCCTGGGCCGGGATGTCACGTTCTTTGTCACCAGCGAGCCGATGCTCACCAAAGCTCTGGATAAGTACTACCCCGAAAAGAAGGAGTACGCCAAGGGCGATACGGAAGGCCCCATCATCGAGCTGGTGGACAACATGTTCAACGAAGCGCACGAGATGCGAGCCTCCGATATTCACATCGAGCCGATGGAAGACCGCGTCCGCATCCGCTACCGCGTGGACGGCCGGCTGGTCGAGGTGGCCAACCACCCCAAGAAGCTGCTCGGACCGATTGTGGCACGTCTCAAGGTCATGAGTTCGTCCATGAGCATCGCCGAAAAACGCGTTCCCCAGGACGGCCGTATTGAAATGGATCTGCGGGACGGCGCCCACATCGACCTCCGTGTCAGCACCGTGCCCACCAACCACGGCGAATCCGTCGTGATGCGTATTCTGGACAAATCCGCCCTGGCGCTGGGTCTGCCGCAGCTGGGCTTCCTTTCCGATGACGAAGCCACCTTCGACCGCCTCGTCACCCTGCCCGACGGCGTTATCCTGGTAACAGGTCCCACCGGTTCCGGTAAGACCACAACCCTGTACGCCTGTCTGAACTACCTGAACCGCCCGGACAAGAAGATTATCACCGCAGAAGACCCGGTGGAATACGAAATGAGCGGTATCAACCAGGTGATGATTCGTTCCGAAATCGGCATGACCTTCGCCGCCGCTCTGCGAGCCATGCTCCGCCAGGCTCCGAACATCATCATGATTGGTGAAATTCGAGACGGGGAGACCGCCGGTATCGCCATCCAGGCCGCCATGACGGGTCACCTCGTCCTCTCCACCCTGCACACGAATGACGCGCCCTCTTCCGTGGCGCGTCTGGCCGACATGGGTGTCGACCGCTTCCTGATTGCCTCGGCCGTGCGTGCCATCATGGCACAGCGTCTCTGCCGCAGTCTCTGCTCCTGCAAGCTGGACGGCCAGCTCACCCAGAAGGAAGCCACCACGCTGGGCATCGACATCAACCGCATGGTGAAAGTTCCCAACCCCGTCGGTTGCGAACGCTGCCGCGGCAAGGGCATGAAGGGACGACTCGGCATCTTCGAAATCTTCGAGGTGACGGACGATGTGCGCGGTCTCATCAACTCGAACCTGACCTCGGCCCAGCTGCGTAAGCGCGCCCGCGAACTCGGCATGCGCACGCTGCGCGAAGACGGCATCCGCAAGGTGCTGGCCGGTCTCACTTCCGCAGAAGAAATCATCCGCGTCACCACCGGCGACGCCAGCTAATCTCCCACACCACACGATACTACTACACATATGAACAACGAGGTTGCAATTGATGTATTCATCAACAACGGCATGCTGGAGCGTTCCGTTGCCAAGGATATTGCGGACGAAATGGCCAACAGTGGTAAGGAACTGTGGGAGACGATGATTGATTTCGGCATCATCAGCGCCCCGGAAGATTTCTGGAACGTCATCGCCATGGAGGTGGGCGCCCAGTACATCTCCCTTGCCGACTTCACCCCTCCCCAGGAAGTTCTCAATATGCTGCCCGCCGGGCTGGCCCGCCTGCATGGCGCGCTGCCCATCGAATACCGCGCGGGCGAAGGGCTCTACCTCTGCCTGGAAGACCCGCTCAACCCGCAGACGGTGGATGACCTGCGCGTCGCCACCGGGCAGGACATTTACCTGTATGTGGCTGCCGACTACGAAGTACGTGCCCGCCTGACAGAATGCTACGGCGGTGCTGAAGCCGCCATGGGTGACCTGCTTGCCGAGCTCGACAGCATGAACGTGGGCAGCAACGATGGCGCAGATGAAGCCAATGCTGCCCCGGTCATCAAGTTCGTGAATCTGGTAATTATGCAGGCCATCAAGGAAAAGGCATCTGATATTCACCTTGAACCCTTTGAATCCGAATTCAAGATTCGCTACCGCGTGGACGGCGCCCTGTATGAGATGGCACCGCCCCCTGTGCATCTGGCCAATTCCGTCATTTCCCGCGTCAAGGTAATGGCCGGCATGAACATTGCCGAACGCCGCGTACCGCAGGACGGCCGCATCGTGATGAAGGTAGGTGAAGCCGGCGTGGATATGCGTGTGAACTCCCTGCCCACACAGTACGGTGAATCGGTGGTAATGCGTGTACTCGACCGCAACAGCGTCAGCCTCAACCTCGATAACCTGAACCTCTCCCCCCACCTGCATGAATACATTATCGACACGGTGAACAAGCCCAACGGCATCTTCGTGGTGACGGGCCCCACCGGTTCCGGTAAGACCACCACCCTCTACGCCGCCCTGCGCGAAGTGAACACCGTGGATTCCAAGCTGCTCACCGCAGAAGACCCGGTGGAATACGACATCGACGGCATTGTGCAGGTACCCATCAACGAAGCCATCGGCGTGACCTTCCCACGCGTCCTGCGTGCCTTCCTGCGTCAGGACCCGGACCGCATTCTGGTGGGCGAAATCCGTGATACCGACACCGCGCAGATTGCCATTCAGGCCGCTCTGACGGGTCACCTCGTACTCTCCACCCTGCACACCAACGACGCCGCCGGTGCCGTGACCCGCTTCGTGGATATGGGCGTGCAGCCCTTCCTGCTGGCCGCCACGCTGCTGGGCGTGCTGGGGCAGCGACTGGTGCGTACCATCTGCCCGTACTGCAAGACCCCCTACCGTCCGTCCAACACGCTGCTCAACCAGCTGGGCATCAATCCGCAGCTCATCGGCAACCAGCAATTCTTCACGGGTGCCCGCTGCGACAAGTGCGCCAACACGGGCTACAAAGGCCGCAAGGGTATTCACGAACTCCTCAACGTGACCGACCCCATCAAGGAACTCATCACCCAGAACGTTCCCTCCATCGTCCTGAAGCAGAAAGCCATCGAGCTGGGCATGACCACCCTGCGTGAAGACGGCATCCAGAACATCTTCGAAGGCAATACCACCATTGAAGAGGTACTCAAGTATACCTAATGGCTTGACGCCGCTGCACACATCTGCTATCTTTGCACTATAACAACATTTTCCTTTTAACTTACTAGAACACTATGCCTAATTTCAAATACACCGCGCTCGACCAGAACGGCGCTGAAAAGACAGGCTTTGTCACCGCAGACAACAAGATTGCCGCCATGGAAATGGTGCGCGCCCAGGGCCTTCTCGTCCGCGAATGCGAAGAATCCAAGGCCGGTCCTTCTGCCGTCAAGAAGAACAGCGGCAAGAAGGATGCCAAGGGCAAGAAGAAAGAAAAAGGAGCCAAGGGCAAGGCCGGTGCCGCCGTCAAGCAGAAAGAGCTGATGGTGTTCACCCGCCAGCTGGCCACCCTCATCGACGCCGGTCTGCCCCTGCTCCAGAGCCTGAACGTACTCAGTAAGCAGGAACCCAATCCCAACCTGCGCGCCACCATCGTTGCGCTGGGTGAATCCGTACAGGGCGGCTCCACCTTCTCCGAGGCTCTCTCCACCTATCCCAAGATGTTCAACAAGTTGTTCGTCAATATGGTGAAGGCAGGTGAAATCGGCGGTGTTCTCGAAGTCGTACTCAACCGTCTGGCCGAATATCAGGAAAAAGCCAACCGCCTGCGCGCCAAGCTGGTATCGGCCATGGTGTACCCCACCATCATCCTGGTCATCGCCGTGGGCATCCTGACCTTCCTCATGCTGGTCATCGTTCCCAAGTTCAAGGAAATGTTTGAAGGCCAGAACATGGAACTGCCTGCCCTCTCTCAGTTCGTCTTCAACTTCTCCGACAACTGCATGGCAGACTCCCTCATTCCCTTTGTCCCCAATGCCGTTCTCTTCCTGGCGCTGGTGGCTGCCGCCATCGTCGGCATCTCCATCTGGAAGCGTACCCCCAAGGGTGGCCGCACCGTGGATGCCATGGTTCTGAAGCTGCCCAAGATTGGCGATCTGACCAAGGTCAGTGCCGTAGCCCGCTTCTCCCGTACCTTCGGTACGCTGGTCTCCTCCGGCGTGCCGATTCTGCAGGCTCTCCTCATCACCCGCGACACGGCTGGCAACGTCATCGTGGCCGACGCGGTGACCAAGATTCACGACTCTGTGCGTGAAGGTGAATCCATCGTCACGCCGATGAGTACCTGCAATGTCTTCCCGCCCATGATGATTTCCATGGTGGACGTGGGTGAAGAAACCGGCCAGCTGCCCGACATGCTCATGAAGGTGGCCGAGGTATACGACGAAGAAGTGGACAACACCGTCACTGCCCTCACCGCCATGCTCGAACCGCTCATGATTGTGTTCCTGGCCGTCGTAGTAGGCAGCATCGTGCTGGCCATGTTCATGCCGATGATGGAAATCATCAAGAACGTCTAATCCCGACACCGCCTGGAAAACCATGAAACTGCTCCGCAAAGCACACAAGGGCTTCACGCTGGTGGAAATCCTGGTAGGCGTCGCCATTCTGGCCATGCTGGCCGCCGGCATGTGGGTAGCCGTCGGCAGCTACCAGAACAAGAAACTCGTCAAGAAGGCAGAAACGGAAATCCAGCTGCTGGAGGCCTCCATGAACGAATACCGCACCGACAACGGCGGCGTTCTTCCTTTCGGCCGGGGTGACGAGGAAAGCTCCAACATCATGTACCGCGCCCTTGCCTGCGATAATGACAACGATGGTGAGCCGGATGCCGAAGACGGCGTGACCCGCATGCCCTACTGCCCCACCTTCAACATCATCCGCAACCCGAAGGCTGCCGAACAGGGAGAAGGCATCCCCGTGCTGCGGGCCAGCATCCGCACCCGCGACAAGGGCCGCCGCAAGGTACTGGTCATCCTCGACCCCTGGGGTAAGCCCTACCGCTACCGTCTGGGCTGCGAAGCAGAGGATGAGCGCGGCAAGGTGGGCGAAGGCATCAATGCCGATTTCGACATCTTCTCGCAGGGTCCCGACGGCCAGGGTGACAGCACCAACAAGAACCCTGAAAACGAAGACAACGTTTCTAACATCAAGCTGTTATAACAGCCTTATTCATGAATAGCAGCTCTTCTAAAGCTCTTCTGGCAGCAGGCAGCATCCTCCCGGTGCTGCTTGCTGTGCATCAGCCAGCCTGCGCCGAGCAGATGGTGGAACCCGCCCTCAAACTTGTGGCGCGCGTTACGCCCGATTTTGCCGGCAAGGTACAATTCCAGATAGCCCCGGAACAGAAGCAGGCCTGCCTCAGCAACAACGGCGGGCAGCTCCTCATCACCGCCGCCACCCTGCGGGAAGGCATACGCGGCTATGGCTACTACCTCCGCAAAATCGCCAAAGTTCACCTCTCATGGAACGGAGACAACAGCAGCGCCGCCACCTTCACGCTGCCGGAAACGCCCATCACCATTCCCGAAGCGCTTCCGTTCAACTACGCCTACAACTACTGCACCCTGAGCTACACCGCTACCCATTGGGACTTGGCCCGCTGGGAACAGGAAATCGACAGGCTCGCGCTTGCCGGCTATACCCATGCGCTCGTCACCGCCGGGCTGGAGCAGGTCTGGCAGGGCTTCCTGCGTGACATCGGCTACCCCAAGGGTAAGGTAGCAAACTTCATCCCCAACCCCGCCTATTCCGCCTGGTGGAACATGGGCAACCTGGAGGGCGAAGGAGGCCCGGTAAGCCCCATCATCATCAAGAACGAAGCCAGGCTCGGCCGTTTCCTGGTCAAGCGCATGCTGGAGCTGGGCATGGAACCGGTTCTGCAGGGCTATGTCGGCTTCCTGCCCCACGATATGCCGGCAGACAAGCTGAAAGGCCGCATCATCCCGCAAGGCAAGTGGTGCGCCCACTACAACCGCCCCGCCGTCCTGCAACCCACGGCAGAAGATTTTCCCCGCATGGCCGCCCTCTGGTACAAACGCATCCGGAAGGTATACGGCTACCGCGGCAACTACTTCGGCGGCGACCTCTTCCACGAAGGTGGCAGCACCGGCGGCACACCGCTCACTCCGGCAGCCAAGGCCGTGCAGCAAGCCATGCAGCAGGCGGCGCCTGGTTCCATCTGGCTGATCCAGGCATGGGGACACAATCCCCACCGCGACCTTCTGGCAGGAACGGACCCGCGCCACACCGTCATCCTGGCGCTCGACAAGGACATGTCGGAGGGGCACAATCTCCGCCGTGACTACCAGCAGCGCCCGCATGTCTGGTGCGAGCTGCTCAACTTCGGCGGCAACCACGGTTTCTACGGTGGTGCCGGGCTGCTGGAAAACATGACCGGCAGACCGGGTGGTGCCATCGGCATCGGCCTCATCTCCGAAGGATTGGAAACCAACCCGCTGTACTATGCCCTGCTCACCGAGCGCATCAACACGCGCGACCGCATCGACCGCGACGACTTCCTCCGGGAGTACACCGAAGCCCGGTACGGCGTTGTGGATAAGAACATCATCAAGGCTCACGAATTGCTGATGGATAGCGTCTACGCCCCGCCCCGCCAGCAGGAAGGCTGCCAGGAAAACATTCTCTGCGCCCGCCCCAGTCTCACTGCCACCAAGGCATCCACCTGGTCCAGCGCCAAGGATTACTACGACAGAGACGACGTCAAGGAAGCCGCCCGCCTGATGCTCAAGGCAGGCAAGACCCACAAACTGGGTAAATTGCGGACATACCGGCACGATATGGCCGACCTCTGCCGCCAGGTACTGGCCGATGAGGCCCGCGTGCAGCTTCCCAAGGTAAAGGCAGCCTACGAGCAGCAGGACCTGGCCGCCTTTGACAAAGAATCTGAAGCCTACCTCCAGCTCATCCGTGACACCGCCAGCGTCCTGTCCACCTCGGAAGACTTCCTGCTCGGCCGTTTCCTGCAAGGGGTAGAAAGCAAGGGCGGCGAAAACGCCAAGGCTCGCGCCGAGATGCGCAAGGCCATGCTGCAGCTCATCACCACCTGGACCCCGTCCAATGGCATGCTCAACGACTATGCCCACCGCCAGTTTGCCGAAATGATGAGCCAGTACTACCTCAAACGCTGGGAAGCCTTCTTCAAGGTCAAGCGAGCCGAGCTGCAGGGACAGACGCTGGCTGGCGAAGGCGGACGTTCTGCCTCCCAGACCACCGAGAACAACGGCGAGGCCGTAAGCACCAGCTACGAACTCAGCAAATCGGTCGATGCCGTAGAACAGGGCTTCCGCCAGGCAAAACTCCAGCTGCTCACCAAACCTGAAGGCAAGGTCAACAAAGTGGCCAGCCGCATTCTTGCAAAATAAGGGGAATGCAGAAGTCAGAATTCTACATTTAACATTAAAGAAAGCACCGGGCCGATCCAGCAGAATCGGCCCGGTGTTCCTTTAAGCGGAATAAATACCGCTGGGCTTAACCAATCTGGGCGCGGCCGCTCAGGCGGGCGCCTTCATCCATGGAAAGCACGCCGGTGGTGATGTCGCCCGTAATGTTGGACTGGGCGCTCAGGTGGCAGCGGCTGCTCTCAATGTTGCCCTCCACGCGGCCGTAGATGTGAACCTCACCAGCGTGGATGTCACCCTTGATATTGGCCATTTCGCCAATCGTGACCTTGCCGGTGTCAGACTGAATTTCACCCTCGATGTGACCATCGATGTGCATATCATTCTGGAAACGGATGGAACCGATAATCTCGATGCCGGAGGAAAGAACGTTCGTGGTATTCGTACTCATGTTCGTGTGAGAGTCGGGGGGATAGGGTGAAAATTACACCGTCATGATTTCCTTTTCCTTGGCGGCCACCAGGTCACCAACAGTCTTCACATACTTGTCCGTCAGCTTCTGCACCTTGTCTTCGGCGGTACGTACACCGTCCTCCGTCAGGATGTTGTCGGCCTTGAGCTTCTTGATGCCGTCCATGCCGTTCTTGCGGACACCGCGGATACGCACGCGGGTCTCTTCACCCAGGCCGGAAACATACTTGCAAAGCTCCTTGCGGCGCTCGCCGGTCAGTTCAGGAATGGGCAGACGCACGGAGCGGGCATCGATGATAGGGGAGATACCCAGACGGCTTTCAGCAATAGCCTTCTTAATGTCGTTCAGGGTACCCGGGTCAAAGGGCTGAATCAGGATGGAGCGGGCGTCGGGCGTGGAAACCACGGCAAGACTCTTCAGCTTCATGCTGGAGCCGTAGGATGCCACAAAGATGTCCATATTGTCCACCAGGGAGGGGGAAGCCTTACCGGTGCGCACGCCGGCAAAACCAGCCTGCATGTGCTCCACAGCTTCTTCCATACCCGTTTCTACTTCGAGCAAGAGTGTCTCTTCGTCCATTGTCGTAATATGTATGTTGTGTGTTAAAATCTGTTTCAGCCGATGATGGTACCGATTTTCTCACCCAGCAAGGCGCGGGTGATGTTGCCGGGCTGGTGCATATCAAACACCATGATGGGCTTGGCGTTGTCCTTGCACAGGGTGAAAGCGGTCTGGTCCATCACCTTCAGGTTGCGGGAGATGCACTCCTCGTAGGAAATGGCATCAAAACGGGTGGCGGAGGGGTCAGTCTTGGGGTCGGCAGTGTACACACCGTCCACAGAGGTAGCCTTCATCACCACTTCGGCATTGATTTCGCAGGCGCGCAGGGCAGCAGCCGTATCGGTGCTGAAGAAGGGGTTACCCGTGCCGGCGGCAAATACCACCACCTCACCAGCGCGCAGCTGGTGGCGGGCCTTGTTGCGCACGTAGGGCTCGGCCACATTCTTCATCTCAATGGCGCTCTGCACATGGGCCGGCACACCGGCCTCCTGCACCGCAGAGCAGATGGAAAGAGCATTCATCACCGTGGCGAGCATGCCCACGTAGTCAGCCGTGGGGCGGTCCATACCGCGCACGCTGGCCTTGGCACCACGCCAGATGTTGCCGCCACCCACCACGATGGCAATCTGCAAATCGCCTTTCTGCTGAGCTTCCGCAATCTCGCGGGCAATGCGAGCCACAATCTCCGGGGAAATATTGTCCTTGCTACCGGGGGCACGAAGGGCTTCACCACTAAGTTTCAGAAGAATACGTTTATACGGAGTTTGTGTCGGCTCACTCATAATTCCTATGCAGGTTCAGTTCCTGTTAACTGTGCCACTTTTAACGCCAAAAAGCGAGCTAAAAATACGCCAGCCAGCAAATTTTAATGTCCCGGCAGAACCAGTGGCGCCACCGGCATCATCCAGTTGCGCCCCAGAACAAAACGAACCATCTTCATCAATGTCTTCATCACTTGTTATTCTTTAACCGATGCACCGCATACGCCCCCACAATTGCCAGCGCGAGCATACATGCATGCACCGGCAGCCAACCCCATGCCCCTCCCTGCTCCTCCATGCCCGGATTCAGCATGCCGCTGTGCCAGTACCACGGGCTGTGCACCCCCCAGAGCAGCGGGGCATGCCAGCAGATAAGTAAGGCTTCATACCCGGCCATCACCCCGAAAACCACCATATCGCGCCCCCACTTCTCCAGGCAGTGGGGGCGGTACAGAAACGCCACGCACCACGAAGGCACAGACAAAGACGCCAGGCAGAGACTCTCCCAGGCATGGGTTCCGTCGGCATCCAGCTCCCCATGCAACGGCAGGAAACAGGCCACAGCCAGCACCAGCAGCGCCGCCATATTCAGCTTCGCCTTGTCAACCAGCAGCACACGCCGCGCTTTTTCGCACTTAAACATCGGGCTCCTCCTTTCGGTAGTACAAACAGAAAAAATACCCGGAGCAGCCCAGAAGCACCAGCTCCACCACCCCCACGAGCGAATGCACAATCCACGTTTCCGGCGGCACTCCCAGACTCAGCACCGAAGCCGCAGGATTCTCCGGATTGACATACACCGTCACCCGGCGGCTTTCCTTGGCGCGTTCATAACGCGATTGGGTGAAATTAAACCCCTTACGGTCAATCGTATAGACATTACCATCGTATTCAAGCGCAACCTTGAGAATCGACTTGCACGAACGGGAAGCACTATTGCGACGTCGAAACACATCGCGGTAGCCTTCCACATACCCCACCGCCCGGATTCCCGAATCCGCCTGCAAGGCATAATAAATTCCCCTCCAGCTGCTGAAAGTCGGCCAGCCCCACACCGCAGACAGAAACGCCAGCAGGCACGCCAGCGCCAGATGCGAACTGCGGCGCTGGTGCTTCGTGTACGCGTTATTCTCCAACCATTCCAGACTTGCCATGGTCATTTCCTCTTTATCGGCACCTCACAGGCTGGGCGGCGGGCAGATGACAGGCTCCTCTTCATCCTCCTCTTCCTCATCCTCCATGAAAAGCCAGACGCCACCGGCCGCGGCGGTAAGCACCGCCACATTTTCCACCACAGTCACCGGCAAGTCCACGAATATCCAGTTCAGCGGCGCGACAGTCCGCAACCAGCCGGCATCGGGAGAGGTATAGGTGTAGTTCACCACATGTGCCTCTGCTTTCCGCACCACAGGAATCGGGCGGCTCAGCAGTTTGATTTCATCGGCCTGCGGCACTTCCTCCAGAAAAGAAACACTCTTCACTTCCCTGCCCCGGCCCGTCAGGTACAAGGCAAAATCCTGCGGAATGCGGAACATGCCCATACCGCGTTTCTCTGTCCAGCCGGTCACCGGCATTTCCTGCTCAAAAAGAGAATGCTGAATCTTGAGAGGATTACCGACGCGGTATCGAGGCAACTCAATATAATAATTCTCCCCATTCTGGTACACCAGGGGTTCGGGAGCGGTATTCAAGTCTGCCGCATTCGCGCGTGCTTCGTACTCCGCCATGTCATACAAGCGCGCCGTAGAGTTGAAATAACAGCTGTTCAACAGGCCGGGCAGACATAACGCAGCTACAATGGCACGATACAAGCTTCTCATCACAGCAGGAATCTACCATATTTCCTCCTCAAAAACAATCCTTTTCCCCATAACAACCTTGCAACAGAATGCCGGCTCAGGTATACTGGAATATCATGAAGAAAAACATTCTCATCATCTGCGGCCACACCAACACCACCAGCGATTCCGTTGCCAACAAAACCATCATGGAGCAACTGGAAACCTCCCTGCCAGGCTGCCGCACCGTATACCTCGACCGCCTCTACCCGGATTTCCAGATTAACGCCGCAGCCGAACAGGAACGCCTGCTCTGGGCTGATATCGTCGTGCTGCAATTCCCGGTATACTGGTTTTCCATGCCCTCCCTGCTGCACCGCTGGATGGAACAGGCCTTCCTGCACGGCTTCTCCCACGGCAGCACAGGCGATAAACTGCGCGGCAAGACACTCATCATCTCCTACACCACCGGCGCCCCCGCTGAAGCCATGGACTGGGAGCCCTTCTTTGCCAACCTGCGCGCCACATGCCAGTTCACCGGCATGCAATGGGGCGGCAGCATCGGCACGGGCGGCGTTTCCTACCACATGCGCAACGACCCGCAGCAGCTTGCAGAAATCTCAGAAAAAGCCAGCCAGCACGCCCAGCGCCTCATCGCACACCTGAAATCCTGCTCCTGATTACTCCCCTACTCCAGACCAGGAATGCGTGAGGCTGGAAATCGCCGACCTCCAGCAGCCGGCCGCAATGGCTTCCAGCCTGGTCCTGAATATCGTTTACTTCGTCCCGGACAGCCGCAAGGCCGGCGGCAGCTATGCAGAGACCACCGGGCGCATCAAGAAGCTAATACCGCACGAGAAGCTGCTTATCATGGACACCGGCACCCGCATCCCGGTGGAGGATGTTGTGGAGGTTACTGTACGAACACTGTAACCCATATCTCTTTAACTCTTTCGGAGTAGCAAGAAAGCGCACAAAAGCACACAAAAAGTCACCTTGGGGCTTGAACGAGGAGGTCTTTTCAGGTAAAATTAACGTGCGCGCATATCTTCTGCTAAAACATGAACGACATCTTCCAATTTCACGAGCACCTCACAAGTCGCTACAACGACTTTTCTCAGGGTTTCAATATTATCCGGGAAGATGACATCAAATCAGTTGTTCATAAGTTCCTTAATGAACAGAAAAAGTTCTGTCCAGAGCCTTTGATACAGCTCAATATGAACTATGAAAAGGGTCACAATGTTCATGAGCTCGTGATCAATGGAACGCTGCACCCAGACTGCGAGCGTCTGTTTGTTTTTGGGGAAGAAAAGACACCTCTTACTCTGCACCGCCACCAGCAGGAGGCGATTACCTACGCGCAGGAACGCCACAATTACGTTGTAACCACCGGCACCGGTTCGGGTAAGTCTTTGACTTTCATCATTCCTATCATTGATGCCGTTCTCAGAGCACGAGCCAAGTCAGCAACGCGTAAAACCAGGGCTATCATTATATACCCGATGAATGCCCTAGCCAACAGTCAGGAAAAGGAATTCAAAAAGTTCCTGGATAATGCCAAGGATCTGGGAATCACCGTGGGGCGCTACACCGGCCAGGAATCCCCGGAAGCTCGCAAGGAGCTTGCCAACAATCCTCCCGATATTCTGTTGACCAACTACATGATGTTGGAGTATCTGCTGACGCGCAGCGCGAAGGATACAGACCGCAAGGTTATTGCTAACTGCCACGATCTCGCGTTCCTTGCGCTGGATGAGCTTCACACCTACCGAGGCCGACAGGGTGCTGACGTAGCCTTGCTCGTACGACGCCTTCGCATCACGACTCACTCGCACAATATGATATGCGTGGGTACCTCTGCTACGATGTCTTCAGCTGAGGATGCCACTGAACGCCGCAAGGCGGTTACCGATGTCGCGGCTAAGCTCTTTGGAGCACCTTTCCTTCCGGAGCACATTATCGAAGAGTCATTGCTCCGCGTCACCAACACGAAATTGAGTGATAGTGAGCTCCCGGCATTGCTTACCGAGTATCTTCATTCCAATTACACGTTCGGATGGACAGATAACGATCCCGATTTACTTAACAACCCGCTTGCCATCTGGGTAGAGCGCACCATGGGTACCACATGGGACGGCAAGCACGAACTTCGCCGCGCTACACCGGCAACCATTTCCACCCACGCCGAGCAACTTGCTGCGACAGCTGGGATATCTCAGGATGAGGCGAAACAGGTTCTTCAAAATTTCCTGCAAACAGCCAGCGGTGTTAAAATAAATAATCGCACTCCCTTTGCGTTTAAACTGCATCAATTCATCAGCGGCCCCGGTGCTGTTTCCATGTCCCTAGAGCCCCCGGGTCAGAGAACCATTACACTGGAATCCCAGACCTACATTCCCGGGCGAACAGATAGAGCCCGTCTCTTTACAGCCTACTTCTGCCGTGAGTGCGGTCAAGCCCATATCCCCGCATGGTTCGACCGTAAGGAACACCGCTACTCTCCTCGTTCATTGGACGATACTGTAATTGGCGATGAAGTCCACACCCAGATGGAGGCCTGCATCCTGACCCCGGCTCTCAGTGCAGAGAAAGAGCAACACGCATTTGATTCTAATGATCCGGAAACTCTGCCGGAGACGTGGCTGGAGGAACGCCGTAACGAATTTGTCGTTAAACGTGAAAAAAAGGCACACGTTCCGCATCTGGTTCATGTGAATGTGCTTGGCAACATTGTGGACGAAGATAACGCCCCATGCCACGACTTCTATCAAACCTATCACAAGTTTCCCTATTGTGTCCACTGTGGTAACGGCTTCGAGATGCAGGGTAAGGTAGGCAACCGAATCTATGGTCTGTCCATCGAAGGTCGCTCATCAGCCTCCACTGTGCTGATGCTTTCTGCACTCAATCTCATGCAGGAAGAAATCCGTACTGCTCAGGATGAAAAATATCGCCAGGATCTTCTTAACGTATATAAGGTGCTTGGCTTTACGGACAATAGACAGGACGCCGCTCTACAGGCCGGCTTCTTCAATGATTTCGTGCATACAGCCCTACTTCGCGCCGCGCTCATACGTGCGCTTTCCGGGGCTACATCCCCCATGGGAGAAACGGAACTGCTGGCAGCACTGCAAAAAGCAATGGGAGTAGATGCTATATTCTCGTCCGGCAGCGTGACCTCACCTCTTCTCCGGGAATGCGTACTCGATAATCCCGATGCTAAAGGTGGACTACTCAGAAAAGCGGCCGATGCCATGCGTTTCTATCTGGGCTTCTCTCTCATCACAGAGCAGCGATACGGATGGAGACGCAATAATCCGAATCTGGAGCAGCTCGATGTCCTGCACATCAGCTATCAGGATATCGATGATGTCGCAGAGGAATCCAGTATTGCACAGGCGTTCCCGGCATGGCGTAACCTTACACACGCCAGCCGAGTGCAGGTTATTACCACTGTATTTGATACCATGCGCAGCAAGCTCTGCATCAGCTGTGATTATCTTGATCACAATAAGCAGAACGATTATCTTGCGGATCTGAGTGGTCGTCTCAAGCCCCTTTGGACATTGCCCAAGGAACGTCTCATCGGCAACAAATTCAAAGGCAATCATATCTCCTTCAGCAAAAAGAGAAAAGATAAGTTCGACTCAAAGACACAGCGCAGCATCTCTCTTTCTCCATCATCAAGCATGGCCAAGGAGTTGCGGAAATGCCTGGATAATGCCGATGATGCCGGTTATTGGAAAGATACATTCCTCAAAAAAGAATACTCGGAGCTTGTTCTCTGCATCCTCAAAGCTGCGGAGGAATACGGCATAGTAGAAAAGCGACACGATGACACCTGGGTACTCGATTCCGGGGCGCTGCGCTGGAGCGTATCTGAACAATCGGAAAAGGCGCTCAAGGAAAATCCATTCTTCTTCAAATTATATCGCCAGATGGCGGATCTTCTGGGCTCCTCCGACCATGGACTTTTCGGTTTCGAAGCTCAGGAGCATACGGCGCAAGTAGACAGCGAAACACGTGAGCAGCTTGAACAACGCTTCCGCAATGATTCTACGAAGGATCGGCTGCTGCCGCTTCCTCTGCTGTTCTGCTCCCCGACTATGGAGCTGGGTGTCGACATTTCATCCTTGGATATCGTCTACATGCGCAATGTACCGCCCACCCCAGCTAACTATGCGCAGCGAGCCGGTCGTGCTGGTCGCTCCGGACGTGCGGCTATGGCTCTTACGTACTGCGCTGCGGCAAGCCCTCATGACCAGTGGTTCTTTGACAAGCAAAACGAGATGGTAAGCGGTACGGTTAATCCGCCGGCACTCGACCTCTCCAACCAGGATATGGTGGAGAGCCATATCCGTGCCATCTGGCTCCATGCCGCAGAGTTCCAGCTTTCCGAATCAATTATTGATATTCTGGATTTAGCCGTGGAGAACGAGTACCCGGTGCGCCAAGAAGTCCGAGATGCCCTGTGTGCGCCCAAGGTGAAGGATTCAGCCTTGCCGGTGGCTCAGGCTCTCATGCAGTCTCTTCTGACCAAGGGACTGATTCCGGAAGGCAAGGAATACGAATGGGCCCGGGATCCGGATTTCTGCATAAACTGTCTCAATCAGGCATGGGAAAAGTTTGATAACGCCTTCGACAACTGGCGCGAGCTGGTCAAATCCACTAATCGCCAGATGGCGGCTTGCAACAAAATTATGCAGGACATGGCAGGCTTCACTCAGAAAGAGAAGGATGCTGCCAAGCGCCGATTTGATGAGGCATATAAACAGAGAAGTTTGCTTACCAGCAAAAACAGCTCCGCTAATAATGAGTTCTATTCGTATCGTTATCTGGCCAGTCAGGGATTTATGCCGGGGTATGACTTCCCGCGTCTGCCTCTGTTAGCTTGGATTCCCGGTAAGGGCACCGATACCGATTCTCTGCGACCGTTGGCACGTCCGCGTTTCCTTGCTCTGTCGGAGTTTGGCCCGCTGAGTCTTATCTACCACCAGGGCTCTACCTACGAAGTTCACAAAATAAAGCTGGCTGCACAGGATAACCAGGTGGGGCAAAAGCTCCCCACCCGAGAGATACAGGTATGCTCTCAGTGTGGTCATTCCTTCTTCATTCCCACAGGTGGCACGCCTCTTGATGTCTGCGAGCATTGCCAGACAGAATTGACCAAGGATCGTAATTCCATCTACAATCTGTACAAGGTGGAGACCGTGGAAACTCGCCGCAAGGAGCAGATTAACGCCATGATGGAGGAACGCCAGCGTCAGGGCTACGACCTCCAGACCTGCTATCGCTTTGCTGTCAGCAACGGGAAACTGAGTTGTTCCGAAAGAAAGATCTGTCGGAAGGATGCCGGTGGTAGTGAGCTGGGTGCCTTTACCTACGGGCCTTCCGCAACCCTGTGGCGAGTAAATAAGGGATGGCGTCGCCGAGCTGATATCAGCGCCTTCGGGTTCAATATCAATCCCACCACCGGCCAATGGTCATCTGACGAAGAAACCAATCCGGACTTCGGCGAAGATGAGGTCAAGAAGGAGGATAAGCCGCGTATCGTGCAGCGCATCGTCCCCTATGTGGAGGATCGCCGCAATATCCTGATTTACCAGCTTCCTACAGCCTTGCAGCATGAGGAAGCCGCCGCCACATTACAATCCGCTCTGGCCGTGGGTATCGTGCGCACTTTCCAGATTGAAAGCTCTGAAATCATTGTGGAGGCCTTGCCAGATAGAAGCAACCGTCAGAGCCTGCTGCTTTACGAAGCCTCCGAGGGTGGCGCCGGTGTACTCCATCAGTTAGTCGAATCCCCCGAGCGACTGCAACAGGTGGCGGCCAATGCTCTGCAAGCCATGCACTACATCCTCCGGGAAGGTGAGTGGGTGGATTCTCATCAGGAAAAGCCGGAATCAGAACGCTGCGTGTGCGCCTGCTACCACTGTTTGCTCTCTTATCGCAACCAGCCTGACCACGAAAAAATCAACCGTTCCAATACCGAGGTGCTGGCCTTGCTCAAGGGCTTAGCCGGGGGTGAATTCAAAATCGAGGAAACTACTCGCGCCGCCCTTGCTCCTGCTGCAGGGGGCATCCAGTCTCAGCTCACAGCAGCCGGTCTTCCTCCGGCGGATGAGGTAAATAAGGCTCTCCCCGGTGAGGTTGTAGCCGACGCCTATTACGCAAATCCCTCCCTGGCTCTGTTCCGCGGTGAGGTTCCTCCCGCAGCAGATATGCTGACTACGCTCTACGGAATCATCTGCCTGCCGCTGCCGGAAACATTGTCAGACGACGATATCGCCAACATCTCACAGTACCTCTCCTGATGCCTGTTCTCAATTATACTCCCGGTTCTCTCATCCGTGCTCGTGGCCGCGATTGGGTCATCGAAGGTGACTCTACGCCTGAGCTGCTGCACCTGCGCCCGCTTGCCGGTTCTGCTGCTGAATCCTGCTGGCTTATCCCGGCTTTAGAGCAGGCTGAAGATGCTCCGTCCTCGGCGGTTTTTCCTCCGCCTTCTCCGGAGCACCGAGGCAACCGTAACGAGCTGGGCTTGCTGCAAAGCGCCATGCGCATGCGTATGCGCTCCGGAGCCGGTCCCTTCCGCTCCTTTGGCAATATCGCTGTACAGCCTCGCATTTACCAGCTTGTTCCTCTGCTTATGGCTCTGCGCCAACAGGTCATCCGCCTGTTGATTGCAGACGACGTAGGTATCGGTAAAACCATCGAAGCCGGGCTCATTGTGCGTGAATTGCTGGATCGTGGAGAAATCAGCCGCTTCTCTGTTCTCTGTCCGCCGAATCTGGCAGAGCAGTGGCGAGAAGAATTGCAGTCTCACTTCAACATCCGGGCTGAGGTTATTACATCGTCCAGTATCAAGAGATTGGAGAAACAGGTGCCTCCCGGATTATCCATCTTTGAGCACCACCCCTATACCATCATCAGTCTGGACTACATCAAGAGCGATCGTCACCGCGACACATTCCTTAACAAGGCTCCAGAATGCATTGTGGTAGATGAAGCACACACCTGTACCTCTGTCACCGCCCGCAACCACCAGCGCTACGATTTGCTGCGTACACTGGCAGATGATGAGAAGCGCCACATGCTCATGCTCACGGCTACGCCTCACTCCGGTATTGAAGAAGGCTTCTACCACCTGCTGGGGCTGTTGGATTGCAAGTTTGAGGTCATGGGCGAGGTGGCTCAGCGTCAGCGCAACTCCCTGCGTGAATCCTTGTCCCGTCATCTGGTGCAGCGCCGGCGTAAGGATATTCAGCGTTTTTGGAATGAGCAGGAAGTTCTTCCCGATAAGCAGACGGTAGAAATGACCTACCGCCTTGCCGGCCCCTGGGGGGATTTCTTCGAGGAGGTGCGCCATTACTGTTTGAAAGAAGCGCAGTCCACGAACAACCGTATGATCTGGTACGCCATGCTGGCTATGCTGCGCTGTATCTCTTCCAGCCCGGCCTCAGCTATATCTGCGCTGGAAGCCAAGCTGCTTGGCGAACTGCCGCCGGAATCGGAGGACGAATATACAACCCACCTTGCAGACCCGTCCGATGATGATTCCGAGGATGACCTTGAGGCTCCCGCCCCGGAACTGGGACGCATTGAAGATTTGTTGCGCAAAGCCCAGGCTCTGAAACAAAATGCAGAGGATCCCAAGCTCGATAAATTGAAGGGCGCTATCAAAGCTCTGCTCAAGGATGACTATCATCCCATCATCTTCTGCCAGTATATCAGCACAGCAGAATATGTGGCAGAGGCTCTGCAAAAGGCCTTCCCGAAGTATTCTGTGCGGGCTATCACCGGTAAGTTGTCACCGGCAGAACGCGCAGAAGAAGCGCAACGCCTCATCGAACAGGAAAAACGCATTCTTGTAGCTACTAACTGTCTCTCTGAAGGTATCAATCTTCAGAACGGTTTTGATGCTGTGGTGCACTACGATCTGGCATGGAACCCCACCCGCCATGAACAGCGAGAGGGACGTGTGGATCGCTTCGGTCAGAAAAAGAAGATTGTTCGCAGCCTCATGCTCTATGGGCAGAACAACCCGGTGGATGGCTTTATTCTCAAAGTCATTCTGCGCAAGGCCGAAACCATCGGCAACGAGCTCGGAGTGCGTGTTCCTGTGCCGGTGGATGAGAAGAAGACCGGCGAAGCCCTGGTGCATGCCGTGCTCCTTAATAATGAGGAGCCGGCAGAAAAAATGCTCGGGCAGATGGCGCTTCAATTCGACGATTATGACCTCCTTAATATCGCATGGAAGGATGCATCCGCTGCGGATAAAACCCGTGCAACAACCTTCGCGCAGCAGGCCTTGCAGCCCTCGGATGTCATGCCGGAGTATAATCGACTGAAGGAGCTGCTGGGTACCAAGGAGGAGCTTCGCCACTTCTTGCAGGAAACATGCAAGCGACTTGGCGCGCCGCTGGAGCCGCTGCCTATGGATGAAGATGCCTACAGCCTGCGCCTCTCCAATCTGCCGGAGGGACTTTCCCGCCGTTTGCTGGAAGGCGGTATCAAAGTCGACAAGAAAAACGCCTTCCGTTTTTCTCTTCGCCCCGCCGGTTCGGAACTGCCCTCTGTTTCCCGTGCACATCCGCTTGTTGCCGGTATTGCGGACTATCTGGCCGAGCTTTCGCTGGATTCTCAACCGGGCGAGTACTCGCTTCCTCGTTGCGCCGTGGTACGTGTGAAGGATGCCGCCGTCCCGCAACTGACCACGCTGTACAACCTGCGTCTGCGCCATAATCTCACCTTCAGCAACGAAGGCCGCAGCCGCCACACCATGGCGGAGGAATTGGTGACACTTATCCGGGTAGGCACGCAGCCGCTCAGATTCGCAACCCAGGAAGAACAGACTCTTTTCACGCAGCTTGCGCCACAGGGCAATGTACCGGATGCCGCTGCTAAGGTGCAGCTCACTCTTGCTCTGAATCAGTGGCAGCAGCTCCCGATTGATGAGCTGCTCCAACAGCGAGCCAACGAGCTACTGCAAGACCATCTCCGTGTACGAGAGGCAGCCCGTCAGCGCTACGGCTCTGTCTCTGTCTCCTGCTGCACACCGCCGGATCTTCTCTCCATCCTTATCTGCCAACCTGTCATCTGATTACTGCCATGAGTTTCTCCCGTTATTACAAGCAATCCAGTCTGCTGTTCTCGCCGGATCTCGTGCAGCGTGTATTCGAGCGACAGCCTAAGTATGCTGTGCCGGTGGATAAGGGGCTTTCTGTTCGCGATGAAGCGCAGCGTGCCTACCGTCTCGCCCGCGCAGCCTGGCACGATTATCTGGCAGAAGAGCCCACGGAGGCGCGCCTGCACAGCTATGTCCGCCACATACTGGAAAAGGTATTGGGCTACTCTTACTGTGCTGTTTGTGATCAAGCCGGCATCTCCGCAGAGGATCCCCGGGCAGATGTCCTCCCTCTTGCTGAGTTCATGCATAATCCGGATGATCAGCATCCGGCGCATAAGACGCTATACCCCATCACGCTGCTTGCTCTGGACGGTGGCATATACCCGGTATTGCCTGTCATCATTGCCCCGCCGAATAAATCGCTGGACGACAGGATTCGTTTCTCCACAGGTAAGACGCTCTCTGCCACGCAGATGATGCAGTCTTTCCTCAATGCCTCCGAATACTATACCTGGGCTATCGTAACCAATGGTACCAACTGGCGTTTACTACGCGATAATCCCGCACTATCCCGCCCCTGTTATCTCGATATCGATCTCGACCTTCTCATGCAGGAAGAGGACAGCACCGCTTTTGATGGCCTCTTCTGGCACCTGTTGCATTTTACCAGGGCATCACGAAAAGATTCGGAGAACGGCGATACTTGTGTCTGGGAGAAGTGGCGTCAGGATCTGGAGGAGCACGGAGCACGCGCACGGGATGGTCTGCGTGAAGGCGTGGAAAATGCCATCTGTCAGTTGGGTACCGGGTTCCTGCAAGGTGTCGGCACCGGCAATGAGGCTCTTCGTAACGCCCTACAGGATGGTTCGTTCACTACGCAGGCATTTTACCAGGAGCTCATGCGCACGGTTTACCGCCTTATTTTCCTCGCCGTGCTGGAAGGCCGCAACATCCTTCATGAACATAACACGAGACTCCGTGACCAGGCAGAACTCTACCGCCGGGGATACTCTGTTTCCCGTCTCATCAAGCGGTCGCTGCGGGATGATGCCGACAGTCGTCACGATGATCTCTGGCAGGCGCAGCAGATAGTATTCCGTGCTTTGGCAAAAGATAGCGGCGAGCCTGCTCTTGCTCTGCCTGCGCTAGGCGGCTTGTTTGACTCGCATCAATGCACCACGTTGGATGCCTGCCGTCTGCCGAATCGTGCGTTCCTCGCAGCCTTGCGCTCTCTGTGCTGGACAAATACGGAGGGCAAGCGCACGCAGGTGGACTATGCCCACATCGGCGCAGAGGAACTGGGATCGGTGTACGAAAGTCTGCTGGAGCTGACGCCGCGTATCTCTACGGAGCAGCGCATCTTCTACTTTATGGGCGGAGTGACCGACCCAGAGCAGGCTGATAAAAAACAGAAGGGTAATGCCCGAAAGCTCACCGGCTCATACTACACTCCCACCTGTCTGGTGGAACAAGTGCTCAAGACGGCGCTTGATCCCTTGCTGGATGAATGCTGCAAGAATCCTGTCTATGCGCAGCAAAAGCTGCTGGCGCTGCGTGTGATTGATCCAGCCTGTGGCTCCGGTCATTTCCTGCTGGGGGCTGCTCGTCGCATTGCAGAACGCCTGGCTGAGGCATATAACCGCCGCTATGAAGGCCTCGCCTCCGAAGAAGGCTTCCGCCGCGCGATGCACGATGTCATTCGCCATTGCATCTACGGCGTGGATATCAACCCTATGGCTATCGAGCTGGTGCGCATGAACCTCTGGCTGGAGGGCTACCAGCCCGGCAAGGCTCTTTCCTTCCTCGATGCTCACCTGCGCTGCGGTAACTCCCTGCTGGGGCTCTTCTCGGCAGATGCGCTGCAATACCCCATTCCCGCAGATGCTTACAAGTGCCTGCCGGGAGATGATGCCGAGGTGTGCAAGGAGCTTGCTGCGGCCAATCGTAAGCAGACCAAAGCCAGAGAAGTATCAGCAGCCATACCCTATCTTCCCTATAAGCCACAGTCATTCCAGACGACTAGCGATATGCCTGAAGATTTGCCGTCTCAGGTACAGGCTATCGCTGAAGCATGGCAAGGAGAACAGGAGGAGCTACTCCACAGTACAGACGCAGTACTTGCCGATCTTTGGGTGGGGGCTTTCCTTGTCTCTAAGACATGCGTTACATCTGTGCCGACCACAAGCCATCTGGATGATCTCCAGCACGGTGTCGTAGATATGGGAAATCCCGTTATCATAGCGGCTCAACGGGCCTGCCGGCAGGCCAATGTTTTCCACTGGCATTTGGCTTTCCCGGAGGTATTCCAAGAAGGAGGCTTCGACTGTGTGCTGGGCAATCCGCCGTGGAAACGAGAAAAAATTATAGAAGATAAATGGTTTTCAACGCGATGTCCTTCCATATCTAAGGCAGCGACTGCTGCAGATAGGAAACGTATGATTCAGCAGTTGGGTAATGGTGAATTGCCGTTGATGGACAGTTCGATTCAAAAACGCCTTTTTGATGATTTTCAGCGGGCTCAACGTTTTGCTGAAGTTGCTAGTATTTTCGTACACATCAAAGAAAATGATGGGGGGCGCTTTCCCTTGACTGGCGTCGGTGAAGCCAATCTGTATGCTCTCTTTGCAGAGACCGCTTATAATCTAAGAGCTCAAACGGGGAGTTCAGGTTTACTTATTCCCACAGGAATCGCAACAGATAAGACAACAAGTTTGTTTTTTAATCATCTAGTTAAGAATAAACAAATTGCTTCAATATTCGATTTCAATAATAAGTACAGACTTTTTTCTTCTGTTCACCCGGATACTCGCTTCAGTTGTTTCACTATTGCGCCATCCGAAAGTATAGAAGTTGCTTTCTATATAACCTCTGAAAAACAGCTGCATGATGACCGTATTCGTGCAATAATGAGCATTGAAGATTTTTCGCGCATGAACCCCAACACCGGTACTTGCCCGCTCTTCCGCTGCGAAGCGGATGCCGCGCTCGCCGTCAAGCTCTACCGGAAGGCTCCCATTCTCATCAACGAGAAAACAGGTGAAAATCCTTGGGGTATCCGCTTCGGCTCCATGCTGCACATGAGCAATGACAGCAATCTTTTCCTCACCGAAAAACCAGAGGACGAGGACGTGTTGCCGCTGTACGAAGGCAAGATTATTTATAATTACGATCATCGGTATAATACTTTTGATGAAACTGGTGAAAAAGCAGCAGAACGAGAGGTTTCTCTAAACGAGAAAAAAAGCGGTTACGAGATTAGTCCTAGATATTGGGTGCTACAGCAGGAAGTAAACTCGAAATTACCGAAGGATTGGGAGAAACGACCACCGTTCTTCTTGGGATTTAGAGGCATTACCAATCCTACTAATGAGCGTACTTTTATCATGGCGTTCTTTCCTAGCACCGCAATAGGTAACTCTTTACCTTTCGTAATTTCTTCAGAAAGCATTGAAAGGCAGACTTGCTTATGTGCAAATGGAAATTCTTTGCTTTTTGATTATTTGGTGAGGCTAAAGGTGAGTGGAAAGAATATGAATTTCTTTTATGTTTATCAATTCCCGTTCCTTCCCCCGGAGGCCTATTCTCCCGCAGATATTTCATACATCTCCACCCGGGTGCTGGAGCTGAGCTACACCTCCTATAGCATGCGTCCGCTGGCCGAGGCCTTGGGGTACACAGGCGAGCCGTTCCCGTGGGATGAAGATCGCCGCGCTCAGCTCAAGGCGGAGCTGGATGCATACTACGCCAAGCTCTACGGCCTCACCCGCGATGAGCTGGCCTACATCCTGGACCCCACGACCAAATATCCTACGGATTGCCCCACCGTCACATTCCCCACGCTCCAGAACAACGAGATGAAGAAATACAGCGAGTACCGCACCCAGCGACTCGTCCTCACCGCCTTCGATGCCCTCACCCGGCAAGGGATGTAACCGAGGATTGAACAGAATTAAGAAATTTAACATCGAACAGAATACGTTTTATCGACATGGAAGAGCCTATTAAGCCGGAACAAATACTGAGAAAAATACAACAGGCCCCCGAAAATGAGGTTGTTGAGTTCAAGAAAGTAGAGAACTCTGGACTTCATCCGGATACGCTTGGCAAATATGTATCTGCGTTAAGCAATGAGGCAAACATACGGGGAAAAGCGTATGCATGGTTGGTATATGGTATAGATAATAAGACGCATCAAGCGACGGGCACGAACGCCCGTTATAGTGCCGATTTGAAGCATGTCATTGCCGAGCAGACTACAGACAACATTACTATACGTGATTTCTTTGAGCTCACGCAAGATGGCAAACGAGTAGTGATGATACAAATTCCTGCTGCGCCCCTTGCTACTGTCGTACGTTGGAAGCGGATAGCTTACGGTCGAGATGGTGAGAGTTTGGTTCCTCTTTCTCACGAAAAGGAGGAAATGATTCGATCGCAAACAGGCCTTTCTGACTGGTCTTCTATCATAGAAGAAAATGCCGGGATTGAGGATTTGGATATGTATGCTGTTTCTATTTTGAAAAAGAAATATGCCACAAAACAGAACAATCCCCATTTTTTAACATTGCCAGAAGAGCAGATTCTTAACGATTTGGAGCTTGTTACTCAGCGAGGAATTACGAGAGCGGCAATACTTCTTGTTGGCAAGACGGAAGCGATACGTCGCTATATGCCTCACGCAACAATCAGGCTGGAATATAGAAACAATGAAGCAGCCATAGAGTTCAATCATAGAATTGTTTATGATGACTGCTTTTACTTGGTTATAGATCGACTGTGGAATGATATAAATGCGCGAAACAGTAATATTCCTATACATGAGGGGCCTTATATATTCAATATACCTGCGTTCAATGAATCAGTTATCCGAGAAGCAGTGTGCAATGCTATAGCGCACCGTGAATATAAATATGGCAGTGAAACCTTAATTAAGCAGTACCCTCATAAAATAACGATTACAAATGCGGGTGGTTTTCCTCTGGGCGTAACTAAAGAAAATTTGCTGACAGTTTCGAGTACTCCCAGAAATCGACTGTTGGCAGATGTTCTTTCCAAAACGGGCGTCGTAGAACGCTCCGGCCAAGGTGTAGATAAAATTTATCACAATACAATTTCAGAAGGTAAGGACACCCCGGATTATAGTAATAGTTCCGCGTACTCTGTAGAACTAACCATTTCCGGTATAATCAAACATAAAGCCTTTGCCCTGTTTATAAAGTCTGTCCAAGATGAGTTACCTGATGAAGAAAAACTTTCAGTATTTGACATCATTGCTCTTGAGCACATCAGAGATGATGACTATGCTGATATTAAACGTGATATAATACATAAGTTAATAAAGAAAGGCCTGGTAGAACAAACAGGTAAAACTAAGGGGACGAAATATCACCTTTCCCAAAGATATTATAGCTTTGTAGAAGATTCTGCCGGACATTTCAAGCGGCTCAAAGAATGGGATGAATCGATGGCTATACCCATGATTATAGCGTTTCTCACCAAATATGGTTCTGCTAAAATGAAGGATTTCGAAAGTCTTTTTGTCGGACATCGAACTCGCAAACAAGTTAAGAGTATCGTTATGGACTGCGTGGAGAAGAAGATTTTGAAAAAAGAAGGGCGAACGGCAGATACCCGGTATTCCATAACTGATGAATACAAGAAGATGAATGAAATTATGGCCAAGGCATTCCAAATTGGATTACAAGAAATGTGGAATCGAGGAGAATTTACTGCACCGGTATCACCTACGGAATGATACGATAAGATTGGATAAAAGCAGTCAAATATGGGCGAATTTGGGACGAAGTTCCCCCGCAAAAGCAACATAAAGATGACATGATTGCTTCACGTTGAACAATTAGCATAGTTTTAAAAAAAACCACAAAAAGGCCCAAAATGGGTCGAAGTTGAAACAAACCATGAATTCCATCAGCTTTGACACATACATACGCCGGGATGCTTCCCGGAACGGCTGGGATAACTGCGAGCCGGATGCAGAGGGAACTGGACGCTGGCTAAGCTCCACTGCACATGAAGGGCTGCTACATGTGTTCCCGGAAGATGATTTGTTCGTGATTGTGCCAACATACCAGCCCATCTGCCGCGTGCCGCTGGCAGAGCTGGCAAGCACATTGCGCAATCTTGCGAAGACTGATACTGCTCCGAAAGGTGAGCCTCCGCTGCGCACAGAGCGCCAGCAGATGATCACCACGCGTACGGCGCAGAGTCGCTACCGCTCAGCATTAGAAAAAATGTGGGGCGGCAAGTGCCCTTTGACCGGGGTATCTGTTCCTGCTCTGCTACGCGCCAGCCACGCGAAGCCTTGGAAGGATTGCACCGATACTGAGCGCATTGATCCGTACAATGGATTCCTGCTCGAAGCTCGCATGGATGTCCTTTTCGACCAAGGCTATATCTCTTTTGCTGATGATGGAACAATCCTGATTTCCTCCCGTCTGTCGGATGAAGACATTCAAGCGTTGTCTCTACACACTGTAGTACAAGTTCTCCCACAGCTCGAGCCGGAACATCGAACGTATTTACAATGGCACCGGGAGAATATATTTCACCCTTGACTAGCCTCAATAAAAGAGCTGTAGGAATCGCGATTAGAAGGAGCGAGAAATCACTCAGCTATTCCCAAAATAACAAAACATGATTTTTAACGGCTTTGAAAATGAATTTATTTAAACTACCATTATATATACGAGGATTTAACGAGTACATTAAACAAAGAATAGCACCTCGAACCTTTAGGTTGTACTATTATACAAAAGCAGAGCACCTAGAGTACATCCTACGAACCGGGAATTTAAAGGTTACGCAACTAGGACATTCAAATGACCCCTTTGAATACCGCCCATCATTCAATGACGCAGAAGAAGAAATCAAGTGGAATCTATGGATGCCAACAATGGCTCCGTGCACAGTATGCCTCAGCGCAAGAATGTCTTCGCCTGTCATGTGGGGACACTATGCAGATCAAGGAAAGGGAGTATGTCTAGTATTTGATATACCTCTTCGTTCCATAAAAGTAAATCGCAAGCAACAGTTAATCACTGACGACAACTATAAGGTATACCGGTGCCAATCCCGAGAAGATAAATCATTCTGTCTTCACGAGGTTGTGTATACCGATGAGCGATTGATGTTAAATAAGGTTCGTGATTACCTACAATCTAAAACGCAAAGAATAAACAATTTTTTCAAATTCTTTGCAACCAAATCAACAGATTGGTCTTATGAAAAAGAATTCAGGGTCCAAGTTCACGAGAATGACTTACATGCAGAAAAGGGCTTCCTATTCACAAATATCTTAAAGGAATATCTTACCGGAATAATTTTAGGGCACCAGTGTACATACAGTTATACATATGTGAAAACCTTGCTTAAGGAAACCAATAATGAGGCTATATGCGTTTCAAAAGCAAAGCTATCGCCCACACACTATAAAATAGTGGCAATGTCGATGGACTTCGAGTTGTTCGAGGACTCAAGCATTGAAGACTTACATACATTTTATTATAAGAAAGGCATAACGTGGGAAGGTTCTCTCTTTAATTTGTATTACAATCTTTGGTGTCAATATTTACAAGATCATAAGCTATAATCAACAAAGAACACGGGACAAAAAAATGCGGTAAGAAAAAGTCATTCAGTTTTCGTATTCCCGTTGTCGGATTAGCAGATGATGTAGACGCGAGCGACGGTGAAGGTATTCGTGGCTTTGAATGCAGTTTTGCCGGAGTTCCCAGCATGATTGTCCGGAAGAAGACGCTATGAAGAACTCTATCCTGCGAAAAATCAGGGATTCCGAATTTTCTACGAACCTACACCAAGGCGCTTAATTTATCTGATTTAAATACACAAGCATCAGAATAAGCTCTTGCATAGATATTTCAACTTGTGCAAAATTTGCACAAGTTGAACCATGCGACAATGAAAACAGCTGGTCTTAGATACCGAAGAAAGTGGGGGCTCTACTAAGCCGGTGAGCAGCTGTGATTATCACTTGGGCATCGCGATACTCGACACAATTTTTCCCTGTACGCTTACACTTGTGGCAGATGAAAGTTGACAATGTAACATTTTCCTTTTTTTACTCCATCTTGACAGTTCTTTTTCCTCAAGCTGAGTGCGCATACACCTTGGTACGTTCATATACATTCTGCTAATCTTTCAGCTCGCGCTCACGGCTCTGGATATCCTTCCGGATTGTCACCGTATAGCCCAATAGGTTCTTCTCTTGGTGATCAACACGCATCGCACCGGGAAGATAAGGAGCACCACATGTTACATACCAACCTCACACAAAGCAGTTATGTATATCCGAAATTACGATGAAGCACAATACGAGCTTGCCGGCAGCAAGCTTGCAGCTGATACCATGGTGTATCGTATCACCTCCCTTGGTCTCATAGCCATGTGACTAATTCAGCCAAGGCAAAAAGAAGGCTTCCCAGAGCTGCTACTCGGGAGGTCTTTGGAAAAAGTATAATCAGAACATCCGTTCCTGATGAGGTCATCATCAGCATATCGAAGAGTTTTGTCGACTCTTTTTTAGATGTAAGAGCCTCTATTTTGAAAGGATGTTTTTATGAAAGGCCCTTAATGAATAAATAGTGTCACACTCTTCACCAACCAGTAGCCACCGAAAATCAGCCAGCAGAACAGCAGCAAAGCCAACAGGAAAGGCTTTGGCCCAGCCTTGCAGAACTTGTCAAAACTCGTTTCTACACCCAGCGCCGTCATAGCCATCGTAAGCATGAAGGTGGAAAGAGTGCGAATGGAGTCAGCCGCCCACATCGGAATAATCCCCAGCGAGTTCACGCCAATGGCTGCCAAAAAGAGGAAAGGAAAAATGGGCATGCTGATTTTACTGACTGGGCCCGAGGACGCATTTTTGCGAGACAGCATGAAAGCGAGTACCACTAGCACAGGAGCCAGCAGAATCACACGCACCATCTTCACGATAACAGCCGGTCGCTTAATGGAATTCGAAGAAAGCCCAGCAGCATCCATAGCCTCGCCGGCACCATACACGTGAGCCACTTCATGAAGGGTACCCCCGGTATAGAGCCCCATCTGTCCGGCATCCAGATCAAGCACGCCTGCCCTGTACAGCGTAGGATAAAGGAACATTGCAACAGTACCGAAAATCACGACGGTGGAGACGGCCACAGCTGTCTTGTACGGCTCCCCCTTCACCACGGGTTCGGCCCCAAGCACGGCCGCAGCACCGCATATCGAGCTTCCCACGGATGTAAGCAGGGCTGTTTGCGAATCCATCTTCAGCAAACGTCCCAGTACCACTCCCAGAATAAGTGTAAAACTCACCACCACTACATCCACCACGATAGCGGGCAAGCCCACAGCCAGCACGTCACTCACTGTAATTTGAAAGCCATACAACACGATACCTGTGCGTAACACCTGCCGAGTACAAAATGCTATGCCAGGATTCCACTCAGTCGGCACTTGCTTCCTGAGGGTATTCGCATACACCATACCCAGAATGATACCGACAATCAGAGGGCTCAGTCTCAGTATCTTCACCCACTCAAATCCTGCCACAAGCGTGGCCGTGCATGCAAACAGCACGATGAGCAGAATCCCTGAAAAAAAGGCGGCTTTCTTTGTTTTATCCATGAAATTGCGGCGCCTTATATCACAAACAATTAACAAATGCAACCCTTATGTGTACTCGCAACATAGCAAACAAACTCGGTATTTTGAAAGGGTTTTGGGCTCTTCTGCAATAATTGTGGAATGAGTCCCACTAGAAGGAAGGAAGGAAGGAAAGATCGGGGCGACAGGATTCGAACCTGCGACATCCAGCTCCCAAAGCTGGCGCTCTACCAGGCTGAGCTACACCCCGATGGGAAGAGCAAATTTTCGCGCCACAAGGGCATAAAAAAAATGGCTCGGGACGGGATCGAACCGCCGACACGCGGATTTTCAATCCGCTGCTCTACCAACTGAGCTACCGAGCCATTCTGCAAGCCCGCCTGATGCGGGGTGCGGCAGGAGTTTACACCAGTTCCTGCTGCAATGCAAGCCAAAATTTGTACTTTTTTACCATTTTTTGTTTCATACGGCTTTCCGTTTGCAATAGTTCATTGATATTCAGAGCGAACGGAGCGTGTCCAGCATGGAACGAAGTGAGTCGCAACGATAGGCTGCGCGAGAGAAATCGCAGCCTGCCGTCATGCGGTTGGGGATGGCGATACAGGGAATTCCCGCATTCTGCGCGGCGACGGTGCCATTTTCGGAGTCCTCCACGATGAGGCATTCCTCTTTCTCCAGGCCAAGGCACAGGCGGGCAGCTTCAAAGAGCGCCGGGGAGGGTTTGACGGCGTATCCGTCGGTTCTCGTGAACACACCGGCAAAGCGATGGTAGATGCCCAGCCGTTCCAGCCAGCCCTGTACCCAGCGCCGGGAGGAGGAGGAGGCTACGGTAAGCCCTATGCCCTGTGCCTCACACCAGTCCAGGAGATCCAGCGCTCCATCCATCAGCCCCATGCGTTCCAGGTCGGCTTCCAGCATGGCCTGGCGGGCGGGAGTTTCCTTTTCCCAGTCGTAGCGCTTGCCAGTCAGTTCTTCCAGATAATCCGCAGGGTTCCAATGGGTGTAGCCTGCCCCCAGGCAAGGTGAATAGACGGGAATGGGGATTTCCTGCCCCTCGCGTGCAAAGAGATGAACCCACGATTGGTAGATGGCCCACTCAGTATCCACGAGTACGCCGTCGAAATCAAAGATGATACCCCTGGGTCGCTGCATGGGTTCTCTGTCAGGGTTCGCCTTTCAGTTTGGCGCGCAGCCACTCCGCAGCGGAGCGGTGAGCCAGGTTCTTGAGGAAGAAGTAGATGGCTATCAGGATATAGAGGAAATTGGGAATCCACGCGCTGAGCCACGCACCCAGCACACCGGCTTCACCCAGCGAGGGGAAGACGCGGTAGAGGAAGAGCATGAGGGCTGCCAGCAGCACGGCAATGCCGATGCCTTTCATGGTGCCGCGGCGCTGGAAAGTGACGGCGCTGGGAATGGCCATCAGCACGAGTACCATGCAGGAGAAGATGCGGGCAATGCGGACATGCCATTCGGTGCGTTTTTTCCGGCGGTCTTCCCGCGAACCGGCGCCGGAGGAGATGTATTCGTACAGAGCCGATGTACCCATGGAGTCAATGCGGCCGTCGTGGCCGGGGCTGATAATCTGGTAGGGCTTTTCGGCAAAGTCCACGGTCAGGGATTCTTCGAATGCATCGTCCTTGGGGCGCACGCCCGGAGCAACCATTTCGCGTACATAGACGTTGCTCAGCGTCCATGTGGAGGATTCCTTGTCCCACACGGCCTGCTCAGCCCGGAACTGCTTGAGCTGCCGACCGCGCACCTTGGGGTCGAACTGGTCGATGGTCACGCCCCGCATGGGGGCTCCCGGACTGGTCACCGGCGCGGGGGAGGTGATGCGCCAGATGCGCGAGGTCGCATCGCTGCGATAGACAATGGGCATGGGAGAGCCGTCCGGATTGGTCTGCTTCTTCATCACCAGCTGGCGGTACTGCGAGCCGCTGGGGGCCCAGTGGAAACCGCAGATGCCATAGGCCAGCGACACCAGCGCCGCCATGATGAAGATGGGGCGGCACACGCGCAGCAGAGAACGCCCGGATTGCAGCATGCCGACGATTTCGCTGCCGCCGCACAGTTTACTGAGGCACCAGAGAGTGCCCATGAGCAGGGTGTAGGGCAGGATCTGATACAGGAACATCGGCAGCTGGGTGCCGTAGAAATGCAAGGCCTGAAGCACGGGGTCCTCAAAGCGGGAACGGAAGCGTTCCATGTTTTCCGTAAAGTCTGCCAGGATGTAGATGAGCAGCAGGATAAGCGTACACATCAGGAAGTAGGAGACAAAGTTACGAGTCATGTAACGGTCCATGGTGCCCATGAAGGCGTAGCACACGGCGCCGATGAAGGGGAGGAAGCAGAGCAGCGCCAGCAGAACCGGGCGGCAGAGCTGTTCTACCGGGTAGGTGGAGGGCATGCCCGGCACTTCCCAGCGCATCTGTTCCAGTTCGATGGGGACGATGTAGAGAGCCAGCAGCGCCCCCAGGACAAGGAGGATAAGGGCAGGTAGTATTCGCTGTATGAATGACATGGAGAGAAAGTGATTAAAAAAAAGGAATGTTAGAGATTACTGGCCGGTTCCCAGGCGCTCTGCCAGATAGTCCGGAAGTCCTACGGCAAGCACCGCCTGCTGGGCAGATGCCACGTCGTATTCCACGCGGCGCAGAGTCACCGTTGCCGCGTCGGAGTCATAAATGGCGTAACAGGCGCGGGGGTCACCATCGCGAGGCTGCCCCACCGAACCCACATTGATAAAATATTTCCGCCCCAGCTGCAGGGGAACGACGACCTGCCCCGCTTCGTTCAGCTCGCGCCAGTATTCCGGATGTTCAACGGCGTGATGCCCGTCCCAGGAAAACACGCGGGGCTGGTGGGTATGGCCATGGAAGCAGAGCGAAAGGAACAGGCGGTTGAAATCGCCCGTGGCATCGTTGGCATTGAGAATGTAGTTCCAGGCCTGCGGCTGCTCCAGGCTCGAATGCACCATGGCAAAGCGGGAACGTTCGATACGCTGCAAGGGCAGACGGCGCAGCCAGGTGAGGCTTTCCTCATTGAGGCAGGAGGCATTCCATTCCATCGCCTGGCGGGCAACAGGATTCATCCGCACTTCCAGAGCCTGGCGCAATTCCGGGTCCCGCATAGCCATGGCAAAGCGCACCACTTCCTCATCGTGATTTCCCTTGACCACCGGGCAGCCGATGGCCCGTATTTCGTTCACGCATTCCTGAGGATAAGCATTATAGCCTACTACGTCGCCCAGGCACACCACATCGGAGCATTGCTCGCACTGGTAATCGGCCATGACGGCGTAGAGTGCGTGCAAATTCGAGTGAATATCACTGATGACCGCAGTTTTCGGCATAGGTAACTCATACTTTATACCATATCCGCCCCTGCTCTGCAAGTCCTGAATTTCAGCTTTTGCATTCCGGCAGCCCCTTGACTTCCCCGACCTGCATAGTGTACAATGCGGCCACACATGTTACCCATCGAACAGATACGCGGCGACATCCTGAAAGCCGTGCAGCAACCGGGCTTCTGCGTGTTGCTGAGCGCGCCCACGGGCAGCGGCAAATCCACCCGCGTACCGGGCATGCTGATGGAGGCCGGATGGGGAGAAAAGGGCTGCATCATCGTGGTGCAGCCGCGCCGTCTGGCCGCCCGCCTGCTGGCCGGATATGCGGCGCGGCAGTTCCCGTGCAAACTGGGGCAGGAAGTTGGCTATACTGTCCGCTTCGATTCCCAGCGCAGTGCCGCCACGCGTATTCTCTTTGTGACCGATGGTATTCTGGAACGCCGCCTGACGGAAGACCCGGAGCTGCGCGGCGTGTCTGCCGTTGTCTTTGACGAAGTTCATGAACGCCGCCTGAGCGGGGATTTGTGTCTGGCCCGTGTGTTGGAACTCCAGCGCCGCCAGCGCCCCGACATCGGCATTTTTGTCATGTCGGCCACGCTGGAGCTGGATAAGTTGCAGGGCTACCTGCCCCATGCCACCGTACTGCGCGCCGAGGGACGCCTGTACCCGGTGGAGACGTACTACATGCCCCCGGTGCCGGTTCGCAACAAGGCCGGATATGTGCAGTCGCCCCCGATCTGGGAGCAATGCGCCTCTGCGGTGCGGGAGCTGATTACCCACCCGGACAGCGGCGATGTACTGGTTTTCCTCCCCGGTGCCTACGAGATTCGCCGCACCGTGGAAATCCTGGAACAGGTGGGCTGGATGAAGGGGCGCGATGTCTTTGCCCTGCATGGCCAGCTGCCGCCCGATGCCCAGGCAAGGGCGGTGGAATGCGGTAGCAGGCCGAGGGTCATTGTTTCCACCAACATTGCCGAAACATCCCTCACCATCGAGGGGGTGCGATCGGTGGTGGACTGCGGCACCGCGCGTGAAGCAAGGTGGGACCCGCTGCGCGGTATATCGACGCTGCATATTGTCCCCATCTCGCAGGCGCAGGCCGAGCAACGCACCGGGCGAGCCGGGCGTCTGGGGCCGGGACGCTGCATCCGCCTGTGGAGCGAGGCCGACCACCGCCGCCGCGCTGCCTTCCCCGCGCCGGAAGTTCACAGGGCAGACATTTCGCAGGCTTTCCTGAACCTGCTGGCCTGGGGCTGCCGGAATCTGGCCGACATCCGCCATTTCCCCTGGCCCGATGCCCCCACCGAGGCCGGAACCACCCGCGCCTGGCAGCTGCTGGAATCCCTGGGGGCGGCCGATGCCCAGGGGCTTACCGCCACAGGCCGTCGCATGCTGCAACACCCTCTGCCCCCGGTCTTATCCCGGCTCATGGTGGCAGGGCAGGAGCAGGAATGCCTGCCCGAAATGGCGGCCATAGCAGCCCTGCTTCAGGGTGAGCCGGTAGCACTGGCCAGCGGACTGGCCGATTCGCTGCACCACGAGGGCGATTATACGGATTTCCAGGCCGAATGGCGTGCCGTGGAACAGGCCGCCGCCCTGAACTTCAACCCGCAGGAATGCAGCCGCCTGGGTATCATGGCCCGATCCGCGCGGGAGGTAGCCCAGAGTTTCCGGCAGCTTTCCCGTGAGCAGGCGAGCGCCCCCGATTTCGAAACACGCCGGCCGGGCATCATTGCAGGGCTGCTGGGCAGTTTCCCGGAGCAGGTAGCCGCCCGCAACAGCACCGCCACCGGCACCGCAAGACTCTGCAAGCGCCGCAGCGGCAGCATCTCCCCCGATTCCGTAGCCAGCCGCGCCGGCATATTCCTGGCAGCCGGCATCGCGGAAATAGGCGGCCGGAATGTGGAAACGAAGTTGAGCCGCTGCACCCTGCTGCAGGCTGCTGATTTATGCACCACAGAGGATGACATCGCCGTCTATGACCCCGCCCGCAAGCGTGTGCTGAATTACCACCGCTGCCTCTACCGCGACCTGGTGCTTTCCGAAAAGGAAACCGGGGATGCCAGCTCCGATGCCGCCGCACCGCTGCTGGCTGAACAGGTGGTACGCGGCAACCTGCGTCTGGAAGGATGGGATGGGCATGTGCTGCAATGGATTAACCGCCTTACCTGCCTGCGCACCGCGATGCCGGAGCTGGAACTGCCCCCTTTTGAGGAGGAAGACAGGCTGGTGGCCATCACCATGCTCTGCGAACAGGCCGTCTGTTACAAGGATATCCAGAACCGCCCGGTGCTGCCCATCCTGGGCGAATGGCTCTCCCCCTGGCAGCGAGAATGCCTGAACAAATATGCACCCAAGGCCATCAAGCTGCCCAACGGGCGTGAAGTCAAGCTGCTCTACCGCGAGGACGGCACTCCGGTGTTCGGGCTCAAATGCCAGCTGCTCTTCGGCGTGCCGCACACCCCTACCGTGGCAGAAGGCCGCGTGAAATGCCTGGTGGAAATCCTGGCCCCCAACCAGCGGCCTTACCAGATTACCAGCGACCTGGCCTCGTTCTGGCGCAATGGATACCCGCAGATGAAAAAGGACCTGGCGGGCCGCTACCCCAGGCACGACTGGCCCGACACCGCGCCCGATGCCTGAAATCTGCTTTTTTTTAGGCATATAGACGCAATTCCGCTTGAAATAGAATCCCGGCCTGTGTAAAATAGCCGCGATTTTATGACCGAGCCCCCCACCCCCCAGAATGAGTTCCCGCACTATTTCGGAGAAGGCGCGCGTTTCCTCCTGACTGCGGCGGCTGCCGTCATTGTCATCCTCGGCCTGCAGGCAGCCCGCAGCGTGCTGCTGCCCATCCTCATGGCAAGTTTCCTGGCCATCATCAGCTACTCCATCACCAAACTGCTGAGCAAATACCTGCGTTTTCCCCACTGGCTGGCCGTGGCCTGCACCGTCATCGCAGACGGCGGCATCCTCTTCGGTGTGGCCAGCATCATCAATTACCTGGCGGCCGACATGAAGGCCACCCTTCAAGGGGACTTCACCGTCCGCATTGCCGAAAAGTACAACGAACTCATGGCCTGGCTGGGCAACTTCGGGCTGGAAGAACAGGCACGTGCCATGGTCCGCTCTCCCCAGGACCTCTTCGACACCCAGCAGCTGGTCAGCATGGTG
Source organism: uncultured Verrucomicrobiales bacterium (assembly GCA_937901085.1). Classification (GTDB taxonomy): domain Bacteria; phylum Verrucomicrobiota; class Verrucomicrobiia; order Verrucomicrobiales; family Akkermansiaceae; genus Akkermansia. The sequence goes on along the minus strand of CALCHQ010000004.1, from coordinate 17,034 downwards.
CAGGCCATCTCCGGGCAGGCCATCTCCTTTGTGACCACCTGCACCCTCGTCCTCGTCCTCATGACCTTCATGCTGGGTGAAGCCAAACTCTTCAAAAAGAACCTGCACCGCCTGCCAAGCAGCTCCAAGGGCAAAGAGGACTTCACGGTAGCTCTGCAGGGCATCCAGCGTTATCTGTTCATCAAGACCATAGCCAGCGCCACCACCGGCGCACTGGCCTGGTGGGCCTGCGCTGCCATGGAAGTACCCTTTGCCTTCCTCTGGGGTGTTGTCGCCTATGTCCTCAACTACATCCCCACCATCGGCTCCATTGTAGCCGCCATCCCCCCCATCATCATGGCGCTGCTCATGGGCGGCTGGGGAGATGCCCTCATCATCAGCTCCTGCTACATCGGCATCAACTTTGCCATCGGTAACGGCATCGAACCCATCTTCCTGGGCAAGCAGTTCGGCATTGCCACTTCCGTCGTTCTGCTCGCCGTCCTCTTCTGGGGATGGGTATGGGGGCCCTGCGGCATGCTGCTTGCCGTCCCCATCATGGTTCTCATCAAGCTGGCGCTGGAAAACTCCCGCGACCTCTCCTGGGTAGCCACCATCATTTCCGACGAAGTGCCGGCCCACGTCAAGAAATTCAACAACAAAAACAACGCATAAATCATGCATTCGTTTGCCTACAAGAACGGTTCCCTCTGCTGCGAAGATGTCAGACTGTCCGATATAGCCGCCGCCGTCGGCACGCCCGTCTTTGTTTACAGCAAGAAGACCCTTGCGGATGACCTTGCCGAATTCCGCAACGCCCTCGCACCCATCAATGCCCATGTCGCCTATGCGGTCAAGGCCTGCTCCAGCAAGGCCATCCTCAACCTCATGGCCCGGCAGGGAGCCGGCTTCGACATCGTTTCCGGCGGCGAACTCTGGCGCGTCATCAACGCCGGTGGAGACCCCACCCTCTGCACCTACGCCGGCGTAGCCAAGACCGAGCCGGAAATCCGCTACGCCCTGGAGCAGAACATATACTGTTTCAACTGCGAAAGCGAGAACGAGTTGCGGGAAATCAACCGCATCGCGGGTGAAATGGGCGTGAAAGCCCCCGTAGCCGTCCGCGTCAATCCGCATGTCGATGCCCACACGCACAAATACATCACCACCGGAACGAACGAAAACAAATTCGGGGTCGACATCACCCGCATTGAGGAAGTCTACGCCACCATCGCCGCCGAAATGACCCACCTGCACATCAAGGGGCTGCAAATGCACATCGGCTCCCAGCTGACGGAAAAGCAACCCTTTGTCGATGCCATCGAAAAGGTGCTGCCCATCGTCAGGAAGTTCATGGCGCTCTACAACATTGAGTTCTGGTCCATCGGCGGTGGCATCGGCATTGTGTACGAGGGCTGCCTCGCCTCCGGCCGGCAGGCATGGTGGGATGCCCACCCGGAGCAGATTACCATTCAGAGCTACGCCGATGCCATCATCCCCCTGCTGCAACCGCTGGGCATCCGCATCCTGGTGGAACCGGGACGCCGGCTCGTAGGCAATGCTGCGGCTCTGCTCACCACCTGCATCTACGAAAAGAAAGGCGAAGCCAAGACCTTCAAGATGATTGATGCCGGCATGAACGACATCATCCGCCCTGCCCTGTATGAAGGATACCACGAAATCTGGCCCGTGCAGGAACACAGCGGCGACGACATCGTGGCCGACATCGTAGGCCCCATCTGCGAATCGGGTGATTTCCAGGCGCAGAACCGCCGTATCGCCGATGTAAAGCCGGGCGAAGTGCTGGCCGAACTCAGCGCCGGAGCCTATGGCTTCAGCATGGCCTCCACCTATAACTCCCGCCCGCTGGCTGCCGAAGTGCTGGTCGATGGCGACAAGTGGAGCATCATCCGCCACCGCCAGACGCTGGAACAGATGGTGGAAGGCGAATGCCTGCCCGGCTGAGCCGAAGCCCCCGCCATAACCCCGTTTCAGCCGCCTGGCAACAGGCGGCTTTTTTTACGCTGGCGTGGAAAAGGCTGTCACTTTATTCTTGGCTAAGATGTTAAAGCATGCTAGTATGGGGGCATGGTCAGAATATTAGCAGCAACCGATTTTTCAGAAGAAGGGCAGGCTGTGCTGGATTTTGCCGCCGAAATGGTATGCAAGACCGGCGGTAAGATGTACCTGTTGCATGCCGTCGAGCCCTGCATCATTGATGCCGCCGGCAGCCTCACTGGTGGCAGCAACATGGGGGCAGGAGACATCCCCGGCAACCTGCCCAATGTGGACTACCAGCGCATGGACGCGTGCCAGGCCGTGCTGGCCATTGCCGATGCCCGCGCCAAGCAGCTCGGCGAGCAGATCAGCAAGAAATGGGGCATCCCGATTTATGCCAAGGCCGAAGAAAGCGACGACATCGTGGACTGTGTCCACCAGTTCTGCAACCGCCACAACATCACCCAGCTGGTCATCGGCAACCGTCACCATTCCCTGCTCACCTCCATTCTGCTGGGCAACACCGCAGAAAAACTGGTACGTGCAGCCAGCATCCCGGTAACGGTAGTCCCCTGCGGCCCTAACACCAGACATTGATGGTCATCCTGTTTCTGGGAGATGTCGTGGGCGAGCCGGGCCGCTGCGCCTTATACCAGGCTCTGCCTGAACTCCGGGCTGAGTACGGGGTTGATGCCGTCGTCGTCAACGGCGAAAATGCAGCAGGCGGCAAAGGTATCATCCCCCGGCTGGCACGCGAGTTCATGGAACACGGGGTGCATGTCATCACCCTGGGCGACCATGTATGGGATCAATCTGACCTGATTTCCTGGCTGCCCGAAACACCCAATGTCCTGCGCCCCTTCAACCTCCAGCCCGGTACCCCAGGTTCCGGCAGCTGCGTCATCGACACCCCGGCCGGGCGGCTGGGTGTCCTCTGCCTGCAGGGGCGGACATTCATGCGCCCCGGCGCTGAAAACCCCTACACCCAGGGCTACGATGAAGTCCTGCGGCTGCGAGAAGCCGGGGCTCAGGCCATCCTGGTGGACTTTCACGGCGAAACCACCAGCGAGAAAATCGCCATGGGCTACCGTATGGATGGCATCGCCAGCGCCGTCATCGGCACCCACACGCATGTCCAGACCGCCGATGAGCGCATTCTGCCCGGCGGCACCGCCTACCTGACCGATGCCGGCATGTGCGGCAGCTGCGACGGTGTCATCGGGCGCGATGCCGCCAGCGTGCTGCAAGGCCTTATCACCAACTTACCCAACCGCTTCCCCATCGCCGGGTTCCCGGCCATGGTGAACGGAGTTATCATCGAGGTGGATACCGCCACTGGCAAGGCGACCCGCATGGAACGAATCACCCGCATATACGACGAGAAATGATGGACGTGGAACGATTCGGCGGCATTGCCCGCCTGTACGGAGTGCAACCTGCCGAGCGGCTGGCGCAGGCACGCGTAGCGGTCGTAGGCATCGGCGGCGTAGGTTCCTGGGCGGCTGAAGCCCTGGCACGCAGCGGCGTGGGCACCATCATCCTGCTGGATATGGATGACCTCTGCATCACCAACACCAATAGGCAGATTCACGCGCTGGGCAGCAACTACGGCCGCGCCAAGGTGGAAGCCATGGGCGAACGCCTGCGGGCCATCAACCCCGCGGTGCAGGTGGAGGAAATCATGGCATTCTATACCGTCTCCAGGCCGGAAAGGCTCTTTGATACCCAGCCGGATGTAGTCATCGATGCCATCGACAGCATGCGCCCGAAAGCCCATCTCATTGCCGAATGCTACAAGCGCGGCATTCCCCTGATTACCTGCGGCGGCGCTGGCGGACGCATCGATGCAGGCTGCATCTCCGTGGCCGATCTGGCGCGCAGCGGAGGCGACAACATGCTCTCCCAGCTTCGCAAGACCCTGCGGAAAGAATACGCACTCCCCCTGCAGGACAAATGCCCGGAAATCGGCATTCGCTGCGTCTACTCCCCTGAACGTCCGCGCTTCCCGAAATGCGACGGTACCGTGAGCTGTGAACGCGAAGCACACCAGAAAGGCGGCATCGGCTGCGCCAGCGGCTTCGGCTCTGCCACACACATCACCGGCACCTTCGGTTTCATGATGGCCGGGGAAGCCCTGAACATTTTAACACAAGACCAAGCATGAAATTCAACGACCGTACGGCCCGTGCCAACAAGCACACCGCTAAGACAGAAGCCCGTTTTGAAAAGAAACCTGCCGCCACCATCGTAGTCAGGCCCCGCCCGGAGGGCGATTTGCAGGATATTCTGGCAGAACAGCCCCAGGGGCTGTACCTGGTTCTGGACTGCGTGCAGGACCCCCACAATCTGGGGGCCATTCTGCGCACCGCCGATGGCGCGGGTGTAGCCGCCGTCATTGCTCCCAAGGACAAGTCCGTAGGCATCACCGAAACAGTGCTGCGCGTGTCCGTAGGGGCGGCAGAGAATGTCCCCTTTGTGCAGGTGACCAACCTGGCGCGCACCATGAATCAGATGAAGGATGCCGGCATCTGGTTTGTCGGCACCTCCGACCACGGCGACCGCTCCGTGTACGACATCGACTTCAAGGGCGGCATTGCCCTGGTCATGGGAGCCGAGGGTGACGGCATGCGCCGCCTCACAGAAGAAAACTGCGATTTCCTGGTACGCATCCCCATGGCCGGCAAGGTTCCCTGCCTGAACGTATCGGTGGCAACGGGGGTCTGTCTGTACGAAGCCGTGCGCCAGCGTCTCCAGTAATCCGCATCTGCTCATGAGCTGCATCGCCCACATCGACCCGCCGGAAGGCGCACTTGTCAGGTTCATTTCGGACCTGCACCTGGGGCATGAGCGGTGCGAAGCCCCGCCTGTGCAGCAACTCAAGGCGCTGCTGCAAGGTGTCAGCATGCTGGTGGTCGTGGGCGACATGGCCGAAACCCGCCCCTGCAGCTGGCTGGAGCAAGGTGTGGTCGCGCGCGAGGAACTGCGCGCCCTCTGCCGCGAAAACGGCGTGGAACTGGTCGAGATTTCCGGCAATCATGACCCGGACACCCCCATTCTGCTGGCCTCTTTCTGGGGGGGCCGGGTGGTGGCTATGCATGGCCACGCCCTGCATAAGGAAGTAGCCCCCTGGAGCTGGGAATACCTGCATCACAAGCAGGCCTGTAAAAAACTCATTGCCGGCTTCCCAGATGCCGATGAGAATCTGGAACGCCGACTGGAACTCTCCCGCGCCATGTGCCAGCTCACGCCCCCAGTGATGCGGCGGGAGGGAATTTCCAACCCCCTTCTGCGGGGATTCCTGCATTGTTTCTGGCCACCGCAACGCCCCATGGGCATCGTGTGGAGCTGGCTCACCTGCGGGCGGCGCTGCGAGCAATTTGCCCGCCGTTTCTTCCCCGCTGCCGAAACCGTCATCTTCGGGCATCTGCACCGTTCCGGCAGCTGGCGCTTCGGAAAACGGCGAATTCTCAACACCGGCGCATGGTTCCGCCACGCAACTCCGTATGTTGTTGATATGAGGGACGCTCGGTTGATTTCCTACAGAAAGTACAGCTGACAGGCCAGAAAATCAAATCTGCTGTCTTTTTTTTGAAAGAAACGCATTTATTGCTTGCGTTGAAGCATTTAGGTGTGATATATTCTGCGCGTCACTGAATTCCCCTCATACTATGAACAAGACTCAGCTCATCGACGCCATCCAGAAGGAACTCGGCCCGGACGCTACCAAGAAGTGCGCCGCCGAGGCTTTGAACGCCACCCTTACCGCCATCACCAAAGCTGTTGCCTCCGAAAAGGTACAGCTCGTTGGTTTCGGCACCTTCGAGACCAAGAGCCGCCCGGCCCGTACTGGTCGCAACCCCCGCACGGGCGAAGCCATGACCATTCCCGCCAGCTCCGTGGTGACCTTCAAGGCTTCCTCTGCCCTCAAGGCTAACTAAAGAATCCATTTCACCATAGAAAACACCCCCGGTTCTTCCTGAACCGGGGGTGTTCTGCATCAGAATAACAGCATCTGGCGTCAGACCAGCACAGAAGCGGCATCCAGCACGTCCTCACCGTGAATCAGCTCGGCCAGCACGGGGATACCCGTATATTCCTCCAGCATAGCGCGGTTGGTCACCGCAGCGGTATCCCACTCCTCCTGCTGCTGGTTGAGGATGATGCCGCGGCACACCAGACCGCTGGCCTGAATGGCGCGAAGCGTCAGGATGGCCTGGTTCACCGCGCCCTGGCGGTTGCTCACCACCAGCAGTACAGGCAACTGCAGCGCTGTTGCCAGCGCCGCCATCGTCTGCCCCGGAGCAAGGGGCGTCTCCCAGCCTCCTGTCCCCTCGATGAGCAGGGTGTCGTATGAGGGCTTCAAGGCTTCCACCGCAGAGGCCAGTCCTTCTACGCAGACGGAACGGTTCTCGAACGAAGAACCCACGCGCGGGTCTGCCGCGGTACGCAGAAAGAGCGGGTTGAGGGCATCCAGGCTCATGGTCGGCGCACCGGCGGCCTCGCGCATGGCGCGCAGTTCCTTGCGGTCACCGCAGGAAACAGGCTTGCAGCCCATGCAGGCAACACCTCGCTGGGACATATCCCGCAGCAAGGCACAGATTACATGGGTCTTGCCCACCCCCACATCGGTTCCGGCTATCAGATAAGCATTCATCGGCGGCGTTATTCGGGGATGGAAAGACGGATGTCATCAATACTCCACTCCGGGCTGGCACCACGCACCAGCAGGTGGTTCACCATGAGCCATACCACTACGGCGGCGGCCAGGCAGATGAGCTTGGCCTGCCAGTTAGTGGTCAGAAATTTCCGCAATCTGATCCTGTGTCGCATAGGAATAAAGAAGTTTGGTTAAACGTTCGGACAAGAGGTCAAGGTTGATGTCTCGCTGCACCACATTGCCCACGGCGAGAGAGACAGAACCTGTTTCCTCGGAAACGATGATGACCACGGCATCCGAGGCCTCAGCCAGGCCGATACCGGCGCGGTGGCGAAGCCCCATGCTGCGGTCCTTCAGCTCGCGGTTGGAAACAGGAAGGATGGCGGCGGCGGCCACAATGCGTTCGTTGTTGACAATCACCGCACCGTCGTGCAACAGGGTCTTGGGCATGAAAATCGTACCGATGAGTTCGCGCGTGTACTGGGCATCCAGCGCCGTACCCGTCTTGGCGTACTCCTGCAGCTTATTGGAACGGCAGATGGCAATCAACGCGCCGTAGCGCTTGGATACCAGGTAGGAGACCGATTCACGCACCAGCGAGACGAAGTCCTGATTTTCCTGCTGGTTACCCAGCAGTCTGGCAATGAACTTATTGGAACCGAAACGTGCCAGCGCCGTACGCAGCTCCGGCTGAAAGAGGATGACCAGAATGGTACCCGGCCCGATGATGAGCCCCGCCAGCTGTTTCAACACCACAGCGTGCGTCAGTTCCAGCAGGAAATATCCCAGAATGACCGTGACGATGAGCCCCGCCAGAATGGCCGCCGCGCGGGAGTCCTTCACCGCCCGGTAAAGTTGGTAAAACAGCGCCCAGAGTACCAGAATTTCAAAAATGGCTCTGAGTATTTCAAGTAAGGTCATGCCAGTATCTTACTATGTCGTTCCATGCAAGGCAAGCGGAAATGGCAGGACTGACACCGCACAGGCTCATCAAAAAGTACAGAAAGTTGATTTTTCCTGTTTGCAAGAGCTATTAATTATGCTAGAATACGGGAGTTGCAATGAAAACAATTGACCGCTACATCCTCAAGCAACTTATCTCCGTCACCTTCCTTGGTGTCCTGTCGCTGACTATGCTTCTGCTACTGGGTCAGCTTTTCAAGCAGTTGCACAAACTCCTGGTGGAAAGCGGCGCGCCTCCCAGCATCATTTTTGACTTCATCGTCCAGGTTATTCCCTTCTCGCTCACCTTTTCCGTACCGTGGGGGTTCCTCACCGCCGTACTGCTGGTCTATGGGCGACTGGCAGCCGATAATGAACTGACCTCCATGCGCATGGCAGGTCTGAGCCTGTGGCGACTCAGCGCACCGGCCATAGGCATGGGGCTTGTCCTCTCCGGCCTCTGCTACTACATCAACATCGAAGTAGCCCCCAAGGGCAAGCGCGCCATGAGCGAACTGGTCATCCAGGCCGCCATGGATAACCCCCGCAACCTGCTGAACTCCAGCCAGAGCATGACCAAGCTGGATAAGGTCCAGCTTTACATTGAACACCGCGAGGGCGATGAACTGAAGGGGCTGCACGTCTACCCCCTGGAGCGAGGCGGCAGCATCGGGGCAGATTTCGATGCCATTCACGCCGAAAGCGCCATCATCGGCGAGTTTGACTTCAAGTCCCGCCTCCTGGAGCTGACGCTGAAAAACGCCCGCATTGAACGAGCCGACGGACCGATGACCGACATGCCGGCCATCGGTGTCATGCCCCTGCGGATTCACATTCCCATCCGCAGCAAGACCAAGTTCAAATCCAACCGTTTCACCAATGCAGAAATCGCGGTGGCGCTGGATAAACTGGAACTTGCCCAGCAGCAGGATGCTTCCCTGATTGAGAAATACGCCCGCATTGCCACCAGCAGCCCCTCCTTCCCCTGCGCGGGCAAGCTCTGGGCAGAACTGCGCGAGGAATCGAACTTCTACCGCAACGTCAACAAGAAGACCCGCCGCGAATTCGAGACCGAAGGCATCCAGCGAGCATCTTTTGCCTGCGCCTGTTTCGTCTTCTCCCTCATCGGTGTACCGCTGGCCATCACCGCGCGCCGCAAAGACACCTCCACCGGCTTTGCCATCGGCATCCTGGTGGCAGCCGTCTACTTCATGGCGCTGGTATTCTGCGAATTATCCCGCAAGGCGGGTGGCATCACCCCCTATATCGTCCTCTGGCTGCCCAATGTGCTGACCATAGCCTTTGCCATCTGGCAGCACCAGAAAGCCAAGTTCCGCGGGTAAGGGCTTCCCATTACCGCAAGAAAAAGCAGCGCCGCTCTCTCAGGAGCGGCGCTGCTTCTTTTGCAAAATCTGCAAGCTCAGTTCAGCGTATGCCCGCTGCGCCGTTCATAATCGGCTCGCTGGTCTGCGCCCAAGGCACCCACGGTAAAATACCTGGCCTGCGGGTGATTGAACAGGAGCGCGCATACCGAAGAAGCAGGTGACATCATGCAGGTTTCCGTCAGGCAAGCCCCTGTACGTCTGCCGGCCTCCAGCAAGGCAAATACTGTGCGTTTCTCGGCATGGTCAGGCTGGCTGGGGTAGCCGCAGGCAGGGCGAATCATCGAACTGCCCGCCACCGGCCAGATCTGCGTCACCACATCCTGCACGCATTCAGCCAGAGCCTCGGCCAGCATATTGGCTACCGCCGCAATCAACAAGGCGTTGTAGGGGTCACAGGCGGCATTCAGTTCGGCCGCCCACTCATCAGCCCCGCAGACCGAAACCTGCATCGCCCCCACATAGCCCTGCCCGGCATCCACGAAATCGGCCAGAGCAAGGCAGCGGCTGAGGGAGGGCTTCTGCTGGCGCAGCGAATGCAGCACCGTGCCATCCGGCAGCATCAAATCCTCTGCCCCCTCGTGAACAGCAGGCCAGATACCGAAGCAGGCACGGGCTTTCAGGCGTTTTTCCTTCAGAGCCCGCTGCAACAGGGTTTCGGCATCCGCCCGCAGGCGGGAAGCCTCATGCTGTTTCGAAACATCGCCTCCCAGCAGGTCAAAGGTACGCAGGGTGATAGTCCAATCTGCCTTATCGAGAATCTGCTGCCAAGCCAGCGGGTAATCCGGCTGCGGTGTATGGCAGGTGCAGCCTTCCGGCACACCGACGCTGAACACACCTGTACGCAGAGGAACAGGCTGAGTCCCGGCGGGGCTGTCCGGGCGGCGGGAACGCGCCTCCTCCAGCGGCAGCAAGGCCGGTTGATGCTGGTCATATTCTTCGCGCAGACGCTGCTGCTCCTTCTTCTGCTCCGCAATGAAAGCCGCCGCAGAAGCCCCCGTCAGGGAAGCCGCCACCGGCACAATGGCAGAAGCATCCGGCGTCTGAATCACGACTCCGTCAGGGTACAGAGGAGCCAGCTTGATGGCCGTATGCTGCGGGCTGGTCGTCGCGCCGCCCACCAGCAGGGGAACCTGCATGCCGCTTTCCTGCAGCATGCCCGCCACCGTTGCCATCTCTTCCAGCGAAGGGGTAATCAAGCCCGAAAGCGCCACCAGCGCAGCCTTTTCGGTGCGGGCAGCCTCCACAATCTGCTCCGGGGGGACCATCACCCCCAGGTCAACCACACGGAAGCCGTTGCAGGCCAGCACCACGCCCACAATATTCTTGCCGATATCGTGAACATCACCCTTGACCGTGGCCAGCACCACCGTGGCAGCAGAGGCCTGACCGGCATGCTCCTGCTCCAGAACCGGAGTCAGCACCGCCACGCTCTGCTTCATCACACGGGCACTCTTCACCACCTGGGGCAGGAACATCTGCCCGGCTCCAAATCGCACGCCCACCTCCTTCATCCCCTCCATCAACGGCCCTTCAATCACCTGCAGCGGCGAGCCGCAGGCAAGCAGAGCCTCGCGGGTATCAGCCTCGATAAATTCCGTCACGCCGTGAATCAGGGCATGGGCAAGCCGTTCCTGCACGCCCAGCGCCCGCCAATCGGAAGCCGGGCGGGCTGCAGCGGCAGGGGATGTCCCGCTTCCTGCCGCCTTGAGAGCCTCCCGCGCCGCTGTCAGTTCCTGGGCGTAGGCAATCAGGCATTCCGTAGCGTCCTCTGCCGCATTCAGCAGCACATCCTCCACCAGTTTGCGGCGATGGGCAGGCAGCGTTTCATACGGAGTCATGAGTGCGGCATTCACGATGCACAAATCCAGTCCCCCGGCGCAGGCATGATGCAGGAAAGCGCTGTGCATGGCCTCGCGCACCGGGTTGTTCCCCCGGAAGGCAAAGCTCACATTGGAAATACCGCCGGAGAGGTGGCAGAGAGGGAAACGGCGGTGAATTTCTGCGGTCGCACGGAAAAAATTGAGTGCCAGGTCGGCATGCTCCTGCATGCCGGTACCGACCGTCAGGACATTGGGGTCAAAAATAATATCCTCATCAGCAAAGCCCACTTCCTGCGTGAGCAGGCGGTGAGCGCGCGCGGCAATGGCCACGCGGTCCTCATAACCGCAGGCCTGCCCCTTTTCGTCAAAGCCCATCACCACGACAGCCGCACCAAAACGGCGGATGATGCGCGCCTGGCGGAGGAACTCCTCCTCCCCGTTCTTCAGCGAGATGGAATTGACAATCGCCTTGCCCTGCACGCATTTGAGCCCGGCTACGATGACCTCCCAGTTCGAGGAGTCAATCATGCAGGGCACCCGCGCGATATCGGGTTCGGCAGCCACGAGATTCAGGAAGCGGGTCATGGCGGCCGGGCCGTCAATCATGCCGTCGTCAAAACAGAAATCCAGCACCCGGGCGCCCTTCTCCACCTGCGCCCGCGCAATCTCGATCGCCTCTTCGAACTTTCCTTCCCGAATCAGGCGGGCAAACTTGGGAGAACCCGCCACGTTGCAGCGTTCCCCCACGTACAGCAGCCCCTGACTGCGGTGATGATTGTAGGCTTCCAGGCCGCTGAGGCGCAGCGTACCATCCTGCCTGTACGCGGGAATGGGGCGCGGTGCAAAGCCCTGCACCGCAGCGCGAATCGCAGCAATGTATTCCGGTGTTGTCCCGCAGCAACCGCCCACGATGTTGAGCATCCCCTCCTGGGCGTATTCCCGCAGAATAGCGGCCATGTGGTCAGCCGTATGTTCATAGCCGTTGGGGCTGAGCGGATTGGGCATGCCGGCATTCGGGTACAGGCACACGGCGCAGTCGGCCAGCCCGGCGAGCCGGGCGGCAAAGGGTTTCATGAGGTCTGCCCCCAGGGCGCAGTTGATGCTGATGGCCAGAGGAGAGGCATGCCGCACGCTGTTCCAGAATGCCTCCACCGTCTGGCCGGAGAGAGTGCGGCCGGCCCGGTCAGTAATGGTGAAACTGATGATGAGCGGGGGCAAGTCACGCTCCGCGCGGAGTTCATCTATGGCATAAAGGCATGCCTTGGCATTGAGCGTGTCGAAGATAGTCTCCAGCAGCAGCACATCCACCCCGCCATCGGCCAGGGCAAGCACCTGCTCCCGGTAGGCGCGGCGCAGCTGGTCAAAATGGATGGCACGGTATCCCGGGTCGGTGACCTTGGGCGAGAGGGAGGCCGTCACCGCCATGGGGCCGATGGAACCGGCCACCAGTACCGGGCGCTGTTCCTGCTGCCCGACGGTTTCGGCAGCCTCGCGCGCCAGCGCACAGGCAGCCAGATTCATCTCCCGCACCAGCGCCGCCAGTGGGGCATCTTCCAGCACTTCATCATAGTAGGACTGGTCGTGTTCCTGGCAGGTGGATTGGTGAAAGAACTCATGCTGGCCGATGGTAGTCGCTGAAAAGGTGGAGGTGGTGATGATGTCTGCCCCAGCAGCGGCATAGGCTGTATGGATATCGCGGATGATATCCGGGCGGGTCAGCACCAGCAGGTCGTTGTTGTTCTTCAAATCCCGCGGGGCATCGGCAAAGCGGGAGCCGCGGTAGTCTGCCTCGGTCAGGTGGTATTTCTGTACCATGGTACCGCAGGCGCCATCCAGAACCAGGATGCGCTCGCGCAGGGCAGTATGCAGAAATTCGGAGCGTTGTCGGGCGGTCATCTTCATATCGGGAGAACAAAACTGCCGGCAGGGTTGATGCCCCATCCGGCAGTTGGAAAAATTACATGCGCTTCCGGGCAGGAATCAACGACGGGGAGCCGGATTACGGTGCCAGGTGATGGCGCCCTTGCCGACGGCATAGAGATAGGCCACCATCAGCACGCCGATGAAGGAGGTCATGGCAGCAAAAGCCTCTCCATTGTTCATGACGACATCCTGGAAGCCCAGAGCCCAGGGGTACAGGAAAATCACCTCCAGGTCGAACACGAGGAAGAGGATGGCCACCAGGTAGAACTTAATGGAGAAGAAAGAGGGAGAGCCGTCACCCTCAGGGACGTTACCACATTCGTAAGGCACATCCATGGCGGAGCGCAGCTTGGAGCGGCGGCCGAAGACAATGCTCAGAATGATGATGAGACCGGCAAAACCGAAACCGGCAATCAACTGGATGAGGGCTGAGAAATATTCCTGTAACATAACGCGGTGGAGGTTTTATAGCAGCAAAACAGCGCCAAGTCAATACAAAACCCCGGCGGGCCGGGTGCTTTCACTCACTTTTCAAGCGGCGTGGACGGAGATTTCATGATTTCCTGCAGGCGGGCATCCCATGCGGCGGCTTCCTGCTCGTTTTCCCCGTTTTTCCCACTATTCCGCAAGATATTGATGAGACGCGCCATAGCGGGCTTGTAGTCCTGCCCTGCGGCCATCCGCAGCATAGCCAGACCGCGGTCGGCATCCTGGCTGACGGCATCCCCCAGCAGAAGCATTTCGGCAAACACGTGCTGGGCCATGGGATCACCGGCCAGCGCCCCTTTTTCATACCAGGCGGCAGCGGTTCCGGCATCATCCAGATAGCGGTAGTACAAATTTCCCAGCGCCGTGGCGGCCTGCGGCACGGCGGCCGATGCCTTCACCAGCCATTCCATCCCTTCGGCGCGGGTGGTATCATCCTGCGCCAGCAGGCGCCCCAGGCGGTACTGCCCCTCTGCCACCCCGGCAGAGGCAGCAGCGCGCCAATGCCGCATTGCCGCCGCTTTATCTGCCGTTCCCAGCATGCCTTCGTGGTGCAGAATGCCCAGGAAGACCTCTGCCTCCCTGCTGCCCTGGGCGGCTGCCAGCGAAAACCAGTTGTAGGCTTTCTGCGGGTCAGCCACCACACCATGACCACCTGCAAAGTAAATGCCTCCCAGATCCAGCTGAGCGCGGAGAAGGCCTCCTTCTGCCGCTTCCTGCAGGTATTTCATGGCACCGGCATAATCCGAGGCAGCATGCTCCACATTGGGTTTCAGGAGAGCCTGCGCTTTCTCGTATAGAGCCTGCGGCGAGCCGGAGGCGGCCGATTCCTCATTCCGGCAGGCGGCCAGCAACAGCAGGGGCAACAGAAGCAGAGAATATCTCATGCATGGCATTATACCCTGTCCCAGCCGTTATGGCAAGCCCCTTACCCGCCTGTTTTTGTGCAGATTCAGCCATGTACGGCATCACCACTGCACCATGAACACTCAATGTGACAATGCAACAACAAGTTTATTCGGGGCAGCGGATGTAGCCAAGCCCCTGCCCACCGATAAACTGCCCGAACATTCCATGCGCCCGGCCGATGCCTTTGAACTCATCAAGGCCGAGCTTCTACTGGACGGCAACGCCCGCCAGAACCTGGCCACCTTCTGCCAGACCTGGGATGACGAGCAGGTACATAAGCTCATGGATATGAGCATCAGTAAGAACATGATTGATAAGGATGAATATCCGCAGAGCGCCGAGCTGGAAATGCGCTGCGTCCGCATGATAGCCAACCTCTGGAACGCCCCGGACGACTGCAAACCCATCGGCTGCTCCACCATTGGCAGCAGCGAAGCCTGCATGCTCGGCGGCATGGCCGCCCTCTGGCGCTGGCGTGCCCGCCGCAAGGCTGCCGGCAAGCCCTGCGACCGCCCCAATCTGGTCTGCGGACCGGTGCAGATCTGCTGGCACAAATTCTGCCGCTACTGGGATGTGGAAATCCGTGAGATTCCCATGGCTCCCGGCCAGTACTGCATGAGCGAGGCCGAAGTCCTCAAGCGGGTGGATGAAAACACCATCTGCGTTGTCCCCACCTTTGGTGTCACCTACACCGGGCAGTATGAGTTCCCGGAGGAGGTATGCCAGGTTCTGGATAAGCTGGCCGCCTCCGGCGGGCCTGATGTGGATGTGCATGTGGATGGCGCCAGCGGTGCTTTCCTGGCACCGTTCTGCGCCCCGGACATTCCCTTCGACTTCCGACTCAAGCGCGTCAAGAGCATCAGCTCCAGCGGCCACAAATACGGGTTGGCCCCCCTGGGCTGCGGCTGGATTATCTGGCGGGATGAAAGCGAACTGCCCAAGGAGCTGACCTTTGCGGTCAACTACCTGGGCGGCAGCGTGCCCACCATCGCCATCAACTTCTCGCGCCCCGCCGGGCAGGTCATTGCCCAGTACTATGACTTTGTGCGGTTGGGCATGCAGGGCTACCGGGCCATTCACATGGCGGCCTACAATGTCGCGGCTTACCTGACCCGCGAAATTGCCAAGCTGGGTGATTTCGAATTCATTGCCACCGGCGACCCGAAGAAGGATATTCCGGCAGCGTGCTTCTACTTCAAGAATCCTAAAGAAGCGCCCTACAACCTCTACGAGCTTTCGGACAGGCTGCGGATGCGCGGCTGGCAGGTGCCGGCGTTCTCACTCCCCGCCAATGTGCAGGAGACCGTTGTCATGCGCGTCATGGTACGCCAGGGTTTCACCATGGATATGGCCCGCCTGCTCATCGAAGATATGAAGCGAGCCATCTGCCATCTGAAGAAATACCACTGCAAGCAGAGCATGTGCGAATGCGACGGCATGGCATTCAAACACACCTGATGCAGCCTTAATTAACATTTTTCCGAGGTCTCAGGCCGCGGGGGTAGCAGGTCTGCTGCTGCTCCCCGCGGCAGAGTTCAAAAGCCTTTTCCGGCTCGCCGGGAAAATCGCGCAGGCAATCCAGCACATGATTCCGGGTAGCCACGGCAGCCTCCAGCGCCGCCTGCTCACTTCCATACTGTTTATCAGAGAAATAGCGGGTGAAATGCACCTGGTTACGACAGAGAGTAACGCGCCAGCCCTGAAAAGAAGTAAACTCGTAGGTGAAACGGGTGATATTGCGAATTGTTTTCATATCGGTCGGCATTATAATACAAGCGTTGAGCAAGCCCAAGTTATATTAGACCGTAATACGACACCTATTAGAATAGCGTTCAATCATTAGGCGCAGGACAACTAACGGTTCTGGCAGGCCTCCCCCCCCCTGCGGTACAATACCATCACCATGCATCTCAAATCCATTACCTTCCGTTGTTCCTCCAGGCAATTTGACCGCCTGACTCAAGCCCTCAACCAGGCAGACAGCAGCCGCACCGACCTGCTCACAAAATCGCTGGCAGCCTTTCTGCAATTTGCCGAACAGGAACACATCCGCCACCTGAATCTCTTTGAACTCGTACAGGCCGTCGATGCGCTCAGCGGAGACACCCGGTTTTCCGACCAGGCATAAGACTCAAGGCCGGAAAAAAAATAGTCATCACCCCCTCCATTTTTTTCTTTTCTACACAGGCAAACCGGTGTATAACATCGGGAGTTGCCTGGTGTGACTGGCATCATCACCCGCGTGGCATTACACCTTTACTTTCATCTTCAACCTATATGAGCAAATCCTTCCTGCCCGCGCAGTACGCGCACCCATACGAAATTGACGAAAAATACAGCAAGTCCGTGGCCTACTTCTGCATGGAATACGCCATCGACAACGTGTTCAAGATTTATTCCGGTGGCCTGGGTTACCTGGCCGGCTCCCACATGCGCTCGGCGGGTGCCTTGCGGCAGAACCTGGTGGGTGTGGGTATCCTGTGGTCATACGGCTACTACAACCAGACCCGCGCGGAGGACGGTTCCATGGCGGTGCAGTACCTGCGAAAGACCTACAGCTTCCTGGAAGACCACAACATCAAGTTCCTCATCCGCATCTGCGGCGCCCCTGTGTGGGTGAAGGCCTATTACCTGCGCCCGGACACCTTCGGCACCGCCCCCATGTTCTTCCTTTCGACCGATCTGCCGGAAAACGATGACATTTCGCGCTCCATCACCCAGCGTCTGTACGATTCCAACCCCATGACCCGCATTTCCCAGTACATCGTGCTGGGTCAGGGTGGCGCCCGTCTCTTCGAGGAACTGGGAGTCGAGCCGGAAATCTACCACATGAACGAGGCCCACGCCATCGGTGCGGCCTTCAACATGCTCGCCCGCAATGGCGGCAATGTGGACGAAGTACGCAAGCGCTTTGTGTTCACAACCCACACCCCGG
>CALCHQ010000003.1 GCA_937901085.1 uncultured Verrucomicrobiales bacterium | reverse complement strand
TTCAAGCCTGCGGCTTGAACGATATTTTTGCCTTTGGCAAAAACGATATTGCCCTCCGGGCAACGATATTCACGCTGCGCGTGAACAGGGGAGCGGGGGCAGTCCCGCTTTGTGTGGGGATGGGAGCCGGGCTGCAATGGTGGCGACTCTGCAATTCGTGATGTCGCATTTCAGATGCGATATACAATTTTTGTGGCGTTCTGCCTTGATGTTCCGGAGGCTGTTTATGTGTGTGGTGTTATGTATGTGTGGGATTATAGCTGTTCGTTTTGTATGCTAGAAGTTGTTTTTAGGTAAGATGTGCAGTTTTTGCTGTTCATCGCATCTGAAATGCGATATACTCCGGCGGGATATAGAAAATTTTTCTGTAACGTTTATGAAACCGCATCTGCCTCTCTCTCTCCTGAAATCTCTGTGTGTTGCTGTTGCTGCAGGTTATGCTGTGGTGCCTGTGCAGGCCGCGATG
The DNA here is from genome assembly GCA_937901085.1 of uncultured Verrucomicrobiales bacterium. Taxonomy (GTDB): domain Bacteria; phylum Verrucomicrobiota; class Verrucomicrobiia; order Verrucomicrobiales; family Akkermansiaceae; genus Akkermansia. The sequence goes on along the minus strand of CALCHQ010000003.1, from coordinate 64,495 downwards.
ATGCACACGGATGTGCATTTGCAGACTTATACAGATTTTGGCCAGAATAAGGGGCGTTATGTGACCGGGCAGGCGGTGAGTTCGCTGCTGGCGGAAATTCGTAAGGATGCGGGCGGTATCACGATTCCGTATACGGATGGTACGGCTTCTTACACGATTTCTAATGCTCAGGGCATGATTAATTATGCCGGTACGGGTGATAATGGTGCGTATGCGGCTATTGCTCCTAATATGGTGGCATCGGTTCTGCATAATGGAGCTTTGAATGCTTCCTTCGGGGAGCGCGTGGTGGGGGCAGAGAACGCTATTAATTACGATGCGATTGATATCCGCCATTCTTCGGTTTTCCGTCTTTCTCCGCCGGATGGCATGGATTATATGTTGCAGCGCCAGAGCAAGGTTGCCACGGATGCGGTCTGGTATACGGTGGCTGACTTGGATGACCCGGCTGTGCTGACGGGTTCGCAGGCGTATCATTCCGGCGCTGGTTCCAAGTCTGTATGGGAGGATGGCTCGGAAAAGGGGCTTTCTGGTGCGTATAACTACATCATCGGCGGTATTAACAACATCGGCGGTGCGTGGTTCCAGAATGGTCTGAATTCCAGCCATACTATTTATCAGGATGCTGTGTTCCGCGGCGGGGAGGGTGCAACGGAGGCGAGTCCCTTGCCCAGTGCGCCGCGTGCAGGTGATTCCGGCAGCCCTGTTTATGTTTATAATGAGTCCACCCGGCAGTATGAATATGCGGGTGCCCAGCAGTCTATCTGGGGGACGAGTGGTGTGAATGCCCGCGGCAACTCGGATTGGACGCTGGAGGCTCTCCAGATGTTTGATAAGAAGGTGGAGATGAGCGATGCTACCAGTACGGTGTATCTGAATGCTGTTATCCATGCGGGGGATACGTATTCTGATACGGTGGGAGCGACGACGTATGACACCACGATGCATTATGGGCGGGTGACGGATGCTTCCGGCAAGGTGTTGCAGACATATAATGGCATCAACGGCAAGACCTGGAAGGATTTGTCTGACCAGAAGAATAACCAGCAGTGGTATGCGTATAGTGGTTATCTGAACCAGAGCGATGAGGATTTGTTCTACACCGAGAATCTGGTGTTCAGTTCTTCTGCTGCGAAGAACCGCATTGTGCTGAAGGATACGGTGGATCTGGGTATCGGCTATGCGGAGTTCAAGTCGGGCGATTATACGATTGTTTCCGAGGGAGCCGAGGGCAACTGCTTCAATCATGCCGGCTATGTGATTCACGAAGGTGCTTCGGTGCATTTGCAGCTGGTCAATCCGGATTCGCACATGACCGAATGGCGTAAGACCGGGGCGGGCGATTTGTATATTGATGGCTCCGGCGATACGAATGCTCTGCTGAACCTGGGCGGGAGCGGTAAGACTTACCTGCAGCAGTCGAACGGTTACGCTGCTTACAATGTGCTGGTGAATACCGGGGCAGAGGTGGTCATTCAGAAAAAGGGGCAGATTGCCCGCGATTTTACTTTCGGTTCCGGCGGTGGTACGCTGGATATGAATGGTGTCAGCATGGACTGGTACATCACGGACGGCGAAACACGCGATGGCTTCACCATCAATGCGCTCACGGATGAGGCTCTCATCACGAACAGTTCGGAAACGGCGGTTCGACTGGTTTACAGGGAGTCCGGGGATACGGTTTTCAAGGGTTCGTTCTCGGATGCCGATGGTGCTGGCCTGCATATTGAGTATGCTGGCGGTGCAGACAGTACCTGGACGCTGAACAGTCTGCACACGGAGTTGCAGGGCGAAAAGAGCGGCTTGTCGGTGACGAGCGGTAAGGTGATTCTGAGTGGTACGCTGACGGAACACGGTATGGGCTCCGGCGGTGAGGGTATCACCAGCGAACGCCTTGTGCGCGAAAATGACTGGCACTATGCGGATTCCAGTATGAAGGTGACCGTGAATGGCGGTGCTTTCGAGCTGGGAAGCCATGCCCGCCTTACGGGGGATGTGACGGTGGAGAATGGCGGCTGCTTCATCATGCGTGAAGGGGTGCAGCATGCCATGGAATATGTGGAAGGCGGCGTGGAGGAAGAGGCTACATCGAAATATGCTGCGTTCTACGGGTTGAAGGGTGATGTGCAGTTGAAGTCCGGTGCAACCATGGAAATTGGTGTGAGCGCTGGTACGACGGCTCTCAATTCGTACGCTGGTGCGATTTCCGGCGAAGGTTCGGTGCTGATTAATCATGCGGATGGTTCCGGCGCGTACAAGCTGAGCGGCACGAATACCTTTACCGGGGCCAAGACGGTGCAGCGTGGCGGTCTGATTGTTGATTCGCTTGCGGCTCTGGGAGATACTTCCGACCATCAATGGGTGGTGGAAAAGGGGGGCTGGATGGCTTCGCATGCCGACGGAGGTTCGGTAGCTCTGCTGGGTTACATTGACCAATCGTCGACTGGCGCTCTCGCGTTGACGCAGGATGTAACGGACAAGATTGACCTGAGTTCGCATGCTTCCCTGTTCCTGGGGGCGGAGAGTGGTAAGGTGGTGAACTACGGCCGGACTGGTACGAATGAGACGCTTGCTCCGACCAATGGTTCGTGGAAGTTTGGTGCTGGTGGTGAGCTGGTTGTACATTATCAGCTGACTGGGGAAAGCCAGTTGATTGTGGGCGCGGACAGGAATTCATCCGGCGTCGTGACGCTGACGAATACTGCCAATGATTATTCTGGTGGTACGGTGATTAACGGCGGTACGTTGCGCACGCAGTCGCTTTCGCAGCTGGGAACGGGCGATATTGTCGTGAATTCCGGGGCTAACCTGGAATCATCGGAGGTATTTGGTGCTTCGGTTGATATGTCCCGCGTGACTGGCTCAGGCAATCTGGCCTTGAATCTTTCTGCTACTGGTAGTGCCGTCGCCCTGGGCGATGGGTTTACAGGGGCAACCCGTGTATTGACAGGGTGTCTGGACATTTCCGGCAGTAACAATATCAACGATGTGGTGCTGGAGGATGGAACGTCGCTGCGGGCATCTGATGGACTGGTGACAAATGGAGTGGAAATTCGCGGCGATGCCGGGATGCATGTTGTATCGGGTACATTCTATGCCAACGGTGCTGTTACCGGCGATGGTATGCTGGTCAAGACTGGTGAGGGTACTCTTTATCTGAATAGTGGTGATTCCATCCAGAGTGCCAATACATATACCGGAGGTACCATTATTGAAGCCGGTGTTCTCAAGGTGTCCCGTACGGGAGCCCTGGGTACCGGGGATATCACTATCAACGGTGGCTCTCTCATTGTGAATGGTTCGGGCAATAAGGTCATTGCTTCCAATGTAACAATCAACAAGGGGGGCGTGCTGCGCTTCGGTGATTCCGGCAATCTGGGAAATCAGCTGGATACTTCTGTCAATGATAAACGTATTGAGCTGAATGGAAGTACGCTGGATCTGGGTGAATCCTACCAGACGATGGGAACTTGGAAACTTCGCCTGAATAATGGAGCGGAAATCTGCGGTCTTGGTGATTGGTATGATGATTCCGATAATACCGCTGCTCTTTATTTCGATAAGGCCAATACGATTGCTGCTACGGCTGGGGAAAGCCTGATTTCTGCCGATTCCCGCATTGCCAGCGGTGTGAAGCTGGTCTATGATGTGTCCAATGGCGCGACTCTGACTGTATCCGGGCGCATCTTCTCGGACGGCAGCGGCAATGGTTCCCTGGTCAAGGATGGCGATGGTACATTAATCATCAGTCATCAGGGAAATAGCTACAAGGGAGGAACGACCATTAACAGCGGTACCGTCCTCGTGGATGCTACCTGGAAGCTCGGCTCAGGCAATACGGTGGTTGAAAAGAACGGCACACTTGAATTGTCGGGCGTGAAGAGCGGTAAGGTGAGTTTCGGCAGCAAGATTTCCGGCGAAGGTACGCTGGCGCTTACATTCAGTGACACCGTGGGGAACACGGTGGCCGCTTCCGATGCCTATCAGGGGACTACTTATGTAAAGGGTGGCCGGGTGGAACTGGCTGGCAGTTCGTTTGGCCATTCCCTGCGTCTGGGGACTGGTGTTTCTGCGGTGCTGGCCGATCAGTCCAATGTGAGCCTGCGCGGAAACCTGGAACTGGAAGCAGGCAGCTCGCTGCGGGCTGAGGGTGCGGCTCGTCTCCAGGTGGATGGGGTTGCATCTCTGGCTGCTGGCAGCCTGGATGTTCAGGCCGGTTCCACTCTGGAGCTGGCGGGGGCTTCTTATACCTTTGGTTCCGGGGAATTCCTGGCGGCGGACAATGCGGGCTCGGTTCATTACACGGCTGCCGGTTTACAGCTGGAGTACGATGCCATCACGACCTTGAACGGTGCGTTCAAGGTGGCGGGGGACACGAGCTTGTACATGCAGCGAGGAACGGACGGCGAGAAGTGGAAGACCCATGGCCTGAATGTGACCGGGGAGATGACGGTGGCATCTGGCAAGACTCTCAGCATAACAGGTAACGCCCGCCTGCAGGTGAACGATGGTGCCCGATTGTCCCTGGAGGACGAGGCTGCCATCAATCGTACTTCGGCCGGTGCATTCTATATCAAGGGCTCGCTGGCCGTGGAGAAGGATGCCGTGGCAAGTTTTACATCGGTTGATGATGTGCATCTGAATTATGATAATGCGGTGGCAGACAATGGCTCCATTGATGTGGCGGCGGGCAGTACCTTGCAGCTGTCGGTGAATAAGCTTCAAAGCTATGGGCAGGCTGCCATCAATGTGGCAGAGAAGGCTACGCTGGATGCCCGTGGTACGGATTCGCTGCAGCTGAGTAACAAGACTGCGGTCAATCTGCAGAAAGATGCCCGCATGATGTGGCAAGGTATCGAGTTCTCCAATAAGGGGGATGCCGACAAGGCCACTCTGACGAATACGGGCAGTGGTGCTTATGGCCTGGGCAGCACGGACTATGTGCTGACGGATGGGTATGCCCGGTATACGGGGAGCGATGCAACGCTGCGTACCCAGTTGGCTCATTCGGAAGTGGAACATGCTGGCAGCGGTGTGTTGAAAGTGTATAACAGCCAGAACAGCCTGTCGGGCGTGCATGCCAGTTCGGGTAGTATCAAGCTGTTTGACAAGGCGGTGCATGAGCTGGAATCCCTTTCTGTCGGTGACAGTCTGGCTGTTTCCGCCTATAAGGGAGTGGGTGAGCAGGCTGCCCAGTACGCTGCTCTCCATGTTTCCGGGTTGGCGGAATTTGGCTCTGGCGCGACCTTGAATGCCGATATGGTACTCCAGTCGGGCGCGGTGGTGGACATGGGCGGCGAGGTTATGCTGGATGGTGTGCTGACTCTGCAGGCCGGGCTGACGCTGGACGGCGCAGTGTTGGATGCGGTGCAGGGGCTTGTCCAGGGCGGATCGTATACCCTGTTCACCGGGGTGAATGGGCTGAATCTGGAGCAGACGGTGACGCAGGACAAGATGCCCTCGCTGGCAGCGCGGACGGTGGCTTCGGTTTCCTATTCTCCGCTGATGGATGGGGTGCAGGTGGAAGCTGCCTATTACTTCAGCAACCTTGCGGGCAACAGTGGCCTGGTGCTGAGCTATAATAGCACGGCTGGCACGGTGACGATTACTCAGACTTCGGAGTCTATTCCCGAACCTGCCACGGCCACGCTTTCGCTGCTGGCGTTGGCGGCTCTGTGCGCCCGCCGCCGTCGCAAGTGAGCAGGCTGAAATGAGTTTTTTCCGGTGCGGAGCGGTATGCTCCGCACCGTTTTTTTCTTGCTGCGGCCGCAGATGATGGTTTTTGGACTAAAATAGATAAGAATGTTAATTATAAATAAGCGTGATGTAATTATAAGCGTTTTATTTCCAGTAATTTCAGATGCTGAAAAAAAAGGAACGCGAAAAAATGAAAAAATATTGATAAAAATGAGCTGGATTTGCGTAATAGTGTTTGACAAATGAGGGACTTGTGCGTATAGTTGCGCGACTTTTTGTTTTTACCTCATGAAACTTACTGCATTCTTACGCAAAATCCTTCCGTTGATGATGGTGGCAACGGTGACCCTGGGCACGACCAGCGCGTGGGCTGGCGTGATGCATACGGGGGTGTCGCAGGCGACGTACACGGATTTTGGTCAGAATAAAGGTCGTTACACGACAACGGCTAATGCGCTTCTGGACCACCTGCGCCAGCGCGACGGCGGCATAGTGCTGACTTACGCGAACGGGCAGAAAGAGCAGGTGGCTATTTCCTACGAGCAGGGGATGATCAGCTACGCCAGCCAGACGGACAATGGCGCTGCCGCCGCCGTGGGGTACAGCTATCTGGGTACGGTGGAACACAACGGCGAGATTGATGCCACCTTTGGTGGCCGCCATATCGGTGAGGATCAGATGGTGCGTTACTCCGCCATTGAATACCGTTCTTCTGATACGTTCCGCAATGTGCCGAACACGGACTACAAGGTGACCCGCCTGAGCAAGGTGGTGACGGATGTGCAGACATCCTCCGTCTACACGGGTGAGGTGACCAGTCTCAGCGGTACGCTGGCCTACCGTGCCGGCGCAGGTGACATGTACATCCGCGATGCCGAAGGGAACCAGCCTGAGGTGATGGGCGCATACAACTATATCATCGGCGGCATCAACAACATTGATTCGGCCTGGTACAACGGCTCTGCCCAGGAGAGCTATTCCATTCACTGGAATGTGGATTACACCGATAGCGGGCTGGGTGAAAGCCCGCTGCCCAATGCGCTGGGTGCTGGTGACTCCGGCAGCCCTATCTGGGTGTACAATGATAAGACCGGGCAGTATGAATATTTTGCGGCTTCGCAGTCCGGCAACGTGCGGACAGACAGCTATGCCCGCGGCGCAGGCCAGTTCACACAGGATGTGATGGACGATGACGTGGTGGCGGTGAAGAGCAATGCCAGTACTCTGTATCTGGATGCTGTGACGACCCAGGGCAGCAGCACGACTGATTCACAGGGGATTACCGCCACGCAATGGATTGGCACGGTGACGGATGGAAGCAACACTGTGGCTTCCTATAATGGCGTTCAGAGCGGAATCAATACCTGGAACGACCTCAGCGACTTGAAGGATACCGACAACTGGTACAACTACGGTGAAGATTTTCTGAACGCTGTGTGGAACAATGTTTCCGATGCCAAGAAACTCAATTTCGGCGATCTTTTCCTGACGAATCACCTGCAGTTCAAGTCCGGTCAGTCACATACCACCATTGTGCTGAATGATACGGTGGACCTGGGAGTGGGCTATGCCCGCTTCTCCGGCACGGGGAATACCTATGTCATTCAATCGGCTGCCGGGGAGAACAATCAGTTCAACCATGCCGGTTATGTAGTGGATGCCGGGGTGCATGTGCATCTGCAGCTCAGCGGTGACGCCAATCACATGTACGAATGGCGCAAGGTGGGTGCTGGTCATCTGTACATTGAGGGCAGAGGCAACAACAATGTGCTGCTTAACCTGGGTGGCAGCGGCAAGACCATTCTGAACCGCACCGGTGGCTATGCTGCTTACAATGTGCTGGCGAACAGCGGCACGACGGTGGTGCTGGAAGGTGGTGCGGGGCAGATTGCCCGCGATTTCACCTTCGGCCTTGGCGGCGCCAGACTCGACTTTGCCGGGCATGACTGGACGGAGGGTGAGGATTTCACCATCCATGCCCTGACGGAGGAAGCGGTGCTGATGAACGAGAAAGCTGGTACTACTGCATCTCTGGAGTTTAACCAGGGTGGCACATTCCTCGGCTCGTTCCGTGATACGGCCGATGCCGCCCTGCAGGTTCACTACAAGGGGCAGGCTGGCAGCACATGGACGCTTCACAGCATTTTCACGAATCTGCAGAATGAGCAGAGTGGACTCTTTGTTGACAGCGGCAAGGTGCTGCTGGAAGGTACGAACACGGTGCATGCCATGGGCTCGATGGCCAGCGACAGCACCAACCGCTACACCAATGACCTGGACTGGCACTATGCCGACGCCGCCATGGACGTCACCGTGGCCGGTGGTGCCACGTTTGAATTGGGCAGCCATGCCCGCCTCACGGGGGATGTGACCGTGGCGGACCAGGGTGTCTTCATCATGCGCGAGGGGGTGCAGCACGAAAAGGAATATATTGAAGGTGGTTATGAGCTGGAAAGCACGGCTGCCATTTCTGCATTCTATGGCCTGAAGGGTGATGTGAACCTGCAGGCTGGCGGCAGCATGAAGGTGCAGTACAGCCAGGGCGTCACCGCAAATAATACATATGCCCGCAATATCAGCGGGGCGGGCAGCCTGGAAATTGACCTGGGCAGCAAGGAAGCCCGCTTCACGCTTGCAGGCGATAATTCGGAACACACCGGCACCAAGACGCTGACTTCCGGCGTTCTGGTGGCAAAGGATGTGGCAGCGCTGGGCGATACTTTGACGAATAAGTGGAAGCTCGGTGCCGCCACGACCCTGCAGGTGGAAAGCGGGTTGACCGCTGCCAATGCACCGGGGCTTATTGATGCGTCCTCCACAGGTACGCTGGCGCTGACCGAAGATATGGCCGTCACGATGAACATGAGCGGCCATGAGGATTTGTTTGTAGGCGCTGCTGCCGGCAAGACCGTGCAGTACGGCGTGCGCGATGAAGACAGCGAGAAAAACACCCTCTCCTCTGTGAAGAACAAGTGGAACCTTGGCGGCGGTGGCGGTGAACTCGTGGTGAATGCTAAGCTGAATGATAAGGACAGCACGCTCGTGCTGGGCAATGGTCAGGGGCTGGGTGGCATTGTGCAACTCACGAACACCGCCAACAACATCGGCAGCATCACCTTCAGCGAAGGGGTGACGCTCACTTATGATGATACCCTCGCCCTGGGTGGTGCCAGCATTGAACTGGCCTATGGCTCTGCTGTGCAGACCAGCGCCGACACGGCCGGCCTGCTGGCTCTTGTCTCCCAGACCTCTGCCGGTGCCATTCTGCTGGATAAGGCGGGCAATGCGGCGATTGATATGACTGTGCGCCCCGGCCTGTCGCTGCACAGCCTGGGGGATGCGACCTATTCCGGCACGATTTCGGTGGGCAAAAACGGTACATACCGTTTCGGCGGCAGCGAGGGTACACTCACGGTGAATGCCGCGCTGGCGGCCGCCGGTACCAACGACATGGTGGTGGACGGCCAGGGCCACAGCTGCGGTAAGCTGATTCTGGGTGCGGCGACTGCTATCAGCGGCCATGTGACCGTTCAGGGACACAAGGACGGCGGTTCTGGTGATATGACTCTGGGCTTCGGCGTGGATAATGCGCTGGCTTCTGTTTCGGGTGTCACCGTCAAGGATGGCGGTATTCTGGATGTGGGCAGCACCACGCAGACGCTGACGAACCTGGTGGTGCAGACTGGCGGCCTCCTCAAGGGGAATGCCGATGGCACACTTGTGTTCAACATGACTTCAACAGGTGTTGAGCAGACCGGCAGCATGCAGCTGGGCAAGGTAGAAAAGACAGGCATCGGCGAATTGGTGCTGGCTTCTACGGATAACAGCTGGGATTTGTTCACGGTGAAGCAGGGAACTTTGTCTACCCGCGTGGATAATGCGCTTTCGGCCACGGGCATCACCCGTGTGGAGAATGGCGCTACCCTCAGCATGGATGCCTCTTCTGCCAACCGCACGATGCACGGTAATGTGGTGCTGGGTCAGGGTGGTCAGATGGTAACGGTTGGCAACAACAGGGTTATCATCAATGGTACTATCTCGGTGGATGCCGGAGCCACCGGCACGCTGGGAGCGGGTTCCTGGGAGCTGAACTCTCTGGAGAACAACGAGGACGGCGGTACGCTGGCGCTTGAGGGCGGCCATCTGTACTTCAATCAGACGGCAGCTCAGCATGTTGGCGGTACTCTTGACATTGCGGCCGACAAGGTGACCTTCCACAGTATTGAGGATAATGGTGCGGACAATATGCTGAAGCATCTGGATGCGGTCAATGTCGCTTCCGGCAAGGAACTGGTGATTCAGGACCATACCTGGAATACCATCTGGCAGCTGGATAAGCTGACCGGCGAGGGTGCGGTGAACTGGAATTCCTCAACGACGCACAGCAAGTCCGCGCGCCTTGTGATTGGCGGCGAGGGACGCTTCACCGGTGAAATCAATGTTAATCGTGCGTGTTCGGATTGGTGGTTCTCTCGCACTTATCAGGCCTTGCTTCAGATTGATAGTGAAGAGGCGGTCAGCGGTGCAACCATCAATCTCAGCGGTGCTGCGGGCGATGATTCCCACATTTCTCTGGCGCTGAATGCAGAGCGGGTGAAGCTGGGAGGCCTGAACGGCAATGAGTACTCACATGTTCTGGCGGGTGCTGCGCCGGATGCTTCCCCCACCTCCGTGCCGGGCTCTACAGCGAACGCCACGATGGTCATTACCGGCAGCGGTACCTATACCCACAAAGGCAGCATTGGTACGGCGGCGGATACTGCCGCAAACAGCGTCAGCATTGAGATGGCTGGTGCAGGTACGCAGAACCTGACGGGTTCCAGTATTTATGTAAATAAGGCCACGGCGATGAGCGGTACGCTCAACATCACCAGCAGCGGCTTCCACGCCCTCAGCGGTGTGGGCGTGGCCCAGGGAGCTAATCTCAAGGTGAACGACAGCTTCACCCTCGATGCTGGTAAGACGCTTAGTGTGCTGGCAACTTCGGGCAGCGCGGCTTCTGCCAACTTCAATTCTGCCCTGGTACTCAATGGCGGTACTCTCAGCTTCGATGGCCAGGCAATGATTAATACGAAGGATTCCGGTGGCGCGCTGAATCTGGCATCGGGTTTCTCGGTGAGCAATGGGGCTTCCATTGTGATTGACTTCACCAATACCAGTGCTTTGAAGGGTACGTTCAATTACCTGAATGTTCAGAAGGCAGGTGAGACCTATACGCTGGCAAATGGTGACTGGACTGGCTTGCTGGGGCAGATTTCCGCCTCCGGACTGGAATACTATGATGCCACCTTCACGGCGGCAGATGGCTCCCTGCAGGTGACCATGACGGTGAAGGAGGGCTTCCTGGTATGGGACGGCGGTATCAGCCCCGGCTATGGCACGAAGAAGGCTGACTGGGGTTCAAAGGATTTTGGTCTCAGCCGATATGAGGATGCGAATGATTATTTCGCTTCTACCGTGGCAGGCAAGTCGGTTGTTTTCGATGATTCGGCAGCTATTACCGAGGTGCATCTGACGAATAGTGGTGCCCCTGATAAGGCCGTATTCAACGCGTCAAAGGATTATCGTGTGTGGCGTAATGAGAATACGAATTATACCCAGACGGTGAACGAGCTGGTGCAGCAGGGCACGGGTACGACAACGCTGGAAGCCGGAACGGTGGTGGTCAAGGAAACGGCTCGAATTGACCAGGGCACGCTGGTGGTGCAGGATACGGCTACGCTGGAGCAGAGCACGGTGAGCGGCGAAGGTAAGCTGGTGCTGGACTGGGCTTCTGAAACGGAAGGCAGCCTGAAGGTGAACCGCCTGAATGCGCTGGAGCAGCGGGGTGGCACGTTGAAGCTGAATGCCGATGCCAAGGTGGCTGAAATGGCGCTCGATAACGCGGCCGAGGTGCATGTGGGTTCGGCGGCAGACCGCATAGAGGCTTTCTCCAGCAAGGTGACGGATGTGGCCGGTGAAGGCGCTGCGTTGCACCTGTATACCCGCGAGTATAACAACAACACGGATTACAACTGGCGTGACAATACCGTCTCGCTGGAAAAAGGCTCGACGCTGGGCGATGTCTATGTGCATGGTGACCTGGCTCTCAATCTCTGGAAGAATGGCAGCAGCTACAAGACCCTGGGCGACAAGGTGACCAACCTCCAGGATGCTGATGTGCATATGGATGCCGGCAGCTCGATTGTGGTGCGTGACAATTCCCAGGCCGGGCTGACTCCGACGACGGGGCGGATTCTGCTCAACGGTAACACGGATCTTGTGGCTTACAGCCATGTTTCTGACAGCACGGTGGTGACATCTGATATTGCCCGCGATGCCGCTGCTGCCGGTACGGCGCAGCTGACGAAGAAGGATACCGGCTCGGTGAGCCTTTCCGGCAACGTGGCGCTGGATGCCATTGCTGTGCAGGCTGGCCGTCTGAAGCTGGCAGGCGAAAGGATTGATGTGGCGACTCTGGATGTGCAGGGTGGTACGCTGCATGTGGCCGGCGAGACTCGCAAGCTGGCGGTGTCGACACTGAAGGTTGCTGAACACGGCACCATGGAAATGGTGACGACGGTCATGGTCAAGGATGAAAATGACGAGGATGTCCAGAAGGTGTCTGATGCAGAGCTGACGGTGAATTCTCTGGCTGAATTTGCCCAGGGCGCCACGGTGAAGGCTCACATGGTGCTGGCAACCGGCGCAACGCTGGATCTGGGCGGTACGATTACCCTGGAGGGAGCGCTGAAACTGCAGACCGGGTTGACCTTGAGCGGCTCGTTGCTGGAGGAGGTGCAGGGCCTCACCGAGGGTGGCTCGGTAGCCCTCTTTACCGGTGTGACGACGCTTTCGGTGCAGGTGTCTCCTGTGGCTACGCTCGCCGATATGCGTACGCTTGCGGAGCAGACGCGTGAGCTGCTGGCCTACAATGAGCTGATGAGCGGTTCTCAGGTTTCTGCGGCGGAGTTCTTCGAGAACCTGGCCGGGTATGAGAACCTGGTGCTGACCTATGACAGTTCGACGGGTACAGTGAGCATCAAGGATGATACAAAGACGATTCCCGAACCCGCTACGGCTACGCTTTCGCTGCTGGCGTTGGCGGCTCTGTGCGCCCGCCGCCGCAGGAAGTGAGGTTCTTATTGTGAATAAGAGGCAGCCGTTCCCCTGCGGGAACGGCTGCTTTTTTGTTTGCGGCGGCGGAGGGGGGGCTGCCATGGCATGAAATGGCCGTGGGAACTCGTAATTCACTTGACTTGGCCGGGGGGAATGGTATGATGTGTCAAGCTATGACACAGGATGCCCTTCTTAAGTTGTTGGAGGCGGATGCGCGATTGAGCGACCAGCAGATTGCAGACCGCCTTGGTGTGGATGTTGCAACGGTGGCAGCCAAGCGCGCTGCGCTGGAGAAAGCCGGGCGTATTGTGGGCTACCAGGCGATTGTGAATGACGATGAGGAGGGTGTGTCTGCCTTTATCGAGGTGCGTTGCACGCCGGAGCGCGGCGGTGGCTTTGACCGCCTGGCCTCGCGCATTGCCCGGTTCAAGGAGGTTCGCAGCTGCTACCTGATTTCCGGCGGTTATGATTTGCTGGTGATGGTGGAGGCCCCGACGCTGCTGGAAGTGGCCCGTTTTGTGAGCGAGAACCTGGCCAGCATGCAGGGCGTGATTTCGACGGCGACGCACTTCCGCCTGAAAACGTACAAGAACAATGGTCTTCTGTATGCAGAGGAGCCGGAGACAGAACGCCTGACCATTATTCCCTGATTATGGACTGGACCAAGATGCTTTCCAAGCAGGTCATGGACATGCCGCGTTCCGGTATCCGTGAGTTCTTTGACCTGGCTACCGGCAGCAAGGATATTATTTCGCTGGGGGTGGGCGAGCCTGATTTCGTGACCCCCTGGAATATCCGCGAGGCGGCCATTGTATCGCTGGAGAAAGGGCACACGACCTATACCAGCAATTACGGGCTGGAGAGTCTGCGCCGTGCTATCAGCAAGTATGTGGGGGACTTTTTCCATGTGGAATATGACCCGCTCTGCGAGATTCTGCCTACCGTGGGTGTGAGCGAGGCGATTGACCTTGCGTTGCGCTGCCTGTTGAATCCGGGGGATGAGGTGCTGTACCACGAGCCGTGCTATGTGAGCTATGCGCCTACGGTGATGATGGCTTACGGTATTCCCAAGCCGGTGGAGACGAGTATAGATGACCTCTTCGCTCTGAATCCTGCCAAGCTGGAGGCGGCTATCACCCCGCGTACCAAGGTGCTGATGCTGAATTTCCCCACGAACCCGACCGGCTCGATTGCGCCCCGCAAGACGCTGGAGGAGATTGCGGCCATCTGCATCAAGCATGATTTGTTTGTGCTGACGGATGAGATTTATTCCGAGCTGCGTTACGATGAGGAGGAGCATACTTCCATTGCTTCGCTGCCGGGGATGAAGGAACGCACGCTGCTGCTGCATGGTTTCTCCAAGGCTTTTGCCATGACGGGACTGCGCCTGGGCTACGCCTGCGGCCCGAAGGAGCTGATTGAGCAGATGATGAAGGTGCATTCCTATACGATGATCTGCCCGACCATCACCTCTCAGGAGGCGGGTATTGAGGCTTTGCAGAATGGTGTGCCGGCTATGCTGGAGATGCGTGAGAGTTACCATAAGCGCCGTGACTACATTGTGGGCCGTTTCAATGAGATGGGGATGGACTGTCATCTGCCGGGTGGTGCGTTCTACACCTTCCCGAGCATCAAACGCTTCGGTATCAGTTCCAAGGAATTCGCCTTGCGCCTGCTCAAGGAACACAAGGTGGCTGCTGTGCCGGGTACGGCGTTCGGCGCCTGCGGCGAGGGCTACCTCCGCTGCTGCTATGCAACTGCCCAGAATCTGCTGGAACAGGCCTGCGATAAAATGGCGCGTTTCTGCGAATCACTGAAGTGATTCGCAGAAATTACGAAGTACGAGGTGGGAAGTACGAAGTATGAAGTTACGCGGGCTGACGCCCGCAGGTGATGGGAAGATGAATAATGGACTGGACTTCAGAGAGACGTTAACGCAGCGCACGCGGGCGTTTGCGTTGCGGGTGTTCAAACTGTGCAGCTCGCTTCCGGGGACTCCTGAATCTCTGCACATGCGCGACCAGTTGTTCCGTTGTGCCACCTCTGTTGCTGCTAATTATCGGGCTTCCGGGCGCGCCAAGTCAGATAAGGATTACCTCAATAAACTCAAAATATGTGAAGAGGAATCGGACGAAGCTGAGTTCTGGATGGATATGCTCGTGGCGTGTGAACTGGTGAAACGACACAAAATAGAAGCATTGATGAAGGAAGCCAATGAGCTGACCGCAATCATTACCACTTCCTGTATCACAAAGCGTCGCAATATGAAAAAATCCGGCGGGCGTAAGCCCGCGTAACTTCATACTTCGTACTTCCCACCTCGTACTTCGTACTTCTGCATGTCTGACCAAAAACTGTTTCGCACTTACGTTGTGCCTTTTGTGCTGTTTCTTGCGCTGAATCTGCTGCTGTGGGTAGTGGAGGGAAGCTGGAAATGGGACCACCCCAGCGTGAGCTGGTGGCAGCGGGCGCCGGAGATGTGGGTGTACCCGCTGCAGGTGCTGGTGTGCGGTGGGTACTTGTGGCATGTGCGCCGCTTGGTGGAGTGGGACTGGGCGCTGCTCCCATGTCTGCTGGGGGCTGTGGCCGGTGTGGTGGGGATTGCGTTCTGGCTGGTGCCGTATGTGACCGGCTGGATTCCGGCGGAACCGGGCTTTGACCCGGCAGCGGTGTTTGGCGATGACTGGCTGGCTGTGTGGGTGGAATATGGGTTCCGCTTTGCTCGCGCGGTGGTGATAGTGGCGCTGGTGGAGGAGTTTTTCTGGCGCGGCTATCTGATGCGTTGGTGCGTGAACCGCGATTTTCCGCAGTCGGTGCCGCTGGGGCAGGGCAGCTGGCTGGCCTACACAGTAGTGACGCTGGCGTTCATGCTGGTACACCGTCCCGTGGATTATGCCGGGGCTCTGGTGTATGGCAGCCTGGCGTATGTACTGGTGGTTTACACGAAGCGTCTCACTTCGGTGGTGGTGATGCATGCGGTGGCGAACCTCATCATGGGTGTCTGCGCCATTAAGTTGAATCTTCCTCATCTCTGGTAATATATGCAAGCATTTATATTGGGTGCCGGGCTGGGTACGCGACTGGCGCCTCTGACTCACATCCTCCCCAAGCCGCTGATGCCGGTTTTTCAGAAGCCGCTCATTCAGCACACGATGGACCACTACCTGCGTTGCGGGGTGTCGGAGTTCATGGTGAATATCTCCTGCCTGCCGCTGATGTGGGAACGCGCCTTCCCGGAGCCCCGGTACCGTGGTTGCCCGGTGTCGTTCAGCGAGGAGGAACACCCGCTGGATTCCGGCGGCGGGGTGAAGAAGATTATGCCCTGGGTGAAGCCGGGTGAACCGCTGCTGGTGCATAATGGCGATATTCTGACGGATATCCCGGTGGCGGATCTGCTGGCGGAACACAAGCGCCGCGGTAATATGGTGACGCTGGCGTTGCGGAGTGTGGACGGCAAGCGTAATGTGGGCTTTGACTCGGAAAGTAGCGCGGTGACGGATATGCGCCATGCGCTGGGGGTGAATCCTGGTACACACCAGTTTGCGGGGGTGTATCTCATGGAGCCGGAAGTGGCGGACTTGTTCCCGGAGGAGGAGGAGTTTTCAATTGTGCCAATCTGGTTAGAACTCATCAGGCAAGGCCGCGTGGGCGGTGTGGTGTTCGACTGGGCCAACTGGCATGAAATCGGTTCTCCTGCCGGCTATATTGATACCATGATGGAGCTTGCCAGCCGCGAGCGCATCCACCCGACGGCGAGTATTTCTGCTGCGGCCAATCTGGGAGAGGATTGTGTGGTGGGGCAGGACGCGGTGATTCCCGCTGGTGTGGTGATGGATGACTGCATTGTGTGGCCGCGTACACATGTGGCGCCGGGGACATACCGCCGCTGCATCCTGACCCCCCGCATCAACGTGCAGGGCTGACTTTCGCCCCGGTCATCTGCCGGGTGCCCGCCTTTGTACTTTTCTCTCCTCTTTCGGCAGATTTTGCTTTTCTTGGCGGGGCGGGCGTGGTAGAATCTGGCAACGTAGGTGGACTGTACCCACAGCCCGCGATAAGAAAACCTTTACTTATTCAGAATTATGGCTATTGATCCCAGATTGCTTGAAGAGCTTGAGGCTCGTCAGAAGAAGGTGAAGTATGCTGCCTCTCAGGAGAAATACGATGCCCGCCACGCCAAGGGCGATTGGACGGCTCGTGAGCGCATTGCCTGCCTGTTCGACAACGGTTCGTTTACCGAAATCGGCATGCACACGAAGCACCATTGCAGCAATTTCGGTATGCTCAACAAGGAAATTCCTGGCGATGGCATCGTGACGGGCTTCGGTCTGGTGGATGGCCGCCCCGTGGCCGCCGCCTCGGCCGATTTCCTGGCGCAGGGTGGCTCGCTGGGCTACATGCACGCCCAGAAGATTTGCGACGCCCAGCAGTATGCACTCAAGGCGGGTATGCCCATTATCCAGATTAATGACTCCGGCGGCGCCCGCCTGCAGGAGGGTGTGGAATCGCTGACCGGCTTTGCCAACGTGTTCTACAACAACGTGGCGGCCAGCGGTGTGGTGCCGCAGATTTCGCTGATTCTCGGTCCCTGCGCCGGTGGGGCGGCCTATTCCCCGGCTCTGACGGACTTCATCATCATCCGCAAGGGTGGTGCTGCCGGTATGTACATTACCGGGCCCAAGGTGATTGAGCAGGTGACATACGAGCAGTGTACCATGGAGGAAATCGGCGGTGCTGCTGTGCATTCCTCTGTTTCCGGCAATGCTCACTTTGTGGCCGAGACGGATGAACACGCCATTTCCATTGCCAAGCAGCTGCTGACCTATCTGCCGTCGAACAACGCCCAGGAGCCGCCGCATGATTTGAGCCAGCCGCTCGACATTGCTCCGCAGGAGGGCATGAACGACATCATCCCCGACAATAACAACACGCCGCTGGATGTTCAGAAGGTGATTTCCCGCCTGGTGGACGAAGGCAGCTTCCTGGAAGTGCATGCCAACTTTGCCGGTAACGTGGTGGTGGGCTTCGGCCGTATCTGCGGTGTGGTGGTGGGCATTATTGCCAACCAGCCTGCTGTGAAGGCCGGCTGCCTGGATATTGACGCTTCGGATAAGGCGGCCCGCTTCATCCGCTGCTGCGATGCGTTCAACATTCCGCTGGTGAACCTGGTGGACGTGCCCGGTTTCCTGCCCGGCAAGCAGCAGGAGCGCGGCGGCATCATCCGCCACGGTGCCAAGATGATTTACGCCTACTCCTCTGCCTCTGTGCCGAAGGTGACGCTCATCATGCGCAAGGCCTACGGCGGTGCCTACATTGCCATGTGCTGCAAGGGCCTGGGTGCCGATGCCGTGTTTGCCTGGCCCTGCGCGGAGATTGCTGTGATGGGGGCTGCCGGTGCGGTGCAGATTCTGTATGGCCGCGAGCTGAAGGCTATCGAGGATGCTGATGCCCGCGCCACTCGCCAGAAGGAACTGGTGGCCGAATACGAGCAGGCCTTCTCCAATCCCTACGCTGCTGCGGCATCTGACCAGGTGACGGATATCATCAACCCGGCTGAATCCCGCGCCCGTATTGCGCTGACGCTGCGTACCCTGCTCAGCAAGCGCGAAAGCCACCCCGCCAAGAAGCACGGCAACATGCCGCTGTAATTCTTCTCCCCGATTTCACAAACCCAAATAAACAATGATACAGACACTCGCTGCACTCGATATGGATGCCGTCATCTACCAGGTGACCGGCATGTGTGTGGTGGTGTGCTGCCTCTGCTTCCTGAGCGTCATTCTGACGGTATCGGGAGCCGTGGCACAGCGTCTGGATGCTAAGCGCAAGGCGCAGGCCGAGGCTGCCAAGGCAGCCATGGCTCCTGCTCCGGCGGCTGCCCCTGTGGTGGCACCGGAGCTGCCGCCTGCCCAGGTGGCAGCCATTGCCGCCGGCATCTACGATGCTGCGCAGAGCAGCATCACACCGCAGGTCGTTGCCGCCATTGCTGCTGCGGTCAAGGTGACCGTGGGCGATGAGGCTCGCATTCTGGATATCAAGCCGGTTGATACTGCCTACGGGCAGGGAGGCCGCGCTGCTGCCATGAACAATTCTCCCGTGCGCTGATAAAACCTCGCACACCCATTCCTCCAAAAAACACTTCAAACAATATACAAATAGAAAACAAGATATGAAACAGCTCCGTATTACTGTCGCCGGTCAGACCTTTGATGTAACCGTGGAAACCGTGGGTGGCACCGCCCCCGTGGCCGCCGCTCCCGCTCCCGTGGCAGCCCCCGTGGTGGCTCCCGCTCCCGTAGCCGCTCCCGCTCCTGTGGCTGCTGCTCCTGCTCCGGCCGCTGCCGGTTCCGGCACTCCCATTCCGAGCCCGCTGGCTGCCAAGGTGGTGTCCCTCGATGTGCAGCCCGGCGCTGCCGTCAAGGAAGGCGACCAGGTGATGACCGTGGAGGCCATGAAGATGAACACCGTGATTTATGCTCCCGCCAACGGCACCGTGACCAGCTTTGCTGTGAAGCCCGGTGACACCGTGACGGAGGGTCAGACTCTGGCTTACATCGGTTAAGTATGTATCTGCAGGCTCTGCGCCCCAAAAGGGGGGCAGAGGTAGTGTATAAACAACGCATTATACAGATATGCAAGAACTTTTCGATTCCTTCGCGAGCTTCATCTCCGGCATGGGCATCTATCAGATGACCTGGCAGATGTATGTGATGTGGGGTGTTGTGGCCGTGATGCTGTATCTGGGTGTGGTGAAGCAGTTTGAACCGCTGCTCATGGTGCCGATTGCTTTCGGTGCCCTTATCGCCAACATTCCGGACAACGGTATGGTCATCACCCAGGCTCAGCGTGAGGTGGTTGCCATTGAAGAAGGCAAGGTGACCCGCTCCACGATGCAGGATGTGGGCTTCATCCAGCTGGAACTGGCTCCGTTTGAGGATGCCGGTGTCAGCAAGCAGAGTACCGAGGGCATTGACCCGGCTCAGGCTGCTGAGTACACCGCTGCCATGGATGCTCCCATGACCGTCAAGGATGCCGTGGACCCGGAAACCGGCAAGGTGCAGAAGGGTAAACTGGTCGTGAGCGGCCAGACTCCGCAGAAGTACCTGCTGGTGAAGCCGCACGGCGGTCTGTTCGACTGGCTCGGCCTCGGTATCAAGTGTGAGATTTTCCCGGCCCTTATCTTCATGGGTGTGGGTGCGCTCACGGACTTCGGCCCTCTTCTGGCTTCTCCCAAGTCTCTGCTGCTGGGTGCCGCTGCCCAGGGTGGTGTGGCTTTCACCTTCCTCTGCGCGGTGGGGCTTGGCTTCACCAAGGGACAGGCAGCAGCCATCGGCATCATTGGCGGTGCTGACGGCCCTACCTCCATCTTCCTGGCCAGTAAGATGGCTCCGGAACTGCTGGGTGCCATTGCAGTGGCGGCCTACACCTACATGGCTCTCGTGCCGCTGATTCAGCCGCCGTTCATGAAGCTCTGCACCACGGAAGCCCAGCGCAAGATCAAGATGAAGAGTCTGCGTCAGGTATCCAAGGGCGAGAAGCTGTTCTTCTGCTTCGTGGTGACGCTGACCACCATTCTGCTCTGCCCGGATGCCGCTCCGCTGCTGGGTATGCTGATGCTGGGCAACTTCCTGCGCGAATGCCAGGTGACCGAGCGTCTGGTAAGCTGCGCTCAGAACGAACTCATGAACATCACCACCATTCTTCTCGGTGTGTCCGTGGGACTTACCATGCAGGGTGCCCGTTTCCTCCAGCAGGAAACCCTCCTCATCATCCTTCTGGGTGTGGTGGCCTTTGCCGTGGCAACCGTGTGTGGCCTGCTTTGCGCCCAGCTCATGAACCTGGTTCCCGGCTGGCGCAAGAACCCCATCAACCCGCTTATCGGTTCGGCTGGTGTGTCCGCTGTGCCGATGGCTGCCCGTGTGTCCCACAACGTGGGCCAGCAGGCTGACCGCACGAACTTCCTGCTCATGCATGCCATGGGCCCGAATGTGGCCGGTGTGATTGGTACGGCTGTGATTGCCGGTTACTATATCACCACGCTGAGTGGTCATTAAAGAAGATACTTTCCTGCTTGCAGGGGCAGGGTGTGCGGCTGAAGGGCTGCACACCCTGTTTTCTTTCCTGGGCAGGCTGGCGGGATTCCTGACATTCCTCCCCTTGACAGGAGGGGATTTGGGCGTTACAATATGTGCAGATGATGAATCTGCGCTCAATAGGGGGGCTTGCCCTGCTCTGTGTCCTGCCGGTGGCGGTGGGGCAGGTGGAGTCTGCGCCGGCAACCCCGGAGGCAATTTGCCGCGAGCTGCTGCTTGCCACGCAGGAGGTGGACCGCCTGCTGCGTACGGTGAGCGACCAGGAGAGCGGGCGCAAGGTGGCAGAGGAACTGAAACCCCGGCTTGAATTCATGCGCTGCGAGACGGAACGTCTCAGCCAGCTCCCGCTGGAAACCCCGGAGGCGATTCGCACGCTGGAGCAGGCCATGCGGGATTTGATGCATATCACCCAGGGGTATATGCCGGTATTGCAGCGACTGCATGAGGTGAACGCCTATGGGGCAGAGGAACTCATGCAGTTGTTCCGTTTCTACAAGATGAATGCCCCGCGCCCGCTGGCGGGAGAGCGCCGGGAGGAGTCTCCTCTGCTGCGAGCCTATGGTGAGTGGTGCGATTGTCTGGATGATGTGGTGTACCTGCTGCGCCGTATGTCCGATGCTGAATCGGCGGCGGCTGCCAGACCGGATTTGCAGGCGGCGTTGCAGCGTGCTGAGGAACGCGCCGCACAGGTCGGACAGCTGCAGAAAGAGGCGGCCTCCCATTCGGAGAGTATGCCGCTCAACCGACTGCTGCGCCTCAGAGTGGAGCTGCGCGCTGAATTGCAGCGTCTGCAGCCAGACCGGGGATTCGGGGTGGACGGTGTGCCTGAACTGTTGGAGCGTGCCGCCCGGCTGGCTCAGGGGTGAGATTCCCGTTCAACGCAGGCCGTATTGTAGAATGAGCGCGGCCTCGGATTCAAGAGCCGTGGTTTCCTGGGTGAGTAATTCTTTCTGCATGGAATGCAGGTTTTTTTCGTTTTCCAGGAATTCCTGCGCGTTGGCGGCAGGAGTGGTTCGCAGGTGCGCGATGCGTTTATGCATGAAATCGCGCCAGGTCATGTAATCGTCCATGCTGCACCTGAGGGTATGCAGCTTCTGCTTCAGTTCCACCATTTTGGCAGCGGTTTCTCGCTGTTGCAGTTCGTATAGCTCTTTGCTGTCGCAGAAGCGGTTCCAGTTGTCGAGCCGGGTGTCCAGGTTGTAGCTGATGCTCAGGTTCAGCTTGGTGTCGTTCATGTCCAGGAAGGTGCCGGAATAGGTGCCGCCGCTGGAAGAGAACAGTTCGGGACTGTACAGATTGGTGTTGATGGTGGGCAGGTACTGGAGCGCAATGCTGTACTGGTTCATGCGCGCCTTTTCCAGCTCCAGGGCAAACTGGCACACGATGAGGGGGTCCAGGCTTCCTGTCAGTTTACGGTATACAGACCAGCGGAAGGAGGGCACGGAAGAAGGAAGTATTTGCCAGCGGGCCGAATAGTCGCCCAGCAGGCCGGCAATTTCCTGCCATTGCTTGTGTTCTTCGCCAGGAGCATTGCGGATGTAGTCAGGCTTTTGTTCCGGATTCTGGGCATCCAGCGCTTTCTGACGGGCGTCGATATCCTGCTTGCGCTGGTGGGTGTAGAGCTTGGATACCAGCTCGCGTTCCTTGCCTTCCAGGGCTTTGATGGCGGCATAGGTGGTGGCTTTGCTGGCGTAGACCTTGTAGGGAATCTGCGTGAGCGAAGGCAGGTAGAAGGTGACATTGACCTGGTGGCTGAAAGAGTCGCTGTTCACGCTCTGGGTCAGTTCACTCAGGGCAGAGGTGAAGTAGCTGTAGTAGGAGACTCCGGGAATGAGGTCGGTGTAGACGCTCAGTTCGCCCCGTTCTGCTTTGTCGATGGACTGCTGGGTCCTCAGGTATTCCAGATTGTTCTTTTTCATCATGGCCACAGCCTGTGTCCATGATATGGTGCGTACGGGCAGTTGCTCCCACGGGCGGATGGCTTCGTACTGCTGCTCAAGTCGGGCAGAGGTGCCGGCAATGTGTTCAGACAGGCTGCAGCCGGGCAAGAGCAGCAGCAGACAGGCTGACACCGTGGGAAGAAGCTTCATACGCTCGTTATGCTAGCATATGAACCATGCCTTGACAAGTCGGAATCATGCCTTGGTATGCCGGATGATGAAGATGGCCACCATACCGCTGCAGAGGGCGAGAAGCGCGCATTGCCCCTGCGGGGAAATGCCGGCGCTGTTCATGGCTCCCTGGAGCAGGACGGCCACGATGCCCAGCCCGCAGTCGATGAGGTTGCCGGCGGCGATGACATCGCCGCGCTTGTCATCGTCGGCCCGGTCCTGCAGCAAGGCGTTGAGGGGAACCAGGTAGCCGGCAGCGCAGAAGCCGGTGAAAGCCAGAGCGGCAAAGAAGAAGCCAGTACCGTAGGGCAGCAGCGCGAGGGCAATGCAGCCCAGCGTCATGCCGATGCCACCCGCGGTGGCCACCCAGGTGCAGATGCGGCGGGCGCAGATGATGGACGCGCAGAGACCGCCGGAGATGGAGCCGCCACTCAGCCAGGCAAAGAGCAGGGCAGAATCTTTCTGCTGCCCCAGCACCTGGAGGAAATCAGCCTGACTCTGCACGGGATGGGCTTCGGCCGCCATCTGCAGCACAATGAGCATCATGACGCTGGCGAGGAACCAGAAGAAGCCGATGCCGATTTCGCTGTTCCGCAGCACCTTGTTCTGCCAGAGCATCCGCAGCTGGGTGAAGTGGCACCAGAGCAGGTTCCATTTGAAAGGACGCTTGCTGCGTGCCGGATAGCGCGGCAGCAGGAGGCTCATGATGAAGACGATGATGCCGCCCACGGTGCAGCAGGCGCAGGGCAGGGCTGCTGCCTGCCAGCCGGAATCAGCCCCCCAGAGCTTGAGCAGGGTGTAGATGATGTAGAGCGCCCCTATCTGCCCGACGAGAAGGGCAAGCATGGTGGAAATCTCCATGACGCCGCTGGCAAACCCAATGTTTTCGGAGCCGACGATGTCCTTGACCAGCCCCTTTTTGGCAGGACTGAAAAACATGGCCTGCACGCAGAAGACGGAGAAGCAGCCCATGGCCATGCTGAGGCTTTCGCGCCACAGCCCCAGCGTCATGCCTGCCAGGACGAGAACCTGCAGCAGCACCATGGCCTGCAGCAGGCGGGTCTTGCACCAGCGGTCGGCCAGCCACCCGCCCAGCGGCGAAAAGAGGATGAAGGGCAGAACGATGAGGATGGAAAGGGTGTACTGCAACTCCATGGCCATCCAGATGCCCAGCCCGATGAGCAGGAATTGCACGCCCTTTTCATTGAGGGCGTTCATGGACTGAATCACCGTGAGACTCCAGAAAGAACCCCACGGTGTTTTATCGGGTGCATGTGCCGGTGTTTGCATGGGTGCTATTATACACCTGGCATGGCCGCCGGAAAAAGCTTAAATTCTGCCAGTAGCAGCTCTTATTGCCAGTTATTGTCCTGCATGAACAGCGCGGCGTTCTTGTGCCCTTGGGCGGCCGCCTTGCTGATCCAGGCGCGCGCCAGCTGCGGATCACAGGGAACACCCAGCCCATGGAAGTAGCAGCGGCCCAGGTTATACTGGGCGTTGGCGTTGTTCATGTCGGCTGCTTTCTGGAAGCAGGCGGCGGCGAGGATGTCATCCTTTGCTGTGCCTTCGCCATTGCGGTAGCAGAGCCCCAGGTTGTTGAGAGCCGAGGCGTTGCCGGCTTCGGCGGCGCGGCTGTACCAGTAATAGGCTTTTTCGAGGTTCTTCTCGACCCCGGTGCCGGAAATGTAGCAGGTGCCCAGGTTGTCCTGGGCGTTGGAATTACCACCTTCGGCCGAGCGGGTGTACCAGATGACGGCTTCATTCAGGTTCTGGTCGACGCCCTTGCCGAAGTCGTAGCACTTGGCGAGTTGCAGCTGGGCTTCCGGGTCTCCCTGGACGGCGGCGGCGCGGTAGAGGACAGCTGCATCGCTTTCCCGGCCGGCGTTGAAAAGTTCGGCGGCTTCGTTCAGCGTACTGGTGGTGGTGTTGCAGGCGGCCAGCAGCAGGGCCGCAGAGAGCAGGTAGCTTTTGTTCATGGAAATGAAAGAGAGGGGATGTGGGTTATTCTCGGGTGAGCAGGTAGCGTTCGGCATCCATGGCGGCACGGCAGCCCATGCCGGCGGCTGAGATAGCCTGGCGGTAGGTGGGGTCGGCTACGTCACCCGCGGCAAAGAGGCCGGGGGTGCGGGTGGCGGTGCCTGCTCCGGCGGTGACGATGAAGCCCGCTTCGTCGCGCTCCACCAGGTCACCGGCAAACTGGCTCACCGGCGAATGCCCGATGGCCATGAACACGCACTTGACTTCCAGCTCTCGTTCGCTGCCTTCGGTGGTGTTTTTGAGGGTGATGCTGCTCATCT
This sequence comes from uncultured Verrucomicrobiales bacterium, assembly GCA_937901085.1. Taxonomy (GTDB): domain Bacteria; phylum Verrucomicrobiota; class Verrucomicrobiia; order Verrucomicrobiales; family Akkermansiaceae; genus Akkermansia. The sequence goes on along the minus strand of CALCHQ010000003.1, from coordinate 39,199 downwards.
CTCCCTTGTCATCCGTATGGTAGGCAGCGATGGTGCTGTTCCAGAGCGGTTCGACCTTGGGGTTTTCCAGGGTTCGCTGCTGCATGGCCTTGCTGGCGCGCAGCTGGTCGCGGCGGTGGATGAGGTAGACCTTGCTGGCAAAGCGGGTCAGGAAGTTGGCTTCTTCGCAGGCGCTGTCTCCGCCGCCGACAACGCAGACGGGGACGTCCCGGTAGAAGGCGCCGTCGCAGGTGGCGCAGGCGGTCAGGCCGTGGCCGACGAGCGCTGCCTCACCCTCCAGCCCCAGGTAGCGGGCGCGCGCACCGGTGGCAATGATGACGGCCTCTGCTTTGTAGGCGCCGCCGCTGGTGGTGACGGTGAAAAGACCGCTGCAGGCTTCCTGCGTGAGGGAAAGTACCTCTTCATAGGCGAAACGCGCGCCGTGTTTTTCGGCCTGCTGGCTCATGTTGAACATCAGCTCCGGCCCCATGATGCCCTCCGGGAAACCGGGGAAATTCTCGACTTCGGTGGTGGTGGTGAGCTGCCCGCCAATCTGGCCGCCGGTGAATACGAGCGGGTGCAGGTCGGCGCGGGCGGCATAGATGGCTGCGGTGTAACCGGCAGGGCCGGTGCCGATGATGATGAGTTTTTCGTCCATTTACGGTGATTGTATCATGTTTTGCGGATGGTGCAAGATGATATTGCGTCAAAAATACGACGCGGGGCGTGCATGCCAGCATTCGGGCTTGCCCGCGCGCGTGGAATGTGGGATACTCTGGCCACTGCATGAAATTGTTGCGTCGTAATCTGAGCCTGATGTTGGCGGTGAGGTATCTCAACCCGCTGCGGACGATGTTTTCCATCATCACCTTTATCTGCCTGGGTGGTGTCGCCCTGGGGGTGATGGTACTCATCGTGGTGCTATCAGTCATGGAGGGGCTGCAGCGTGAAATGGAGAGCCGAGTGCTGGCCTTTACGCCGCATTATGTAGTGGCTCAGTCCAATGGATACCAGCGCATCAGCCTTACAGACGAGCTGGTGGACTGGGGCGAACTGGCAGACAATATCCGCAAGCTGCCCCAGGTGGTGAGTGTGTATCCCCAGCTGGATGGCGATGCCTTCGCGCAGAGCCATGCCGGGCGTATGACGGTGCAGTTTACGGCCATTGAACCGCATAATGAGCAGCAGGTGGCTTCCTTGCTGCCGATGCTGCGCGAAGGTACTTTTGATTTCGGTGAGGGGCTTGACCAGGAATGCGTGATTTCGGCGGTGACGGCTAATGCCCTGCACCTGGGGGTGGGGGACAGCCTGCACCTGACCCCGGTGGGCAGTCTGGACCAGGTGGCTGATATCTATGCCATGATTCAGAAGCCGCTGCAGACGCATGAGAATAAGCCTTTCATGGAGGCGGTTGCCGGTTTGTTTGACGGGGCTGTGGCTGCCGGGCAGGGGCTTGTGGTGGAGGATGCCCGCCTGGAGGCGGTGGTGAATCATATTCTCAAATTCAATAATGCCGATTTGCGCCAGAGCGAGAAAGATGCCTGCTCGGCTCTGTACCAGCTCGCGCAGAGTCACCACGGTGGACTTGCCTTTACCGCTGCCGAGCAGCAGCTCTGGCAGGAGACAGCCGCAGGGCTGGCCTCGCTTGACCGCGATAAGGAGGATGGCAAGGCGGTGAAGAGCATCAACGAGATGGTGATGCCCATGGATCTCCGCATCGTGGGGATTTACCAGACTCCGGAGAATATGCCGGGGCCCAATGTGTATATGCCGCTGCAGATTGCCCAGGATGTGATGGGGCTTTCCGCCGGGGGAACGAGCCAGGTTCACGGCATCTGCGTGCGCGTGGAGGATGCGAACAACCCCGGCACGGTGGAGGCCGATATCCAGAAACTGCTGCCGGCGCTCAACCCTCCCGCTTCTCTGTACCCGAACGGACTCAACTGGTACATTGCCCCCTGGACCCGCAGTTTTGAGCAATGGTACGAGCTGATTGCCAATGAACGCGTGATGATGAGCTTTGTGCTTTCCATTATCTCCCTGATTGCCAGCTTCTGCATTATGGCGGTGATGTTCACGATGTCGATGCAGCGCAAGCGCGAAATTGCCGTGTTGCAGGCGCTGGGGGCTACCCCCGGCAAGATAATGGGCATCTTTGCCTGGCAGGGTGTCATCATCGGTACGGTGGGTGCTGTCTGCGGCGTGCTGCTGGCGCTGCTGGTGTTGTATTACCGCCTGGAGATTCAGGCTGCCCTGTCCAGCATTGGGATGGACCCGTTCCCCATGCAGGCGCATGGTATCACCCTGCCGGCGGTCTATGACCCCGCCACCTTTGCCGCGCAGGCTTTCCAGGCTTTTGTGATGGTGACTATTGCGGCCATTATCCCGGCCTTCATTGTGTCGCGCCAGGATCCCGCCAAGGCTTTGCGTTCCAATTGATGGAGACAGGAACATGGATATTTACTGGATTGCAGACAAGAAGAAGTGCGGCCCTGCCACGGTGCCGGATGTACTCTCGCTGGTGCAGACCGGGGAACTGACGCCGGATACGAAGGGCTGGCATGCCGGCTGCGGGCAGTGGATGCCGCTGCGCGAGCTGCCTGCCCTGGCTGATTTTCTGCAGGAAAAGCCTGAAGAAGAGTCTGGGAGTGACTTGCCGGAAGTGCCTTCTGCAGAGGAAGGATCCGCCGGGGAAATGCCGCAAGCTGCTGTTTCCCAGGGGGCGGTGCGGGTGTACCTGCCGTCTCCCGCTGCGCGCCTGTTGGCGCGGCTGGTCGATATGTCCCTGTATGTGGCGCTGGTCTGCGCGGTTCTCTATGTGCGCCAGATCCCGTTTAATGCCGCCCTGCTGCCCTCCAGCCCGCTGGTGTGGGTAGCCTTTGTAGCTCTGGAAGCCGGGCTGATTGCCAGCATGGGAACAACGCCGGGCAAGGCGCTGCTGGGTATCCAGGTGCGGAGCGTGAATGGTGCCCCTATGACGCTGGGGCGGGCTTTTGCCCGTGCCTGTCTGGTGTTTGTGGGCGGTATGGGTATGATGGTGTCGCTGCTGCCTGTGTTCATGATGGGGTATTCGTGGTGGACGCTGCGTAGCCGTGGCCTGACCATGTGGGATGCCCGTTGCGCGACGCTGCCCCTCATGCTTGCCCCTACATCACTGCTGCGGCAGATACTGGCGGTCTGCGTGGTGTTTGCCTGTTTTCATCTCACCGCACTCTGCCTGCAGCCCTGGTTGCCGGCGATGATTGAGACCGTGGAGCAGCAGTCTCCCGATTCGGCTGAATGGATGCGCCGGATGATGACTCCCCCGCCGGAAAAATAAGTTCTCAAAAATAAGTTTTTTTCCGGCGCTCCAATCAATGCCATATTGACAAAAGTTATTGTTGCTGTATAATGGATATATGGCAACTGTACGAATTTACGGGGCTGAAGACCGCCCTTCTCAGCCGTCTTTCTATATCCTCAACCGCGTGGATGAAGTATCGCTCCCTGCTATTGTCAAGGCCATGGGAGGAGCTGAGAATGTTGCCTTTATGGTAGAGGATGTCTTGCTTCCCTCCCCGGCGGTGATGAAGTTTGTCCAGGAGAGTGGCTGCAAGACCCTCTCGTTCAATTTCCGCCAGAGCGAGAGCCGTACGCTGCGCGAGAAACTGGTGCAGCTGATGCAGGAGGGACTTGATGTCCTTTTCCTCCCCGGACGCCCGAACAGCATCATCGGTACGATTTCCGATGTCCCTATGCCGTTCATGATGCAGCTGGGTGCCTTGCACATTGCTCCTGTTCCGGTCTTTGTGGGTGGATTCCGCAACCATATCAGCCGAGCCTTCACGGCAGGCCTGGATTACGACTGGGTGACGGTGGATTTCCTGCCCAAGCTGCAGTCCGGCCCGCAGACCGGCGAGCGACTGCTTGAAGTGTGGCTGGAGGCCTGCTACAAGCGCTACGACGAAAATCCCGCATTTGAAAAATCCCTTGCCCGTGTGATTGTGGAGGGCATGAAGAAGAACCCGAAGACGCTGCTCGTGGATGGTCTGGATGGCTCCAGCATGCCTTACAGCATGCTGCTGGGTGTCTCCATGGCGCTTGCCCGCTGGATGAAGAGGAATGTGAAGGAGGAACGCCTGGGTATTCTGCTGCCGCCCGGCAAAGGCGGGGTTATCACCAACATTGCCTGCTTCCTGGCAGGTATCGTGCCGGTGAATATCAATTATACCTCTTCGGAAGCAGCGTTCGAGAGCATTGTGCAGCAAAGTGGTATCAAACACTTTGTGACGGCCCGTGCCTTCATGAGCAAGCTGCCGCAGTTCCCCTGGCCCAAGGGCGAGGCAATCATTCACCTGGACAAGGTGCTGAAGGGGCTGGGCAAAGCGGCCATTGCCAGCTGGGTAGCCTTTGCTAAATTGGCTCCCATGCCGCTGATTGCCAAGACCTTTGATCTGGATAAACGCCGCAAGGGGGATGAAGCGGCCCTGTTGTTTACCTCTGGTTCTTCCGGGGAACCCAAGGGTGTGCCCATTACGCACAAGATGATTCTTTCCAACACCGCCCAGCTGCTGAGCAAGGTATGGGTGCCGGAGGGCAGCCCCATTCTGTGCAGTCTGCCCATCTTCCACAGCCTGGGGCTTTCCTTCACAACCATCATGCCGCTCATTTATGGCTTCGGTATGGTGACTTATCCCTCGCCTCTGGATGCCAAGAACCTCAATGACCTGATTGAGAAGTACAAGTGTACGGTGGTGATTTCCACACCCACCTTTGCCCGCAGCATGCTGCGCCGCGCTAAGAAGGACACCTATGCCAGCGTGAAATACTTTGTCGTCGGCGCCGAGAAACTGCAGCAGGCTTTGTCGGACGAATTCCTGGAGAAATGCGGTGTCCAGCTGCTGGAGGGCTACGGTCTCACGGAAACAACCCCGCTCTGCGGCGTGAACCTGGATAAGGTGGGCCCCACGGAGGAACAGCCCTACTTTGTGCCTGGTGTCAAGGTCGGCACGATTGGCCAGCTCGTTCCCGGCCTGGCGGTGCGTATCACCGACCCGGACGACGATTCTGTGCAGCTGCCTATTTCGGAGCAGGGCATGATCTGGTTCAAGGGGCCGAATGTGTTTGGAGGCTACATCGGCCGCGATGATTTGAATGCGGAAATTCTGCGCGATGGCTGGTTCAAGACTGGCGACCTGGGCTATGTGGACCTCAATGGTTTCCTGACGCTGGGAGGCCGTCGTTCCCGCTTTTCCAAGGTCGGCGGCGAGATGGTGCCGCACGAGGTGGTGGAGAATGCCATTGAGGCATTTGTACAGGTTCCCGAAGGTTTTACCGGGCGCGCCGTGGCCATCATGGGTGTGCCGGATGCCGCCAAGGGTGAGGCTCTGGTGCTGCTTTCGGCCGTTCACCATTCCCAGTTGCATCAGGCTCTGGAGGACATCAAGAATCATCTCGTGGCTGAGGGCCTGCCGCGCCTGTGGTGTCCGCGTGAGATTATTCCCGTGGAGGCCATTCCTGCCCTGCCGACAGGTAAGATGGACTTGAAGGGCTGCCAGATTCTGGCCTACGAGGCGCTGAATATACCGCACTGACGCTATGGATGCCGCTAAAGTGAACAGGCCGGTGAATGTGCGCCGTCCTGAGGTAATGGAGCAGGTTGCCGCAGATCTGGCCCACTTCCAGAGTTCTCTGGTGGAGTGCATCCGCCAGCAGGGGAATGAACTGGAACTTCCGGGCATCCGTCTTTTTCTGGCCGAGTCCTTCGGATTCTGTGATGGCGTGAAACGCGCCATTGAAATCGCCTACGCTGCCTGCCGCATGTTCAAGGGTAGACGTATCTGGCTCATCGGGGAGATTATCCACAATCCCGATGTGAACGCCCGGCTCGATGCGCTGGGGCTGCTGCATCTGCCCTGGAAGATGGATGACCCTGCTTATGATGCGCTGACGGAGGATGATGTGGTGATTATGCCAGCCTTCGGCGTGCCGGTGGCGCTGCGCCAGCGTCTGGATGCCAGGGGAGTCACGCTGGTAGACAGCACCTGCGGCAATGTCATCAAGGTCTGGCAGCGCGTGCGTACCTATGCTGCGGCGGGCGTGACCAGCATCATTCACGGTAAGGCCAGGCATGAGGAAAGCATGGCGACGGCTTCCCAGTCGCTCGGCAAGGACGGTAAGGGCCATTTCCTGATGGTCTTTAATACGGCCGAAGCCCGCATGGTGGCTGATTACATCAACGGCCGCGGGGACAAGGCTGATTTCCTGAAGCATTTTACCGGGTGTTATTCCAACGGCTTTGACCCGGATTTGCACCTGGCGGAAATCGGCCTGGCCAACCAGACAACCATGCTGAAATCTGAAACGGCCGAGATTCAGGAAATTCTACGTTTGGCCATGGAGGAACGCGACGGTCATGCGGATCGCTTCCACATGTTTGACACCATCTGCGGCGCGACACAGGACCGCCAGAATGCACTTTTTACCCTGCTGGAGAAACCGCTTGATGCCATGTTCATCATTGGCGGTTACAACAGCTCGAACACGACACACCTGGCGCACATCGCCTCCGGCCGTGTTCCGACCTTCTTTGTCTCGACGGCTGATTGCCTGCTGGGGACAGAGCATATCCGCTGCTTCGACCTGGCGCTGAAACAGGAAGTGGTGCGTCCCCTGCCGCCCTGGTTCAGGAATTCGGAGCGCGAACTCCAGATCGGGGTGACCGCAGGTGCGTCCTGCCCCGCCAATGTGATTGAGGCGGTTCTTTGCCGCATTGCCGAGCTTTGCGGCTGCGCCGAACTCTGATTTCGCCCCGCAGATTCTCCACTATACAAGAAGCCCCGCGTTCCTGAAAGAACGCGGGGCTTTTTTTCGGAAGGAATCAGGAAGGGGAGCGTTTTACTTCTCCGGGCTCAGCACATAGTAGCTGTCAGCCGTGGAACGGCCCTTCTTGGTTTCGGGGAAGAGGCTCTTGCCGGAGTTCAGGGTGTACTTGTCTTCGGTGTTCTCGTCCTCAGTCAGGTCGCGCTCCAGGTCCTTGACGGAACCGTCGCAGGAAAGAAGGAAGGCATGGCCGCGGAAGGAGGTGCCGTCGAAGGCTACCTGGTCACCCACATAGGGAGTGGTGGAGGGGTAGACACCGCACACAGCCAGGGGAGCGTTGGACTTGCTCACGCCGTCCTTCATGTTCGGGTCTTCGCTGTTCTTGCGCATGACATAGGCCATGGCGTTCTCGCCACGGGTCAGAGCCTGACCGTTGGCCAGCTTTTCGTCACCTTCCTGAACGACATTCAGGCCATTGCAGGCCACCTTGGCGAAGAAGGGCTTTTCGGAAACGTTGGAAGAAATGTAGTACACCTGGCGGAAGTAGGCGTTGGAGGAATCGCCGGTCAGCGCGCCGAAGTTCAGATCAGGCTTTTCTTCCTGCAGACGTTCAGCGGTGCTGTCACAGGGATAGCTGCCGTTTTCAGTCTTGAAGCCCTGAAGTACCGTGTGCAGGGATTTGAGGTTGGAGCTGGCTTTCTGGCGGTCACCGTCGTTCATGTGGTCGAGAATGGGACCATAACCGATGGAAGCGAGGGCTGCCAGAATGGCAATCACCACCATGAGTTCGATAAGGGTGAAGCCCTTGCGGTTTTTCTTGAGTGCGGATAATTTCATAGTTGATAATGAAGTTTGCTGACGTTCTGAATCATACCACGCCTGTTTTGCGGTGGCAAGCTGCAAATTAGTTTTGTAACAAAAAAACGCCCTGCCAGGGATAGGCAGGGCGGTGAAATTATTGCAGGTAGGCCTTGAGGTCCTCCTCGTATAGTTCCGGCTCCAGCAGGAAGGAGTCATGTCCCTTGACAGAGTGGATGCACTTGTAGCGTGAATCGACCCCGTTCTTGAGCAGCTTGCGGTGGAAGCAGGAAATATCCCGCGCGGTGAAGCAGCAATCTGTGTTGATGGAGAAGAGCATGAAACGGATGCCGTATGCGGCAAACAATTTGAACGCCTTGTCCACGCTGCCCAGCCCGGAGAAAGCAGCCAGGTCATACCCCGCCCACAGGTTGATGATGCGGATGTAGGCATTGGCATCGTAGCGCTTGGCAAACTTGGTGCCCTGGTGCAGCATGTAGCTTTCGGTGTTGCGCTGGGGCATGTACCAGGTGAGCATGCCTTTGCGGTCGGAAACGCCCTTGCGGGCTCGTTTTTCCAGCCCTCGCTGGTTGACAAAGAGCTTGTGGGAAATCATGCGTGCGAGGGCAAGTCCCCGGCGAGGCGGCGCGCTAAGCGGGTAGCGCCCTTCGCGGTAGTCGGGGTCAAGCTCGATGGCCAGAATCTGCTCAAAGGCATCCAGCTTATGCTCGATGGCCGGTTTGTAGCCCGCGCCGATGATGATGATGTTCTTGATGCGCGAGGGGTAGAGCGTGGCCAGCGAAAGCGAGAGCATGCCGCCCAGGCTGGGGCCTACCACGGTGAAGCGGTCGATGCCGAGCGCATCAAGCACCTGAATCTGGGCGCGTGCCTGGTCATTGGCATTCACCAGGGGGAACCGGCTTCCCCAGGGGGCGCCGTCGGGGGCGGTGGAGCAGGGGCCGCTGCTGCCGTAGCAACTGCCCAGGTAGTTGATGCAGATGATGAAGTATTTCTCTGTATCGAGCGGTTTGCCCGGGCCGATCATGCGGTCCCACCAGCCTTCAAAATTTTCCGGCTGCCAGAAATCCCCCGCTTCCGGCAGGGAATCGTTGTAGCCGTGGGCATGGTGGCTGCCGGTCAGAGCGTGGAAGAGCAGGATGGCATTGCTCTTGCCGGCATTCAGAGAGCCGTAGGTTTCGTAGGCCAGCTGGATGCCGGGCAGCGTTTCGCCATTGTCGAAAGTAAAGTCACCAATGGTGTGAATCTGGGTGCGGACGGTCTGGTTCATGGTGCTGAAACGAAAAAAGACCGGAGCTGCAGACACCGGTCTTTCTTCTGACGGTAATCCCCAGGCATGCCGGGGATGGGCTGAATCTTACTTAACGCCCTTCTTGCTGAGGCGAGTACCGGCTGTCGTACCCTGACGAGCCTTGAACTTGGGGTTGCTCTTGCAGATGACATAGAGCGTACCCTTGCGCTTCACGATCTGGCAGTCAGCATGACGGCGCTTCATGGATGCGAGTGAGGAAAGTACTTTCATGATATTGGTGATATGGTTGTGTTTTTCTAGAGAAACTTATGCGTCGGGACGCAGATTATAGCGAGAATGGTTCATTTGTAAAGACAAATTTGCGCTTTGGCGGAATTTTTGAATTCAATAGGGGCGTAATTTGCCGTAAAAGCCATTGTGTAAAGCCCGGAACAGGTTGTAGATGCGCCGTGGTGTCAGTTCCCGGCAGCGGAGCATGGAGAAAAGGGAAAGTCCGATGTAGATGCCACAGGCAAGCAGACGCCTGGGGTAGTTGCGCGGGTGCTTGCGGCGGTGCATCCAGGCCCAGTTCCTGTTTTTGTAGTACTGGCTGGAGACTGGCAGCCCCGGTTCATAGGTGAAGCTGCGCCTGGCAAAGTGGTAATGGAGGACGGACACGGGCGGATTATGTCAGCTGGTGCAGGAGGATTCAAGCCTAAATGCTAGAAAGCTGCGTTTTTCTTTGATTTTATGGATTTTGGACTTGCAGGGGGACAGGCGCTGTGCTATTGTCAGCCCTGCTATGGAATCTGATTCTCCTCACCTAAGAGGTTCGCTGATTGTATTTGAAGGCATTGACGGCACGGGCAAGTCAACGCAGGTGGAATTGTTGGCCCGTTATCTGCGCTCGCGCGGCATTGAAGTGGTGACTGGTTTCGAGCCGACCCGCGGCCCCTGGGGCATGCGTGTGCGCGAGGCTGCCCTGGCGGGTGACCGCCTTTCGATTGATGAGGAGATTGCCTGCCTGCTGCAGGACAGGCGCGAGCATGTGCGCGAGGTGATTGAGCCCGCCTTGCAGGCCGGCAAGTGGGTCTTGCTGGACCGCTATTACCTTTCCATGATGGCCTATCAGGGGGCCAGCGGGGCCAATGTGGAGGAAATCCGCGAATGGAATGAGGCGTTTGCCACTGTGCCTGATGTAGCGCTCTGGCTGGATATCCCGATTGAGCTGTCGCAGGAGCGCATGCATGCCCGCGGGAATGGCAAGGATGCGTTTGAGAATGAGAAATTCCTCTCCGACTGCGCCGCAATCTATTCTGCCATGGAAATGCCCTGGCTGCACCGGGTGGAGGCCGACGGCTCTGTGCAGGAGGTCCATGAGCGCATCCTTGAGGTTATCCAGGAGGAATTGGGGGTGTAAGAACCAGACTAGGAGTGTTTTCCCGGTTTCTGGAGGAGCTCAGATAGAATCTGGTTTGTATGGAGACAAAATCATGGACAAAACGGCTTTATTGAGAACACGTGATTCTGGAGTGGATGCACTGAAGGCTTTTCTGATATCCGGAGTAGTCTTGGTGCATCTGATAGCTGCGGTAATGCCGGAAACGTATTCTCCTGTCGCGCTTGCGATTGTAAAAGGTGCGGTGTCGCATTACTTTATGCCGTTATTTGTGGCGGTTGCGGGGTATTATTTTGCTTCGACGGTGCGAAAAGCTCCCCCTTTCGTTGTTGTTATCAATAAAGCAACCGAGTTGCTCCTTCCTGTTTGTATCTGGTATGGGGGGTATTCCCTCTTCCGAGGATACGAACAGTTGTCCTTCCAGTCTGTCATCTGGATACTCTACAAGGGTATTTATGGAAAGGTTTGGTTCTTGGGGGCAACATTTGCATCATTGTTTCTGATTGTGCTGATATGGAGCATTAGCCGTGGATGCAGGAGATTGTTTGTTGTTCTTTCGCTTGTATGTGCGGTCGGGTTGCATTTTGTGTATGCCCCGGGCTCCTGGATTCTGAACTGGAATTATCATGTGCCCTATCTGTTTCCCTTTGCTGTGCTGGGGTATCTTTTCGGGTTGAATAAAGCCGGTTGTCTGCTGACTAATATTAAATGCACCTTGGTGTGCATGGTGCCTTATCTTCTTTTGTGTATCCTTGCTCCTGCAAATATGTCGCACTGGAAATCGGGTACCTGCTTGTTTTCTGGAACATACAGCTGGCAGGAAGTTGCCTGGTGTTCGTTCTACCGTGATGTCATTGCTGCTGTTGGGATTGTAACTATGCTTCCAGTGCTTGCTGTTGTATGGAATCGATTGAGTAGCAATGCGTTATTGGGGAGAGTGATTGGTGTTGTCGGACGGAATACACTGGCTGTCTATATTGTACAATCCTTTGTGGTGGAGAGGTGGATTCACGGCATGAAGCTTCATCAGTATGCGTTTTTCTGTGAATATGCCACGCTCATGTCCTGGGTGGGTATTCCCCTTGTTGCGGTGTTGATGACGGTGGCTCTTGCATACATGTGCGTGGGGGTGAAACGCATACCGCATCTCGGGCGGGTGTTGTTTGGTTGTAAATTGATTCAATACAAAAAAGCGCCCTGAGTCTGTCTCAAAGCGCTTTTTTGGAAATGAATAGGGAGGTTGTTACGCTTCGTATTCAGCCCAGCTGCTGCTGGTTTCCCAGACGCGCACACGCTCCAGACGCACACAATCCCGCACCGGGAAGGTGCAGTTGCCCGCCTGGGCTCGTTTCAGTGCAGCAGCGGCGTGCTCGTACACCACGCGGGCCATGGCCTCGCTGGTGGGGTCGTGCTGTTCAAAGGGGATGATGCGGTCGCCGTAGATGGCGCGGAACTTTTCGTAGTTCGGGTCAGCTGTGTTCATGCACAGCGCGTGGTCAAACTGTTCCAGGAAAGCGCCCATCATCTCCTTGATGGCCTTGAAATCCATGACCATCTCGTGTTCATCGAGCGTTTCGGCGGCAAAGACCAGTTCTACGCTGCGGGTGTGCCCGTGCGGGAACTGGCAGTTGCCAGGGTGTTTGGAGAGCAGGTGCCCGCTTTCCAGCTCGATGCTTTTGCAGATGCGGTACATTGTATCAGTCGCAGATGGGGGTCACACCCTTCTTGAGGATAATGTTGCCATACTTGGCGGTTTCGCCGGAAATGACGCAGGCGTAGGCCTGTTTGGCCCGTTCGTAGAAAGCATAGCGTTCTACGCGTTCGATGGTGCCATCGTAGCCCATGGCGGCGCGGTACTTGGCTTCGACAGCGGGGTCGAGCGTATCTCCAGGGACAGCCTCCATCATGATGACCGGGGTGGCATAGCTGTCCAGCTCAAACAAGGGGATGATGCCTTTCAACAGCGTATCGGCGCCCAGTCCATCGGCCCGCACGACGGTTTGGCAGAAGGTGTGGGCAGGAAAATGAGCATCGGAAATGACGATTTCATCGCCATGCCCCATTTCAGCAAGAATCTTGAGCAGGGTGGGGGATACAACGGGGGAAATTCCTTTTAACATAACTCCCCTATGTTGCCATATGCGCGCGTGCGAGTCAATGAAAATAAATAAATCCGTTTTGCGGGTTGACCTGCGGAGTGATTATGATAAAATGTTCTGCATGGAAACAACAACAAAGAGGGATCTGACACCCGTGGTGCCGCGCAAGTACCGTTCCATCTTCTTCATGCTTGTGAGCTGCTTCGCCCTTTGGGGACTGCTTAACAACATGACCGACAACCTGGTACCGGCGTTCAAGAACATCTTTACCATACCGCAGGAGCAGGCAGCCCTGGTGCAGGTGGCCTTCTATGGCGCTTACGCCGTGCTGGCTATCTTTGCCTCGATTCTGATTGAGGAATTCTCATACAAGAAAGGTGTGCTGATTGGCCTGGGCGTGTATATTGCCGGTGCGCTCTGCTATATACCCGCCTGCATTCACCAGAGTTTTGAAATCTATTTTATTGCCATTTTCGTGGTAGCCTGCGGCTGCTCCGTGCTGGAAACTACCTGCAATCCCTATGTGATTTCCCTGGGGCCGGACAAGACCGCCGTGCGCCGCCTGAATTTTGCCCAGGCGTTCAACCCCGTTGGCTCCATTGCCGGTATCCTGCTGGCTCAGCAGCTGATTCTGAGCAACCTGAACCCCGCCACGGCCGATGAACGCGCCGCTATGCCGGCCGAACAGCTCAAGGAGATTGTTCACAGCGAACTCTTCTGGGTGTGCGCCCCCTATGTGGGGCTGTGCGGTATCGCCTTCCTCATCTGGTTGTTCTTCCTGCGTGCCAAGGACACGCAGGAGGTATCGGCAGAAACACCGCAGAGCAAGGGCAGCGGCCTGCGTGTCTTCATCGCGGCTCTGTTTGCCATTGTGCCGCTTACGGTACTCTACTTCCTGTTCCCTGACATGGATAAGGTTCATTGGGTTCTCTACGGCACGCTCGGCCCGATTGTGTACCTGTTCCTGGTGGGTGACTACCGCAGCATGCTCTTCTCGCTGCTGAGCCAGCCGCGCTACTGGTGCGGCGTGATTGCCCAGTTCTTCTATGTGGGCGTGCAGATTGCCGCCTGGACCTACCTGAACGTGTACTGCTGCAAGGAAATGGGAGTCACTCCTGCCACAGCCGCTACCTACTACCTGATTTCCCTCATTCTCTTCATCGCCTGCCGCTGGGTGGCTACCTATTACATGAAGAAGTTCAACCCCGCCAGCATGATGAGCCTCTTTGCCGTGGCGGCCATTGCCTGCTGCGCCGGTACCATCTACCTGCCCAGCACCGTACTCTTCACCATCTGCGGGCTTGATTTCTCTGCCAACGTGCTCTGCCTCATCGCTATGTCCGGCTGCATGAGCCTTATGTTCCCGACCATCTACGGCATCGCCCTGGGCGGTCTGAACCAGCGCGACGTGAAGCTGGGCGCTGCCGGCCTCATCATGGCTATCCTGGGTGGAGCCCTCATCACGCCGTGGATGGCCGGCATCATCGGCGATGCCGAGTCTTGCTGGCTCTGCCTGACCGCCGGTATGGATAATACCTGGGATACCAACCTGGGCACCTCCCACGCTGCGGTGCGTGCCTCGTTCATCGTTCCCGCTATCTGCTTTGCGGTTGTGCTGCTTTACAGCCTCATCTTCCGCAAGCCCACCACTTCCTCTGATAAATGATAACCATTTAACCCAAACCAAACGTATATGAAGTACGATACATTACCCACCATCGGTATCCGCCCGACTATTGACGGCCGCCGCCTCGGCGTTCGTGAATCCCTGGAGGATCAGACTATGAATATGGCCAAGGCTGCCGCCGCCCTCATCGAGGCCAACGTGACCCATGCCAACGGCCAGCCCGTGAAGTGCATCATCGCCGACACCACCATCGGTGGCCCGGCTGAGGCCGCTGCCTGCAACCAGAAGTTCGCCGAGAACAACGTGGGCTGCTCCCTGATTGTGACTCCCTGCTGGTGCTACATCACCGAAACCTTTGAGACCGACGCCACCACGCCCAAGGCTATCTGGGGCTTCAATGGCACCGAGCGCCCCGGCGCTGTGTACCTGGCCGCTGCTCTGGCCGGCTATGCCCAGAAGGGCATTCCCGCTTTCTCCATCTACGGCCACGACGTGCAGGATGCCGATGATACCTCCATCCCCGAGGACGTTGCCGAGAAGATTCTGCGCTTCGCCCGTGCTGGCCTGACCGTGGCCACCCTGCGTGGCAAGGGCTACCTTTCCATCGGTGGCTGCTCCATGGGTATTGCTGGTTCCATCGTTGACCAGTCCTTCTGGGAAAGCTACATGGGCATGCGCGTGCAGGCTGTCGACATGACCGAAGTACGCCGCCGCATGGAGCTGGGTATCTACGACAAGGCCGAGTTCGACCTCGCCATGGAGTGGGCCAAGAAGTATGTGAAGATTGGTCCGGACCGCAACCGCCCCGACCTCATCCTCTCCCCCGAGGAGAAGGAGCGCACCCTGCGCGAATCCATCCTCATGACCATCATCTTCCGCGACATGATGCACGGCAACCCCTACCTCAAGACCATCGACCGCGAGGAAGAAGGCCTGGGCTTCAATGCCATCTGCGGTGGCTTCCAGGGTCAGCGTCATTGGACGGACTTCTACCCGAACGGCGATATGGCCGAATCCCTGCTGAACAGCACTTTCGACTGGAACGGCCCGCGTGAGGCTATTCCCTTCGCTACGGAAAACGATGCCATGAACGGCGTGTGCATGCTCCTGCTGCACCAGCTCACCGGTCGCGCTGCCTGCTTCTCCGATATCCGCACCTACTGGAGCCCCGCCGCTGTGAAGCGCGTGACCGGCTACACCATGGAAGGCCTGGCCAAGGACGGCATCATGCACCTTATCAACTCCGGCTCCACCGCTCTGGACGGCAACATGCACTCCACCGCTGAAGATGGCACGCCCATCATGAAGAAGACCGGCGAGACCACCCAGGCCGACATCGAGGCCATGATGGGTGCTTCCGAATGGTGCCCGGCCAACCGCGAATACTTCCGCGGCGGCGGTTATTCCCTCCACTTCGTGTCCAAGGGCAATGTGCCGGTTACGATGATTCGCATGAACCTCGTGAAGGGCCAGGGCCCCGTACTCACCATCGTGGAAGGCTGGACCTGCGACCTGCCGCAGGAAGTAAACGACAAGCTCGACCAGCGCACCGACCCGGGTTGGCCGACCACCTGGTTTGCCCCCCGCCTCACCGGCAAGGGTGGCTTCAAGGATGTGTACACCGTCATGGCCAACATGGGTGCGAACCATGGCGCCTGGACCTACGGCCACATCGGTGCCGACATCATCACCCTGGCTTCCATGCTCCGCATCCCGGTATACGCCCACAACGTACCTGAGGATAAGGTATACCGCCCGGCTGCCTGGGACCTCTTCGGTACTGCCTGCCCTGAAAGCGCAGACTTCCGCGCCTGCGCCAACTTCGGCCCCATCTACGGCAAGTATTAATCTCATTTACCAGGACAAGCTGCCGGGGGAGACTCCGGCAGCTTGTCCGCTTTTTCCCTGATATGGCCTACGTACTTTGCTTAGATTGCGGCGCGACCAATGTACGCGCCATTCTCGTTGATGACAAGGGGCAGCTGGTTGCCAAATCCAGCCAGCCCAACTCCACCGATACCGGGGCAGAGAACCCGGATTTTCATGTCTGGAACGCCGACCGCATCCTGAACCAGCTGGCCGGGTGCGCCCGCGACATCCTGCCGCAGATTGATGCCAGCCAGGTAAAGGCTGTTACCATCACCACCTTTGGTGTGGACGGCGCGCTGGTGAACGAAGCTGGTGAGCTGCTTTACCCGGTGATTTCCTGGAAGTGTCCGCGCACGGCCGAAGTCATGAAGCGCGTGGGTGAGTACATCCCGCAGGCCATGCTCAATGCCCTTTCCGGTGTGGGTGAGTTCGCCTTCAACACCATCTACAAGCTTATCTGGCTCAAGGAGAACCGCCCGGAGCTGCTGGAGCAGGCTCATGCCTGGCTCTTCATCTCCAATATCCTGGCGCACCGCCTCACCGGCATCATGGCCACCGACCGCACCATGGCCGGTACTTCCCAGATGACCGACCTGACCACCGGCGACTGGAGCAGCGAAATCCTCAGCGCGCTGGGGCTGTGCAAGGAACTGTTCCCGCCCATGGTGAATGCCGGCGAAACCATCGGCACCCTGACCCCCGCCGCCTGTGAGCTGCTGGGACTGCCCTGTGCTGTGCCGGTCATTTCCAGCGGTCACGACACGCAGTTTGCCCTCTTCGGCAGCGGCGTGCAGGAAAACCAGCCCTTCCTTTCCAGCGGTACCTGGGAAATCCTGATGCTGCGCACCGCCAAGGCCAGCCTCGGAGCCGAGGACTACGCCGCCGGCGCCACCGTGGAATACGACAGCAAGGCAGGCCTGCTCAACCCCGGTCTGCAGTGGATTGCCAGCGGTATCATCGAGTGGGTGAAAGCCACCTGCTACAACGGCGAGAGCTTTGATACCATGGATGCCGAGGCGGAGAAGATTGCCCCCGGCTGCGATGGTGTGAAACTCATCCCCGATTTCCTGCCCAGCGATGCCGTGCCCGGCAGCATCCAGGGTCTGGTGCTGGGACGCACCCGCGCCCACATCTACCGCGCTGCTATGGAAGCCCTCACCCTGCGCCTCAAGCAGCGCCTCCAGAAGCTGGAGAAGGTAGGCGGCTTCAAATCCACCGACCTTCTGCTGGTAGGCGGTGGCGCCCGCAACAAGGTATGGACGCAGATGCGCGCCGACATCCTCGGCCTGCCTATCCGCATCTCCAATGTCTCCGAAAGTACCGTGCTTGGCGCCGCCATGTATGCCTTTGCCGGTGCCGGTGTCTTCGAATCCCCCGAAGCCTGTCGCGATGCCTTCGGTATCACCTACACCACCATCAATCCCGGCGAACAGCAGACCGCCTACGAAGCATTATTCAATTAATCACTAATCACTAATCATTGTATTATGGCTAATCCCGAACTCTACATCAAACCCGCTCTGCCGGAGCTCATCTTCCCCTGGCAGAACTATGACCCTCAGACCCGCGAAGAAATCGACGCTTTCTTCAACAGCCTCGAAGTGCTTGTCATCAAGCAGCGCATGGTTGACATGGGTCGCCGCCTCTGGGCCCGCGAATACGTGGACGGCAACGGCGGCAACCTCTCCGTGCGCGTTGCCAAGGACCTCGTGCTCTGCTCCCCCACGCTCTGCTCCAAGGGCTTCATGACCGTGGAGGACATCTGCATGGTGGACATGAACGCCGGTCAGCTCTGCGGCTACCGCCCCGCCACCAGCGAAGTGAAGACCCACATCGCCATGATGAAGGAAGTGGGTGTGAATGCCTGCATCCACGCACATCCCCCGTGCTGCAATGCCTTCCTCTTTGCCGGCATGGTGCCGCCGAACGGCATCAACCCCGAAGCCGACATCTTCCTGGGTCAGATTCCGCTGGCCCCCTACGGCACCCCCGGCTCCCCGGAGACAGCCGAGGCCGTGGCCAAGGCCTGCCACCAGAGTACCGTCGTCTTCATGGAGAACCACGGTGTCATCACCGGCGCGCGCCACATCGAAGAAGCCGAATGGTTCATGGAGAACGCCGATGCCTACTGCAAGATGGTACTCTTTGCCGACATGCACGGCGGCAAGCTCAACCAGGTGAACGAAGCCGGTATCGCCGACTTCCTTGCCATCCGCAAAAACATCGGCTATGCAGTGCCTGAAGGTCAGCCCCTGTACAACTTCCGCGAGTACAACGGCTACACCATGGGTATCGCCGGCGAGAAGAAGGACTGATAGTCCTCTTCCGCATCCCTATTTCAGCCTCGCTGTGGTGCTTATCACCGCAGCGGGGTTTTTAGTATCAAAGTGCTGTGTTATATTGTGTAAAATTTCAAGTTGTACTTGAAATTTTACACAAAAGTATATAAGTCACACGTGGAGAGGGGGCTGCATAATTTTCGGGGAGGGGGCTTAAGTCCTGCGCTCCGACCGTAGATTACAATTTACCGAAGAGCCTTTGGACGGATATGGCTTCCGGAGGCTACGCAGCTGCTTCCCAGAAAGCCATCCTCATTCACCACGGTCCGCTGGTCCACATACCGGGTACGCAGCAGCGTAGCATCCCGGTGGCCGATTTCTACCTGCAGCTCCGCAAAACTGCGGAAGTGGCTCAGGTGGTAGTTCGCAAAGGTGTGGCGCAGCGCATCCTGCGGCCAGGGGTGGGCAGGGGAATAAACAAACCAGGCCATTCCGTGAGGAATGGCCTGGTGTTGAAAACCGAATGTTGTGAAACGGGAAGATTAGCGGATGGTCTTCACGGTCACAGCTTCCTTACCCACGCGGCTGCGGAGGTAGTGGAGCTTGGCGCGGCGAACCTTACCGCGGGTCACAACCTCAATCTTGGCAATCTTGGGGGTGTGGATGGGGAAGGAGCGTTCCACGCCTTCGCCGTAGGCAATCTTACGAACGGTGAAAGCTTCGTTGATGCCGGCGCCACGCTTGGCAATCACGATGCCCTGGAAGATCTGCACGCGTTCCTTGCCACCTTCAATCACGCGGCAGTGCACCTTCACGGTGTCGCCAACGTTGAAGGGCGTCACGTCGTCCTTCATCTGCTCTTTTCCGATAGTGTCGAGAATGTTCATCTTGTCTCCTTCTTGTAATGTGTAAATGTTTAGTGAGCCTCCCGGCTCTGGGTGGGTGCGACAGTCTACACGATTTTTTGCTTCTTGGCAATGCAAATTTCACATTTTGGTGCATTTTTTTGCATTTGCATGCCAAAAACGCCGGGAAATCAGGGCTTAATGTATGTATGCGGGTAAGTTCTGGATTGACAAGCCGGGCTGGGTGGTATATAACGCGCGGACACGTAACGACCGTACCACCATGCCTGCCCGTAAAACGCCTATTAAACGTAAGGTCCGCAATTGGACAGCCGCCGATTCTGCCGAACTGTATGGTGTGGAGGATTGGAGTAATGATTATTTCAGCGTGTCGCGCGCTGGCGAGGTGAATGTGCATCTGGTCGATACGGACGGCAGTACGCGTGAGGTGAGTCTGCCCGACATCATGAAAGGGCTGGAGGAACGCGGTACGAATGTGCCGGTGCTGCTGCGTTTCCGCGACCTGCTGCACGCGCGCATCGACGAGTTGAACAAGAGCTTTTCCAAAGCCATCAAGGCGGCGGGCTATACCGGCAAATACCGCGGTGTGTACCCCATCAAGGTGAACCAGCAGCGCATGGTGGTGGAAGAGGTGGTGGCGCATGGCCAGAAATACCACTATGGTCTGGAGGCGGGCTCCAAGCCGGAGCTGATTGCCGCCATGGCCTACATGCGCGATGCGGAGTCTTTCCTGATGTGCAACGGGTATAAGGATGATGAGTTCATTGACCTGGCGCTCATGGGGATGCGCATGGGGATGAAAATCTGCCTCATTCTGGAGATGCCCAATGAGCTGCCGGCCATTCTGCGCCGTGCGGAGGTGCTGGGTGTGGAGCCGATTCTGGGCGTGCGCGTGCGCCTGGCTTCCAAGGGCTCCGGCCATTGGAGCGAATCGGCGGGTGATAAATCGGTGTTCGGTCTGAATGCTGCCCAGGTCATTGATGTGGTGGATACCCTGAAGGCCGCGGGCAAGCTTCATTGCCTCAAGGCGCTGCACTACCACCAGGGCAGCCAGATTTCCAATGTGACTGTGATTCGTGGCGGCCTCACGGAAGCCTGCCGTATCTACATTGACCTGGTGAAGGAGGGCGCTCCCATGGGTACACTCGATATGGGCGGCGGTCTGGCGGTGGACTACGACGGCTCCAAGACTAACTTCCATTCTTCCTGTAACTACTCCATTGAGGAATACGCCCGTGACATTGTGGAGGTGGTGGGTGAACTTTGCACCAAGCATGGTGTGGAACACCCGACCCTGGTCACGGAATCCGGCCGCGCGGTGTCGGCCTACCATGCGGTACTGGTGTTCAATGTGCTGGATGTGACCAGCGCTCCCGGCAGCGAGGCGCAGCCGCCCGCTCTGCCGGAGAATGCAAATGATATTCTGCTGGCGTTGGATGAGACGCACCGCATGCTGACCCGCAAGAATATCCAGGAATGCTATAACGATGCCATTTACTACCGCGACCAGCTGCGCGCCATGTTCCACCACGGTAATGCCACGCTGCGCGAGCGCGGGGTGGGTGAAGCTATCTACTGGCACATCATGGGGTTGATTTCCCGCCGCATTGCGGAGATGAGCGAGATTCCCGAAGATTTGAAGGAGGTGTCCGACAACATGGTGGACTACTACTACTCCAACTTCTCCGTGTTCCAGAGTCTGCCGGATTCCTGGGCCATTGACCAGCTCTTCCCGGTGATGCCGATTCAGCGCCTCTGCGAGCGCCCCACTCAGAAAGCGGTGCTGGTGGATATCACCTGCGACTGCGACGGCAAGGTGGACCATTTCATTGACCGCGAGGACGTGGCCAAATCCCTGCCGCTGCACGAGGTAGACCCCAAGGAGAATTACTATGTGGCCATCTTCATGGTTGGTGCTTACCAGGAAACGCTGGGTGATCTGCACAACCTGCTGGGTGATACCAATGTGGTGAGCGTGCATCTGGAAAACGGCCGCCCGGTGTTCACGCATGAGGAAGAGGGCGACAGCGTGGCCGATGTGCTCTCCTATGTGAAGTACGATGCCAAGGACCTGGTGGCCAAGTTCCGCGCCCTGGCCGAACGCGGCGTGGAAAACGGCCTCATATCCCCGCGCCAGCGCCGCGATGCGCTGGAAGCCTACCGCAACGGCTTGAGCGGGTATACGTATTATGAGCTGTAAGTGTAGATTACGCTTGCACAGAACGGTCAGTTATGTTATAAGCCCCGGCGCAAAAAAACGGGGCTTATATATTATGAGAAATTTCCTCCGCAAGATTCATAGTTTCATTCCGAAGGGCATCATCTGTCTGGTGGTCGTCTTCGGCCTGTTCTCCTATATCGCTTCGCAGATGGGTACGCCGCAGATGCTCAATACCATCATGAAGACGGCGCATGACCTGCTGCTCAACACCGTGTTCTACCTGATGGCCATCTGCGTGATTACGGGTGCCATCGGTCGTCTGTTTGTGGAGTTCGGCGTGGTCAATCTGCTTGAAAAGCTGCTGCGTCCGCTCATGCGCCCGCTGTTCAACCTGCCCGGTGTGGCTTCTCTGGGTGCCGTGCTGACCTTCCTTTCGGATAACCCCGCTATCATTTCTCTTGCGCAGGATAAGCGTTTCAGCTCCTACTTCAAGAAGTACCAGTTCATTTCCCTCACCAACTTCGGCACGGCCTTCGGTATGGGGCTGTTGGTGATTGTGTACATGGTGGGGCAGGGCTTCTATGCCGCTCCTTTCATCGGCCTCTTCGGTGCGGTGTGCGGTTGCATTGTTTCCACCCGCCTGATGCAGCGCTTCATCCTCCGCAAGCTCCCTGAGTATGAGGTGGAAGATGCCTGCGAACCGGCCGAGCTGGCCGAAGCCAAGGTGGAGGAGTATACCAAGCCCCTCTTCCAGCGTATTCTGGATTCTCTGCTGGATGGCGGCCGCACCGGTGTGGATGTGGGGCTTGCCATCATTCCCGGTGTGCTGATTATCTCCACCCTGGTGATGCTGCTTACTTTCGGGCCGGCTGCCAGCGGCAACTTCACGGGCGCTGCCTATGAGGGTGTTGAGCTGCTGCCCTGGATTGGTGCCAAATGCAGCGTGATTTTCCAATGTCTCTTCGGCTTCAACGACCCGCACCTCATCGCCTTCCCCATTACGGCTCTGGGTGCTGTGGGCGCGGCGCTGGGACTTGTGCCTAACTTCATTGCCGCCGGCTGGGTCGATGGCAATGCCATTGCGGTGTTCACCGCCATCGGCATGTGCTGGAGCGGCTACCTCAGCACCCACACGGCCATGCTTGATACGCTTGGCTACCGCCATCTCACGAGCAAGGCCATCTGGGCGCACACCATCGGCGGTATCTGCGCGGCCATCGTTGCTCATTGGAGCTATGTCCTCTATACCCTGGTGGCCTGAATCCGTCTTCTAAATTGAACACAAACACCCCCGATAATATGATGAAGAAATTGATTCCTGCTCTGCTGCTGGCCATGGGCCTCAGCTCCTGTGCGGTGAAGACGGTGAGCCGTTCCGAGCTGCTCACTCCCACCCTGGCTACTGCTGTCAATTCCAGCGAGCTGACGGATATGAAGTACTACGGTGCTGATGCCGAATACGACTACTTTACGCGCGGTTACACCCGCTACCGTGTGCTGAAGAGCGAGAACTGCCTGCCCGAAAGCGCCCGCTTCACGTTCGACAATTGGAAGACCAGCAAGCTTTACCGCGAATGCCTCACCAGCTCGGTGAAGGATTCGCTCACTTCCAAGCTGCAGAGCCTGCTCAACGGAGCCAGCTCCACCAGCACCTCCGCCCAGACGCTGCCTGCCAGCTCCGGCTCTACGCAGAGCTACCAGCCCAGGACTCAGGCCGGCCAGGCCATTCAGGGCCTGCTGCAGCAGTTCAAGGCGCAGTAAGGGAGTTTTTCAACGAAGCTTTGTATAGAAAAAAGACCGCTTGCCGTGCAGGTAAGCGGTCTTTTCAGTAATCAAAGGAATCATCCGGCAGCAGGTCATCCAGCGAGATGTAGGGGATGAGTTCGGTATTGGGGTGCTGGAAGCCTGCCGGAAGATTGTTTTCGGTGATGATGAGGCTCTTTTCCGGGAGCTGCAAGGCGTAGGGAGCGTGGGTGTACAGGGCTTGTGCCGGGGCCATGAGGATGGTCAGCGCGGCGGATCGGGCGGCGGTTTCTGCCCAGCTGGCCTGCAGCGGGTGGTGGTAGGCCGCCACATCGCTCCGCAGCGCCGGCGGGCAGAGCAGGGCGATATCTGGCTTGTAGGCCTCCTGCAGCTCGCGGCGGGCCTCCGGGCTGTCGAATAGGCGGCATTCCTTGTTATAAGTGCCGCCGGGGCAGATAATCTGCTGGGGAAGTGAGGCGGCAGAAAGCTGGGAGAGTAGCCCCGGTGCATTGCAGATGAGTGTGCAGGGCAGCTGCGCCAGCTCCGACACCAGAACCAGCGCCAGGGGGGAGTCATCCAGATAGATGCGCATGCCTTTCTCGATGTGGCGGCAGGCCAGCCGGGCCAGCTGGCAGTCAGGGCGGGTGGCGGTGTCGCTGCCCGGTGTGGGCAGAATGTACCGGGCACCGCCGTGGACTCGCTGGAGCAGACCCTGCGCCTGCATATCCACCAGGTCGGTGCGGATGGTTTCGTCCGTCACGCCCAGTTCGCGGGCCAGAGTGGCAGAGCGGATGCTGCCCTGCTGCTGCAGGATGCGCAGGATGTAGGCGCGTCTTTCCTGGGCAACATGCATGCTTGAATCCGGGTTAGTGCTGGAAGGTGGAGGCAAATTCGTCCAGCTTGCTGATGAGCAGGGATGCGGCCTCGCGGAACAGGGCGGCGATTTCGCCATCGGCCTTGATGCAGAGCGCGCAGAGCTGCTGCACATGGCGGTGGATAATCTGCACGCGGCGGCTGGCCAGATCCACCGGGAAGGAGGACTGCCGCGTCAGCAGGATGGTGGCGAGAATGTAGGAAACAACCCCGGCATAGCGCTTCACGAAGTTTTCTGCCTCGGCTTTGCCCACGTTTTCACGCACCATCATGTGCTTCTGCACCAGCATGGTGAGGCGTGAGGTCTCCTGGAAGAGCGGGTGGTGCATCGCTTCCTTCACGAGCCGGGCGTGTTCCGGCTGCACGAAGTCCAGCACATCCCATTCGCGGGTGGTGTCCTGCTCCGGGGGCATGTGGGCTTCGTCTTCGGCCGCCATCTGGTTGAGCAGGTCGGTGCGGTCCATCACGTAGGCTTCCGACATCTGGCCGCCGGGTTCATAGCAGTATTTGCTGCGGATGGTCGGGTGGATGGCCATGTAGGCCTCGGCTCGGTTCAGGCGGGTGTCCCACGAGCAGCTGGGAAGCTTTTCCTCCTGAATCAGCTGGATGGCCGGGCCCTTGAAGCGCGAGACATTGTAGGCCACATGGTCGCGCAACGCTTCCATGTTCAGGAAAGCCTGAGTGTTGGCCTCCTGCCAGTTCATTTCCCATTGGGGCAGGGAAATGTCGTAGTCGAAGTCGGCGGTTTCAATGAGGAGGCGCGTGTCCCGCTGCACAAAGAGTTCCACCGAAAGCTGGTTGCAGAGTGCGCGTCGGTTGTCCTGTTCGGGGATGCGGCGGGAGAGGGTGATGTCGCCTGCCTGCACCGCACCGTGTGCGTGGCTGCGGATGCGGGCCAGCACCGGGTGTTCTTCGGTCTGGGCTTCGGCGCATTGGTGGTTGGTGAAGTTCACCCGGCAGCCGGCAATGTCGCGCAGGCAGTTGCCTTCCAGAATGAAGTCGACAGGCTCGCCCCCATCCACCCCCCAGAGGGTGAGATGGGTAACGCCCCGTGTGGTGTTGTCGATAACACCGTGGGTGATGAGGGGGGTGATGATTGCAAGCATGGTGGAGAGAGACGTTTTTTATGCTTACTTATTTGCTGCTGGGAGCAGGCAGACTGGCTGCCAGTCGTGCGACGGCTTCCGGGGCGTTCATCAGCTCGACCACGGCATCCCACTTACCCTGCATGAGCGCTTCGCGGGGCTCGGCGGGCATGCTGATGGGGAAGCTGGCTTCCGTGCAGCTGAGGGTCATGCTTTCCAGGTCTACTGTCCAGCGGGTGTCCGGGGCGGCGGTGGTGATTTCCATGGCGCGGGCGATATCGATGCGGCTGGCGCGTACGCAGGTCAGGCCGATGCCGCTGCTGTTGCCGAAGAAGATTTCGGCAAAGCTTTCGGCCACGATGGCCTGGATGCCGCTGCGTTTGATGGCCTGCGGGGCGTGTTCGCGGGAGGAACCGCAGCCGAAGTTCTCGCCACCCAGGATGATGGCGGCTCCGGCGTGCTGCGGAGCATCGATGGGGTGGCCTTTGCTGCTGCCGTCGGCGTTGAAGCGTTCGTCGTAGAACATAGTGCCGGCCAGTTCATCGAAGGTGATGCACTTGAGGAAGCGGGCCGGTATGATGCGGTCGGTATCCATATCCGCCCCGGCCACGGGAACGGCCTTGCCGCTGATGCTGATAATTTTGGTGAGAGGCATGTCTGGTGAAAGGGGGTTACTGGATGTCGAATACCTCGCGGGCGTCGGCCACCGTGCCGGTGACGGCTGCCGCGGCAGCCATGATGGGGCTCATGAGCAGGGTGCGGCCGGTGGGACTTCCCTGGCGGCCCTTGAAGTTGCGGTTGCTGGTGCTGGCGCAAATCTGGTCGCCTACCAGTTTGTCCGGGTTCATGGCCAGGCACATGGAGCAGCCGGGCAGTCTCCATTCAAAGCCGGCTTCACGGAAAATGGCAGCAATGCCTTCTTCTTCGCACTGTACGGCGGTCATCTGGGAACCGGGGACGGCGAGCGCCTTGATGCCGGGTTTCACTTTGCGCCCCTTGAGGTAGGGGGCCACGGCGCGGAAATCGGTGATATGCCCATTGGTGCAGGAACCGATGAAGACCACATCCACTGGCAGTCCCTTGATGGGCTGCCCCGGTGTGAGCTTCATATATTCCAGGGCGGTGGTGCAAGCCTTGCGTCCCTCGTCGTCGCGGGCTTCCTCCGGGGAAGGGACGGTGCCGCCGATGCCGATGTTCATATCCGGTGAAATACCCCAGGTGACGGTGGGTTCGATTTCCTCTGCCGGGATGATGACCACGTCATCGTAGACGGCGTCGGCATCAGAGGCAAAACTCTTCCAGCGGGCTACGGCTGCGTCCCAGTCGGCTCCCTTGGGTGCATAGGGGCGGCCTTTCAGGTATTCGAAGGTTGTTTCATCCGGGTTGATGTAGCCGCAGCGGGCTGCTCCTTCGATGGCCAGGTTGCAGAGGGTCAGGCGGCCATCCATATCCATGGCTTCAATGGCGCTGCCGCCGAACTCATAGGCATAGCCCAGGCCGCCGTTGGCGCCCAGCTTGCCGATGATATGCAGCGCCACGTCCTTGGCGGTCACTCCGGGGCGCAGCGTGCCTTCCACACGCACGTTGCGTACTTTGAGCGGGCTCATGGCCAGGGTCTGGGTGGCCAGAACATCGCGCACCTGGGTGGTGCCGATGCCCATGGCAATGCTGCCCACCGCGCCGTGGGTGGCGGTGTGTGAATCACCGCAGACGATGGTCATGCCCGGCTGGGTGATGCCCAGCTCCGGGCCTACCATGTGGACGATGCCCTGGCGGCCGCTGCTGAGGTCGAAGAGGCGGATGTTGTTTTCCTGGCAGTTGCGGCGCAGTTCGTTGAGCATGGCTGCGGCGCGTGGGTCGGCAAAGGGTTCGCACTGGTTGTCGGTGGGGATGATGTGGTCCACCGTGGCAAAGAGGCGTTCCGGGTGCAGCACAGGCAGCCCCAGCTCGCGCAGCATGGCAAAGGCCTGCGGTGAGGTCACCTCGTGCAGGTACATGGTGGCAATGAAGAGCTGCGTGCGCCCGTCTGGCAGTGTGCCTGCCGTGTGCGCTTCCCATACTTTCTGGTAGAGAGTTTTACCCATAATTCTGATTGGTTGAAATTTAACATAGGTGCGGAAATGCGTCAAGCAGACATGGCGTTTTCCGGGGCATCATGACACAGGCTGCGCTGTGTGGAAATGAAAAGCCGGCTCCTGCGTGGCAGGAACCGGCTTTTTGCTTGAAGTTTCGGGAATAGCTTTACTCGCCCAGCACTTCAGCGCGCTCCTCGAGCAGCTCGGCGCAGGAGGCGTCGATCTTGGCGCGGGAGAACTCGTCGATGGGCAGCCCCTCAACGATGCTGTAAGTACCGTCCGCATTGGTGCGGGTGGGCTGGGAGCAGATGATGCCGGCGGGCAGACCATACTTGGTGCCGTCGGTGTAGGAAGCCACGGAGAACCAGTCGCCCTCGGCGGTGGGGGTGGTCAGGTTCTTCACGGTCATCAGGGCGGCGTTGGCTGCGGATGCAGCGGAGGAAAGGCCGCGGGCCTGGATGATGGCAGCGCCGCGCTGCTGCACGGTCTTGATGAAGTCGGTCTTGAGCCATTCCATGTCGGAGATGACCTCGGTCACGGGCTTGCCGCCAATCTTGGCGTTGGTGAAGTCCGGGTACTGGGTGGCGGAGTGGTTGCCCCAGATGGTCATGTTGGTCACTTCGGTCACATGCACACCGGCCTTGGCAGCCAGCTGGCTCTTGGCGCGGTATTCATCGAGCTGGGTCATGGCGAAGAAGTTTTCCTTGGGCAGACCGGTAGCGTTGTGCAGGGCGATGAGGCAGTTGGTGTTGCAGGGGTTGCCCACCACGAACACGCGGCAGCCGGGGGCGGCGTTCTCGGCGATGGCCTTGCCCTGGCCCACGAACACCTTGCCGTTGATGGAGAGCAGATCCTTACGCTCCATACCGGCCTTACGGGGAACGGAACCCACCAGCATGCACCAGTCGGCATCCTTGAAAGCCACGGCGGGGTCGTCGGTAGCCACGATTTCCTTCACCAGCGGGAAAGCGCAGTCCTCAAGTTCCATCACCACGCCCTGGAGTTTCTCCAGGCAGGGGGTGATTTCGAGGAGCTTCAGAATCACGGGCTGGTCAGCACCCAGCATCTCGCCAGCTGCAATGCGGAACAGAAGGGAATAGGAAATATTGCCGGCGGCGCCGGTCACGGTCACAGTTACGGGTTTCTTCATAACGCGGGATATTGTAAGCCATACGCCGTCAGAGTCAATCCTAAAGTGTGTGGCAGGTGCAGCAGGACTGTTTTTTTTGATTTATGAGCAGAGGTAATGGCAAATTATGGGTTGTGGAAGCTCGAGCGGTCACAATGAAAAAAACTTTAATGTATCGCTCCGTGTTGCTTGTTAATTTGGAAAAAAGCTTGTAATGCATCGGATGTGTGTTATATTGTAACTCATGATGAAACATTACTGTTTATCCGAGATTTCGCTTTTTTGCCGCCTGAATCAAGCAGGCTTGCAGCAATCGTATCAATCTACTGGCATAGATGAAAGCCAATCTGTGAAGGAGTCGATTATGACTTGCACGACAGTAGCTGGTGAAGAGGTCAGGTTTGATGCAGACCACTTTGCCCGTCTCGTCTTTCCTGTGCCTCACCGTATGATTTTTATTTCACATTTGTCGCGGGATGCGGAACGTGTGAAACAGATTGTACAGGTAATTAAGGTTAAGTGCCCTGGAGTCAGATGTTTTGTCGACTCAGAATATTGGGAGAACGTGTACAGTGCCATTGAGATGTTGCAGTCTGAATATGCCCGGGTGGAAGGGAAAGATGGTTCGTATTGGCATCATAAGTGCAGTGAAATATCAAAGCACATGTATCTTACCCTGGCGAAATCGCTGGTGGAGGCTATAAAAAATTCTCCCTTATTTGTGTTTGTCCTGCCTGAGGGAGGAAGATCACAGCTGGATGCCAATCGGATTAGAACAGAATCTCCCTGGCTCGCGCTGGAGTTGTTGACATCATCATTGCTGGTGGAACCTGAACTGAAAAAAAATGCGGCTTATAACGCTGCTCGTATGGTAAATGAAAGTCTGAACATTTCTCATGCAGCAGATATCGGGCATTTGCATCCATTAACTCTTCCTGAAGTAGTTCAGCTGATACGCCAATATATTTAAATCATGAAAACGCATAAATATACGATACTGTTGTATGGTGATACATCCAGGCATTACGAGTTTGAACGGATGCTGCAGCAGCATGGAGAGGCTGTCGGTGTCTCTTTCGAGAATTTTCAACTCTTGTGTGATATAGACCCGGAGGCTATTGGGCAACACGCTGAAAACGGCCTGCTCTGCGGAGTGTACTTTTCCAGCCCTGGAATAAGTGCGGATGAGCGTGTCGGGAAGGTAGCTAAGGTGTTGAACTCGAAAGGTGCGTCTTTCTTTCCTGTTGTGCATGCGTTGGAAGCAACAGGCGAAGAGTTGCCTGCGGGCGAGATTCGGGTATTCAATGCGACCGAATATCAACTGGAGGATAAGAGACTACCTTACAGACTCATCGTAGATATATTTCATGCCTTTAATATTACAGCAGCCCGCAGGAAGGTGTTCATCAGTTACAAGAGGACAGAGTCGCAGGTGGTGGCCGACCAATTGCGAGATGAACTGACGTTGCGGGGATACGAGGTTTTTCTGGATTGGATCAGCATCGAAGAGGGGCGGGATTTTCAGCAGTTCCTGATGAATGAGCTGCACCATTCCGATATCATCGTGTTCTTGCAGACCTCGAACATTTTTAAATCGAAATGGGTTAGAGAGGAGCTTATAGCAGCGGAATTGCGAGGCGTTTCCATATTCAGGCTCAACTTTCACAAGGATGATGATAAATACTCTTCGTTCTTTGCTGACCGACACCACGTTGTCAGTTCGTGCGGCCGGTGCCGCTTGTCTGACAGGGAGTTAAATCGCATTTGCCTGCGTATTGAATCTTTTCGGATAGCGAGTATGTCCAATCGTCGTCGATTGGTGTTTGACGAGTGGCAAAGAGAACATGGTGGGAAGGCATTACCTGGTACGGAAGTCCTTTCGGATATGGTCATCAGCAGACTGAACGATGGTAGTGCATATCTGGTATGCCCCTATTTCCCGAGTGCTGAGATTTTGCATGCGTTTAATAAAAGAAAAAGTTCCCAAAATAGAAGGATATATTGTTCCCGCCTCGGCTATTCCACTCCATGTATTGAGTACATGGAGTGGTTGTGTGGTGAAACCGGGGTGCAATGGCAGAAACCTAAAAGCGAGAATGGGCTAAGAAGTGAGCGTTCAGTGGTGTTTTTATCTGCCAGCGTGCCAAGCAGAAATACGGAACATTATGAAGTCGATGTCCCTGCGGTTGTTTCCGCCGTCATCGCCATGGTTAAGATGCTTTCTCCCTACCACCGTATCGTATTCGGGGGGCACCCGGAAATTAATCCCTTTGTGCTGAAGGCGGCAGAGGCTTTAGGTACGTTGGAAAATATTACCATTTATCAGTCTGAGTTCTTTGCCGATACGATACCCGATGAGGTTGAGAGATTCAAGAGAATTGAATGGACTGATGTTCAAAAGGACAAGGCGGGTAATCCCGATCGCAATAATTCACTGGAATATATGCGAAAGAGTATGCTGGAGAACGCAAGTCCGAGAGCTGCCGTTTTCATTGGGGGAATGGATGGCGTCGAGGATGAATACGAGAAGGTGAAAGCAGAGAACCAGCGGAGACGGATACAGGAGAGAGCTGCCACTGGGGCTGAATCAACGAACTCGGTTCCGGCAATTGAGTGCTTTGTCCTGGGGAAAACAGGGGGTGCTTCAAAGATTCTAGCCACCGGTGAGACTCTGAGTCCTCTGGCTGAGAAGCTCAAGAATCGAAGCGATTACATCAACGTCTTTGCTGAAATAAATGCCTGGCTCTTGTCGAATAAGTCATGACAAGCTGAGTTCTTGGATTGCAGAAATGAAGAACCGAATCTCTTCCCATGTGAGAGATTCGGTTCTCTGCTGATGCCGGGTGGGCGTGTACGTGTTAAATCGCGTTATCCGTCATTTAGGTAGATTGTTGATAACCGTATCCCATACATCCGGATTCTTGAGGTTTTCCATGTCAATGACTTCGACTGTCAGATTCATGTAGTATTCCACCAACGCCTCATCTTTGAGAATATCCAATAACGATTTCCGAAAATCTTCCGGCGCAAATGTATCTGACTTGTCATCAAAGTTGTAGAAATTACTGCTCTGGATTCGGAAAATCTGATATTCCGGATATCGGGTATGCGCCTCCATGGCAAGCGCGATTTCGTCCAGTACGTTCTTGTTGTTCCTGGTTTTCGGGGTTTCGGCACAGATGAATGCTTTGCAAAGAGGAATGTTGGACTTATTAGCAATATCCCAGTTTTCCCCTCGTTGGGCATGCTCATCCTGAATCCAGTATTTGATGTCCCGGACCTTGAGCCTCTTGGTGAACGTAGAGAGGTATTTCTTCTTGTCTGCCCGGGCATGCGATATGAAATAGGCACCCGCAGTAACATCGAAAGGCGTTTCTTGCTGCGCCATGCGGTAGGTGGCAATGGGATTACCCGGATTTAATTGCATCACGTCATCCTCAGCATAACCATGATGACGGAGCAACATGAGTGTTGCGGCCCGCTCAACATAATAGTTGCTGGCGGTGACGTTGATGATATCCTTACCTAGAGGGAGGAAAACCAGATTTTCAAGGTCTTCGGTGTCGACCGCACTGTCTTCTTCGATGGATTTCTTAAAGGCCCCCAAATTTTTCAATTCTATTTTTAACTCGAAAATATAGAAATAGTATGTATACAGGATTTTGGATGTATGCTCGTCTGTTCTTTGGTTTTTTGCAATGCCTAGGAAGTTGACGCTTTTTATCGGGTTTTCTAAAAATGCATTTCTAGGAATTTTATTGTTCAGATCTTTGATTAAGTCTGCATATGATGCAGGAACAGGCTTGGGTTTGATTGAAATGGAAGTCAGGTTCGTCCCTTTTTTTAAACCGGAATAGTTTTGGGTGAGCTCAGTGTTTTTTTCACTGAGTAAACGAGCTCCTTGTCGGGAATCCCGGTGAGAAATCATTATCTGACCGTCTGTCGTGGTGATAATGAAAGAAATCTCCAGCATTTTTTTGCCTTGCCGGCGTTCTGGCGAGAGAGAACGGCGTTTTGCTCCATCAAGAATTGTCCCCAATGTGGGGATTTTGACAGAACTGCGTGAGAATACGGCGTCAAGTAACTGGGCTCCTGACTCTGAAAGGTGCGTTTTAGACTGGTGATTATCGTTCCGAGCGCCCTGTTCTTGATCGATGGGTAATGTTGACATGGTGATGATGTGGTTGAGTGAAAGTCTTACCTATTTATCTATCATAAACCGAATTCAAAAGCAATACTTATTTTTTTCTGGGTGTTTTGCCACATGTGTCCCAAAGATTATGGAAAAATAGCCCTAAACGACATAAAGGCATAGTGTTCCGTGTGAAAAAACGTAGTGGGGTATCACCCTCCTCACCATCGGCAGTAAGCATACATTCGCGGCTCTATCGGCGTAAGGCGCTAACTTTCGATTCGTAAATCGTAAATCCAAAATCGTAAATCCTCTTGCCCCATATCTTTGGGACACGTGTGGCGTTTTGCGTGATCGGTCTGCTCGAGTCTCGAATTGCTCGTTAATGGGAATGACGGAATCTGATACAGGATTTCCAATAGGCTCTCTCTTCTATTTCAGCAGGAAGTGAAGAGGGAATTTGCCTCAGGAGTTCTGCGTCTATGCGCGTGAAATCCTTGGTGAGATTGTTGATGTCGTAGTTGATGACTGGTATCTGCACAGCGGAAAAATTGGCCTCTTTAAGCATACGCCCCTTTGCTGAAACTAATTCCTGAACTGCGTTTAGCTCGAAATACAGCCATGGTGAATGAATGATCTCAGAATCTTTGCTTTCTGATTCAATATAGAGAACAATGTGGCTTTTGGCAATTTCTCTCAGGATGGCTTGTGTAAGCAGCAAGTACATGTGAGCTGCCCAGTTGTTGCATTCTTGGAGCCGGAGCTTGTCTACCCCTTTTCTTTGTAGTGAGCTAAGTATGCGATCTACTTGCTCCCATACATCGACATCCACAAAACAGTAATACTCCTTAGAGAGTAAATCTTTTACTCGTCTGGCGGCTTCATAGCAACTGTGGGGATGCGAGATGAAAATCTGTTTTCTTCCTGATTGCTCGGATTCCGGAAATAAGATACTGGAAAGCTCGTTGGCATCAATGTATCCGTTTTGAAAAGAGCTCTCGATAAAATTACGATATGTGCGGTCATCTTTCACAGGGGGCGTAGTGTCCGACCTGCAAGGAATACCGGGAATTTCGTCGGCTTTAATGATCCATCTGTATTCTATTGCCATAATGTTATGTCTCTTATATTAATTGTTGATTGTTAGATGCGCCCGATTCTGGCGTTTCTCCAGTATTGTTTACCCAGTTCGGTCAATTTACAACTTTTGAAATCCATGGCCAACCAGCGCAGAATTGGGGGTGCAGATAAAAACATAGTGCTCATTTGATTTTACAGAAAGAAGTTTACACTAGCTGGTATGGTTACCGTCTTTCTATTGCCGATGTTGTCGTAATCGTAGGCATAAGCGGCGCTGTTCACCTGGGCACTGGTCAGCTCACTGCGGGTGTTGTACCCAAAGGTATCTGTCACCGTGGCGTTGTTGCGCGAGGTGGTGCGGGTGAGCGGACGACCGAGCGCATCGTAGGTGTAGCTGCGGTGGGCAATGCCGGTATTGCTTCGCTTGTACAGCATGCTGGTGAGCAGGTCGGGATTCGGCTCGTATTCCTGAGTGAGCGTCATGTTGCTGGGCAGCGTGAGCTTCTGCATCAGGTTTGTACCAGGTAGATACTCGTAGCTGAACTGCTTTGCGGCACCGCCCTGCAGGAATCCGGCACTGTTGATGCGGCCATCTGCACCATAACCGGTGGTGACGGTCTGCAGGGTGGTGCCTTCCTTGGCATAGGTGTAGCCCGTACTGCGGCCCATGGCATCGCGCGTCTCGGTGATGAGGTGGGTCTTGCCGCCTGACAGCAGGGAATCCGTCTCCAGCTCGCCGTAGGCGTTGTAGCCAATGCTTCGAATTCCTGCGGCATCGGTCACCTGCGTGAGCTGGCCGAGGTGGTTGTATTCATAACTGCGCGGGGTGGTGGAGTCTGAATAGGTGGTACTCAGCAACAGCCCGCGGGCGGATTCGTAGCTGTGCGACTTGACCTTGCCGCGGGCGGTGGTTTCTGTCTCCAGGCGGTTGAAGGCATCGTAGGTCTTCACCACGCTGCTGTTGTCGGCGTAGGTCTTGCGGAGCTCCAGCCCGGTGGCGGGGGCGTAGACCCAGGTGGTCACATCGCCCTGAATATCAGCCGGGTCTGTGGTGATATCAGCTGCCGGGTTGCGGTAGGTGGTGAGGCTGACCATGTTGTCCGCCTCATCATAAGCAAAGAGCGCGGGTTGGCTTGCTGTGCCCCATTCGGCCACCTTGCGGCCGCGGATATCGTAGCGGTAGTGGGTGGTGTTACCCAGGGCATCCGTTACCGAGGCGGGTTGGTCGCAGCAGGCGCAGTACGCCGTGGTGGTCACGTTGCCGGCGGCATCCGTCACAGCAGTCGTGCGCCCGGCGATATCCGTCACGGTCGTGGTGGTGTTGCCGCGGCCATCGGTGTGCGCCAGTTCCATACCCGTGGCGGTGTAGCGGCGGGTGGCGGTGGTCACGATGCCGGAAAAATCTTTCTGCGAAATCGCAAAACCGTCCACCGTCGCCGTTTCGGCGGTGGTGTCGGAGTCCGGAACGATGCTGTAATGGGTTCGCTTCGTATCCGTATTATAAACGCTCCATTGCGTGGAAGTCAAGCCGCGTTCGCTGACGGAAATCACTTTACTTTCCAGCGTGGGGCTCAGCTGCGAGATGAGCTGCTTCTGTGTGCTGGTGAGCGGCTGGCCTGCGGCATTGTAACGCGTGGTGGTGGTGAGGCTCAACACACCTTCCTCCGTGCTTTCTGTGCCATAGGCGTATTCGGTGACGGGGGAGTTTTCAACTATAGCATCCCTCAGCAAAGGCAAGCGTCACCAAATGATATGCTTGTTGAAATCGTTTGCCGCCCATGGCGGTCGCGATGATGCTTCGCCGTACCCCAACAAGAACCTGGCGAATCAGGTCAGAAAGAACCTGCGGGAGTATCTTTGTGTCTTATTCGGTTACAGTCATTCTGAACCTCCGATTGAACAGGAAACAAAGAACATGTACCGGGTAGCTTTTTCTATCTCGTTTTCCACGGGGCATGTTGACGAGACCAATTCTGGATATGTGGCGTATTTCTGACCTGTTTCTACCCGGTCAGATTGTGGGCGATGGAAGTCGAAAGAAACAGCTTAATCCAAGACGTTTATAAACAACGCACTGCAAGTCGATAATGGTAATAAAAGGCAAGAGTGAAAGAAATCATCATTGCTGGAGTTGTTTCATTGAAGAGCTTAACAGGCTTGCATAAAATTTTGTGCAGGCCAACAAAAATATAATGTACTCAACACAAATTAGGAGGCATTTGCTATTTCGTCACCACAGTAAAGTTCAGGCACAAAAAAGGAGCGGTCGTTACCATTTTGTCTTGGTTACGACCGCTCCCATAATAGCCTTTTTGTGACTGTGATTTTTAGCAAATCCGATTCGTTGTGTATAAATGTCTTACAAAAATTGGGCTGTTTTCTGAAAATTACCCCGAAATTCGGCTCGACTTATAACGGGTTGCAGGAAGCTTTGGAAAAGGCTTGTTATTAAGGTTTTACGAAATGTGTTAACATTACCCATTCAAATTCACATTGAGCCGATTTGAGAAGAATCGAGTGTTGCTTTGGTTATCTTGGCATCCTGAATGGGGGCAAACACAGAGAGATTTATGCCTTAGATTGAGATGTTTTTCTTCCGGCACGGCGCAGCAAATAAACGAAGAGAACGGGAGCCGGAAGCACAACAACTCCGAGAATATAAAGTTTGACGTTAAACAAAATATTCATCATTTCCATCGAAAATATCGAAGGAACCATCCCTTCTTTATACATTGTAAATAGCGAAATCGGTAGATATAAATATGAAATGCAAAAAATAAATATCACATCTCTCTTCAAAGTGGATGTTTTTATGAGAGAAAATAGTTTGTAAACCAACGTCATCATAAAAGACAAGATTAGAATGGCGCAACATATAAATGCATATATTGCCCATTCTCCAAGATGATGTCCCCTAGGAGAGAAGTACACAAAAGGAAGATATAATAAAAACACCCACAGAAAAACACTTAAAAGCGAATAAGAATACATGTTAATAAAAGAACCGTTTTTCATAAACTCAACGTCTTAGACTAAGAAAAAGTCAATTTTGTTTAATTTTTTCTTTAATTTGCACTATCAAGGTGCAGAGACCTGTTGCAAGTGACAGCTTTAATGCTGCGCTATGCACTATAGCGGGCTCTCCTGATGATGGGTGCATGTTTACTTGCAGCTCAACTGCATCTATTGTCAAGTGTAATTTTGATACCATTGGAATTTTCAGCCCTAATAGTATTAGTTAGTAGCAGTCCAGACACGCAAGTCTGGACTGCTACTTTGTCATTCGAGTCTAGCTTGAATCACCTGTAATTTGGAAACAGCCTCGACCTCTCAGAAGTCTTTATCTCAGGATAAGAGCTAACCCCTCTCCCTTGATAACATCCAGCCATTCATGACCGTAATGATAATCATTACCTACCTCAACAGGAAGCCCAATCCAGCCTTCAATGTCAAAAATATCACGAAAGATATCTGTATATTTAATGAAAATCAGAGCGTCCCAAGAAAAACCTATTGTTACCGTTCTTCTTGTGCAATACAGTTTTTTCCATGCGTATGTAATATCGCTATAAGTTCGAACTACTCCGCTGCCTAAGGCCCATAAGACAGATGAAAAATCATAGCTATTAGAAGTAGGGTATGTTGTTTTTTCTGCACCATAATACTTACTTTGTTCCTCTATTAATCCCTGCACTTTTTTATTAATTTGCAGAACAACATTAGGGATAACTTTATTATCAATTATTTTTCTTATATCTTCCGTTAAACCAAAGTCGTCAGTGTCGTAATATTCTTTATCTCTGAAGAATGAAAGGTATTGCAGTAGTAGAGAAATATTTGTTTCTTTGTTTCCCAAAACATCAATCAAGGTAGACGGTGCGTTTTTGCAATACACATAGGAGAATAATACAGGAAGTGTATCTTTTCCAATCCACCTGCCCTCGACCGGGTTATAGTGTCGATAATTGTAATATACAAGCCCCAATTCAGCATCGTTGAGTTCACTGCTCCACTGAATAGGCTGCGTGATGTCACCTTCCTCCGTTACCGTGCCATAGGGGGAGTACGAGTAGTTTGTGCGGATATAGCCATGCTGGCCGTAGACCTCGCAGATGTTCTTCGTCAAATCCCAGCCATAGGTGTACCATGTGCCATCTTTCTGGATAGCAAGCGGGCGAGTAGCTACAGGCTGAGAGGGATCCCAGGTGATAAGCCACAGGCAGGGATGGTTACTGCGAGTGAGGTCGCAGCAAGCAATCTGGAGGTAGCCGCGATACAGGAATCGCTGGTGCAGCGTTACACTACCATTGACGGTCACCTTCTTGGTAGCTCTGCGCCCCATGTAGTCGTACTCGCAGTGCACGATGGTGATGGTGCCGTCAACCGCCTGGCTGGTAAAATCCGTCGGGCGGTTCTCGGCATCGTAGCTGATGGCCCAGATGCCGGTGCTCGTCTTCACTCGGGTCTGGTTGCCGGCGGCATCGTAGGACGGGATGAAGTCGGCAATATCATCCACCGAGAGCATCGCATACTGGTTGAGCGCATTGGCCTGGTAGTCGATGATTTCCTCATCATTCTCCTGTGCGGTCTTGCGGTTGCCGATGTTGTCGTAGTCGTAGGCGTAGCTGCCGTTGTTCACCGTGGCGCTGGTCAGTTCGCTGCGGGTGTTGTAGCCGAAGCTGTCGTTGATGGTCTGCCGGTTGCGGGCGGTGCTGCGGGTGAGCGGGCGGCCCAGCGCATCGTAGGTGTAGCTGCGCTGGGCCACGGCGGTGCTGCCGCGCTTGTAGAGCATGCTGGTGAGCAGGTCGCGCTGCGGCTCGTAGCTCTGTGTGAGCGTCATGTTGCTGGGCAGCGTGAGTTTCTGCAGCAGGTTGGTGCCGCTGAGGTATTCGTAGCTGAACTGCCGCTCCACGCCACCATGCAGGAAGCCCGCCGTCGCGATGCGCCCGTCTGCGCCATAGCCGGTGGTGACGGTCTGCTGGGTGGCCCCCTCCTTGGCATAGGTGTAGCCGGTACTGCGGCCCAGCGCATCGCGTGTTTCGGTGATGAGGTGGGTCTTGCCGCCGGCAACGAGCGTATCCGTCTCCTGCTCGCCGTACTGGTTGTAGCCGATGCTGCGTGTGCCTGCGGCATCGCTCACCTGCGTGAGCTGGCCCAGGTGGTTGTAGGCATAGCTGCGCGGGGTGGTGGTATCGCTGTAAGTTGTTCCCTGCAGCAGACCACGGGCAGGCTCGTAGTGGTATGTCTTGACGATGCCGCGGGCATTTGTTTCGGTGGCCAGGCGGTTGAAGGCATCGTAGGTTTTCACCACGGAGGAGTTGTCGGCATAGGTCTTGCCGAGCTCCAGGCCGGTAGCGGGGTCGAAGCTCCACGTCGTTTCATCACCATCCGTACGCCCGGCAGGATTGGTGCAGATGTTTTCCGTACCTGCCCTGAAGGTTTTAAGCGAGACGAGTTTACCGGCATCATCGTAGCCGAAGCAGGCGGGCTGAACCGCGCTCCCCCACTCGGCGACCTTGCGGCCACGTTCGTCATAGCGGTAGCAGGTGGTGTTGCCTAGCGCATCGGTGATGGTGGCAGGTGTGTCATGGTGGGCATCGTAGGCCGTGGTGGTCGTGTTGCCTGCGGCATCGGTCACGCTGGTGGTGCGCCCGGCGATGTCGGTCTGCGTGGTGGTGGTGTTGCCGCGGCCGTCTGTGTGCGTGTGGATGATACCGCTGGCGGTGTACTGCCGCGTGGCGCTGGTGGTGATACCGGCGGTGTCTTTCTGCTGGAGTACAAAGCCATCCACCACGACCGTTTCGGCGGTGATGTCGGAGGCCGGGACGCTGCTGTATTGGGTTCGCTTCGTATCCGTATTATAAACGCTCCATTGCGTGGAAGTCAAGCCGCGTTCGCTGACGGAAATCACTTTACTTTCCAGCGTGGGGCTCAGCTGCGAGATGAGCTGCTTCT
>CALCHQ010000002.1 GCA_937901085.1 uncultured Verrucomicrobiales bacterium | reverse complement strand
TGTGCTTGTGTTTCTGCCCCTGCCTCTGTTTTATGTCTTTCCTCATCTAAAACGGGAAACCATTTTGCTGCTGCAGGTGTTTGGGTAGCGCCAGATGGCGCGGAACAAGCAACCTTTGCTTCAGTAAGTCTGCTTGGTGCCTGCTGCTGCTGCTCTTCCTGTTTTACGCGTTTTTGTTTACTTTTTGTATTTTCTGCTTCTTCCGCTGTCTTCTTACAACTTTTTTGTGCTTGTGCTTCTGCTGCAGCGCTGTCATTAAAAGTCTTTTTACCTCCTTGAAGCCCCCCTGCTGCTGCCTCTGAACTTTTGCAGCAAGGGGGATTTAAGTCTATTTCCTCTTTGTTTTCTTGTTTTCCCGCACTTTGTGCGGTGCGTTTTGGTTGATTTACAACATTATCTTCAAAGTTCAACTTTGGGTTAAGAATTGTAGAAGTTTCATTAGCGCCACACGCGGCGCAAATTGTGCTAGTGCAGCTTTCAACGTTTAGGCCTTCTGTTGCTCCTCTGCTTTCCGCTCCCCTTTCTAGTTTTTCTTTAGTTTTTAATCTAGTATTCCAGATAGCTGTTGGCTCTCGCGGCTGCACGATAGATGCAAAGATCCCTTCTGCGTTTTCGGCCCTCCATGGGCCGCTCCAATGGTCGCCAGCTTGTTTTGGGCCATTTCCAAACCCCTTGTTGATGTAATTTGTTTGGTCCTTGTTTGTGATGCTACCCCTGAAATGGAGAGCTGCGGTAGCCGCCAGTATCGGCCTAGTCGGGTGCCCCCCTTGCCCAACTAGGCCTGCCCGTTTCCCGTCCGCCCAGCAGCCGTCTCGAGCGCTGCTTGTTGTGTCTGCTGCGCCCCTTGCCTGTGCGTCCATGTTGGTCCTTGAGAAGGGCAGGCGCGGGCCCAGTGCCCCATGCCGCCGCACTTCCTACACTTGCTGTCGTCTTGCCGGGTGGCGGGGTCTCGACTCGGACACTCTTTAACTCTATGTCCCCTTCCTTGACACGCATGACACACCAATGATTCCAAAAACTTATTAAAACTTGTTTTCTCGTGTCCCGGTGTGCTGCGCGCCGCCCCTGGTCCCAATTTGTTGGCTCCCGCTCCTTGCCCGCCTGGCCCTGGCTTAACACTAGCGGGCAGCTTAGAACCCGAATTAGCTGGATTTTTTGGTATCCAGCCTTCTCTCATGCATTGTTTATCCATTTCAACCTCCCTTCTGAGCTCGGGAGAGGCTTCTTGATACCACGCCGCCAGCCTCATATTATGCTTACTATTTTGTGTCATTAGGTAATCGCTAGCCTCTACCCACGTAGAAAAGTCTTGCTTTAGCGCCTCGTCCACCATAGCCTTGGGAAAACGCCCTAGATAAATGTAGATTAATTTATCTTCTGGTATCGGCTCGCCCTCCGCGCAAATGCGAGCGAACTGCGTTGTTACGTCGCTCACGCTATCTCGATACCTGATTTGCCTTAGCCTCTGCATCGTCTCCACTGGAGACCTAGAACCGAACCGTTGTGTAATTAAATTCTCAAATTCAGTCCAAGTCTTTGGGAGTCGCGCCGGATTGCGCTGCGCCAACGTATAATAGTACAGGTGAGCGTCTCCTCTTAGATGAAACGGAGCGTCCTTTAATCTCTGCTTCTCTCCGAAGCCTTCCATATCGTAATATTGCCGCATTTGCAATAGCCATTCTCTGGGGTTAGCCCCGGAAAAGGGCATAGGCTCCTTGGCGCGAGCGCTCTGCGATTGTGAGCTGCGGGCGCAAAACGCGATCATGTCTTCCATCTCTTTCTCTCTCTTGACCCTGTAATCTGTTAGC
>CALCHQ010000001.1 GCA_937901085.1 uncultured Verrucomicrobiales bacterium | reverse complement strand
CCGGCCAGGAGGGCATATGCAGGTTGTTCGGTATCCTTATCGGCCGAGAAACTGGCGCTTTGCAGGGCTGCATCAGATGGCTGCGCTGCATATTCTTCCAGTATAGCCCGGCAATAGTGGGCAATGGTGCTATCCGGCTGGCGGTTGAGATACTCTTGCGCTCTCTTGCTGAGGGATTGTGCCTCCTCACCTGCGAGATGATTCAATTTGATATCCCAGGCAGTGGCCATATTGTCTTTCCTGTAGACGGAAGCACGCTTTCTGAAGGCATCTGCAGCTCCTTTGAGGTCGCCATTCAGGTATTGTAGAAATGTGGAAATATACCACTCCTCAACCGGCGTGAGAACGGCTGTATCCAGTAGCTGATTGAGCTTGCCCAGATGCTGGCGGTAGAGGGGTGTGTGGCTCTGGGTGCAGAGTAGAATTCCGAGATGAGCAAACAGGCATTCTGAATCCCCCTGCTCTGCTTTTTGAAAATAATTTCGGGCTCTCTCTGGTTGCTGAAGCAGGCATTCTAGAAGTCCAAGATTGATTGCGTGCGAAACCTCGGAATTCTGGCTGGAAATATAGATGAAAACTGGCGAATTTTCAGCACTGTTTCCAGAAGAATTTTGTATAGCATAATCCTCTGCCCAGCAGCTTGTTGTAGCTGCCAGACAGAGGATGTAAAATGAGTGTCTCATGAGGGGTATCATTACATACGCTCCGGCATGCAGATACCGAAGAGTCCCATGCCCTTCTTAAGCACCTTTGCGGTAAGGTCACAGAGTGCAAGTCGGGTTTCGCGGGTAGCACCTTCG
This sequence comes from uncultured Verrucomicrobiales bacterium, assembly GCA_937901085.1. Classification (GTDB taxonomy): domain Bacteria; phylum Verrucomicrobiota; class Verrucomicrobiia; order Verrucomicrobiales; family Akkermansiaceae; genus Akkermansia. Next base: position 359 of record CALCHQ010000001.1, on the reverse strand, counting down.
CTCTTGAGAACGGGGCATGCTTCGTAGAAACTGTGGAATGCCTTGGCCAGTTCGTAGAGGTAGGCTGCCAGGAGATTCGGGCGGCAGTCATCGAGTGTGGAAGGTACAACTTCACCGAATCGAACGAGCAGACGTGTAAGATGAATTTCTGCGTTCTCATTGATAGTCAATGATTCAGGTGCTACAAACTCACCATCAATCTTGCGGAAGATGGAACGCACGCGTACGTAGGAATTCTGAAGATAAGGTGCAGTATCGCCAGTGAGAGCGAGCATCTTTTCCCAGTCGAAAATGTAGTCGCTCATGCGGTTCTGGGAAAGTTCCGCAAACTTGATGGCACCGATGCCAACTGCCTTGGC